>JAUHYL010000025.1 GCA_030426545.1 Gammaproteobacteria bacterium
TTCAATCAGGATGTTCAGGTTGTCGTGGTGTTGACCGGTTAATACCGACAGCCGCTCCTTTGCCACCAGCACGTTGTTTTCACTTTCGATGCGTTGTACCTGCGCAAGATCACGCGCAGCCTGCGCCTCGTAGACGTCCGTGATAGCGATCAGACCCACTTCAAAGCGCTGCTGGGTTTGTTCCAGCTGGCGCTCGAACGCACGTTCGGCCGCTTCGGCGGCGGCGAGATTATCCTGGGCACGCAATACCGCGAGGTAGGACTCCACTGTGCGCACGATCAGGTTCTGTTGATTGGCGGCGAAGGTCGCCTCAGCCTCGCGCGTCACCTCACGGCCGGAGCGGAAGCTGAACCATGCCGGCAGATCAAAAATTGCCTGGTTGAGCGAAATGCGGTAGCCGTCCGAATCAACATCGCGATTCTCGAAGGTGTCGTCGATGACAATCTCACCGCCTTCAGGATCAAAGATAGGGCCCTTGGCGTCCGTGTCGGAATCGGTATTGGAGTAGGAATAGGAACCGTTCACCTGTGGCAACAAGCGCGAGCGGCCCAGGACTTCCGTCTCACGGCGCGCCAGATAGGTCGCCTCTTCCGCCCTGAGCTGGGCGTCATTCTCCAGCGCCAGCTCGTAAATGTCCCGCAGGGAATCGGCCTGTAAAGTATAAGAAGTGAGAGATAGTGCCAGCGCCGTGAGCGCGACAACCCGGTTTTTCATGCAATAATCCCCTGAGACCTTGCCAGTGGTGCGCAGTGTATCAGTCTCTGGCGGATTTGTGCATGCCAGAGACCACAAAGGGCCGCTTGTAAAGGGTGAACTTGCCGGGTGTTTGTGACATCGTAGGTCGCTTCCGGGGAGCGGTGTGAACGCTCAAAAGAGGGACAAACTGGCAGTGCACAAACTGAACAAAAAGCCATTCAAATCTGATCTGCGGGCCCTGCATGCGCTCTGCGAGGCGAACTATGCGCGCATGCTGCGCCTGTTCCCGGATTACGAAAACAGTAACGTCCGTGAGCTGACGGTGGGTGGCGCGGGTGTGCGGCTGGAGGTGGTCGAGCGCTGCCGTTATACCACCATCTTCCGCCTGCACCAGAAGCGAGCCGATTCCCGCTGGCTGGGCCAGCTGTTCGTTGAGGTGCGCGCTTATCACGACGCGCGCATGCTGGAGGTCGGCGTATTCCAGTCACACCGACGTGTCGCCGCACGTTACCAGTACCCCAACCAACAGATGTTTCAACAGGACGAAAAGTTCCAGCAGAACCGTTTTCTGGCGGACTGGCTGGAGCACTGCCTCGCTAACGGCCGTGTAGAGTTGAACCTGAACCTCCGGGCGGGGAGCGCCTGACGGGCGCCAACCACCGGCCATCTCAATTGTCAGCCACCATCCAACCCCTTACCCATGACTGAAGCTGAGCAACAGGCCGTGGTAGAAGTAGAAACAGCAGGGGAGCCGGTTCGCCTGGTGCAGATTACTGATTTCCACCTGTGCGCAAAACGCGGCGGCAAGCTGCTGGGCATGGACACAGACCACTCCCTGCAGGCCGTGATAGACCTGGTGCAGCGCGAGCGCGACGGGATTGACCTGGTGCTCGCCACCGGTGATCTCGCCGATGACGGCGCGCCCGAAGCCTATGCCCGGCTGCCGGAGTACTTTGACGCATTCCCCTGCCGTGCCTTCTGCATACCGGGTAATCACGACGACCGTGCGGCCATGACGCAGGCCTGTCGTGACCGATGCAGTATCGGTCGTGAAGTACACGCGGGTAACTGGCAGATACTGATGCTGGATTCGCAGGTGCCCGGCGAGGTGGGGGGCGAGTTGGGGCCGACGGAACTGGCCTGGCTGGACAGGGCCCTTGGCGCGGCACAAGAGCAAGGATTACACAGCCTGGTTGTCTTGCATCATCAGCCCGTACCGGTGGGTTGCGCGTGGCTGGACGAGCAGATCGTCGCCGACGCGGCTGCCTTGTTTGACATCCTGGACGCGCACGACAGTGTGCGCGCCGTGGTGTGGGGGCACGTGCACCAGGAAACGGATATTGTGCGCAACGGGGTGCGGCTGCTGTCCAGCCCGTCTACCTGCGTGCAGTTTGCGCCCAACAGTGTCGATTTCCTCGCTGATGACCGGCCGCCGGGCTACCGCTGGCTGGATCTCTATGCAGATGGCCGCGTCGACAGCGCCGTGTCGCGCGTTGAGGACGTCGAGTTCACCGTGAATATTGGCGAGGGCGGCTACCTGTAGCGCAGGCCAGCCGGTATCGTCAGCTTGCGTCGCCTAAAACTGCCCCCGACAGTTCGCCAACAGCCCCGCCGCATGTAGAATGGTACCCTTCAGGGGACCTGCAACACCAAAAGAAACTATGAGCCAATACACCGCCCAAGACATTGAAGTCCTTACGGGGCTGGAGCCGGTGCGCAAGCGCCCCGGCATGTACACCGACACCTCGCGCCCGAATCACCTCGCGCAGGAGGTGATCGATAACAGCGTCGATGAAGCCCTCGCCGGGCACGCCAACGAAATTTCTCTCACCCTGCACAAAGACGGCTCCGTTACCGTGGTCGACAACGGCCGTGGCATGCCCGTCGACAAACACCCCGAGCAGAAAAAACCCGGGGTGGAAGTGATCATGAGCACCCTGCACGCGGGCGGTAAATTCTCCGACAAGAATTACCAGTTCTCCGGCGGTCTGCATGGCGTGGGCGTGTCGGTGGTCAACGCCCTGTCCAAGACGGTGGAAGTGGAGATTCGACGCGACGGCAGCGTCTACCGCATGGCCTTCAAGGGTGGCGAAAAGTCCAAAGACCTGAAGGTGGTAGACAGCTGCGGTAAACGCAACACCGGCACCTCCATCACCTTTCTGCCGGATGAAAAGTATTTTGATTCCGTCAATTTTTCGGTGCCGCGCCTGAAACATCTGTTGCGCGCAAAGGCGGTGCTGTGCCCCGGCCTGCGCGTGAAGTTCAAGGACGAGAAAAAGAAGGACGACAGCGAGGAGTGGTATTACGAGGACGGTCTGTCCGATTACCTCGCCGACGCGACGATCGACTATCAGGTGATACCCGAAGAACCCTTCGTCGGCAGCTTCAGCGGCAATAACGAAGGCGTCGACTGGGCGGTGCAATGGTTGCCCGAGGGTGGCGAGGTGGTGGCCGAATCCTACGTCAACCTGATTCCTACCGCGCAGGGCGGTACGCACGTTAACGGCATGCGCACCGGGCTGCTGGAGGCGATGCGGGATTTCTGCGAGTTGCGCAACCTGCTTCCGCGCGGCGTTAAACTCAGCGCGGATGACGTCTGGGATCGCTGCTGTTACGTACTGTCCTCCAAGTTGACCGATCCGCAGTTCTCCGGCCAGACCAAGGAGCGTTTGTCGTCACGCGAGGCAGCCGCCTTCGTTTCCGGCGTGGCCAAGGATGCGTTCAGCCTGTGGTTGAACCAGCACACGGGTGAGGCTGAAAAACTGGCCGAGCTGTGTATCAGCAACGCGCAAAATCGCATGCGCCTGGCGAAAAAAGTCACGCGTAAGAAAGTGGCCACCGGCCCCGCACTCCCGGGCAAGCTGGCGGACTGCTCGGGCGAGGATCCCGCGCAGGGTGAACTGTTCCTGGTGGAAGGCGATTCGGCGGGCGGCTCTGCCAAGCAGGCGCGCAACCGCGAGTTCCAGGCCATACTCCCGCTGCGCGGGAAAATCCTCAATACCTGGGAAGTGGACTCACAGGAAATCCTCGCCTCGCAGGAAGTGCACAATATTTCCGTGGCCATGGGTATCGATCCGGCCAGCGACGATCTTTCGGGCCTGCGCTATCACAAGGTGTGCATCCTGGCTGACGCGGACTCCGACGGCCTGCATATCGCCACCCTGATCTGCGCGTTGTTTGTGCAACACTTCCGTCCGCTGGTAGCCGCCGGCCACGTCTACGTTGCCATGCCGCCGCTGTACCGCATCGACGTGGGCAAAGAGGTTTACTACGCGCTCGACGAGGGCGAGAAGCAGGGCGTGCTGGATCGTATTGAGGCGGAGAAGAAAAAGGGCAAGGTGAATGTACAGCGCTTCAAGGGGCTGGGTGAGATGAATCCCCTGCAACTGCGCGAGACAACGATGGATCCCGATACCCGCCGACTGGTGCGGTTGAAACTGGATGCGGGCGACGGCACCAACAGTATGCTGGACATGCTGCTGGCGAAAAAGCGCGCGCCGGATCGCAAGGCGTGGCTGGAGAAGAAAGGTGATCTGGCCCAGGTGGCAACCTGATCGCGTCACGCATCAACAGGAGCAGGCTATGGCGATTTTCACACAGGTAAAACAGACGCTGCTGCTGGCAGCGCTTGCATTGTTCAGTGCCACGGCATTCGCGCAGTGGGAACTGGACAACGAACACTCCTCGATCAATTTCATTTCTATCAAGAACAGTGCGGTGGCCGAGTCCCACCAATTCGAGTCACTTGTCGGCTACGTTGGCAGGGATGGCGCGGTGCAGTTGGGCATCAACCTGGACAGCGTGCAAACCCTGATCGACATTCGCAATGAACGCATGCGCGAATCACTGTTCGAGACCGACAAGTTTCCCGCGGCGAACGTGACGGCGACGGTTGACCCCGCCGTTCTGCAGGCAGCGGTAGAGGGCGGCACGGTCAGTACCGAGGTGGCGTTTCAACTGTCACTGCACGGGCAGAAAAAAACGCTGCGCGCGCCGCTGGTTGCGGTGGGCGAGGCCGGTGGTGTGTTGCGCGTGTTCAGTGCGCGCCCGCTGGTGATCAACGCCGCGGATTTTGGCCTGGAGGGCGGTGTGCAGGCCCTGCAGAAAATTGCCGGCCTCAACGCGATCAGCACCGCCGTTCCCGTCAGTCTGCACCTGGTATTCAGGCCCGTTGCCCAGTAACGCCAGCCACGATTTCCCGCTACAACATCACCGGCTGAGCGCCAACGGTGTTCAGTTGCATCTCGCCAGCCAGGGTGAGGGGCCGCTGGTGGTGTTCTGTCACGGCTTTCCCGGGCTCTGGTACAGCTGGCGGCACCAGCTACCGGTGTTGGCCGCGGCCGGGTACCGGGCGGTGGCGCTGGACATGCGCGGCTATGGCGAGAGCGCACGCCCGGCATCCGCAGATCAATACGGCTACGACAGTCTTTCGCAGGACGTGCTTGCCGTGCTCGATTACTTCGGTGCTGAACAGGCGGTTCTGGTAGGGCACGACTTTGGCGCCAACCTGGCGTGGCACATGGCATCACACCACGCGCCGCGTTTGCGCGGCGTGGTCTCGCTTTGCGTACCTTATGAAATGGCCCTGGCCGGCGGTGGCGACGAACTGCCATCGCGCCTCTACGCACAGATCGCCGCCAACCATTTCTTCCACATGCACTATTACCAACAGCCCGGTTTAGCGGAGCAGGGCTGTCTCGGCCGCGAGCGCGAATTTCTACTGAAGTTGTTCTGGGCGCTGAGTGCAGAGGGTGAACTGCTGAACTGGGAAAAGTTTCCGATGGCAGGCACAGCCTACATCGACGTATTGGCCGAACCGGGAAAGCCGCTGCCCTGGTCGTGGTTGTCGCAGGAAGATTTCGATGTCTACGTCAGCGCCTACCTCAACTGCGACGATCCCGCGCTGGCCTTCGTCGGCGGCGCCAGCGCCTACCGGGTGATGGATCGCAACTGGCGCATGTTTCGCGACAGCGCGCACACGCCGATCACACTGCCGGCGGCATTTATTGGTGGTGCACAAGACCCGGTGGTCAAGTTGGGCAGCGAAGCGGAGTTCGAACACATGCGCGCGCTGGTGGAAGACCTGCGCATTTTTGAATTGCTACCGGACGCGGGGCACTTCGTGCAACAGGAGCAGCCCCAGGCAACCACCACCCTGTTGCTGCAATTTCTGCAATCGCTATGACAACGCCCGCGTTGTTCCCGGCCTAGCGCGACAGTTGCTGATACAGCTGCCGGTAGTTGCGATTCTGCGGTGCAATGCTGGTGAGTTTGGCGGCATAGCGCAATGCATCCTGCCGACGGCCCAGCTCGGCGCTGTAGTTTGCCAGCGCCAGTAGTGCTTCTTCGTTCGACGGGGCGTCGCGCAACAGGGCCTCGAGTTGGGTTATCGCTTTTTCCGGCTGACCCAGGTCGTGCAGTGCGATGGCGTAGACGAAGCGATGCCGGGTGCCGGTGCTTTCGACCTGCGCTGCGCGACCCAGGTAGTCCAGTGCCTTCTCCGCATTGCCGCTGCGTGTTTCCAGCAGGCCCAGGGCATGCAGGGTGGGGCCGTGGTCGGGCAGTACGGCCAGCGCCGTCTGTAACTGTTCCCGCGCTTCTTTCTCGCGCCCCTGCCCGCGCATCAGGTCGGCCAGGTTGAGATGCGCCGGAATTAGTTGCGGGTTGAGCGTGATCGCCTGTCGGTAGGCGCGCTCGGCGCCCGCGCTGTCGCCGCGCTGGATGCGGAATACACCCAACTGCATTTGTGTCTCCGGCATGTCGGCGTGTTCGGCGAGAATGCTCTCGTATTCCTTGAACAGGGCACGCAACCGTTGCGCGTCTTCGGGCGTTAACTGCGCCAATGGCGTTTGCGCCAGCGACTCCGCGACGGCCATGCGTACCGAGGTGATGTCGTCGTCAATCAGGTGTGACAACAGCTGAAAGCGTTGCCCCGGTTGCATGAACTCCAGCGAACGCACGGTGCTGGTACGGATCAGGGGATTGTCGTCGTACAGTATCGCCGCCACGGTCTGCATGGTCTCTCTGCCGCCGGCGCGTCCCAGCGCTTCCATGGCGGTGGCGCGCCAGATCGGTGCGGCGCTGCTGTCATTGGCGAGCTGCGCCAAACGCGGCACCGCGCGCAGATCACCCTGCTCAAAGTTGTGAAAGGCGCGCGCCGGGTGCGAGGCGGTGTCGAAGTAGTTCACGCCCCACTCGCGGGTGGCCTCCAGTGCCCACTTGGCGTCCTTGTCCGTGTGGCACTGGTTGCAGGCGTTGGGCACGCCAACGACCAGACTGAGATCGGGCCTGGGAATGCGCATGCTGTGATCGCGGCGTGGATCAACCACCATGTAGGTGGTTTCCGGCATGTGACAGTTCGCACACTGTGCACCGGTGGAATCTGCTTCGTGGTGGTGGTGGCTGGGCGCGTCATACTCGGCGGGCGCGTGACATTGCGCACACACGCCGTTACCCGGCGCACGCAACTGCAGGCTGTGCGGTTCGTGACAATTGCTGCAAACCACGCCCGCCATGTGCATTTTGCTCTGTATGAACGAGCCGTAGACGTAGACCTCATCGAGTATCTGGCCGTCCGGGTAGTACAGTGGTTGCTGCGGCAGCGCCAGGCGGTGCGTATCCAGCAGGTCTTTACCGTAATGGTACTTGCCGAGTGTGCCGCGCCGTGCGTGGCAACGACCACAGCTGTCGATCTGCGCATTGGATTCCAGCGGCTCGGTGCGGCGCGCGATTTTTTCCCCCGCCGGCAGCGCCCATTGGCCGCGCTGCGCCAGTGCCGTGCTGAAGCCACCGTGCGGCTCGCTGGCCAGTTTGCCCGATTTGGCCAGCACCAGGTGTTTGTTGCCGGGCCCGTGGCAGGCTTCACAGCCCACGTCTATCTCCTTGAAGCGGGTCGAAAAACGGTTGGTTTCCTGGTCGTAGTTTTTACGCAGATCCGTGCTGTGGCACTCGGCGCAGCGCGAATTCCAGTTGTAGTAGGGGCCCGTCCAGTGCAGCGGGTCCTGGTAATCGATCGCCTCATCGCCGTGCAGGTGAAACCAGCGCTGTCCCCCGTCTGCTTTCGGCCGGGTGTCCCAGGCAATACTCAGTGCCTGCAGCCGTCCGCGCGAAAGCGGCAACAGGTACTGTTGCAGGGGCTCCACTCCGAAGACATAGGCGACCTCGAACTCTGTTGCCTTGCCGTCTTCTCCGTCCGTGTTGACGAGGTACTTGTCGTCGCGCCGGAAGAAGCGGGTGGTGACGCCGTTGAGGGTAAACGTGGCATCGTCAAAGTTGCCCAGCACCGTGTCAGGGGTGGGAATCTGCATCGCCAGGTCGTGGTGAGAGCCCTGCCAGTTGTCGTACGCCTCGGCATGGCAGTCACGGCAGGCTTCCGAGCCGGTAAACGCGTAGGCCTGGAGGCAGTACAAGAGTGGCAGGAAGGCCAGGTAGCGGTAAGGTGACATACGTGTAAGGGGTGCGAAAACTGGCTGCCCACATTACCAGCCACTCAACGGGATGGACAGCACCCTGTCGCCTTCCTATTATTGTGCGCCCGCCTGCCGCGGCAGAAGCGCCCCATGCAGGGCGCCAGTGCGGGCTTGACCGGTTTGCAGACGTCGAACGTCAGCCAGCCGCTCCGGCAGGGGTTGAAACAGGAACATCGCCGACAATGAAACTTGGCATACTGAAAACTGATGCTGTGCGTCCCGAGTGGGTGCCCGATCACGGGGAATACCCCGATATGTTCATGCGTCTGCTCGGCGCGCAGGACCCTGCGCTCGAGTACCGCGTTTACGATGTCGAGCAGGGTATATTCCCGGCAGACATCGATGAGGTCGACGCCTTCCTGATCACCGGCAGCAAATCGTCCGTCTACGAAGACAAGGCCTGGATTCAGCAACTGCAGGCGTTCGTGCGTGAACTGCACGGGCGCCGAAAAAAACTGGTGGGTATCTGCTTTGGTCACCAGCTGATTGCACAGGCACTGGGCGGTAAAACAGAGAAGTCCGAGCGCGGCTGGGGCGTTGGACTGCACACGCACACCTTCGCATGCACCCCGCACTGGCATGACCGCGACGGCCTGGCGCTGGATATTCTCGTCAGCCACCAGGACCAGGTGGTACAGTTGCCACCCCAGGCTGAGCTTTTGGCCGGCAGTGAATTCTGCCCCCACGCCGTGGTGCAGATTGACCAGCACATTCTCACCTTCCAGGGACACCCGGAATTTGTCGCCGATTATGCGCGCGAGATTATGACGTCGCGCAGGGAAATTATCGGCGAGGCGACCTACAGGCAGGGGATGGCGTCCCTGGCGGGCGTCAGCCAGGGAGAACGGGTAGCCCGGTGGATTCTTAACTTCCTGCGCGCTGAACAACACAGCGATTCAGGTGATCTGGCACAAGCGCAACCCTCAACCGCGACAGGGAGTAACAGTGTATGACCGATAACAGCCCACTTTTCAGGCCGGCGCAGCTCGGTAAACTGGCATTGGACAATCGCATCGTGATGGCGCCCATGACACGCAACATGTCACCGGGCAACATTCCCAATGACAAGAACATCGAGTACTACCGCCGCCGCGCTGCCGGCGGTGTCGGACTGATAATCTCCGAGGGCACCTGCGTCGATCATATTGCGGCCAACGGTTACCCGGACGTGCCCTATTTTCACGGCGAGGAAAGACTGGCCGCGTGGAAGAAAGTGCTGGAGGCAGTACACGCCGAGGGCGGCAAGATGGCACCTCAACTCTGGCACTGTGGCGGCATGCGCAAAAGCGGCGTTATGCCCGAGGGCGAGGTCAACGGTTACACACCCTCGGGAATGAATGTCCCGGGCAAGGTTAACCGGCACGAGATGAGCGTGCAGGACATACAGGATTGCGTGGCGGCCTTTGGGCGCGGCGCAGCCGATGCGAAAGCGCTGGGCTTTGACGCCGTGGAAATTCACGGTGCGCACGGTTACCTGATCGATCAGTTCTTCTGGGAGGGCACCAACCAGCGCGACGACGCCTACGGCGGTTCGCTGCAAAAGCGCAGCCGTTTTGCCATCGAAGTTATCGAGGCTGTGCGTGAGGCCGTGGGCCCTGATTTCCCCGTCATCCTGCGCTGGTCGCAGTGGAAGCAGCAGGACTTTACCGCGCGCCTGGTGGACACACCGGAACTGCTCGAGGAATTTCTGCTGCCCTTAAGCGACGCTGGCGTCGACATCTTCCACTGCTCCACGCGTCGCTTCTGGGAGCCGGAGTTCGACGGCAGCGATCTCAACCTGGCTGGATGGACCAAACAGATCACTGGCAAACCGACCATTACCGTGGGCAGCGTGGGGCTCAATGCGGATTTTATTCCGCAGCCCGGTGAGGCGCTGTTCAACAGCGGCGAGCCGGCGAGCCTCGACAACCTGGTGGAGAGAATGTCGGCGGAAGAATTCGACCTGGTGGCGGTAGGGCGCGCGATGATCGCCAATCCGGACTGGCCTGCGCTGGTCCGTGACGGGCGCGAAGATGCCATCAGTGCGTATGACCAGGAGATGTTGTTCAGCTATCCCTGAGCGACGTCACGCCGGCGAGGGGCAGGCTGCAGCGCTACACTTCCAGATGCGCCATCTTCTGCGGGTTGCGCATGGCGTACACGCGCTGGACTTTACCCCCCGCGCCGGTGATGAAATGAATCGAGTGAATGGCGCCGCCCTGTTTTATTACCAGCGCCCAGGTGCCATTCAGGCGTTCCATTGTCATGTCCAGCGGGCCTTCCTCGGCGGCTTTTGTCGCCAGGTGTAAAATCACGGTAGCGATACGCTCGGCGCCGTGCACTGGACGCACCGCGGCGCTGACCACACCACCGCCGTCGGTGTAGGCGATCACGTCCTCGTCCATCATCGAGACCAGGCCATTCATATCGCCCTCGGCAACCAGTTGCACCAGCTTCTCCAGCAGGCGCTTGCCTTCGTCATCCGGAAACGCCTGTATGGCCGAGCGGTTGCGCATGCGCTTGCGCGCACGGGAGACGCGCTGGCGCGCGGTCTGTGCGCTGATGTCCAGCATGGCGGCCAGTTCGTCGTACGAAAGGTCAAAGGATTCACGCAGCACGTAAACGATGCGCTCGGCTGGCGGCAGTTGTTCCAACAGGTGCACGAAGCCGATGGTCAGCTCCTGCGCCAGTTCAAGCTGCGCGCTCAGGTCCTCCTGCACCGGTTCGGGTAGCCACGGCCCGAAGTAGGCCTCGCGCTCTGTGCGCGCCCGGCGCAGGCGATCGATCGACAGATTGCTGACCACGCGGTAAAGAAACGCCTCGTCGGAAGCCGGTGGCGTGGGTAGCTGGTACAATCGCAGGCGCGCTTCCTGCACCACTTCCTCGGCCTCCGCAACGCTGCCCAGCATGCCGTAGGCCAGGGCTTCAAAACGAGATTTCATCCATCACCTTCAGGTACAGTTGCGCGAACTCGCTTGCATAGGGGTCGCCGGTCTCGGTCCATGCTCCCGCGAAAGCGAGCAACGCCGCGGCGGTGGCCACCGCCGCCAGTATACTGGCATTGCGCAGCGTGTTGCCGCTGGCAGGCCTCGCCAGGCCAAGGCGGGACAGTGCGATGCCTGCGCCGTTGACGCCGTGGTAAAACGCGGCGGTGCCCAGTAGCAGGTAGTAGGGAAAGAAGTACCAGGCAGCGAAGTCCAGCGTGAAGGAGATACCGGCGAAGCCGGGATAGACGTCATAGAACCACGAGGGTCCCCGCACGGCCAGGATGTGGCCACCGATAACCAGTGCCAGCCCGTAGCCTGCATAACGGTGCAGCCTGGCGCGCAGCGCGGGCGACCCCGCCCCCTCTCGCCAGCGCCGGACAAGGCCGGTGATGATATGGATGACCAGTGCCAGCAGAATCACGAACTCGATGGCCGGGGCCTGGTAGAACGTGCGCAGCACCGACTGTGCGCTGTCGTAGGTGTGTGCGCCGAAACTCGCCAGCCAGGTATTGGCCAGGTGCAGGGCAAGGAAAACCGCGAACAGTAACCCGGTGAAAGCCTGTATTTTTTTCAGCATGTCAGATGACCCTTTTTCAACAGTTCACCCCCAAGACGTGTGGCAAGCGGAAAACGTGACAGGGTCGAAGGGTTAAATCGCGCTTTTTTTGGTGTGGGTGGAGCGGCCGCGGATTCTGCTGCCAGCCTGTCGGATTTCTTTACAGTTGGCAGTGTTGCCGCTGGCACTATCAGACAAGCCCCCGGATTCCGGGGTGTGGTATAAAGCTTGCTTGAATTACAACATGGGCTGCGCACCGCCGGGGTTGCCAGGGTCCGCGCGTAACACGATGAGGAATTTGCGATGAAATGGCTGACAATTATCCGATGGAGTCTTGGCGGCATGCTGTTGTCGGGTGCGCTGACGGCGCAGGCTGCGTTGATCAATTTTGGCGAGTTTGGTGACGGGGTTGTCCCGACGTTTGAGGTGCCCGGCCTGCTCAGCGTCACCGGCTCCGGCGCCATAAGTTTCGCTGATTCGGCAATCACTTCCTCCAATGGCGGATTGGGGGTAGCGGATTCACTGGGCGCCAACTCGCTGGACCTGGGCGAAACGATGACCTTCAGCTTCGCCAGCCCGGTGGAAGCCCTGCTGCTGACCGTACACGATATTTCTCCCGCCGGTAATGTCGAGTACGGCTTTAACGCGTTTGCGGGCGCATTGGATCTGGGATTCTTCGCCATCGATCCGCACACCTCCCTCTCGCAAACGCACGATCTTTCCGCGCTGGTTGGTGCCGCCTTTGACAGCTTCACGCTGTCGCTGCAAAACAGTGCACCGCTGGGGCTGGTCATAGAGGCGGTTGAGTTCAGGACGGCCGAGGCGCCGCTGCCGGCGACGCTGGGCCTGTTTGGTCTTGCGCTGGTGGCGCTGGGCTATTCGCGCAGGCGCGATACCAGGGCCCGGTAACCTGGGTGGCGCCGCGAAGCGTCTAACAGCTACTACCAGCTACTACCAGCTACCAGTATTTTCCATTGATGCCCAGGGCTCCTGCGCTGCAAGCGGCTCGCCTTCCTGTAGCAATTCAATCGAGATGCCGTCCGGCGAGCGCACAAAGGCCATGTAGCCGTCGCGCGGTGGGCGGTTGATCGTCACGCCGCCATCCATCAGGCGTTGACAGGTGTCGTAGATATTCTCAACGCGGTAGGCGAGGTGGCCGAAGTTGCGGCCCCCCTCGTACTGTTCGGTGTCCCAGTTGTAGGTCAATTCCACCGTTGGACTTTTGCCACTGCGTGCAGACTCGAGGTCACCCGGTGCCGCGAGGAAGACCAGCGTAAAGCGCCCACCCTCGTTGTCGTAGCGTTCGACTTCAACCAATCCCAGTTTCTCGCAATAGAATGCCAGCGCAGCATCGAGATCGTTAACACGGACCATGGTGTGTAGGTATTTCATTGGCGCAACCTGAATTGTCTGGCGTGGATTTCGAGCGTGCAGCGATGAGTGTAGCGGGCTGCGCTACAGAATGCTTCCTGCCGTAAAGTCGCGTCAGCTGCGCGCGGCCGCCTGTTTGCCCGCCAGCCGACCGAAGAAGGTGGCATCGCCCACTGACATGCCCGAGCTGTAACCATCCGCCCGACGCACCACACCGCAGGCGGTACGGCCGGCGGCGTAAAGGCCGGGTATCACCTCGCGCTCGGCGGTGAGAACTTCGCCGGTGGGTAGCGTGTCCAGCCCGCCCAGGGTGAACATGGGCACGAAGACGCCGCGACCGGGTGTGATATCCAGCGCTACCAGCGGCGGCTCCATCACCTGCAGCCACTGGGGTGCCTTATGGAACTGCGTATCCTCACCGGCGGCGCAATCCTCGTTGTAGATGGCCAGGGTGTTCTGCAGCGTACCGGTGCGCAGCCTCAACTCGGCTTCCAACTCCTCGACGGTTTCACCGGTACCGGCGATATCGGCACCCATGAAGTTCATTTTTTCGTAATCACCGTACTGCTCGACGGTGAGCACGAAGTAAAAGCGATCGCCGGGCTGATCCAGAACCGCCTGTCCGAGGCGGGCGTGGTAGACATCCTCGTTAATGAAGCGATGGCCTTTGTCATTGATAACGATGCCGCTGGTGATGCTCGCCGGCGGGTAGTAGGGGATACTGATAAACCCCTCGTGCATGTTGATGGCTGCGCCACCGACCGACATGCCCATCATGATGCCCGTGCCGGTATCGCCGGGGTTGCCAATGGCGTTGTTGCCGCGCAGCAGCTTGGGAGCGTAGCGCGCCAGCATGTCTTCATTCATCACGAAGCCGCCGGCGCAGAGGATCACGCCCTTGCGTGCGCGCACATTGAACTCCTGCTGGTTCTGGCGTATCACCAGGCCGACGATTTCATCATCGTCATCGATGATCAGCGACAGCACCCGGGTTTCGTATTCAACGGTAATCGACTCGCGCTTGTTCACGTTCTCGGTGACGATCTTCATGAACAGCGGCCCACCGTTGTCACCCTCTACGTACAGGTTGTGTCCGCGTGGTGCAGGCTTGGCGTGCTGGCTGAAGGGGTAGGCTTTTTCACTGCCGGTGTAGAGCAGGCCATCATCGGTCAGGCACATGATGGCGCGTTCCTCGTGGAAGCTGTCCTTGAACGGCACACCGAGCGTGTTGGCCAGCCAGTCAAAGTGCTGCAGGCTGTTGTCGCAGTAGGTGCGAATTTTCGCCTCGTCCGCCTGGGCACCGGCGCACATCATCATGTAGGTAAACATGTCTTCGGTTGCGTCTTCGAAGCCGCAGGCTTGCTGTACCCGGGTGCCGCCGGAGCCGCCCATGTAGATCTCCGCGCTGGACATGGCCGTAGAGCCGCCCCCCTCACTGGCCAGCTCGAACAGGCTGACCTCGGCCCCCGCGTCCGCCGCTTCGATCGCGGCGCAGCCGCCTGCACCGCCGAAGCCGACGATGGCGATATCCGTTTCCCGATCCCACTGGCTGACGTCTGACGCCTTGCGGGGGTGAGTGGGGCTGGCCTTTTTGTTGGACATGCTGTCACCTGTGGCCCACCGCGGCACGGTGGAATTTGAGCGTTGACTTTCGGGGGAGGGAAATTAAATCGGTTTCCCGCCCCGCTGACAACGGCGGTGTTGCTCGTCCAGAACAATATGTTGTACGTGCCTGCTTTTTAATCGATTGTTCAGGGGCTTAGGGACTTTATCAGGTGCGCTTTACCCGCTGCGGCGTCCTTTTCTGGTATTGCCGTACAGCTCCGGTACAATGCCCCGCTTTTTCCGGCAGAAGATCTCCCCATGTGGTTCAAAAATATCCGTGCCTACCGATTGACCAGCCCCTTTGACCTGCAGGCCGAAAAGCTGGAAGAAAAATTGTCCGGGCGCGGGTTTCAACCCTGCGCCAAGTCCCAGGCCCAGTCTCTGGGTTGGGTTGCTCCGCTGGGCGAAGAATCTGAATCCCTGGTGCACGCTGCAAACGGCCGCCTGCTGCTTTGCGCGCGGCGCGAGGAGAAGCTCCTGCCCGCCACGGTGGTGCGCGAGCAGCTCGAAGAGAAGATTGCGGCCATAGAGTCGGAGCAGGCGCGCAAGGTGTATCGCAAGGAACGCCTGAGCCTGAAGGACGAAATTGTGCAGGATTGCCTGCCGCGCGCGTTCACCCGTTCGTCGCGCATCTTTCTTTACCTGGATCCCCGCGCGAACTGGCTGTTTGTCGACAGCGCCAGTGCGGCCAGGGCCGAGGAAGTGCTCAACCTGCTGCGTGACTGTATAGGAAGCTTCCCGGTGTTGTTGCCGCAGGTGAACAATGCACCGACGGCGGTGATGACCGGCTGGCTCGCGCACCGCAATCTTCCCGAGGAGTTTGAGCTGGGCAGCGAGTGCGAGTTGCGCGAACCCGGCGAGGACGGCGGCGTGGTGCGCTGCCGCGGCGTTGATTTGTTGAGTGAAGAGGTGGAAACTCATCTCAACGCCGGTCGACAGGTAGTGCGCCTTGCGCTGAACTGGGATGAGCGGGTCGCCCTGGTATTGGCAGAGGATCTCTGCCTGCGCCGCCTGAAATTTGCAGAAGAGCTTATGAAAGAAAACGAGGACATTCCGGAGGCAGACCAGGCCGCGCGGCTGGACGCGGACTTTGCGCTGATGTCTGACGCAATCAGCTCCCTGCAGGAACGTATTATCACCCTGTTTGGCGGCGAGGCGGAGTAGGCCGGACATGCCCGCGCTACTGGACACCGACCAGTATCGCGCCCTGTTTCTCGAAGCTACCCCCATGCTGGACCTGCGCTCTCCGGCAGAATTTTCTCGCGGCGCTTTTCCCTCTGCGCTCAGCCTGCCGCTGATGACCGACGACGAGCGCGCCCAGGTCGGTATCTGCTACAAGCAAAACGGCCAGCAGGCCGCCATCGAACTGGGCCATGCGCTGGTCGCCGGTGATATCCGAGAACGCAGAATTGCCAGCTGGCTTGAATTTGCCAGGCGCCATCCCGAGGGTTGCCTGTACTGTTGGCGCGGTGGCCTGCGCTCCGAGACGGTGCAGCACTGGCTGGCGGAGCAGGGCGTTGACTACCCCCGCGTGGCGGGAGGCTATAAAGCGCTGCGCCGTTTTTTGCTCGAGGAGCTTGAGCGCTCCCTTGGCAGCAGCAGTATTGTCCTGGTCAGCGGCAAGACCGGCACGGGAAAGACCCGTGTTATCGAGCGTCTCCAGCGCGCGATAGACCTCGAGGGTCTGGCCAACCACCGTGGCTCCAGTTTCGGTCAGATGCCCACGCCGCAACCCAGCCAGATCGATTTCGAAAACAGCGTGAGTATTGAATTCATGCGGCTGCTCGACGCACACGAGGAGCCTGCTGCGCGAATTTTTCTGGAAGACGAAGGTCGATTGATCGGGCGCGTGGCGCTGCCGGAGAATCTGCGACTGCTGATGAAGCAGGCTCCCCTGCTGGTGGTAGAGGAACCGCTGGAGGCGCGGGTAGACATCGTGCTGGAGGATTACATTTACGATCTGGGTGAGCGCTACGCGCGCCTGTACGGTCCCGAAGGTGGACAGGCGCACTGTGAAAAAATGCTGTCAGACCTCGATCGCATAGCGCGTCGCCTCGGCGGTGATCGTCACCAGCAGGTGGCTGCAATGCTGCGAGGGGCATTTGAGCAGCAGTGGCGTACGGGTGATGTCAGCGCACATCGCGAGTGGATAGCGTTTCTGCTGGAACGCTACTACGACCCTATGTATGAATACCAGTTGCAGCAGCGCGACGGCCAGCGAATGTTTGCCGGTAGTCGTGCTGCGGTGCTGGACTGGGCGAGGGAGCACTCAGCGCGTGCAGCAGAGCACTGAATTACACCGCGATCTCGTACTGGTTGGCGGTGGTCACAGCCACGCGCTGGCCTTGCGCATGCTGGCGATGCAACCGTTGGCGGGGCTGCGCGTTACCCTGATATCGCCCGCCGCGCATACCCCGTACTCGGGCATGTTGCCGGGACTGATCGCCGGGCACTACGCTTTTGAGGAAACCCATATCGACCTGTCGCGCCTGTGTCAGTGGGCGGGCGCGCGTTTCATAACCGGTGAGGTATGCGCCATTGACCCTGGCTCGCGCAGCCTGTCGCTGGTTGATCGGCCTGCTGTCTCCTACGACCTGCTCAGTCTCGATATCGGTTCGCAGCCCGACATTGAAAGCGTTCCCGGCGCGGCTGAGTACGGCACGCCGGTAAAACCTGTCGCCGGATTGTGGCAACGCTGGTGCGCACTGGAACAGCGGCTGGCCGCGGCGACGGCGCAGGGCCCGCACCGTATTGCGGTGGTTGGCGGCGGTGCCGGTAGTGTGGAACTGGCACTGGCGATGGCGCATCGGCTTGGCGACCGCGCGCAGCTGGCGCTGTGGTGTGGCGCGCCGGAAATATTGCAGGGCTACAACCGGTTTGCACGCCGCTCGGTAGTGGAGACATTGAAACGGGCGGGTATCGCACTGCAGGTTGATGCCAGGGTAACGCGCGTTGAACAGGGCCTGTTGCACACGAACGATGGACGCAGTGGCGCGTTTGACGAACTATTCTGGTGTACCGCGGCGGCGGCCGCGCCCTGGGTAAAGGCCAGTGGCCTCGCCACGGATGAACGCGGTTTTCTCGCGGTGAACGCGCAATTGCAATCAACCGCTGACGAGCGCGTGTTTGCCGCGGGTGATATCGCGACCATGATCGCCGATCCGCGACCCAAGGCGGGCGTCTACGCGGTGCGCCAGGCGCCGGTGCTGGCACATAACCTGCGCGCCGCACTGCTCGGTAAGCCACTTGAGTCCTACAAACCGCAGCGGCGTTTTCTTTCCCTGCTGTCGCTGGGCGACAAGCGCGCAACCGCGGACAGGGCAGTATTTTCAGCGTCAGGCACGTGGGTATGGCATTGGAAAGACAGGATCGATCGCGCGTTCATGCGTCGCTTCAGCGAGCTGCCCCGCGCCATGAACGAGGTACGGCCTGAACCGTTGCCCGAGCTACGCGGCGAGGAAGACAGCATGGCCTGCGGTGGCTGTGGCGCCAAGGTGGGTGCGGACACGCTCGGCCTGGTGTTGACGGAGCTGGCGCGACAGTTTCCTGGCCACTGCGCGCCCGGTAGTGAGGATGCCGTGAGCGTGCCTGCTGCCGGCGCAGCCCAGTTGGTGCAAAGTCTGGATATATTGCGCGAAATGGTGTCTGACCAATGGATCATGGGGCGTATTGCCGCCAACCATGCGCTGAGCGACCTGTACGCGCGTGCGGCGCGTCCGGTCTCGGCGCTGGCCGCAGTAACCCTGCCTTTTGCCAGTGAACGTATTCTGCAACGTGACCTGCAGCAGTTGCTCGCCGGTGCCGTGCACGAATTTTCCCGGGTCGACTGCGTCCTCAACGGCGGGCACAGTCTGCAGGGCAGCGAACTGCAAATTGGCTTTGCGGTGAACGGGGTACCTGCCGACGCCGATGGGAAATTGCTGAGCAAGCAGGGTGTGCGCG
Source organism: Gammaproteobacteria bacterium (assembly GCA_030426545.1). Classification (GTDB taxonomy): domain Bacteria; phylum Pseudomonadota; class Gammaproteobacteria; order Pseudomonadales; family Halieaceae; genus Marimicrobium. The sequence goes on from JAUHYL010000025.1 coordinate 18,606, forward strand.
CAGGCGATCAACTGATTCTCACCAAACCGCTGGGCACCGGCGCGCTGTTTGCCGCCCACATGCGCGGGCTGGCGGACGGCAGGGATATTCATGCGGCTCTACTGTCCATGCTGACCAGTAACGCCCGTGCTGGCGAACTGGCCCTGCGGCACGAGGCATCGGCCTGTACGGATGTCACCGGCTTCGGTTTGCTTGGCCACCTGCTGGAAATGTTGGGCGCCGGTCATGGCGCCACGCTCTATGCCGCGGCGCTGCCCCTTTTGGGTGGCACAGAGGATGCACTCAAAGCCGGTGCGGCGGGCAGTATGGCGCCCGCTAACCGGGCTGCGCATGCCGCGTCTTTCAGTGTTCAGTCGGGCGTCGACGATGCATTGGCCGATATCGTGTTCGATGCGCAGACCAGCGGCGGATTGTTGATCTCGTTGCCGGCGAGCCGCGCGGCTGCGCTACTGGAGGATCTACTTGCGAGCGGCTACCACGCGTCGGCCATTGTGGGTGAGGTCGGCGATGCCGGCGCGAGTGAGGTTACTCTCGCTCGCTCCCCGTAACGGTTTGCACGATAGCGCGCGTGGCGAGCAGGGCAACAGCGCCGAATATTGCGTAAAGGCCAAGCGATGTCATTACCCGGTCAATACTCTGCTCGTTCACTTCGACAAAAAAACTACCCAGCAACAGCAGCGGCGCCAGCAGTAACAGGGCGGAGCAAAGACGTTGCAGCCACGACGCCGGCCCGGTGGGCATGAAGCATCCGAGAGCGATGTTTATGCCGCTGGCCAGCATCAGGTAGAGGTGCCCGGAGCGGTACAGCATGCGCTGCGTATCGTGCAGTTCGGGTACGACCAGTACGCGGGCCATGTACTGGCCCTGGAGCACGAAAATGAGCAGGCCGATTATGCCGATGATCAGGTGAGCGCGCTTCAGATCCATTGCGTACCTCGCTTATTGTTGTCCGCAATCGCTTGTAGTTGATTCCAGTTGATTCCAGTTGATTCCATTGTCTATCCGTTCAACTGTTTTACCAGTTTACTGGTCATCCCAGTAGCGAGACATCTCCAGGTACAGGAATGACGCCGTCCAGGTAATCAACACCAAGCCGGTGAGCGATTCCAGACCGGTGAGAAAACGCAGGTCGCCGAAAGGTTCGATGTCCCCCGTGCCCAGCGTGGTAAATGTGGTGAAGGAAAAGTAGACGCAATCCAACAGCGAACCATTGAAATTTCCCTCCAGGTGACCCCAGCCGTCCGCATGGTGCATGAGGTAAAAGGAGATCGCGAAAATCCATACCTCGGCTGCATGCGCGGTCAGTGCGCCACACACGCCCAGCACAATGCGGAAACGGTGCTTGATGTGAATTTTCGGCAGCAGCAGGGAAACGCGCCGCAAAAACTCGTAGTGAATCATTACCGCCAGGCCGATGACGAACATGTTGACGGCGTAGACCCAGATCATGGTGTGTCGCACGCGACGGGGCGATGTGGAGACGAAATCCGGGCGACACCCGGTGGCCGACGCGCGCCAGATTCCCGGCGCAGTACCGCAGCGTTTCCACTGATTTTCGTGGCTACAAACATCCTGACCTCGCCGTAGGCTGGCATTGGGGCACGCTTTCCTAAGGATAATCCGCCTAGTTTAACCGCCGGGACTCGGCCTGTACCAGACCGGTTTGGCGCAAGCAGTGTGCCTCGCGGCGGGGACCTTTCAGTCGACCAGTAGCAAAGAGTCCAGCACCCCCTGGCCACTGTGCACGCCGCCATCGACAACGCCCGCCGGTTTGGAGCGCACGAGGTAGCCGATGTAACCGGCTTGTTCGTCGAGCGTCGGCAACGGCTGCGCGCCAAGGTGTGCGGTGAAGATGCCGGTCTCACTGATCAGGTCATCGACGGTGTTCGCGCCCGTTTCCCGGATCAGTAGCGCGGGTGTCTCACGAACGGCGGGTCGCAGGCGCCGCATGAGTATCCAGGCGCCGTAGTCGGAGGGGCTTAGCTGCTGCAGTGCGGTGATGATGTCGTCATCGAACAGGCAGTGTCCGCCGCCTTCGCCCTGGTTCTTCAGTACCCACTCAGCCGTGCCATGGGCTTGCAGATGTGGCAGGGTGCCGGCATCGACCTCGCGTACTTCTGTCATAACAGACTGCAGCAAGGCGCTTTCTTCAGCGTTAAAACCCAGTGTCTGCAGCAGTGCGCTACCACCGCGGTTGAGGTGTAGCTGCATGCGTTTGCTGGTGGCGAGCTGTTGCGCAACGGTGGCATTCAAGGCAACGCGGTGGCGCTCCATGAATAGCCGGGTGTCCTGTAGTGCGTCGCAGCAGCGTTGGGTGTCCAGGTCCAGCGCGACGTAATCGTGAAACTGGTAACCGGCGCGCAGGTAAGCCACGTGGACTGTTCCCTCGCCCTGCAACACCAGGCTGTCGTTGGGGCCACTGGTAAGTTGGCCGTGCAGTTCGCGGAAGGTGCGGCGCACGGTGAGCAGACCCAGTGCCCGCAGTTCGTCTTCCAGCAGGCGCTGGTCAAACACATTGTCTTCCGCATCCTGCACCACCATCAGGAAGCGCAGGGGCCCGTCATCGTCCAGTGCACTGGCGATACGGGTCGCTGCAGCGGCGATCGCGGCCGCCATGTTGGCGGTAGCCCGGTTGTCGGCAGGGGTGCTGTGGGCCGCTGCACCCGCTGCACAGTGTCGTTGATACACAGCGGGATACGCCCTGTGCAGATCGCGCTGCAGCAACCCGGTTTGTTCACCGAAAGGCGCCATGCCGGCAGCAATGCTGTTGCACTCGACAAGCTGCGGACCGCGGCTGGCGTCGATCATGAAGTCGCTGCGCTGCAGCAGCAAAGCTTCGCGCAGGCATTCATCCGACCGTTGCGTGAGATGTTCATGCGAGCGCAGCAGCTCCGCGAAAAAGGGATCGCCGGAGGCGAGTGGCGCATGAACTTCCTGGATGAGATCCGCATCCGCGGCAATCGCCTGGGTGAGTTGTCCCAACAGGATGGCCGCGGAGCGCATCAGCGCCATGTTGGCTCTGCTCACCGGGCTCGGTGTGAAAGAGAAGGGGACAGCGCGCGTGCCGCCGTTTGCGTCGAGAAAGCGCAGAGACCGTTGCTGCGCCTGTGACAGCGCAGCGGCTGCGAATTGCTGCTCATCATGTTCTGGCAAAATTGCTCTCCGAAGCGATGGCCCGGCCCGGTGGAAACTGGTTGCGCCCGGTGTGCCAGGCGGCGCCTTCCTCGCATTGGCTGGCCAATCTGAGTATCGTAGCGCGGATGAAGCGCGCGCACCTTATTCTTCTCAGCTACGCCCTGCTGGTGGCCTATGTGTCGCTGCGCCCTGGGGGTGCCGGCGTTATCGAACCCTGGGACAAGCTGGGTCACCTGGTGACCTATGCACTGTTTGCCCTGCTTGCTTTCCCCGCGTCCGGCCGCGGCTGGCGCTATGTCGCACTGTGTGTGGCGATCCTTGCGTACTCTGGATTATTGGAGATTGGCCAGTCTTTTATGCCTGGCCGCGTGATGTCCGCGCTGGATCTGCTGGCCAACCTGGCCGGGATTCTGGTCGGCGCGCTGGCGAGCGTGGTGCTGCGCCGCGGCACTTAGCAAGATCGAAGCGTGTCGCGTTGGACCCGCTAGGGTGAAAGCGCCTTGCCAAACACTTTCTTCATGCGCTTGATCAGCGCCGGGTCAAGTTTCTGGTCGTACTCGGGCAGGTGGTTGCCCAGAATATCCACGGTACGGGTTAACACCTCCACCCGCGCGAAGTGCTTGTTGTCAGCGGCAACTACCTGCCACGGGCACGCGGTGGTATCCGTGTGGCTCATCATGTCGTTCCAGGCCTGCGTGTAGTCTTCCCACTTTTCGTAGGCGTCGAGGTCTGCGTCGCCGATCTTCCAGCGCTTGTCCGGATTCTGCATACGGGCGATCAGGCGCTGTCTCTGCTCATCTCGGCTGAGGTGCAGAAAAAACTTGATGACAATAGTGCCGTCGTCGATAAGCCATTTCTCAAGTTCGTTAATCTCCAGGTAGGCGCGTCGCCACTCCTGCTCTGTGGCAAATTTGTCGATGCGTTCAACCAGAACGCGGCCGTACCAGGAACGATCGAAAATAACGAGTTCACCGTGGCTGGGAAAGCGGCGGAAGAAGCGCTGCAGGTAGTGTCGCGAAAGTTCTTCCTCGGTTGGCGGGCCGATGGGATACACACGAAACCCGCGCGGGTCTAGCTTGGTTGTGAGCCGGCGTATTGCGCCACCTTTACCCGACGCGTCAGCGCCCTCAAACAGCAGCACCACCCGGCGCTGATGCTTGTAGATGGCCTGTTGCAGGCGCAACAGACGACTCTGGAGTTCGTCCACCTGCGCGATACTGGACTTCTTGCTCATTTCGCCCAGCGTGGGGCTTGATCTCAAATCCATCGCATTACCCGTCTACGGTTTTTATTGCCGCCAGCGCTGGCGACTTTATCCACGACCATGCGGTGTACCGTAGTCTATTTGCGGACCCATGGGAACGATGCCCGTGGGATTGATAGTGGCGTGGGACGCGTAGTAGTGACGTTTGATGTGATCGAAGTCGACGGTCGCTGCGACGCCTGGCAGCTGGTAAATGTCTCGGACGTATCCGGGCAGGTGGGTGAAGTCCTCCAGGCGCTGCCGGTTGCATTTGAAATGCCCGTGGTACACCGCGTCGAAACGAATCAGCGTTGTGAACAGGCGAATATCTGCTTCGCTCAGTGTATCGCCTACCAGGTAGCGGTGCTCTGCGAGATGCGCGTCGATGGCGTCTAGCTCTGCAAACAATTCCCGGTATGCCTCTTCGTACGCTGACTGCGACGTGGCAAACCCGGCGCGGTAAACACCGTTATTGATGGCGGGGTAGACCCTGTCGTTCCAGCCATCGATGTACTCTTTCGCCTCGTCCGGGTAGAAGTCGACGTGGTTGCCGGTCAGCGCATTGAAGGCGGAATTGAGCATGCGAATAATGTCGGCGGACTCGTTGCTGACGATGGTGTTCTGTTGTCGATCCCAGAGTACGGGCACTGTAACGCGTCCGCTATAGTCGCTGACCGCGTCGGTATACACCTGGTGGTGAAAGTCCCGGTTAGCAAGATCGTCGCCACTACTGCCGGTTGCCTGATCAAACGTCCAGCCGTTTTCCAGCATGATGGGGCTGACCACCGATACGGAGATGTGGTCATCCAGCTCTTTGAGTGTACGCATAATCAGGGTGCGGTGGGCCCAGGGGCAGGCGAGGGAAACATACAGGTGGTAGCGGACCGTTTCGGCTCTGAATCCAGCATCGCCGCTGGGCCCGGCCGCACCGTCTGGTGTTACCCAATTGCGAAATTGCGCGTCCTCGCGTACAAACTTGCCGCCGGATGATTGCGTGTCGTACCACTTGTCGTGCCATTGGCCTTCGACTAACAGTCCCATTGTGTTGCTCTCCGTCTGTTGAGTTCTCCGCCTGCGCGGGTTGCCGATCTCGTGTGCAGCGGTCAGCGCTGCTCATGTGTCGGGAGCCAGCATACTTTCGGAACTAACGAAGAAAATCGCAAAAATACGGCTGATGCTTTCGATTATTCAGAACTGTCGGGATAGTTCTCGCAGGCGCGAGTCAAGAGCTTGCCTAACTGACGCGCAGCAGGCCCCGCCGCGTCCCGGTCAGCGTACACGAGGTACAGCTCTGTAAAACGCCGGCTGCTTGCGCCCAGCGGCAACTCCACGAGCTTACCCGCCGCAATCCCCGCCTGCACCCGGGAGCGAGGCAGCCATGCGAAACCCATGCCGCGCGTAATCATGTCGACAGACGTTGCCACGTGAGTAACGGTCCAGCGCTGTTCCGCCCCCAGCCAGCCAGAATCCGTTTTTTCGCCGCGGGCGGAATCGCGCAGCACGATTTGCCGGTGCTGCTGCAGGTCCCTGAGCGATAGCTCGCGGCCCAGCGCATGCAGGGGATGTTCAGGGTGAGCCACCGCGACGAACTCGGCGCGCATGATGGGCTCGCCCGCGTAACCCACCGGTATACGGTTGGCAACGAGGAGGTCTACTTCGCCTTCCTCCAACTGCTCGGCGCCGCCGCTGAGCACGGTTTCAAGCAACTGCACGCGTGTGTTGGGAAAACTGTTTGAAAACGTCTGCAGCGCAGCGGCCAGGAAATCAGGCGGGTAAACCTCGTCGACCGCCGCGCGAACCTCTGCTTCGGTGCCCGCGGCCAACGACTGGGCAACATCTTCCAGCTGCGCGGCCTGTTGCAGCAGTACGTCGGCGCGCCGCAGCATTAATTCCCCTGCCGCCGTCAGGTGGGCCTTGCGCCCCTTGATCTCCAGCAGGGCAAGGCCCAGCCGGTCCTGCAACTTGTGCACGGCGTGGTTGATTGTCGATTGGCTCTTGTGCACCGCCTCGGCCGCCTGGGCGAATCCGCCATGTTCGACAACGGCTTTGAACATGCGCCATTGTTCAAGGGTGGTCTTGTTCACGATTAATTTCGTATTTATCGAATGGATTTGGCGCTATTTTGCGTTATTTATCCTGAAAAAACGATAATAAACTGCTGCTCAATCTGGAGGAAAAGCCATGAGGCAGCGTGAAATTACCGAAGTACGTACCGCTCAACCCAGTCGTGACGGTGACGGGGTCGCGATTCAGCGCATCAGTGGCATGCGGCACAGCGCGATGGACCCGATCCTGATGATTGACGAACTGCGCTCGGAGCAGCGCGAGGACTTCGCGGGCGGCTTTCCGCCGCATCCACATCGCGGCATGCAGACGCTGACCTACTTGAAAAAGGGCGGCCTGAGTCACCGTGACAGCCAGGGCAACAGCGGGGAAATCCGCGGTGGTGGCGCGCAATGGATGTCTGCGGGCCGTGGCATTATTCATTCTGAAATGCCCACCCCGGAGAGTGACGGCTTGCACGGCTTTCAGCTCTGGATAAATCTGCCGGCGAAGGACAAGATGTCTGCACCGCGCTACAGGGATGTCCCCGGCGACGCGCTCGCGCGCTGGCGCGGCGATGGCGTGGAGGCGGTAGCGGTCTCCGGCGTCTGGCAGCTGGGGGAGAATCCTGCCGCAGGCCCGCTGGATGAACTGGCCAGGCAGGCTGCGGTGCTGGATCTGACGCTGGCGCCGGGAGCCAGCCAGCAGTTGGTGCTGAGCCCCACTGAAAACCTTGTTGGCTACGTCTATGAGGGCACGCTGGACGCCCGGGGTCGCGAGATTGTGCCGCAACAATTGCTGATAACCGGTGATGGCGAACAGTTCAGCCTGCATGCGGGTGACGCGGGCGTAAGCCTTCTGCTGATGCGCGGCGAGCCGTTGCGCGAGCCCGTGGCAAACTATGGCCCCTTTGTAATGAACACCATGGAAGAAATAGAGAGTACGCTGCGAGACTACCAGTCCGGGCAGTTCCCCTGAGGAGTTAGGTAATGAGTAGGCCAGTTGTGTTTGACAGCAATACGGTGGAAGTAAGCCCCGAGGAGGAAGCGGAATATCACTGTTGCCGCTGAGCTCAAGCCCAGCCCTGGTTGCGGTAGTTAGATTTGCAAGGGTCTCAGGTTTGGTCCGTACGGTTTTCAACGCTCGTCGCTGAAGGACTTGCCTGGCTTGTCGCCATCAGTAGGGCGAAGCCCAGCAGAATGCCTGGCAGCCCCTCGTAGACGTGGATGTGCCAGCCCATCCATCGCCAGAAAAGGGCAGTCGTTAGACCGGCAAACATCGCCAGCAAGGTGATACCCCTACCTGGATTGCGACCAAGACAAAGCGCCATTAGCAGCGGTGCGAAAGCGCTGGCCAGGCTGGACCACGACAGGATAACCAGGCTGAAAACGCTCTGGTTGTTGCTTAGCGCTAATCCGAGGGCCAGCGCCGTAACCGCGAATGTCGATAGTTTGATCAGTCCCGTACTTTCGATGTTCTGTGGCCACAGATCGTGCGTCAAAGCAGCCGAACAGCTCAGCACCAGGGAATCTGCCGTGGACATTGTGGCTGCGAAAATTCCCGCCAGCACAAGGCCAACCAGTACCGGCGGTAATAGTTCAAGCGCCATCGTCGGCAGCGCAAGTTCAGCGTCAAACGCAGCGGTCTCGTGCAGGAAAATGCGCGCGACCAAACCCACTGCCGTGGCGAGGAAATAGAAGCTGGTATACCAAAGGTAGTACCAGATCCTGGCGCGCTGCATATTACCGGCGCTATCCAGTGTCATGAAGCGCACCATGACGTGGGGTTGTCCGATCACCGAGAGCCCGGCGAACATCCACCCCAGAACGAATAGCAATGCACCGGCCAGCCCCGGAAATAGCAGGTCGCTCGGAAACCAGTAAGTGAATTCGGGTATGGCCTGCATGGCGCTGTACGTGCTTTCGATGCCGCCAAGGTGCGCCAGTGCGCTAGCAAGAAGTAATGCCATGGCGACAATCATTACGATAGATTGCGCCGCATCCGTCCATATAGATGCGCGGATGCCCCCGGCAAGGCAGTAGGCGACTACCATCACAGCGCCGATGATGGCGCCTGCCGATTGCGGCCAGCCAAAAAGCACGTGCAAAGCTTTGGACCCGGCAACCAGTTGTGCTGCGGCGTAAGCTAGCAGGAAAAGTAATGAGAGCAACCCTATCGCGCGTTGCACACCGCCATTGCCGGGGCCGTACCAGTTTGCGAGCACCCCGGCATAACTCGCCTCGCCCGTGCGTGTAGTGGCAGCTCGCAACCGATGATGCACAAAGCTGGAGCCCAGTAGATCGCCGAGAATCCATCCGATCATTAACCATAAGGCTGGAAATCCAGTGGTATAGGTATAGCCGATAACGCCGATGAACATGTAGCCGCTGTTGTTGGTCGCCACCGCGGACAGGCCGACGAGCCAGGGTTTGACCGTCGCGGTTGCCAGGTAGTAGTCGTGACGAGTGCCGCGACTGAGCTTCGCGGAAGAAATGCCGATAAGTGTGAAGGCCAGCAGGAAGCCAAGAAACGACAGTAGCACAGGGTTACCTCGGTATGATGTGCGTTTTCGCGGTGCCAGATTCGACACGCTCACACAACCGGAACCCGTAACTTTGGTATCGAAACGCTAGGGCTGCGGCTGCTGCCAGTTTCTCAATTGCTTGTGTTTGCACCGGAATCCGCGCCCATGAGTTCCTTCAGGGCCGAGGACTGTTGTAGCGCGGCCAGATGTGGATCTACTGTGATTTCCTCGCGGTAGGCGTCGGAGCGATCCAGCGCTTCCGACAGACACCTGATTGCCTCCTCGAACTGCTCCAACGCCGTATGAGCACAGGCCAACTGATAAAAGGCGTGTGCGTTGTCTGGGTCGATGTCCAGGGCCTGATGGCAGAGGTTCACTGCCCACTGGGGCTCCTGGAGTTCCAAAACCGTATCCGCCTTGTAGGTAAGCGCTTCCGTATCTTCGGGGTTCAACTTTAATAGCTGATCATAGATGGCGATTTTAGGCTGCAAACCAGTATCCTGGGCAGCGCGCAGCCACAGGGCGTGCCGGTCTTGTGTGAGCTGAATTTCTTCGCGGTTTTCCTCAATCAGGTCTGTTTTCTGCCTCAGAACATTTTCAATCTTGTACAGACGATGTTCATACTCCTCAACGAGCTTGTTGATTTCGGTATCCGCAAGGTTGTGAACGCGCTCCTTGATATCCCGCACAGATGTCCAGCCCACGAGCACTAACATGGAACTGGCCGCTGCGATCAGATAGAAAAAATAGGTAACCGTATCAGTGGCGTAGCTTACAGCGCGATCAACCGCCCCAATCTCACGATCCACGACTTGCTGTATCAGTTCGTTTTTCTGGCTTGCCATTTCCCGGCGCAGCGCTTTCAACTCATCCAATACATAAAGTTCGACAAATGGAGAATCTTCAATACGTTCTCCAAAGTTTGAATCATCCTCTGCAGCAACGTGGGTTGTGCAAAGCAGTAGTGTAGTAAAAAGCGCTGCACGCGCTAGGCCAGGCATATCGCTCTGCCGTGGTCGTGCACTTCAACGAGGCATTCGTGCAGGCTGCAAACAGCTGTTTCGTAGTCCGCTTCGTCGATGACAAACTGCATATCAACCTGTCGCATTGACTGGTGCATAGCCTTTACGCCGATGTCGGCTTGTGCCAGAGCGGAAACCGTCTGCGAAAGGATGCCGTTCACCTGCAAATCGCTGCCAATGGCAGAGACAATTGCGACTCGCGTCTGGTCGATCTCCGCGTCGAAGTAGAGGTCTTCCAATACAGCTCGGATACGCTTGATGGTCTTCAGATTGCAGGACAGGTAGTGGGTGACGGTATTTGCATTAATATCCTTGGCGACTATCTGCGCGCCAAAGCGGCGGATCACACCGAGGATTTCCTTGTCATAGTGATCGATTTGCCCCGCCATGTTCTGATCAAATAGCTCAAGCGCGAACAATCCGCGGCTTCCGGCGATAATTTCGACGCACGGCTTGCTGCTGATGTAGTCAGAAGTAATCAACGTGCCGCTATGCTCTGGCTCAAAAGTGTTTTTCACGCGCAGGGGGATGTCGTGTTTACGCAAACCCTTGGCCGCCTTGGGGTGGATTGCCTCCATCCCCAGGTTGGCTAGCTGGTCGGCAACGTCATAGTTGGTACGACCGATGGGTACCGCCTTGTTTGCCCCAACCACGCCAGGGTCGGCGCTGCTGAGATGGAACTCCTTGTGGATGATTGCCTCGCGCGCATTTGTCAGTACCGCAATCCGGCTGAACGTCATCTCGGTGTAGCCACGGTCAAAGATCGACATCAGGCCGCGGTCCGAATGGGCATACCCTGTAGCGATCGGCATGGTGGTGCTGAAGTCGCAGTCTGCCAGTGCAGCCTGTATACGCGAGTCCAGTGGAATATGGCCAGTACTCTGCCAACCTGTCAGATCAACGAACTTTGCATTAACGCCATCACGTTGTAACAACTGGGCGGTGTTCCATGCGCTCTGTGCCTCGCCTATGCTGGCGAGCATCTCGCGTACCGTCGCCAGGTGATCTTCGATAGAAAAGTGGCCGTGGCAGCAAAGATTCTGTAGATCTTCAAGGCAGGATTCCGCAGAATCGAGTCGTTCATCGATGAATCTGTTAGCGCGTTCAATGCCCAGGGTATCTTCGAACAACTCACGATTGATATCGTGCATTTCGCGTCGGAGTAGAGATAGCTCTTCGCGCCAGGCCTTGTCCACCTGGCTGCCCGCAAACAACGCGAATACTCCGGGTCTTCCGTTCTTCTTGTGCTCCAGTAAGCGGTTCGTTATGCCGGCATAGGCGGAAACGACGATTATTCTGCTATAGCCGATGTTCTCCTTGCCATCGGGCAGAATGATATTGTCGCGTACCGACTTGTAGTCGGTCATCGAAGAACCGCCGATCTTTTCAACCGTATGTGAACTCACTGCATCGCTTCCTTCTGATTGGCGCACTCAAATCTGCTCTCTATTGCCTGTATTGGTTTCTACGGGTCTGACTCATGCATGCCGGATATCGCCGCTTTGGCTGGTCAACGGCTGAATGCTCTCCCGCGTACAAAGGAACTCGGGTCGCGCCGGCTGTGTGCAGAACGGTTCCACTACAGCATTGCTCAGCGCGTTGTACACATAGAATGCGTTGGAGCGCGGGTAGGGTGTAATATTGCTGTTCGAACCATGCATCAGGTTGCTATCGAAAAAAACAACGCTGCCCGGCGACGCGTTAACAGTCGCGACGCCGCCGGTGGAAGCCAGCCGAATAAGAATCTCATCCGGGGGGATACCATACTCCTGGCGTTGCAGGGATTGTTTGAAATGCTCCCTGGGCGTTTCGCCTTCGCAGCTTACATACTGGTGGTGAGATTCCGGGATGAACATCAGTGGTCCGTTATCAGTCGAATTTTCTGTCAGGGCGATCGACGCGCTGAGTGCGCGCATTGACGGCATACCATCTTCCACGTGCCAGGTCTCAAAATCAGAGTGCCAGTAAAACTCCTTTCCTTTCAATGCAGGTTTGAAATTCATGCGCGATTGGTGAATGTAAATTTCGTCGTTCAGGAGAAAGCGCGCTACTCCCACAAGACGTTCGTCCTCAGCCAGCCTTGCGAAGAGCGACTCAGATTTATGAATTGCAAATATTGAACGCAGGCTCGCATCGCCCGGCTCGCCGATAAAGTGCGGGCTTCCGGAGGCCTTTGGATCCTCCCGCATGGCTAACATCTCTTCAAACAGCGCAGCAACTTCATCCTGGTTAAACAGGTTTTCCATAATGAAAAATCCCTGCGTTTCAAACTGCGAAACAAGTTGTTGCGGCAGCGGACCAGACGAACGATCAGATGCGTATACAACCGGATCCAGGCGGGGTAGCAGGCAGGGTGTTGTGCCAATCCGGGAAGGATAAATGTCTACGTCGGCCTCTGGAGCGTGACCGGCTTCAACGCTTGTTAGAGTCATGCGTCCAGTGAATCCGCTTCGAGTTCGTAGGCCCCCTCGGCGTTGTGTACCTCCTTGCCGTTGAGCGGAGGGTTGAAAACGCACGCCATCTGCATTTCGCTGCGCGCGCGCAGTATATGCTCGTCGTGTTGATCGAGAATGTAGAGGGTTCCTGGTTTGATCTCGTAAACTTTGTTGTCCCGTAGCGTTTCCACTTCACCGCTGCCCGAAATGCAGTAGACTGACTCCAGGTGGTTCTGATAATGCATGCGAAATTCCGCACCAACATAAATAGTCGTTATGTGAAATGAGAAACCCATTTGGTCGTCTTTGAGCAATAGACGTGTGCTCTCCCAGTTGCCGTCGGGTGAAACGACGCGTCTGTCTGTTTGCTGAGCCTGTTCCAGTTGCCTTACTATCATGTCGTGTTCCGGACCTGCGTATTTGATGCTTTGAATCTAATGGTTGAACGAAATGTAGCGGTGTTCAGGCGACTGCGCGCGATTCGTCGAAGAAGTTCACCTCCTCGGGAATGTCGGACTCTCCCGCGCAAACGTCCCGAATAGCTCGCTCCAATGTATCGATCCCGCGGGCCAGGTTTTCGTCAGATATCACCAGTGGACAAAGTAGTTTAACTACCTGGTCGTCGGCGCCACTGGTTTCTATTAGTAGACCTTGCTTGAATGCCTTGCGCGTAATCGCGCCAGCGAGTTCGCCGCTGACACAGTTGATGCCCTGGAACATTCCGCGTCCACGCGTTGTAAAATTGCCTTCACCGAACTGTGTGACGATGGACTCAAGCCGGGATGACACGTAGTTTCCCTTGCGTTTGACATCATTTGAAAATTGTTCATCCGACCAGTAGTGGTCAATCGCGGCCTTGGCGGTTACAAACGCCATATTGTTACCGCGGAACGTACCGTTGTGCTCGCCGGGCCGCCACTGATCCAGCTCCGGCTTAATCAATACAAGTGCGAAGGGCAGGCCGTAGCCACTCAGTGATTTTGAAACGGTTACGATGTCGGGCTTAATGCCAACTTCTTCGAAGCTGAAGTACGTACCGGTGCGACCGCAGCCTGCCTGGATATCATCCACAATCAACAGGATGTTGTGCTTACGACATACGGTTTCGAGGTTTCGCAGCCAGTCAAAGGACGCGGCATTGATGCCGCCTTCGCCTTGCACCGTTTCAACGATAACCGCGGCGGGTGCATCCACCCCGCTGCTGGAGTCCGACAGCACCTTGTCGAGGAATGCGGTGGTATCGATGTCCTCACCGAGATAGCCATCGTAGGGCATACGCGTTGTACCGTTAAGACTGACACCTGCCGCACCACGGTGATGGGAGTTACCCGTTGCCGCAAGTGACCCCAGGCTTACGCCATGAAAACCGTTGGTAAAGGCGATAATGTTCTCGCGCCCGGTCACGTTGCGTGCCAGTTTCAGGGCTGCTTCGACCGCATTCGTGCCCGTAGGGCCGGTAAACTGCAAAACGTAATCCAGGTCGCGTGGCCGGAGAATCTTTTCGCTGAACGTCTCCATAAACTGACCTTTGGCGAGTGTATGCATATCCAGGCCGTGAGTGATTCCGTCTGCTTCGATATAGGCCAGCAACATCTCCTTGATATGTGGATTGTTGTGGCCGTAATTCAGGGTGCCGGCACCCGCCAGAAAGTCCAGGTACTGGTTGCCATCCTCATCGTAGAGATATTCCCCCTGGGCACGGTTGAATACCCGGGGAAACGCTCGGGCGTAGCTTTGTACCTCTGATTCGATCTCTTCGAAAATTTTCATGAGCCTGTCTCCTGCAGCAGTGTCGAGTCATCTTCAAGGGGGTTATCGAATGTGTCAGCCAAACGATCTTCACTGGCAGGGAGGGGGCCAATGCGTACCAGGTGCTCCGAATCGTGCTCGCCGTTCAGGTGCCAGTCGCGCTCGAACTGCATTCTGCGCTGTAAGGTGGCGTTGTTGTCCCGAGCGAAGGCTTTGAACATGGCCCACGATGCACTATTGCTCTCTGTGACGGTTGTTTCGAGGTGGCTAACCGACTTGCACTGGGGGCGGGCCAGAATGTGCTGCAGCATGCGTTTGCCGAGGGCCTGTCCACGGGCAGATTCATGCACGGCGACCTGCCAAATGAACAGGGTGTCCGGCCTGTCCGGGATCAGGTAGCCGGTGGTAGCGGCCACCAGCTCGCCGTCTACCGCGCCAACGACAGATGTCGCTGAAAAATGTGTGCACTGCAGCAGGTTGCAGTAGGTGGAGTTCTCGTCGAGTGGTGGGCAGGAATGAATCAGTTGGTGTAGTTCGGCGCCATCCAGCGGGCCAGGAGGGCGCAAGAAAACCGAGGCTCCGCGCGCTTTTAATTTCATCTCTAAAACATTTAACTCTAAAGAATGGAGCGCGCAGTTTACCAAAAAATGCCGTTAAAACAAGCATATGTGATTTATTGGCATTATATTTTCATTACTGATCAATATATATAAGCTGAATATTGCGCTATTGCCATGCCATTTCAGCATACAGTAAAACTATAATGAAGTGTCCGCCGGATCAGTGGCATTGCCGATCTTGAGCGCACCGGGGTCTTGCCACGCTTGTATAACCCGCCATTGAACAGATACCGTGTAGTGATCGGGAGAGTTTGCCAGTGGAAGCCAAGATGGAACCTATTGAAGAAGTGCTTACCGCGCTGCGGCGCGTGATCCGGGCCACGGATCTCCACTCCAGGCATCTGGTGAAAACCACGGGTCTCACCGCCCCTCAGATTCTTTTGCTGCAGGCGATACGCAAGCAAGAGGGCGGCACCATTGGCGAATTGGCCACACAGGTCAATCTGAGCCAGGCTACCGTGACCAATATTCTCGACAGGCTGGAAAAGCGCGGGCTGGTGTACCGTGAGCGATCCACCCAGGATAAACGGAAGGTACATGCCTGCCTGACGGAAGAAGGAATTGATACATTGCGCGATGCCCCAATCCCGCTGCAGGATCAATTCGCGCGCCAGTTCCGCGACCTGCAGGAATGGGAGAAGACCATGATCATCGCCGCGCTACAGCGCGTTGCCCACATGATGGACGCGGAACACATTGACGCTTCTCCGTTTCTGGATGTTGGCACGCTCGATCGTAGTACCGAAGTTGCGCCGGTGGAATCAGGTTATGACAACAAGGGCGATGAGGCAGTTTAGGTGCGTTTGGCACGGCGCTAACGGTACGTTTTCCATAGCGACAGAATTGCGGCACCTGGTGGCCAGGTGCGCCTTTCCTCTATCCCGGTCCGTGCATGCAGTGCAGCGGCGTTTTTGCGCATGGTACACATGAGCCGACCATTACTCGATGCCTACGCAGGCCTGGTGTCGAACATCCCGATTGTTCCCCTTGTGCATGCGCCCACGCCGGTTGAGCGATTCAATACTGCCACTGTTGAGCGCCCCGAGTTGGCGGGCCTCTGGATCAAGCGCGATGACCTGACAAGCCCGGTCTACGGCGGCAACAAGGTAAGGAAGCTGGAGTTTGTGCTCGCCGACACGCGCGGTTACGACGAAATTGTCACGGTGGGCGCGCTGGGCACGAATCACGGTGTGGCCACGGCGCTGTTTTGCAAAGCGCAGGGCATCGCGTGCCGGCTTGTCCTGTTTGACCAGCCGGTGACGGACAAGGTCAAACACAATCTCCGTTTGATGCAGGCCAGCGGTGCGCAACTTGAGTACCGGGGCAACCTGATCAGCGCGATGCTCTATCTCTATGCCCGGCGGGTCGTGCGTCGCAACAGTTACTATCTGCCCCCGGGCGGTTCCAGTGTGTTGGGTACCCTGGGCTCTGTAAACGCTGCTTTTGAACTGAAGGCGCAGATCGCCCGTGGCGACATGCCGGAACCGGATCGCATCGTTTGCCCGGTAGGTTCAAGCGGTACGCTGGCCGGCCTGGTATTAGGCTGCGAGCTTGCGGGTCTGCGCTGTCGTGTGCAGGGGATTAGCGTGTTGCCATCCCATGCGGGGCCAATACCGGTATGCACTGCGGGCCGCACGGCCGCGCTGGCGCGAAAGACACATCGGTTCCTGTGTAAGCACAGTTCGGAAGTGCCGTCCGCGTTCATCAGCCCCGTTCACCTGGATGATCGATGGGTGGGTCGCGGTTATGGGTTTCCTACCAGCGAGGGAAGCGCGGCAACAGAACTCTTTGCCCTGCGCGGCATCAACCTTGAGCCCACCTATACCGCAAAGGCCGCGGCCGCTGCGTTACAGTATTGTCGGGAGAACCCCGGGCAAACCGTGCTCTACTGGCACACGTTCAACTCGGTGCCGCTGGAGGCGCCCGTAAACGATGCCGGCCTGGCGCAGCTGCCAGCCAGGCTGCGGGCGGTACTTGGCGGTTAGCGCTGGCGGCGATGCAACGCGTTGATTGCAGCGCCGTTAGAATCCACCCGCCTCGTTCAACGACTCCACCGTAGACAGTGTATCGCCGATGTCCACAAAATCGACGGTAACGAAATTGGCCATCGCGCCCTGGAATACCTCGCACTCGAGGATGCGCTCCAGCAGTAACGGGTTGTAGTTGACCTGCTCGGAGAGCTCGGGTGAACCAAACAAATCGGTCAGGAAGTGATTCAGGATGAACAGGGCCGCACCGGGGCTGCCCCGGTTATCCGTGCAGGAAAAGTCGGACGGCTGTGAATTGGAGAAGTGCGTTTCGAAGGCGTGCTCCCACACGTACATCAACCACGGATAGGCCGGGTCCACGGTCCTGTCCTGCAGCACGACCAGGCGCCTATTGGCATCGATCATCTCACCGAGTGTCGGCCAGGTGCCACCGGGATGCTGGTAGGCATAGGGCGTAAGGCCGGCAGCGGCAAACGCCTCGGCCGTTAGCGCGTGGCTGAGGTAGGATTCAATAATGAGCGTGATCACTGCGCCCGGGTTTTGATCAAGAAACTCGCGTATTTCCGTCAGTCCCTGTGCGAGATCCTGTTTGCCGATACTGCACAGGGAGTGGCAGAGGTAGGCGCTGTCCGGATCGGCGTCGGGTACCTGGATGGTACCCACGAAGCTGACACTGCCGGCGCGGTAGGTATCGAGCATCAGTGCGCGAACGCCTGCCGCCAATTGTGCCGGCACGTCCAGGTTCTGGTTGGGGCCAGTCCAACCGTCTGCCGCACTGGACATTGCGTTGTGCGTGGTGACGTACCTCACCTCGTCGTAGCCGCGATTACACAGGTAGTGGTAGCCGTTGCAGCCGCTTATATTGACGACCGCTTCGTCGCCCACGTAGGTGGAGCCGTCGTCTGCGATGATCCACATTTTATGTGCGCCGGGTGCAAACGCAGACGCCTCCAGCGTGAAGGAAAACGGCGGCACCTTGTCAATCTCCAGCCCTTCACCCTGCAGGCCGCGGGGGAACAACCTGACTGTGGTGGGGTCCAGGTCGGAAACCTGCACGGTGATCGTTACCGTGTCGGCGCTGGCGGACCAGCTGGCACTCGCCTCGATGGCGGGCACCGGGTCGCCGGGGCCGGGTTCGGGCCATACACACCCTGTCACGCCGACAGCGCTCAGCAGAAAAATCGTTATCGAGGGTAGTAATGCACGCCAGTTCACGTTGTTCTCCTTAACAGGGGTCGTCGCGTGGCGTCTCCACACCGTGCGCGGCTAAACCCGGCCTGCGAATAGCGCAGGCTAACCCACATAGTGTAGTCGTCCGGCCTGAAATGCACCGTCCGAGGGACCAGTTTCGTTAAACAAATCACACCAGTTGCGGTAGAGTCACCCGGTCGACTTGTTAATTGCGGCTGCTGGTGCAGGGCTGACAGGACATTCACACCGAATCTGGGTTATCCGTTTCACCCCCAGGCAGGAGCCTACTCATGAACCTGTTGCACCGTTTAATAGCCGCCCCGGCAGCCCGGGGTATCCGCACCTTCTTCTTTCGTAACCGCGTTGTACCCGCCTTTCTGCTTGCCCTTATGCTCTCCGCCTGTGTGCAGCCCGAAGCCGATTCCCCGATCGATGTGACCTGGGCTGATCTCGATGGGCGCCCCCTGCTTGTGCAGAACGCGGCCGTGTTCGACAGCATCACGGGCCAGGTGCTGCCCAATCAGGACGTGCTTGTGCGGGGCGCTTCCATTGTGGCCATCGGAGCTGCCGGCAGCCTGGCAGAGACGGACGGCGCACATGTCATTGCGGGGCAGGGCGCCACGTTGATTCCCGGGCTGATTGATATGCATGGCCATGTAATGGCTTCCACCGGCCCCTCCTGGGAAACGGCGACGCCGAATCCTGAGGACAACCTGCGCGCCTATGCCTTCGCCGGCGTGACCACGGTATTCGATCCGGGCGACAGTTCCGACGAGGCCTATAGCCGGCGCCAGCGAGTTGCCGACGGCGAACTACTCGGGCCGCGCATTTTTACGGCGGGCCGCATTATCACTGATCCCGAGGGGCACCCGCGCTCCGTGGTCGATGCTCTCGCACCCTGGTGGATTGCATGGTTGCTGAAGCCGCAGGTGGCGACAGGCGTGGCCACCGTGGAAGAAGCGCGGGACGCAGTTGATGAGCGCGCTGACGCAGGCGCGGATGCGATCAAGGTCGCGATCGACAGCATTCCCCTCGATGCGGCGATCATGCCGGCCGATGTGCTGGGCGCGGTTGTCGACCAGGCGCGCCAGCGCAAGCTGCGCACAGTTGCGCATATAGGCACAACTGAAGATGCCATTGTCACCGCTGACAGTGGCGCAGCGCTCTGGGTGCACGGCGTTTACAAGGAGCGTGTACCCGACGAGATGGTCGCGAAACTGGTCGCATACGGTATTCCCATGGTCACTACCAGCGAGGTGTTTGATCGCTATGGCCGCGCCCTGCAGGGACCACTGGTGCCCTCGAAACTGGAACAACAGATGATCAGCCCGGAGAAACTCGCCTCTTTCTTCCCGCCGCCGGAGGACTTTGATCTCGGCGCTCTGCAGGGGTGGGTGGAGTTGATGCAACAGACGCGTGAAGTGCGGTTGGATAATGTCGGGAGATTGCATGCAGCCGGCGTAACCATTCTCGCGGGAAGTGATACCCAGTCCGGGGTGTTCCCCGGTGCCGGTCTGCACCGTGAACTGGTCACGCTGGTTGCGGCGGGCTTGTCGCCCGCCGAGGCGTTACGTGCCGCCACGCTGTCTCCTGCGCGCTTTCTCGATGAGTCGGCAGACCCGGATGCGGGCGTGATCGCGGTGGGCAAGCGTGCGGACCTCGTACTGGTGAATGGCGATCCCACGCGGGATATTGCCGCCGTCAGCAATATTCGGGAAGTTATCTTGAACGGCAGGTTGCTGCAGCGGCGCGGCGCGAACTAGGGCGGAACCTGTATTGGCAGGCACGTGTCCGCGGGCGGTAACCAGCTCTGTACCAACAGTGGCAATTAGCAAGGAGTTTTTGGTGAAACAGTTCTGCATTGCAATCCTCGCCGTATGTCTGGCTGCGCCCCTGTTTGCCGCGTCACTGGATGCGCCGGGCAGCGCTCCCATGGGCAGCAACATCTCGGTCACCTGGGATGCCCCCGGTGAACAGTACGACTCGGTCTACGTGGTGGAGGCAGGCGCGGCTGACGACGCCAGCGGTATTACCTCCGCGTCGATCACCAGCGGTAAGAACCCGCTTATCCTCGCCCTGCCTGAAAAGCCCGGCGACTACGAGTTGCGTTACTGGTCGATTCAGCAGAAGCAAGTGCTGGTGAGACAGCCACTGAAGATTGAGGACGTGCCCACCAGCCTGCGTGCCGCGGCCAGCGTTCCGCAGGGAGCAGACCTGGAAGTGCATTGGGAAGGCCCTGGCAACGCCTATGACGGCATAGCTTTGTTTCCTGCTGGCGCGGCAGAAGGCAGCAAGTCGATCACCCGCAAGGCCATTCTGAGTCGTCGCAACCCGCAGGTGTTGCGCATGCCTGATCAACCCGGCGACTACGAGTTGCGCTACATCACCCGGCGCGAAAAAATTGTCAAGGCAACGCTTCCAGTGACGGTGACCGGTGTCGAGGCTTCTCTGCAGGCGGCAGACACCGCAGGGATTGGCAGCAACCTGGAAGTGACCTGGGAAGGCCCGGGCACCAATTATGATTTGATCGGCCTGTTTCCCGTTGGCGCAACCGCCACCGCCCGGGCCGTCAGTAGCCAGGGCATTCTTAACAAAAAGAATCCCATTGTTCTGAAGTTGCCCGAGACTTCGGGAGCGTATGAGTTGCGCTATGTCACTACCGGCAGCAAAGCGGTGTTGGCCACGCGCCCCCTGACCATCACTGACACCTCTGCGACGATTGTTGCCCCGGAACGCGCGGTTGCCGCGTGGCCACTGAACGTGGGCTGGACGGGGCCGGGCAATGACTATGATTCGATTGCGCTCTACCCGGCCAATGCGGCAGCGGATGTAAAAGCGGTCACCACCGGCTCCATCCTGGGTGGCAAAAATCCGGTGGTGATTAATCTCCCCGATGCGGAGGGGGATTACGAACTTCGCTACATCACCGCGCGCGAACACAAGGTGTTGGCAGTACAGCCCCTGCTTATCAAGCCTGCGGGCCGTCTCGCCGTCAGTTTCACGGGCCAGCGCGACATCAGCGGCGCGGGCGGGACCGGTGCGGTGGAACTGGTGCTGGATGCCTCTGGCAGTATGCTGCAGCGCGTGGGCAGCGGCGAACGCCGTATCAGTATTGCCAAAGCGGTATTGACGGACCTGGTGACAAACTACCTTGGAGAGAATACCGGCTTTGCGCTGCGTGTTTTTGGCCACAAGGAAGCGGACAGTTGTCGTACTGACCTGGAGATTCCCTTCAGCGCACTGAATCGCGAACAGGCCGCCGCCCGCATCGACAGCGTGAATGCCATGAATCTGGCCAGGACACCCATTGCCGATTCATTGGCAAAAGTACCACAGGACCTCGCCGGTGCCACTGGCCCTAAAACCATCATCCTGATTACCGACGGCGAAGAAACCTGTGACGGCGATCCTGAAGCCGTGATCACCGACCTGCGCAATCGCGGTCTGGATCTGCGCCTGTCTATTGTGGGCTTTGGCATTGACGACGCGGAGTTGAAGAAAACCTTCAGCCACTGGGCTGAACTTGGCGGCGGCAGCTACTTTGATACTACCTCTGCCGAGGAGCTCAGCCGCTCGCTGCGTTACGTGATTTCCGGGCCGTTCCGCGTAGTGAACGCTGCCGGTGAAACCGTGGGGGAGGGTGTGATTGGTGGCGCAGAGATTGTGCTCCCCGCGGGAACCTACCGTGTGGAGACGATTGGGGCCAGCCCGAGGTCGATCGAGAACGTGGTAATCAGGCCGCGCGAGTTGACCGAGGCCAGCTTCTAGCAATTGCCAAAAAGCAGGCGCCACAATCGGTGCCTGCACAGTTGGCCTCAGCAGCGCGCCAGCTCCGGCGCCACCGTTTCTGCATCGGCCTCAAGAAGTATTGCCAGAACCTTCAGCGATTGAATCGACGTGTCAGACAGTCGATCTGATCGCCGGCAACCTGCCGGATGTCGCCGGGTGACATAACTGCGGGAAGTTCGAGCCCGACCTCCTCGCGCAGTATGTCACGGGAGTACTGGGCAAAGTGCACGGTACCGTTGTCCTCTATTTTTTCTATACCGTTGAGCGTGTGACAGTGCCGCATGGCCGTCGTCGCTTCTTCGAGCGTCCAATCATCGGGTAGATCCACCGCCACCTGTCCACCCTGAATGCTTAAGGGGTAGCCGCCGGGCAGACCATTTGGCCCCGGCGCATGCAGTTTATGGGTGGCGCCCGTATCGTCCAGTAATGCGTTTGCCACGCGGCTGGCCAGGATGCCGGTGGTTGAAGAAAAGGATGCATCCGGTTCGTAAAGGTTTTGAACGCCCCTGTTCATGACAGCGCGCACGTCGGGAAAGCTGTCGGTGATATCTTCGCCGTTAACCATTACCCGGGCCAGAAACGGCGCCGCGTTGCTGTAGCCGGGTTCGCGCGGTGCAACCCAGTGAATATGATGGGCCACCAGCGCGACGTTTACCTCCTGCAGTGCGCAGTTTCGATCAAGCGCCACCTGTCGCTGCAGCGCGATGTGATTCAGTCCGACATTACCGGCACCACAAGACGGCGTCGCTACGGAGCCCGATCGCGCAATGCCGGCGATCACCGGCAGGGTCATGTCGGGCAGGTTGCCAACCATGTAGGCGCATTTAATACCGGCGGCTGCAATGGCTTCCCCGACCAGCAGCGGCACGAGAACCTGCAACGGTGTAAATGCCCCGAGGCCAGCGGCACTGATACGGGCATAGTTCGGTAACTGTTTCGTGGCGTCCCAGGTGATGGGTATGGCGTAGTTGATGACCAGGTCTGGTTTTTCCTGCTCGAATAATCTGGTAAGGGCTGCCTTGTCCAGCGCATCGAAGTCGCCATAGACTGATACCCGGCCCATGCAATGGTGGGTTGCCAGGCAGGCGTCGTTCAGCAATCGCCACGCTTTCTGTTCCAGCCTCCCTTGCGGAAGAAGATCCGTCATGACGACGTGGTGATTGCTGCGCAACAGCTCGCTGCAAATCTGTGACCCCACCCGCCCGGCCGCTCCAAGAATGATGATTCGCTTCTGAGACATACTGGTCTACGCTCCTGCGGGAAAACTCGTCTGAATTCAATTTCTGCAGCATCTGCACACCCTGCCCGGACAGGGTGTTTGGGGTAGAGGGTCAAACTAGGTCATTTTTGTGCCAGAGTAAAACCAGGCGTCTCGCTGCATTCCGGTCCGAATCGTCGTCCAGTGTTTCAATTCAGCTATGACAGGCGTCTGTTGAAAAAACCGATACCCCTGCCGCTAATCATCAGCAGAAAGCTTCTGGACTTTCAGTTTCTGGAGGTTCTGAGGTTTTCCGGAACAACGGCTATCTCGATAACCTCCCTGGTATGAGATTGCGCCATGACATTCTGCTTTATTCTTGTCGAGGAGGTGCGGGCATTGTAAGGGACCTGATTGATCTGCTTCCCTTCAGACTTGAGATAGGATTCCACAGCGACATTGTGTGGCTTGACTCCCCAGTCTTCCCCAATTACGAATATGTCCGCGTTCAGTTCCTTGCAGCCTGATACGTATTCGAGTTCATAGTAGGGCCTGACAATATCAACACACCGAAGTGCTTTAAGCATCTCAATACGCTGTTCGAGAGGAATAACGGGTAGGTTGGGCTTATAGGAATGCACGACACGGTCTGAAGCAACGCCGACCGCCAGAATGTCGCCCAGTGATTTGCAGTATTCCAGTAGCGCTACGTGGCCAACGTGTAGTAAGTCAAACGTACCGAGGGTATAGACGATCACGTGATAGATAGCTCGTTATGAAGTAGTTTTTGTGGATATCTTGTAGCGACACTGGCACCTCTCATAGAAGTCTCCAGCCGTAAATAGTGGTGATCCCGAGCGTGTAGAACGCCAGCAGATAGACGTTTCTGGGTTCACCGGAATGTTTGGGTGTTTTGATCTGGGAAATATTTAGAACGGCGAGGCCCAGGGCGCTGCAAGACAGGATGGTAAGAAATATTTCGTATGGGAAAAGGCCATCAAAGAGAAAAATGAATACCAGCACCAAATTGTTGTTATCCAGTGCCAGGCCCGTGTATTTGGATCCGTCAGACAATCCAAATGTACTAAAGTAACTCAACCGTATTGCGGCGGCGGAGAGCAGTATAAATGCGGGGAGAACAAATAGCGGTTCGAACCTGGCATAGCTAAGAACAAGAACAGCGGGTGTTACGCCATAACTTACAATGTCTATGACCAGGTCGAGTTGGCCGCCAAAATTCCTGTCGGACCCTG
The DNA here is from genome assembly GCA_030426545.1 of Gammaproteobacteria bacterium. Taxonomy (GTDB): domain Bacteria; phylum Pseudomonadota; class Gammaproteobacteria; order Pseudomonadales; family Halieaceae; genus Marimicrobium. Next base: position 42,796 of record JAUHYL010000025.1, read on the forward strand.
TCCGTCCCTTCATCCTTCTGGCAATCAATCCGTCCGCCCAGTCAAAGGCTACGGCCCATATCATGCCGATCATCGCAGCATCATAGACTCCGGTCACACAGAAGTAGATTGCGAATGTGGTGCAGGCCAATCCCAGGAGCGAGCAAATATTGGGTAAATCCAATATGTAGGAAACTATAGCCCGTTGTTGCTCTGTAACTGTTGCAGTGTCTGTGGCCATCGTCGTCCCAGAAGTAATAATTGGAAATCGTGTATGCGAATAGGCGGTATAGCCTGTGGCCCATAACGCCCAGGGCGATGCGATTTGAACAACAATGCCGGCCCTGATTAATCGGCAGTCGCGTCGATAAAGAGTTGCAAAGTTCGCTTGCTAGCCAGGTGTAGAAAAAGCAGAAGGCGGCGCATGTGTGGGCCCCGACTTCAGTACGGTAGACGCCTTAGTTGGTACGCGCCATTTGGCCTGGTGTGGCGCTGCTTCCCAGTCGATTCAGGACTGAGCCATGTGGCATGGTTTTATGGCAGGAAAATACCAGGGTCGCAGTCGCTGTGAAGGAGCAAGACTAGTCAGCTGAGACCGGAGTTCTCACGCAAAAATCTACTCGTCAGACGACTGCTTCTTTTCGAGTGCAATTTTTGCGTACCGCACTGCATGCTCTAGCTTATCGTATTGGTAGCCCCCGGAATGAAACACTGTCCTTGTTTCTTTCTCAATGTGGTACTTGGCCATCAATTCCGTGTCTTGCTGTGATAACTCGATTTCTTTACGCATGATAAGACGTCCTTGGCGGTTACGCTCTATTCTCTGACTGAAGTAGTCGGCTTAAAAAGCCACTAGTGGAGTACGCAGGCCTCTCGTTTTCTGCGGTATTCAGGTGCACAAAGCCAGCTGTCACCCGAGTCACTCAGGTGCGCATTCTCAGGAATTTTCACTGCGATGCATTTGCTGTTTTCCTCTACATAACCTCGCTCGCACTTCCAGCCGCTGGTGTATCCGAGATCAGAGAGATAGCCATGCCTCGGTACATCTATCTTGGAACACGTGTCGTTACTTTTCAGGTAGCCGCGCTCGCACGCCCAACCCGGCATGTAGTCGCTACCTACCAGATACCCATTTTCAGGGACGGTTATCTTTCTGCAGGTGTCAGCTACAGCTTGATAGCCGCGCTTACATTTCCATCCCGGCCCATAAGTTTGATTCAGCAGATATGCATTGGGTGGTACAACGATCTCACTGCATTTGTTCCCCTGCATCACAAACCCGCGCCTGCACTGCCACCCCGACCCGTAGGACTTCTTGTTCAGAAATGCGTTTTCGGGGACAACGATAGCGATGCAGGTACTGTTGGTTTTCCGAAATCCCGGGTTGCAGTCCCATCCGCTGCCATAGCCACTCGGTGTAGCATTGTTGGGCACGTCAGGCATCGAGTCCTGTGAGAAAACGGCCTGGGGCGAGAATAGCGAAACAAAGAGCGGAATTAGCAGCAGAAACAATCGTCTGCCTGTCAGGGAATAAGTATACAAAGGGATAACTCCGGCCCACTATGTGGGCATGTGAAGCGAGTTCTGCACCCTGAATTGTGAAGCAGTCGCTAAGCGGCGGCTGGTGAGCAATCTAGCAATGTAGTCTCGAAGGATAGGGGGCTCAGGAAAGGAGGGCGGCCCAAGGTGATCCGTAGTCGTTTGACTATACAGGTTTTAACCAGGGAATGTTGGTATTTGTTTTGGTTAGCGTATTGCTGCTGCATCACGCGGCGTGCGGGTATCGAAAGTAAGGGAATGTAGTGGCGCTGAGCCGTTAACCAGGTGTTAGTTCCCTGGCGGGTAGACACTTCATCTGGCGGTACTATATTCCGATGTCTCTGCGCGCTTTTTCTATAGGACTGATGTTTATATGACTGTGGTCATTCTGAAGGTTTGTGTCACGTCGTTGTATCTACTGATGGCAGTGCGGGCATTCCAAAGTGGAACAACCATCGACCGTCTGCTGGGAGTCTATTTGCTGGCAGGGCTGGTGATGCTGTTCACCTTAGCCAAGTCGATTGCCACGGCCTGCCTGCTGGCAGGCGCAGCCGCGTACCTTGTTAGTCAGGTGCTTACGTCGGCCAGGTGGGTGAGTCGCGCATTACCGCTGCTGGCAGCTGTGCTGACCGTTGCGTTGTACGCAGTGCAGTAACCCGGCATACGCCCTTCTCCCCTCTTTGTTGACCAACTCAATTCGATCTTGCCAGTTCCGCGGTAAGAGAGGACGATGGGTCAAAGGCGTCTCAACTTTTTGATGGAGAGAAAAATGAACAAACGCTTTGTGTCGCGTGGCCCCAATTGAGCGATGTTCTGTTACGGGCCAGTTGTGCGCTGTCTTTTGTCGTAGCAGTTCCCACTCCCATGGTGTTTATGCTGCGTCCGCGCAGCAGTCCGACACAATGGGTGTCCACTGAGGAGTACCACCTGTCACCGTCACTGAGAGTGACTGAACACACTGACAGTTTTGGCAACCTGTGTCAGCGACTGGTCGCGCCGGTCGGTGATTTTGAGATAAACACGTCCGCCCAGGTGCTGGTGTCGCGCACAGCGCCAACAACAAGTGATGCCGGCTTTGTGGATGTGTCGCTGTTGCCGGAGGAGGTGCTCAGCTTTCTCCTTCCAAGCCGCTATTGCGAGGCCGATCGCTTCGGCAACATGGCGATGGAGATCGTCGCTGATAAACCGCTCGGCTATGCTCAGGTAGAAGCCATCACGGAATGGGTGCGCGAAAATATTCGATATGTGCCGCTCAGCAGTACTTATCCCATCTCGGCGACCGAGGTGAACGGCAGGGGGGAAGGGGTATGCCGGGACCTGGCTCATGTGGCGATCGCCTTGTGCCGCGCGCTGTGCATTCCCGCGAGAATGGTTGTGGGCTATCTTTACGAGCTGGAACCGATGGACTCACACGCCTGGTTTGAGGCTTTTGTCGGCGGGCAGTGGCACACCTTTGATCCCACCTTCGCGCACGGCCTGGGTTGGCGCATCGCGGTAGCCCGTGGCAGAGATGCCGCTGATGTCGCGGTTTACAACCAGTACGGTCCGCTGCTGTTGCCGGAAACCATGCATGTGGCGGTGGACAGGCTGGAGTAGCCCAAAGCCGTGTGAATACCGGTTCCCGGCAGCATCCTCGGGGGCAGGGCACCAGGTACTACGGGCTTCAGCAGGCTTGCCGGCCCCTGCGGCGGGGCTTGCGGCCACTGGAACAAAATACTCCCTTCAACTGGCAAAACCTGCTATTTTGTTTTCAGATCGATTTGCGATTTCGTACAGAGAGTTTCCCCCTAATGACTTACTGTGTAGCCGTTGCCACTAATGATGGCCTGGTGTTCTGTTCAGACTCCCGCACTAATGCTGGCCCGGACGTGCTGTCTACCTACAGCAAAATGCACATTTACGAGTTGGACCGTGAACGCATCATCGTCCTGTTGAGCGCGGGCAACCTGGCGACAACCCAGGCTGTGATCAGCCAGATCGATGCCGACCTGGAGGATGTGGAGGGCACTTCCCTCAAGACCTGCAAGAAGATGACCGATGTTGCCCGCTACGTGGGCAAGGTAAGTCGTGAGCAGCAAGAGCAGGCAGACCAGTCGACCGGCAACTCTGATGTCAACACTTCAGCGTCTTTTATCGTCGGCGGCCAGATTTCCGGCGGCGAGGCGTTCATCTACCTGATTTACTCCGCCGGCAATTATATTTCGGTGTCCGAAGAGACACCTTATCTGCAGATTGGTGAAAGCAAGTACGGAAAGCCGATCCTCGATAGAATATTAACGCCGAGCACCAGCCTGGAGGATGCCGCCCGCTGTGCGCTGGTGTCCATGGATTCCACGGTGCGGGCGAACGCCACAGTGGGGCCTCCGCTGGAGGTGTTGGTCTACGAAAACGACACTTTCGAAACAGACCACTACATCAAGTTGAATGCGGACGATTCCTACCTGCTGACACTGCACAAAGCCTGGAATGAGTCGCTAAAAACTGCGTTCCAGGAGTTGCCGCTGCTTGACTGGGAAAAACGTTCAGCACCGCCGTTGACCGCAGTCGTTCCCCGCGGCGCCCCGCCTAAAGGCGACTAGCCACCAGTGCGTCGATGGTTTGCTGTACGAACGTGAGTTTTTCAGCAACCGCGCCGTTGATAACAAACGGATACGGGTCACGTAGACCAAGGCTTCGATTGGTTTCGTTCAGGCTGACAATAAAGTCGCTCCATAACGCCAGTTGACCCGGCATGCCGTCGCTATCGGTTTTTGGTGTAATCAATCCATAGGCGATAGCCGTTTCCAGTGTGTCCTTGAGGTGCAGGTAGTGCGCAAAGCACTCTGCCCAGTCCTCCAGTGGGTGACTGCTTGCGTACGCGCTGATAAAGAGTTGCCCCCAATCGGGTGGTGGCCCGTTATCGTAGTAGATGCGTAACGCGGTCTCGTAGTTCAAGGTCGGATCGCCGAACAGGGTGACGAAGCGAGCGCTGTCAGTCACCAGTTGAGGATAGAAATAGTGCCCGGCCTCATGTCTGAAATGCCCGAGTAGCGTTCGGTAGCGCTCTCCTGATAACTCGCGCTGCTGCACTCTTTGTATCTCGTCAGCTTCCATCAGGTTAACGGTGATAAGGCCATCCTTGTGTCCGGTGCTCACGAACTGTTCCAGTACATCCGGGTGGCTGCGCTTGTCTTCGATAAAATCGAAACGCATGGGGCCGGCGTGATTGCCATTTCCCGCATCAACCTGCAAGCCGATAGCACCAAGCCCCGCCACGCAGCGCCTTTTGGCGCTTTCCAGCCGCTGCCATCGACTCAGGTTCTTCTTGCGCGTGACAACAGGGATCGTGCGATTGAGCTGGCAGGTGGTGCAAAGCGCCGTCGTGTCAGAATGTTCGGCCAGCGGCACGAGGCCGTTGCAGACGCCGTACAGTCTGCGATTGGCGCAAAGCTGGAAGAGGTTGCCCTCGCCGTCCGACAATGTTCCGTCGGGCGTTTTGCTTACGCTGAGCATTTGTGAGGTCGCCGGGTCGAAACCCAATAGTCGGCCGCAGCTGCCACACTCGGTGTTGTCGTGAAAGACGGGCTGCGTGCACGCGCAATAGAGTGGACGCATTTTTATCGAGCCGGACTGAACCAGGTGTCGTGAATAGCCGAGTGAATGGCGAGGAGTTCAATTTGCAGATCATCAATCAGGTCATGCAATTCCACGCCGGTTGGCACTCCCCCGAACTCGCTGGAACTGCCGGGTTTGAGCTTGCGCAATAGTGAGCGCACCACCTTGATTGCCCTGGAGTTATCAGGAAGCAGTTTCATGCTCGATTCGAGCTCCCGGAGGCTGTGCACCAGGGCACGGGGAAAGTGCTCGTCATGAAGCAGGAAGTTGACGACGTCGGACGGGTTTACGTTGGAGCGCACGCTCAGGCGATACATCTGGTAGGCGCTGAGTGATTGCAACACGCTGATCCACAAAACATTCTGATAAGGTAAGCGGGCCTCGTCCCCTCCAATCAGATCTGCGGTGCCCACATCAATAATGCGGCTGATCATGTCGGCCCGTTCCAACATGCGGCCCATGCGTAAGAACTGATAGGCTGCATCGTGACTCATCGTGCCAGACAGCATGCCCGTAATTTGCTGGCTGGACTTGATAATGTTGTTCAGGACGGTATGGCGCGAGTCTCGCGGCAGCCCCTTACTGCGGCGCTTGACAACACTGAGATACAAGCTGTTGATCTGTTCCCAGGATTCACTGGGCAAAATTTCCCGGGTGGTTCGCATATTTTCACGGGCGCCTTTAACTGAATTCACCAGAGATGAGTGGTTCTCCTCCTCAGAAAACACGTAGCGAATTACATTGGCTTCCGTAGCGGCACCCGGCAGGCTCGCAAAATGCTCCTTGGCTCCCAGTACCTCCAGCAACAATTCCCAGTCAGGTTGTAGCGCGCGGGGCAGGTCCAGGATGGATTGATGACGTACCAGAATGAGACGCGCGGTATCCTCTGCTCTCTCGAGGTACCGCGCCAGCCAGTAAACTCGTTCTGCAACTCGCGACAACATCAGCTGGCATCCATATCGACGATCCAGGTGTCTTTACTGCCGCCGCCCTGGGAAGAATTCACCACCAGTGAACCCTTACGCAGAGCAACCCGCGTCAGTCCACCGGCAGTCACGTAGTCACTTTCGCCCTGCAAAATAAAAGGCCGCAAATCCAGGTGCCTTGGCTCAATATTCCTGCCGCACAGCGTAGCGGCCGTAGACAGTGCAAGGGTGGGCTGTGCCATGTAGTTGCGTGGGTTCTTCTTGATTAAATCAGCGAATTGCTGGCGTTCCTTCTTGGTGGCCGCGGGCCCAACCAACATACCGTAACCGCCAGACTCATTCGCCGGTTTCACCACCATTGAATCAAGATTGGCCAGTACATGGTTCATGTGCTTCTTATTCATGCATAGATAAGAAGGCACGTTCGGAATAATGGGATCCTGATCAAGATAGTATTTAATTATTGCTGGCACATAGGTGTAGACAACCTTGTCGTCAGCGACGCCAGAACCTGGCGCATTGGCTATGCCGACATTACCCTTACGCCACGCGCGGAACAGTCCCGGCGTTCCCAGCATGGAGTTCGGGTGAAAAACTTCCGGATCCATAAAATCATCATTGATGCGCCGGTAAATCACGTCGACTCGCTCCAGTCCGCCAATGGTGCGCATGTAAACCTTGTCGTCGGAGTCAACTACCAGGTCTGAGCCCTCCACCAGTTCCGCGCCCATGCGCTGGGCCAGATAAGCGTGCTCGAAATAAGCGGAATTGAAGATGCCCGGCGTCATTACCGCAATCTCCGGCCTGACACCCTGACGGGGCGAAATGGACGTGAGCATATCGAACAACTGGGAGGGGTAGTCGGTTACCGGCTGTATAAAGTACTTTT
>JAUHYL010000112.1 GCA_030426545.1 Gammaproteobacteria bacterium
GGTTGGGGCTGGGCGGCCGATTGTGGTGTGGGCCTGCCGGGCCCGGGGGAGCAGGGCTCGGAAGGCTAAGATACTCGCTCTGCTACCCCGGGCCCGGCAGGCCATTCGGAATTGGGTTCATTGTGTGCGTTGTTTTTGTGCTTTGGTTGTTGTGTTGGGACTGCGGGGTTTGAGCTGGAGACACTTCTCACGGCCGGTACGCTGTACTATGATGAGTTCTATTACATGACGGATGTCTTATTATAATCCGGCGCGGAAAGTGGGCCGGACACAAGCTGTACAACGCTGAGGAAACCGCGTGGACTTTGACTGGAGCCCGGCTGAAATCGCCTTCCGCGAAGAGGTGCGGGCCTTTATCGCAGAGGAACTGACCGAGGACGTTGCCGGCAGTATTTTTATCGATACACCCGCGCGTATTGAGTTTGTGACCAAGATGGCCGATCGCGGCTGGCTTGGCATGGGGTTTCCGGAAGAATACGGCGGTTCGGCAACGCCCGTACCGCTGGCGCCTTTCATTCTGAATGCGGAACTGGACCGTGCCGGTGCGCCGATCATTGGAAAAAACGTCGGCACGATCGCCAGCACCATTTACCACGTGGCCAGTGAAGAAATGAAAAAGGATTTTCTGCCGAAAATCTTCCGCAATGAAGGCCAGTGGGCAATCACGTATACGGAACCGAATGCCGGCACGGATCTGGGCTCCATGCAATGCCGCGCCGTGGATAAGGGCGATCACTTCGAAGTGAGCGGGATGAAGCACTTCATCACCTCGGCTCACTTCTGCCGCTGGCACTGGATGGCCCTGCGGACTGATCCGGATGCACCCAAGCACAAGGGCATCAGTATTTTTATCGTCGATCATGACACCCCGGGGCTCAGCCTGTCGCGCATGGACACGCTGGGTCGTGAGGGCACCACACACCGCACCAACCAGGTGTTCTTCGACAAGATGAAGATTCCGCGCTCGCGCCTGGTGGGCGAGCAGAACAAGGGCTTTTATTACATGATGCAGGCGCTGGATTACGAACGCTTTGCCATCCTGTCTTTTGCTTCCCGGGTGAGGCGCTTCGACAACATCGTCGGCTGGTTCCGGCGGGCCGACCTCAACGGCGAACGCCCGGCACAGGATCCGCATACACGGCGGTCGCTGGCGCGCATGGCGGCCAGGGTGGAGGTTGGCACCATGCTCGAGCGACTCGCCATCTGTCGAGCCCAGGAGGCGGTACCGGACGTCGAGGCCTCGATGAACAAGGTTTGGGGTGCGAGCATCGGTGATGAGTTCGCGCAGCTGGCGCTTGACCTGCTCGGGCCGCTGGGCGGCCTGTGGGGTGGCGAGCACTCGCCTTTCGACGGCGCCCTGGCAGACGAGTACCTCATGGCCGGGCACGCGCGCGTGGCGGCGGGCGGCGTCGACACCTCCAAATCCATCGTCGCGCGGCGACTGTTGGGCTTGCCCAACGCGCTGGGCAAACCCGAATTGCCACAGCGCTAGTGCATAGGCTCGCGCGCTTCGGGCAGACCCCTTAAACGTCGGCGTCGAGTCACCAGGAGACAGTCAGTGGACATCAAACTCACCGAAGAACAGTCGCAGTTGCAGGACATGGCCAGCCGCTTCATGGACAAGGAGTGCAGCTTTGATTTCGTGCGGCGCATGGAGCAGGAATCCGACATCGGTTTCTGCCGCGACATGTGGGCGCAGTTCGCGCAGATGGGCTGGCTGGGCATGATCGTGCCCGAGGAATTCGACGGCATGGGTATGGGCATTCTCGACCTGGTGGTCCTGATCCGTGAACTGGGTCGCCACGTCTGCCCCAGCCCGTTTCTCTACACCGCGGTGCTGGCCGCAGACCTGATAGCCAACAGCGGCAGCGAGGATCAACAGCGCGACCTGCTGCCGGGGATCGTGGCCGGTGACACCATTTATGCCCTGGGCTACCAGGAGTACTCGCGCTTCTTCCGGCCGGAGCACATCAAGCTCAGGGCTGAAGCACATGCCGATGGCTACGCGCTGAGCGGCAGCAAACTGTTTGTGGAGTTTGCCGATGGCGCAGACACCCTGATCGTGGTGGCGCGCACCGGCGAAGCAGATTCCTGCAATGGCCTCAGCCTGTTCCTGGTGGATCGAAACAGTAGCGGCATCAGCACCAAACACATGCCCACCATGTCACGTGATCGTCATTACCAGGTGGACTTTGACGATGTTGTCGTACCCGCCTCCGCCATGGTGGGCGAACTGAACCAGGGCTGGGATGCCCTCGAGCCTGCGCTACATAAAGCCGTGGTCGCCTTTTGTGCCTATACCAACGGCGCCGGCTTTGAGATGCATGAACACGCAACGCAATACGCCAAGGAGCGCGTTCAGTTCGGCCGCCCTATCGGACAGATGCAGACCATACAGGGTTACCTGGCGCAGCTTATTATCGAACTCTACGGCGCCGACATGCTGACCCTGTTCACCGCATTCCAGATCGACAAGGACCGCCACACGCGGGGCTACGTGGCCAAAACCAAGGCTTTTTCAGCGGAAACTGTGGGGCATGTCATGGATGTGGGCTCGCAAATCTTTGGCGGTATGGGTTATATGGAGGAACAGGACACTACCCTCTTCCTGCGCCGCGGCAAGCAGTACCAACTGGCCCTCGGCGGAACCGAGTACTGGGAGGATGTGATTGCCGAAGAGATCATTGATCGCGAACCTGTGGTGCTCACTTAGGCACGCCGGGTTATTGCTTAAACCTATGTCCGACGCCGACGATTTCAGCACGGGTCTCGAGGAAGCGCTGTCCTGGATCAACCAGGAGCGGCACGCCGTGAGCGGAGAGTTTGACGTGGAGCGCGGCTACATCTTCACCACCTGCGCCTCAGTGCAAAACGGCAACCCGATCTACTGGGACGACGCCGTCGCACAAGCGCTCACCGGCGGCCCCACCGCACCGCTGACAATGCTCTCGGCCTGGTTCCGGCCGCACTACTGGATGCCCGGGCGCGAAACTATCCCCCAGCCCTGGCAAACGCATTTTGACCTCAAGAAAACACTGGCGCTGCCGGAAGCCGTAGCGACCGACAGTGAAGTGGTGTTCGGCGAACCCGTCAGGCCCGGTGACCGCATCAGCGCCGTGGAAACCCTGCGTTCGCTGTCGGAGGTGAAAACCACCAAACTGGGTAAGGGACGATTCTGGGTCATCGATTGCGTCTGCAGCAACCAGAACGGTGGCTGGGTAGGCACAGAAACCATGACGGGTTTCGGCTACCGCAAGGGGGCGCGATGAGCAACGCCGGAACACAGTCACTGACGCTGCCCGATGTCAGCGCGGGCGACACACTGCCTCCGCTGGTGCACGAGGTTTCCACGACCAGCGTGGTACTGGGTGCACTGGCGAGCCGCGACTGGCGCCCCATGCACCACGATCGCGATTTCGCGCAGCAACGCAACGGCACCCGCGATATCTTCATGAACACGCCCAACCAGGCCGCCTGGCTGGAGCGCTACATCACCGACTGGGGCGGACCAAGAGCGCGTATCGGCCGCTACCGGTTCCGCATGGGCGACCCCATCTGCCCCGGTGACACCATTGTGTTTAGCGGTGAGGTCGAAAGCACGGAAATCGATGACGTGGGTTGCGCCTGGGCCAATCTCGTCATCACACTATCCGCCGCGAACGCGGTGAAAACCCGCTTCAGCGCCCGCGTCGCACTGCCCGCGGACGCCGACGACAACCCCTGGTCGCGCACCGGTGAACAGTGGCAGCCCTAGGGGCCCCGTCGCTTCCAGGTCAAACTGCACAGAGAGAGTAAACCCATGGCGAATCTTCCGCTGGACGGCCTGCGCATACTGGATCTGGCACGGCTGGGACCCGGCCCTCACGCCTCCCAGATTCTGGGCGACTTCGGCGCGGATATCGTCAAGGTCGAGCCCCCCAGCCGCGGCGGACGGGAACTCACCATGCCCGACGTTTTGAGGCGTAACACACGCAGCATGCGGCTCAACCTCAAGAAAGAAGAAGGTCGCGAAGTCTTCGAAAAACTTGTTGCCCAGGTAGACGTGGTGGTGGAGGGTTTTCGTCCGGGCGTGGCGAAAAAGCTGGGCATGGATTACGACAGCCTGTGCAAGATCAAGCCCGATATTATCTGCGTCTCTCTTTCCGGCCTCGGCCAGGAGGGCCCCTACGCGCTGATGGCCGCCCACGATCTGAACTACCAGTCGCTCGCCGGTGTACCGCACATGACGGGCGATAGAGACGGCCCGCCAAAAATTCCCGGCAACGCCATCGCCGATGACGCCGGCGGCATCAGCGCGGCACTGGCGATCATGATCGCTGTCTACCATCGCCAGCGCACCGGCGAAGGCCAGTACGTCGATTTCGCCATGGTCGATACACTGCTCAACATGATGCTGCTGCAACTCAACGAAGTGCAGGAAACGGGCGTATCGCCACAGCGTGGGGAAACTACTCTCAGTGGAAAGTACGCGTTTTACAACATCTATGAATGCGCTGACGGCAGGAGCGTATCGCTGGGTACCTTTGAGCCGTGGTTCTGGGAACGCCTGTGCGAGTTGATCGGTGTGCCCGAATTCGCTGATCGCCAGTACCCGGATAGCGAGGAGGAACGTGAGGCGCAAAAGGCCAGGCTGCGCGAGATATTTCTGGGCAAACCGCGCGATGAGTGGGTGGCGCTGTTAATGCTGGAAGATACCTGTGTGTCGCCCGTGCTTTCGCTGGACGAAGTGATGGCCAATGACCACCACCGCAGCCGCGGGGCAATCTTGTCTGGCAGCGAGATCGGCAGGGGCTTCATCGACCAGGTGGGCATGATTTACAAGTTTTCAAAGACGCCGGGTAGAATTCGGCGTGCGGCCCCGGAGACGGGTGCCGACACTGAAACCATTCTGCGTGAACTGGGCTACGCGCCGGAGGGGATCGCCGCGCTGGCGAGGGCCGTCACCACCCTATGAGGTGGCTGCGCCGCTCTCACTTACACCAAAATTTGCGCGCTTATTCCACACCGATATCAGGCGTCGGCGCCACATCATTGCGAGTCCCGTGCTCTTCACGAAACTGCTCCACCTGCGCCTCCACCGAAGCCGCCCGGCGACCATACTGCGCGATATGAAACACCGCATCACCCTCGTATACCAGCGGGAGATTGGTACGACCAATGACCACCCCGTCAAAGGGGGCCGTCAGCGGAGCCTCACGGGAGCCCATCGGGTCACCGATGTGCGCCAGCACCTGACCGACCGAGACTTTGGAGCCCAGCGGCACCAAGGCGCGCAAAATGCCGCTTTCCGGTGCCCTTACCCAACTGGATTGATCACTGACAATGAGTTCAGGCGTTCTTTTTCCACGCGACTTACGCGCAATCATACCGATGGAGCGCATCACGTTGAGCACGCCTTTGACACCGCCACGGATATGCATTTCGTCAAAACGCAAAGCCTCACCCGCCTCGTAGAGTATCACCGGGATACCCATATCGCCGGCGCACTCCCGCAGTGAACCATCGCGCAACCGCGAGTCGATAGCCAGCGGCACACCGAATGCCTTGGTCATTTCCAGCGCCCGGGGATCATCCAGATCAGCGCGTATCTGTGGAAAGTTGCTGCGGTGCCGTGCGCCTGTGTGCAGATCTATACCGTGGGTAGATTTGCTCACGATCTCCGAGGCGAAGGCATGCGCCACGCGCCCGGTCAAAGAGCCCTTGGGCGAGCCCGGAAAGGAACGGTTGAGGTCTCTGCCATCGGGCAGGTACCGATCGTGATTAAGAAACCCGTAGACGTTCACAATCGGTATTGCCAGCACCGTACCGCGGATCGAGCGCAGCGCGCTGTGTTTCAGGAGACGTCGAACAATCTCCACACCGTTGATTTCGTTACCGTGTATCGCCGCTGAAACGAATAACACCGGGCCCGGCTTTTTGCCGCGCACCACCTGCACGGCTATAGACAGGTCGTCGTGGGTATACATCGGCGCGACCGAGATATCGACCACGCGCCGCTCCCCCGGCGCTATCGCACAACCGCCAATGTGGAGCACATCTTTATCGTCTGTCGCCATCAATCAATCCCTGGTTTATCGGCTGCCGCAAATAGGCTCGGCGTTTTCATCACTGTACACGCTGGCAGCACTGTTTTTGTTGTTCACAATGAGTTCCCGGGCTGTGCCCTGAAACAACCCATTACTGCCTGCCTCAGGAAGAAGCTTCCTGCCCCTGATCTGCCTTGTTACCGGCATGTGACAGCAGGATACTGCCGTCGACGTGCACATCCTGCTGCGGGAAGGCGATGACCACGTCATTCTCCCGGAACAACTGATCAATGCGGAAGCGCAACTCGCTGCGGATCACGCGCAGGCCCCGTTCAGCGCCGGCGTACACCCAGACATCCAGGGTGAACACCAGTGCGCTGTCGCCAAAGTCATCAAACAACACATTGTGCGGAGGATCTTTCAACACATCCGTCTGTTCGCTGGCTGCCTGATTGAGCAACTCACGCACCCGCTGCACATCGCTGCCATAGGCCACGCCTACAACAACCGAAGTTCGCACCAGTCGATCAATGAGCGTCCAGTTGGTAACCGTGTTCTCCAGCAGTGAACTGTTCGGCACGAGAAGGTGCACCCCGTCCACGCGGCGAATGCGGGTAGAACGCGTGTCGATGGATTCGACCGTACCGCGCACGTCACCGAGCTCCAGGAAGTCGCCAATCTTGATTGGCCTTTCCCACATCAGAATCCAGCCACTGATGAAATTATTCAGGATGTTCTGTGCGCCAAAACCCACACCGATGGCCACGGCACCGGACACGAACGCAAACGCCGCCAGCGGCACATCGAGAAACTCCAGCACCATAAAGAACAGTACAAAGAATCCGATAATGAGGTAGCCGCGAGTGAGCAACTGGATCACATCCGGGCTGAATTCGCTTTTCTGCAGGCGCAGGCGCAACAGGCGGCTGCTCCAGATCACAAACAGCCCGGCGACTACCGTAAACACGATCCCGGACAGGATCTGCATCAGGGTGATGTTGGTGTCGCCATAGACAATGAGTGGCGTTTCCAGGATATTCTTGAGCTGTTCCATCTTGCTTGCTGCCAATTCTCCGAAAGCGTCATACAATGGGACGGCATGCTGTCTGAAACGACGGATGCCGGCCACTAGAGATACTGGAAATATTAGGCATGATCAAGGTACTTCTACTTTCCACCGCCAATGAGCTACAGGCTGGCTCCACTGAACTCATCGAACGGTGGCGTCAATCCGGCGGGAAACTCTGGCTGGACGTTCAGGGGGAGTCTGGCGACTCGGCCCGGGAACTCCTGCTCTCCATGGGATGCGACGAACTCGCCATACGCGACGGCTCGCGTGTCCGCCACCCGCCAAAGGTGGAGCACTTCGAAAACCACTCCTTTATCCTCTTTCGCGGTATCGCCAGCCTGGATGAAGGGCTCAACCTGCAGGCGCAGCAGCTCGGTATCTGGGTGGGCGAAGACCACCTGATCACGCTGCACGCGGGGCACTCGGTGAGTATCGAGCATGTCTGGGAGCAGGCAGAATCCAGCGGACAACTCGAACAACCCTCCGCGCTGGCCCTGAACCTCCTGCATTACGCCGGCGGTCGCTACCTCGCGCGATTGCTCGATTTTGAGGACAGCCTCGAGCAACTGGAAGACGGCATCCTGCAGGCGCAATCCGAGTCCGCCATGCGTGAACTGGTGGAATACCGGGCACGCCTCAGGAAATTGCGGCGTATCTTCAGCTACCACCAGCGCCTGGCAGAAGACATCTGGCGCAACGGCAGCCCCCACCTTGGCCAGGACGACGATTTCCAGCACCTGCGCCGCGATGTATACGACCGCTGTGAACGACTTTACAGCCTCTGCGCCATGTATTATGAGATGTGCGGTGACCTCGTGGAGGGCTATCTCTCGCTTAGCTCCCACCGGCTGAACAACACCATGAAGGTGCTGACGATTATTACCGCTATCTTTGTGCCGCTGAGCTTCCTCGCCGGTCTATAC
>JAUHYL010000026.1 GCA_030426545.1 Gammaproteobacteria bacterium
ACGAACAGCACCTGCACGCAAGCCAGGCCATGCGAGGTGGCCGCTGCCAGAATATCCAGGTCGCCAGACACGCCCTCTATGCCCTGGCTGGCCTGCACATGCTGCAGCTGGCTGATCTGGTCGCGGTATACCGCGGCTTTCTCATACGACAGTTCAGCCGCGGCCTGTTCCATGTCGTCGGCCAGCCGCACCATCAACTGTTGAGACTTGCCCTTGAGGAACAGGGCGGTGTTCTCCACCTGTTGCGCATATTCCTCCTCACTGACGAGTCCGACGCAGGGCGCTGTGCAGCGATCAATCTGGTGTTGCAAACAGGGGCGCGAACGGTTTTTGAAGTAGCTGTCTTCGCACTGCCTTACACGGAATACCTTCTGCAGAAAGTGCAGCGATTCGCGCACCGCACCCGCGCTGGGATAGGGGCCGAAGTAACGCCCCTTACGTCGCTTCGGCCCGCGATGCAGATCAAGCCTCGGAAACGAATCCTCGTCGGACAGAAAAATATAGGGGTAGGACTTATCGTCCTTGAGGAGGATGTTATAGGGCGGGCGATGGCTCTTGATCAGATTGTGTTCCAGCAGCAGGGCATCGACCTCGGTCGAGGTAACCGTGACCTGAATGTCGTGAATACGCTGTACCAGGGCCATCGTTTTATCCGTGAGGCCACGCGCGCGGAAGTAACTGCCGACGCGATTCTTCAGATTGCGCGCTTTGCCGACGTACAGCAGCTCACCCTGCTCGTTATACATCTGATAAACGCCGGGCCGGCTGGTCAGCGTCTGCAAAAAGGCCTTGTGATCAAATTCACTCATGGATTCATAGATAGACGCGTGGCTCAATCGCCAGATCAATATCGAATTTTGCGGCCACATCCGCGGCGATCGCATCGGCAAGCCGCAGCAGTTCCTGCGCCGAATCGCCGCCATCGTTCACCAGCACCAGGGCATGCTCGCTGTGCACACCGACGCCACGCACCCGGTGGCCGCGCCAGCCGCACTGGTCGATCAGCCACGCGGCCGCCACTTTTACCGAGCCGTCGCTTTGCTCGTAGCACGGAATATCGGGAAAGCGCTCACGCAGCGCATTGGCCCCGGCGGTGTCCAGCACCGGGTTCTTAAAAAAACTGCCAGCGTTGGGTTGCACCGCGGGATCCGGCAGCTTGCTGCGGCGGATATCCATCACGGCATTGAACACTTGCTCTGGCGTCGCGCTATCGATACCCGCTGACTCCAGGTGGGCCTGCAGTGAGGGATAGCCCGTTTGCGAAGAAGGCTGCTTACTCAGGCGCAGATCAACCGCCGTGATAATCACCTCATCGCGCAGGGCTCCCTTGAACACGCTGTTACGATAACCAAACTGGCAGTCTGCTGTGCTTAGCGTCACCTCCGCTGCATCGACCGTGACAAGCCCGTGCACAGATTCTACGAACGAGGCGACTTCCACACCGTAAGCGCCGATATTCTGAATCGGCGCGGCACCGACAGTACCTGGAATGAGCGCGAGATTTTCCAGCCCGAAATAACCCTGACCCAAAGCCCAGGCGACGAATGCGTGCCAGTTCTCGCCCGCCCCCACGCGCAACCGCACACTCTTCCCGTCCTGCGAAAGCACCTCGATACCGGGGATGCGCTGCAGGATGACCAGCGTTTCCCAGTACTCCGGCAACACCACATTGCTGCCTTCACCCAGCACTGCCGGGGGCAACCCCTCGGCCCGTGCCCACGCCAACGCAGTGCGAAGCTCAGCGGTTCCCGATACCGTGCACAGCGCCCTCGCCTGCGACTTCAGGCGCAGGGTATGCAGCAATTGCAGTGACACATCAGACTGGATATTCACTGGATTCAGTCGCGGCGTTGCAGCGCGCTGAGCAGCCCTTCGCTGGCGGCCTCTACCAGATCCAGCACGTGGGAAAAACCGGCATCTCCGCCATAGTAGGGGTCAGGCACCTCCTCCTCGTCGACGCCCGCAGCGAATTCGAGAAAGAGGCCGAGGTGCCCGCTAAAAGCAGCGGGACACATCGCCTGCAGCTCGCTGAGGTTCGCGTAATCCATCGCGAGAATATAGTGAAAGCGCTCAAAATCCCGCAATTCAATCTGGCGGCCGCGCAGTGCCGTCATATCATAGCCACGCCTGGCCGCCTCGCGCGTTGCACGCTCGTCCGGTGGTTCACCTTTGTGCCAACCGGACGTACCGCAGGAATCAATGTCGATGTCACCCGCCAGTCCACGCGCTTCGACGATGTTGGTAAACACGGCTTCTGCGGTGGGCGAGCGACAAATATTGCCCAGACAGACAAACAGCACGCGCGTTACGCCGTCAGCGGACATTCAGCGACTCCCTCCCAAAAGGTCGCGCACATGCTCAAGATCTTCCGCGGTATCCACACCCGGCGGCACCACCGCAAGCGCAGGCGCCACATGAATACCGGCACCGTGGTGCAGAGCGCGCAGTTGTTCCAGTTGCTCCTGCTGCTCCAGCGGCGCAGGCGGCCACGTGACGTAGCGGTGCAAAAAAGCCGTTCGGTAGGCGTAGATGCCAATGTGTCGATGCCAGTGGTCGCCGTCAGGCATCAGCTGCGGTTCCTCGCGAAACGCCTCGCGTGGCCAGGGGATGGGCGCTCTGCTGAAATACAGCGCCATGCCGTTGTCATCGGTAACCACCTTCACCACGTTCGGGTTGAGCAGATCTCCGACTGACGTTATCGCCTCGCACAGGGTCGCCACCTGGGCGGTTTCCGCCTCGGCCAGGTTCAGCGCCACCTGATCAATGACCGCGGGTGGAATCATCGGCTCGTCGCCCTGGACGTTCACGACCAACGCATCGTCTGGCAGGGCCAACTCTGTTACCACCTGTTGCAGGCGGTCAGTACCCGACGGATGCTCGGGTGATGTCATGCAAACGTCGGCACCAAAACCCAGCGCCGCCTGCTCAATGCGTTGATCATCCGTGGCGATCACCACCGCATCAGCGGAACTCTGGCTGGCCTGCTCCCACACGTGTTGCAGCATGGGCTTGTCGGCTATCGCCAACAGCGGCTTGCCCGGTAAACGCGTGGAGCCGTAACGGGCCGGGATAACGACGGTAAATGACACTGGAATCTCCGTGGTAATGGCTTGGTGGCCCACCCGCGTGTTAGAACAGCTGCAGTACGGCGTCGGTTAATACTGGCGGCAACAGGGCATTGATTTTCACATACCATACATTGTCGCCGACAAGATCGACGCATTTTACCGCGTCTTTCTGCGTCATGATAATCACCCTGCCCTGCAGCGCTGAAAAATCCGCCGCGCAGAATTCATGGTGATCTCTGAAAGCGAAGGGCGTCACATTAAACCCTGCGTTACGCAACTGGACGAAGAAGTGCTCCGGCTGGGCGATACCGGCAACGGCAACGATTTCTGCACCAACGGCTGAGGGTAAACAGGCCCGCTCCTCGCCGGTTGCAAGGTTTACCAGGCACTGGACTTCTATGCCCACATCGTTGGGACTGCCTCCTCCCCTGGCGAGCACCAGATCGGCGCTCGCCAGACGGGACACGGGTTCACGTAATGGCCCCACGGGCAGGCAATGGCCACTGCCGAAGGCCATTGCCGCATCGTACATCACCACCTCCAGATCGCGGGCGAGGCCGTAATGCTGAAGGCCATCGTCCGCCAGCAGCACATCCAGCGGGTAGGTGTCGAGCAAGGCGCTGGCTGCCTTACTGCGGTCTTTGTGCACGGCACAGGGGCACCCGGTTCGCCGATAAATCAGCAGTGGTTCGTCCCCCACATCACGCGCGCTACTGCTGTCATCCACCAGCCGTAAAGCCGACACACTGCGACCGAATCCGCGGCTCACCACGCCGACGCGTATACCTTTCGCCGTGAGCATGTCAGCCAGGGCGATAACAACGGGGGTTTTCCCCGAACCGCCAACCGTGATATTGCCAACGACAACCACCGGAACGGGCGCTCGATATGGCTGCAAGAGGCCTGTGGTAAAAGCGGCGCGGCGCAGCCTGACAGCGCAGCGGAACAGCAGTTCCAGTGGCAGCAGGAGCATCAACCAGTGTGCACGCTGAGACCATGCGCGCGTGAACAGCGACTCAAGCCAGGGTCTGCAGGCCAGCCTCAATCGACCAACTCGCGTTGATACAGTCGCGCGTAAAGGCCTCCCGCCTGAACCAGTTGCGGGTGCGTACCCTCCTCGACGATCGCGCCACGATCCAGCACTACAACGCGATCAGCTTGCACGACCGTGCTCAGGCGATGCGCGATGACCAGGGTTGTCTTACCCGCGGTCACCCGTTGCAGAACCTCCTGCACTGCCCGCTCGGATTCGTTGTCCAGTGCAGCCGTCGCCTCGTCCAGGATCAACACCGGCGCATCTTTTAACAGGGCGCGCGCGATAGCCAGTCGTTGGCGCTGCCCCCCGGATAGACCGTCACCGTCTGCACCCAGTCGGGTGTAGAGTCCCTGTGGCAGCTGCTCAACGAAAGCCGCCGCGTCGGCCATCTGTAGCGCTTCAGTAACAGCCTGCTCAGTCGCACCGGCCAGCTCACCGAAGGCAATATTGTTATAGACCGTGTCTCTCAAAAGCGGCGGGCGCTGCGCAACCAGCGCCAGTTGTGCCCGCAGTTCGATCAGATCAACCGTCGATACCGATTGGCCGTCCAGCAATACATCACCCCCCTGTGGCCGGTAAAACCCGGCCAGCAGTTGTACAAGCGTGGATTTGCCCGCACCCGAAGGTCCCACAAGCGCTACGGTTTCACCCGCATCAATCCGCAGGCTGACATCGCGCAGTGCCGGTTGATCGGCGCCCGGATAAGTAAAGCTGACATGACGGAATTCTATATCGCCCTTTACTCGTCCCAGTTTTGCCCCGCCCGCCCGCTGTTCCGACGCCTGATCCAGTTGCCGAAAAATGTCCTCCGCGGCAGCCAGGCCCCGCTGAAACAGGCTTTGAATGCTGCTCAACTGGCGCACCGGCTTACCCAGCTGCACAGCCGCTACCAGAAAAGCCACCAGTGCACCGGGCGTCATCGCACCCAGAATGTCGGGCTGCAGCGCGAACCACACGATCACCGCCATCGCAGACGCCAGCAGCGTCTGGATCACCGGCGTACTGATGGCATCGGCTTTCGCCAGCTTCAGACTCTGGCTGCGGTTGTACTCGCTGGCGTCTGCAAAGCGCCTGCGCTGCTGTTGTTGTGCGCCGTAGAGGCGCAACTCGCGCCAGGCATTAATGCTCTCACCGGCAATCTGCGCCACCTCGCCCATGGAATCCTGTATGCGCTCACTGTAGCGCCGGAACAGGCGCCCTACGCGGGTGACCACCAGCGCAATCAACGGCGTCACCGCCAGGAACACCAGGCACAGGCGCCAGTTGAGATACAGCATGTAGGACAGCAGACCGGCCACGACAAGCGTCTCGCGCAGCAGTGTTCTCAGGGCGCGGGTAACCGCGCCCGTTACCTGTTCGACGTTGTAGGTAATTTTGGCCAGCAGCACACCCTGGCTGTTGCGATCGAAGTAGTCGCCGGGAGCCAGCAGCATCCGGTCGAACAACCGGCAACGTAGATCGTGGATCATGTTGCGCGCCACGTGATTCATAAAGTAGCTGCCCCCGAAGTAGCCCAGGGCACGCAACAGCGCCAGTAAAACGATCGCGGCAGGCACCACCGTGCGCGCCAGGTCCAGCGCCTCGTAGTCACTGCCCTGTGTGAAGTAGTGCGTAATGCTACTCAGCAGGCCACCGCCCGCCGGCTGCTCGCCATCCAGCGAATCCAACAAGAACTGCATCAGGTCAGCCAGTAGCACCACACCCAGTGAGTAGAGCGCGTAACCGCCAAGGCTCAGGAAAAAGTAGCGCGCCTGAGGGGCAAGCTGCGCAAGGAGGCGGCGATAGAGTGCCCAGTCGCCAGGTTTGGGCGCGCCGGCCGTGGCCTCAGCCATCACCCGCCGGCGGTTCCTGTCCGCTGGGCTGGCGCGTGGTGATGCTCAGGTGAATAAAGCCCATCTGACCCGCTGCGTCCATGGCACGTACCACGTACTCGTGAGCGGCCTGAGCATCGGCAGTAATGATCATGGGCAGCGTGGTGTCACCGGAGGATTCCTTGTAGATTGCCGCCTGCAGGGTGCGCATGTGCGCATCCACCAGGGCGCGCCCGTTGACGCGATAGCCGCCAGATTCGTCGACCAGTATCTCGATCTGGCGCTCTACGTTCTCTTTGGGTTGGCCCTTGGCTTCAGGCAGGTCGATGCTGAGCTGGGTTTCCTTGGTAAACGTTGTCGAGACCATGAAAAAGATCAGCAGCAGGAAAACAATATCAATCAGCGGCGTCAGATTGATGCCCACTTCCTCGCGAATTTGGCGACGAAACTTCAAGAGCCGCTTTCCACGTTCTCTTCACTGTGCAGTGCGTCTACAAGCTTGATCGTCTCCTGCTCCAACTCGACAACGATCGCATCGATTCTGCCAGTGAAATAACGGTGCATCACCAGCGCCGGAATCGCCACCGTTAACCCGGCGGCCGTGGTGATCAGCGCCTCGGAAATGCCGCCCGCCAGTGCGCTGGCGTTCCCGGTGCCCTGCGCCATGATTTCAGCGAACACCTTGATCATGCCCAGCACCGTACCCAGCAGTCCCAGCAATGGCGCCACCGCGGCGATAGTACCCAGGGTGTTGAGGTAGCGCTCCAGCTCATGGACCACGTGGGCCGCGGCCTCCTGGATACTCTCTTTCATAACGTCACGGCCGTGGTAGGCGTTGCTCAGGCCGGCAGAAAGGATTCTCCCCAGCGGCGAAGAGTCGCGCAACGTGCGGAGACGGGGTGCGTCCAGCTCGCCCCGTTTGAGTTGTTTCCAGACAGTCGCCAGCAGGTGGGGTGGCGCGATCTTCTTGGGATTCAGCGTGTAGATGCGCTCGATACAGATCGCCAGCACAACAATGGAACAAAGCACGATCAGTATCATCAACCAACCGCCAGCCATGAGTAGTTCAAGCACGGTAACGCCCCGGATTGTGTTATTTCAGCATATTATACGCAGACCGCCGGAGAGCGGAAAGCACACAGCAGAGCGCCCGTTATCTACCACCAATAGGGCCTGGAGCCACGTCGATAGGCCCGCGTCTCCTGCAATTGGCCGTCGCGAATCCTGAACTCCAGCGCGCCTTCACGCGCGGTATCCAGTAGTTCTGCGCCGAACGCGTCCAGTCTCGCCACGACAGAGGGATGAGGATGGCGGAAATTATTGCGATAGCCAGCACTGACGACTGCGACTGCCGGCTGCGTATGTTTCAGCTTGGAATACGAACTGGACGTGGCACTGCCGTGATGTGCAACCAGCAGCCATTGCGAGCGCAGCGCGTCTCGCCAGTACACCACCGCCTCCAGCTCACCGGGTCGCTCCACGTCTCCAGCCAGCAGCATCCGGTAGCCGTCGATATCTACCTGCAGCACGCAGGATGCGTTATTGCGCGCCGTGCCGCTCGTTGACCCGTAAAGGGCTGGCGACAGAAAGCGGAAGCGCTGTCCCCCGGGCCAGCGCCAACTTTCGCCCGCCTGGCAGACGCTGCTACCGGGCAGCTCAAACCCGTCCGCGCCCCGGCGCAGCCGTCGAACCGGTATCTGCGACAACAGCGTTTGAGCCCCGGCGCTGTGATCCAGGTCACCGTGGCTGACTACCAGTGTGTCCAGGGTCCGGATTCCTGCGGCAGACAGCGCAGGCCGCAACAAATCTTCTCCGGCATTGCGTCCGTTGGGATCACCCGGGCCGGTGTCATACAGTAGCGCCCGCTCTCCCGCCTGTATCAACACTGCGGTTCCCTGCCCCACATCAAATACGGTGACCGTCAGCTCCCGCGAGGGCTCAGGCGCAATACCTGCCTCCGGTAGCAGCAGGGGCAGCGCCAGCATGGCTGCAAACGGCCCTACCCGGCGCTGATCCGGTAACAGGAGAAGCACCAGGCCTATCAACGCCAGCAAGAAGGCGATTGAACTGCTATGGAAATGCCAGAACATGCCGGCGTCAGATGCCGCTTCAGACGTGGCCAGAGGCAATAACCAACGCAACGGCAGAGCCGCCAACTCCCAGCAGAGTGCTGCCAGACCGAGGCCCCACAGCGCGGCGAATGCCCCCAGCAGGGCCAGCGGCACGATGTAAAACCCGACCAGCGGGATCAATACCATGTTCGCCACGCCGGCAACCAGGCTGCCACCACCAAAGAACCAGCCGCCCAGGGGCAGCATGATCAAACTCATATAGAAATGTGTGGCGAATAACCGTGCCGGGATCGAGGGGTTCCTTCCTGCACCCGCGCGCCATCCGCTAAACCACAACAGGGCTGCGACGGCGCCAAAAGACAGCCAGAAGCCGCTACCCGTGACAGCCAGCGGGTTCAGCAAGAGCACCACCAGCGCGGCCATTAACAGGCTGTTCCAGCCCTGCCGCCACCGCCCGGCAGCGCGTGTTATCAGAAACACACCCAGCATGATTAGCGCGCGCAGCGTCGGCAGGGTAAAGCTGGCGAGCAAACTGTAGAAAACGGCACACGCCAGGGCGAGAATCACTGGCAGCCACGACTGCCAGAGGCGGTGCCCGCCCGTCAGTCCTACCAGCAACTTGCCGAGCAACAGGCCGAGGCCTCCGACCAGCCCGATATGCAGGCCTGAAATTACCAGCAAATGGCTAACCCCCAGCGATCGTAGAGCGCGCTGTACCTCGCTGGACAGGCCGCTGCTGTCGGCTATCGTAAGGGCTCGCAACACTGCGGCTACTTGCGCGGGCAACTGCACGGCATCGATGGCCTCAGCGATACGGTGACGTGCCACGTGATGCTGGTAACGCCAGCGCGCATCAGCCTCAAGCCGTACTGACCGGGAGCGACCCTCTACATGGCCCAGCGCATGTATCTGTTGGTTGGCGTACCAGGACTGGCTACTGAATCCCCAGGGATTCGCGCGACCCCAGGGCTTTTTCAACTTCACATCGAAGTGCCAGCGTTGACCGGCTTGCAACTCACCGGGGCCGTAGCGACTGAGTAGCAATCGAACAGGCCCCGCGCAAACAGACGGCTTCAGGGACTCTGCAACAAACAGGAATCGCCGTCGCTCAGTGCCATCGGGTAACAGGCTCAACACCGGCAAACTGGCGATCCTGCCCTGAACTCGCAGGGACTCCCCCACACAGTTGCTGTCTATCCTGGCAGCCACCAGCCCTGACCCCTGCAACGCAGAGAGACTTGCGCCTATCACCAGGGCGACAACAACACGCGGCAACCCGCGCGTTACTACGGATACCGCGCATCCCAGGCAAACAGCAAGGAATAGAACGGATTGCGCGGGCACGCCCGGCAGCCAGGCCGCCGCAATGGTTCCCAGGAGAAACCCCAGCGCCCACTCACGCATAAGCATCGACCGGAATATTCACTCAACGCCAACGGAAATAAGAACTTGAATGTGCAGCAGCAAATCGGATAATTGAAAAGCCGGGGCAGCTTCCAGTACGGTCCCATTTCGGGGCGATCCCAGTGACCACGCGGCGTGCAGTTTACAGTCAAACACAGCCGTTGCCGGGATAACACATCACTTCCAGTCAGCGGTTACGATGCCGAAGAAAACGCTAAAATTGATAGTGCCCAGCGCCGCGAGAATTCGCGAGATGAAGGCGTTACACGTGCTGGGCGACTGGATTTACGCGGGCAATCTCTGGCATATCAATCGCTACTCAGCGTCCATGGCCTTTTTCGTTGGGCTATTCGTCGCGTTTATGCCGGTACCCGGGCAAATGGTTATCGCCGCCCTGCTTGCCATCTTGTTCAAGTGCAATCTGCCGCTGTCCGTTGGGCTGGTGTGGATTACCAACCCGGTGACCATGCCGGCGATCTATTTTCTCGCTTACAAGGTAGGTGCCATCCTGATCGATGTGCCGGTGCGCGAACTGCGCTTTGAACTCAGCTTCTACTGGCTGCAGCACAGCCTGTATGCCGTCTGGAAGCCTTTCCTGCTGGGCTGCATGCTCTGTGGTTTGTTCTTTGGCTGCCTGGGTTATTTCGTTATCAGCCTGATGTGGCGCTGGCGGGTGTCCTACCATTGGCATCAGCGGAAACTGCGGCGAGCCAAACGCTAACCGACCCCCTCACTGGTGCTGACTCAATGCTCCTGATTCAACGCAACCGCAGGTGCCAGTTTCGCCGCACGGCGAGCGGGGTAAACTGCCGCCAGCACACACATCAACATGGCAATCGAGCCTATCCACAACACGTCGGAAAGTCGCAGATCAACCGGCACAAAAGACACTGGATAGACGTCTGTATTAAGAAACTGAATGTTCAACAGCGCTTCGAGCCAGCTGACAAATCCGGGCACTGCCAGGCTGCAAAGTGCCCCGCTGACACTGCCCAGCACCACGCCCACGAGGCCGATCATGGCGCCCTGGGCTATGAATATCCACGCGACGTCAGCCCCTGAAGCGCCCAGGGAGCGCAGAATGGCAATATTGCCGCGTTTGTCCAGCACTACCAGCACCAGCGATGACACCACGTTGAATGCCGCCACCGCTATAATCGAAAACAGCAGGATGGAGATAAGGTCGCGAGACAGCTGAATGGCTGAGTACAGATTGCCATGGGTCATCTTCCAGTTGGTACTGTAAAAGCCACCGGGCAGGCTACTGGTTAACTCCCAGCCAATACGCTGGGCATCAAACAGATCAGTCGTTACCACCCGAAAGCCACTGATACCCCCGTCGAGCCCCGCCAACTCGGAGGCGATGGGCAGCGGCACCAGCGCCATATGCTCATCGATCTCAGTCCCGGTACGCAACACGGCCAGCAACTGAACCGATTGAAAACGCGCGCCTCGACTACTGCCCAGTTGCCGCTCGCCGGGCACCACCAGCGTCAGGCGCTCACCCGGAGCAACGCCCAAGCGCTCTGCAAGGATGGCACCCAGTACAAGTCCGTCGGGTTGCTCGCTGAAGGCCTGGCGCTGCGCAGGTTCTATTCCGGACAGCAGGCGCTCAAGGGCGGGCAACTGCGTTGTGTCGACGCCGACGCCCTGCGCGGTTTCAATCTGCACGCCGCGCAGTATCAGAGCATCGAAACGCGCAAACGGTGTGACCTCGCTGACCTGGGGATGAGCTTGCAAAAGCTCGAGCTGCGGATCGTAATCCACCAGCGGGAAATGTGAGTACACGGTGATGTGGGGAACAAACTCCAGGATGCGTTCGCGCATCTCCTTGTCAAACCCGTTCATCACCGAGAGCACAATAATCAGCAGCGCGATGGCGAGCACCAGCCCCAGCATGGAGAGCGAGGAAAGGAAAGTTGAAAGCTGTCCGCGCTGGCTGGGCACCGTGTAGCGCAACGCGATACGAAATCGCTCACGAAAGGTCACTGCAACACGCCATCAACCAGCTCCAGCGTGCGGTGCATGCGCGCCGCGATCGCCGGGTCATGGGTTACCACGATAAAGGCGGAATTTTCTTCGCCAAGTTCGTCAATCAGGGCCAACACTGTTTCTGCCGAGCGCGGATCAAGGTTGCCGGTGGGCTCATCCATCAGCACACAATCGGGCTCCCCCACCAGCGCCCGGGCGATCGCGACCCGCTGCCGCTCTCCGCCTGACAACTGCGCTGGACGGTGCTCCAGCCGGGGCCCCATGCCGACGCGTTGCAGTAACGCTTCTGCGCGCTGCCAGGCCTCGGCGCGGGCGATGCCGCGAATCAGCAACGGCATGGCCACGTTTTCCCTGGCATCAAATTCCGGCAGCAGATGATGAAACTGGTAGACAAAGCCCAGGCGGCGATTGCGCAGTTCACACAGGGCGCGCTCGCCCTGGCGGGACAAATCTTCACCGCACAGCACCACCCGGCCACTGCTGGGATGATCCAGCCCGCCAAGCAAATTGAGCAGGGTTGATTTGCCAGAACCGGAAGCGCCCACCACAGCGATTTTTTCACCCGCGCTGAGCGCTAGCTCGACGCCGCGCAGTACTTCGACAGAGCGACCACCGTCATCGTAGGTGCGCCGCAGGTTATCGCAGTGCAGAACCACTTCACTCATAGCGCAGCACCTCTGCCGGGGCGATGCGAGCAGCTCGCCAGGCGGGATACAAGGTCGCTGCAAGGCTCAACAACAAGGAAGCACTGATCACCGCCCACACGTCACTCCAATGCAACTCTGCGGGCAACTCGCTGATAAAATACACAGCCGGGTCAAACAACTTCACGCCCAACGCGCTCTCGATACCCACCGTAATTGGGGCAATATTCAGGGCGATCAGCACGCCCAATAACGCACCGATCGACACGCCAAACGCGGCGAGACTCAAGCCGTGAGCGACGAAAATGGCCATGATGCCGCCGGGACGCGCTCCCATGGTGCGCAGAACAGCGATATCGCGCCGCTTTTCGCTGACTGACATGACCAGCGTAGAGACAATGTTGAACGCGGCGACCGCTACCACGCTGAGCAAGAGCAGGCTAACCATTAGCTTTTCCATTTTTACGGCGCGAAACAGCGAGCCCTGGGTCTGGCTCCAGTCCTTCACCTTGTAGTGGTCCGGCAGGCCCCGGGCAATCTGCGTCATGATCTGAGGCGCGGAGTACAAATCGACAGTCCGCAGTTGCAGGCCATCCACCGCGTCACCTGCGCCGAATAACAGCTGGCCAGTGCGCAGCGGAATATACGCCTGATAGGCGTCGGGCTGCGCGTTCACTTCAAAGGTACCGCTAACAGTGAGCCGCTTGCTGCGCGGGAAAACCCCCAGCGGTGTGACAGACAGGCGCGGCACGGTGACTTCAATCTGATCACCGGGAGTAACACCGAGCAACCGTGCCAGCGCTGCGCCCAAGACCACGTTAAACCCTTCGCCACGGAGGCTATCCAGGGCTTCATCGGACATCGCTGACGCCACCTCCGAAACCAACACTTGTTGCTCCGGTTCAATCGCCGTCAGCACCGCACCCTGCAACATGCGCGGACTCCCCAGAATGACTTTCCTGGAGAGATAGGGCGACACCCCGGTAACGCCGGCCTCCGCGGCAAGTTGCTGCGCTAACGGTTGCCAGTCATGCAGGCCGCTATCCTGCGTCTCGACAAACCCGTGGGGCACCAGCGATAAAATGCGCCCTCGCAACTCACCGGCAAAACCGTTCATCACGGACAAGACCGCTATGAGACTGGCAACACCCAGCACCATCCCGAGCATGGAGACCGTAGAAACGACCGAGGTAAAGCGATTGCGTTTGCGGGCAAAACTGTAGCGCCAGCCAACAAACGGGGCATAGCCGAGCAACGAGTGGGATGAGCGCGCCATACCCGTCCGTCAGTCGGCGGGATAATACTGGCCGGGTTTGTCCCGACCCACAGCACCATCACGAGTTTCCTCGTCACATCGCTTTGGATCACCGCCGCAGAGTTCACAGGCGGTATCAACACCCAATGCGCCCATACCGCCGCAGGAACCCTTGATAGGCGGACGACCGGCGAGCACACCCACGGACATGCCCGCCACCACCAGCAGGGTAACCAGAAGCGAGATCAAAAAAAGTGTCATGGTATGCCTCCCGGCTCAGGCATCGTCAGTGAGTAAGTAAGTGGCAAACGCTGCGCTGTGCTCGTGTACAAAATCATCGCCTATACGACGGATAAAATAAACCGCCAATCCCTGCTCCTGCGCTATTGCCGCTGCCGCTTCCGCGCCGAGGACCAACAGCGCCGTGGCCCAGGCATCCGCCAACATGGCGCTGTCATGCACCACTGTGGCCGAGACGAGATCATGCGCTACCGGATAGCCGGTGCGCGGATCGATGGTGTGCGAGTAGCGCTTGCCGTCCGCCTCAAAAAAATTGCGGTAGTCGCCGGACGTCGCCACTGCCTTGTCACTGAGAGCAATGGTGACGGCTACCGCGCGCGCGGCTGCATTCGGCTGCTCAATCGCAATACGCCATAAATCGCCGCGCACGCTGAAGCCGGACAGCTTCATTTCACCACCGACTTCCACCAGATAGTCGTCTACGCCCATGGCCTCCAAAGCCTGCGCAACACGGTCTACCGCATAGCCCTTGGCCAGCGAAGAGAAATCTATGGTGACGGCTTTCGACTTCGTCAGAGCGGATTCGTTCACTCGCAGCACAAGGTGCTGCTGCCCTACATCATCCAGCAGGCTCGCGATGCGGTCAGCCTCGGGAGGCTGCGTTACCGGCTCGCCCGGGCCAAAACCCCAGGCCTCAACCAGTGGCATGACCGTAACGTCATAGGCACCCCCGGATTGCTGCCCGACCTGCAACGCTGCGCGTAACACGGTGAGAAACGCAGTGGACAGGATAATTTCCTGCTGCACTGGCGCCGTGTTGATCGCGGTGATCTCGGAGTCTTCACGGTAAGTTGACATGGCATGCTCGACCGTCTGCAGCTCATGGTCTATGGCCTTGAACACACGCTCTTCTATCGGTGCATCCGCGGCCGGTATGTAGCTGACTTGCCAGGTGGTACCCATAATCGCGCCACGCAACTGCACCTGCGTTCGATCATCGCCGCAGGCAGTGAGTAGCAAAAGGCAACACAGCAACCAACAAAAAAGCCACTCCCGGGAGTGGCTCTTGTGCGGCGTCATCGGGTGATCATCCGCCGAAATCATCGAGAAGGATATTCTCCGGCTCCACACCCAGGTCGGTGAGCATCTGGATCACCGCGGCGTTCATCATCGGCGGGCCACACATGTAGTACTCACAATCCTCGGGCGCGGGATGATCCTTCAGATACTCTTCATACAGCACGTTGTGAATGAAGCCTGTCAGGCCGTCCCAATTGTCTTCCGGCTGTGGATCCGACAACGCCACATGCCAATCAAAGTTGTCGTTCTCCGACGCGAGTTGGTCATACTCATCCTGGTAGAACATTTCGCGCAAAGAGCGCGCACCGTACCAGAACGATATCTTGCGGTCAGAGTGAATCCGTTTCATCTGGTCGAACAGGTGCGAGCGCATGGGAGCCATTCCCGCGCCACCACCGATAAAGATCATTTCGGCCTCGGTTTCCTTGGCAAAAAACTCGCCGAACGGGCCGTAGACGTTCACCTTGTCGCCGGGCTTCAGGTTAAATACCCAGGAGGACATCTGGCCGGGAGGAATACCTTCGCTGCCTGGCGGCGGTGTGGCGATACGGATGTTGAATTTGACCACGCCCTTCTCTTCCGGATAGTTGGCCATGGAATAGGCACGGATAACGGTTTCATCCACCTTGGACTCCAGGTTGAAAAAGCCGAAACGCTCCCAGTCGCCGCGGTATTCTTCCTCAATATCGAAGTCAGAATACTTCACATGGTGTGGCGGACACTCCAACTGCACGTAACCGCCGGCACGGAAGTCGACACTCTCGCCTTCCGGCAGTCGCAGGGTCAATTCTTTAATGAAGGTCGCGACATTGGGATTGGATTCAACCGTGCATTCCCACTGTTTTACACCGAAGACCTCTTCAGGCACTTCGATTTTCATGTCCTGCTTCACCGCGGTCTGGCAACTTAACCGCCAGCCCTCCTCGGCTTCGCGGCGGGTAAAGTGGGACTCCTCGGTGGGCAACATGGCGCCGCCACCCTCTTCAATCACACACTTGCACTGCGCGCAGGTGCCGCCGCCTCCACAGGCGGAGGGCAAAAACAGTTCGGCCGAAGACAGTGTCTGTAACAGCTTGCCACCGGCTGGCACCGTGATGGTTTTTTCACCGTTGATCTCAATAGTCACATCACCACTGCTGACCAGGCGTGAGCGTGCAAGCAGGATGATCGCCACCAGTACCAGCACAATGGCCGTAAACATGGTGACGCCGTATACAATTGTCATATCCATTTCTGTCGATCCCGCCTACAGATCAATGCCGCCAAAGGACATAAAGCCCAGTGACATCAAGCCCACTGTGATGAAAGTAATACCCAGGCCTCGCAGCCCCTCGGGCACGTCAGAGTATTTCATCTTCTCGCGAATGCCCGCCAGAGCGACGATGGCCAGCGCCCAACCGACCCCGGCACCGGCGCCAAACACCACGCTTTCGGCAAAGTCATAATCGCGCTCCACCATAAAAAGTGACGCACCCAATATGGCGCAATTCACTGTAATCAGTGGGAGGAACACACCCAGTGCGTTGTAAAGCGCGGGCACGTATTTATCCAGAAACATTTCCAGAATCTGCACGATCGCCGCAATCACGCCGATGTAGGACAGCAGACCAAGAAAACTCAGATCGAGATCGGGCAGGCCCGCCCACGCCAGCGCACCGTCCGCCAACAGGTAGTTGTAGATCAGGTTGTTCACCGGCACCGTGATCGTCAGCACAACAACCACCGCGACACCCAGTCCGAACGCGGCCTGGATTTTTTTCGAGATCGCCAGGAATGTGCACATGCCCAGGAAAAAGGCCAGCGCCATATTCTCGACAAAGATCGAGCGTACGAAAAGGCTCAGTAGTGCTTCCATTTACGCGCCCTCCCGCGCCGGTGTATGGCTTGCCATCTTGAAATCGGGCTCTTCAACCTGCTCTTTATCGAAGCTGCGCAGGGCCCAGATAAAGAAGCCGATCAGGAAGAACGCACTGGGCGGCAACAGCAACAGGCCATTGGGGTTATACCATCCACCTTCCGTGACCAGCGGCAGAATTTCAAAACCCATCAGCTTGCCGGAACCAAACAGCTCTCGCACAACAGCGACGGCTATCAACACCACGCTGTACCCAAGGCCATTCCCCACTCCGTCGATAAAACTCGGCAGTGGCGGATTCTTCATGGCAAATGCTTCAGCACGGCCCATGACAATACAGTTGGTGATAATCAGGCCGACAAAAACCGACAGCTGCTTGCTGATTTCGTAGGCGTAAGCCTTGAGAAATTCATCTACCACGATCACCAGGGAGGCAATAATCACCATCTGCACGATAATGCGGATGTTGCCCGGGATATGGCGACGTATGGCGGAAACACCGAGATTTGAAAACGCGCAGACAAAGGTCAGCGCAATGCACATCACGAGCGTCACCTTGAGGGATGAAGTGACCGCCAGCGCGCTGCAAATACCCAGGATTTGCAACGCGATCGGGTTGTTCCTGAAAATGGGCGTTGTAAGCGTCTCTTTTACCGTTTCCATGGATCAGGCCTCCCCCGTCTTGAGATTTTCCAAAAACGGCTCAAAGCCGTTCTCACCCAGCCAGTAGCGCAACAGGTTGGATACGCCCCGTGTTGTCAGCGTTGCGCCCGCCAGACCGTCGACTTTGTACTCTGCGTTTGCAGCAGCCGGATCAACGGTACCTTTGATCACTGCAATCTCCACATCGCCGTCGCTGTAAACCTGCTTACCCGGCCACTGCGCCTTCCAGCGCGGGTTGTCTACTTCACCGCCCAGCCCGGGTGTCTCCTTATGTTGGTAAAAACCCAGGCCCGCGATGGTGTTGGCATCGCTTTCCAGGGCGACGAAGCCGTACAACGTCCCCCAGAGGCCGTAGCCATGCACGGGCAGAATAATCTTGTCGATATCACCCTCGGCATTTCTGGCCAGGTACACAACGGCGTAATGCGCCCGGCGAAAAATCTTCGCGGGATCTTCCGCGGGCTCCAGCGCCGTGGACATTTGCGGGTCTTTCGAAGCCTTGGCCTGGTCGTAGGCGTCCGGGTCGACAGCGTCGGAGAACTCACCGGTACGCAGATCCACCACGCGAGGCGTAATCTGCGCAAACTGCTCCTCTACGCTGGCCCCTTCCTGCAGCATCCCCGCAGCGGCAAGAATATTGCGCTTGACGTCCAACGCCTGGTTTTTCTGCTGCGCCGGCTTCAACACCACCGCCGCGGTGGACACGATGACCGAGCAGACGATGCACAGGGAGAAGGCAACGATCAAGGTCTTCTTGATACTGTCGTTACTGGACACGGGCTAGCCTCCGTTTGATGTTGGCCTGAACCACGAAGTGATCCATCAGCGGAGCAAACAGGTTGGCGAACAGGATCGCCAGCATAATGCCTTCTGGAAAGGCGGGATTGACCACCCGGATAATCACCGTCATGACACCTATCAATATCCCAAACGCCCACTTGCCACCATCGGTCATGGCCGCCGATACCGGGTCGGTGGCCATAAACACCATGCCAAAAGCAAATCCACCCGTTACAAGGTGCCAGTACCAGGGCATCGCGAAGGCCGGGTTGGTGTCGGAGCCGACCCAGTTGAGGAAGGTGGAAAAGACCGCCATGCCGATAAACACGCCAAGAATGATGCGCCAACTGGCAATGCGCGTGGCCAGCAACAGCAGCATGCCGACAAGAATGGCCAGCGTGGACGTTTCACCGATAGAGCCCGGTATCGCGCCAATAAAGGCATCCATCCAACTCCACTGCTGTTCAAGTGCCGCCATGCCCTCGGAGGCGACTACGCTGAGGGGCGTGGCGCCGGTGTGACCGTCTACCGCTACCCACACTGAATCACCCGATAGCTGCGCCGGGTAGGCGAAATACAGGAAGGCGCGTCCGGTCAATGCGGGGTTAAGGAAATTCTTGCCGGTGCCGCCAAACACCTCCTTGCCGATCACCACACCGAAACTGATTCCCATGGCCACCTGCCACAACGGAATATCGGGCGGGCAGATAAGGGCAAACAGGATGGAGGTGACAAAGAAGCCCTCATTCACCTCGTGGTTACGCTTGATGGCAAACAGGATTTCCCAGGAGATACCGACCACAAACGTGGTGATGTAGATAGGCAGGAAAAAGACCGCGCCGTACCAAAAACAATCCCAGATGCTGCTGGCATCGTAGCCTGCCAGCAATTCGATCAGCCAGCCGCGCCAGCCCTCGACAGCGTAGCCCAGGGGCATCGCCTCGTTGGCGTTGACCCCGAGGTTGTACATGCCGTAAAACATGGCCGGGAACGTCGCCAGCCACACAGTGATCATAATGCGCTTCAGATCCACGCCGTCACGCACATGCGCGGTCGATTTGGTCACTGAATCGGGGGAATAGAAGAAGGTGTCGAACACTTCGTAGACGGCGAAATACTTCTCGAAGCGGCCGCCTTCCTGGAAGTGGTGCTCGATACCGTCGAAAAACTTACGGATAAATCCCACTTGCTTAACCCTCCTTCTCGATCTGCGTCAGGTTATCCCGCAGAATGGGGCCGTACTCGTACTTGCCGGGGCAAACATAACTGCACAGTGCGAGGTCTTCCTCTTCCAACTCAAGGCAACCCAGCGACTGCGCCATTTCCGTGTCCGCAATGATCAGTGAACGCAGCAGCTGGGTGGGCAGGATATCCAGCGGCATGACGCGCTCATAACTCCCCACCGGCACCATGGCGCGCTCACTGCCATTGGTGGTCGTGGTAAGCGGCAGCGGTTTGGTGCCGAAGAAACTGGTGACGTAGATACCGAGATTGGAGTGTTTCCTGAAGCCCGGTGAAATCCAGCCCATGAACTGCCTGTCGCGCCCTTCCCGCAATACGGACACCTGATTGTGGTAACGGCCCAGATAAGCAGTCGCTCCCTGGGTGGCCCTGCCGCCGAGTACTGAACCCGAAATGATGCGATTATCGCCGCTCTTCAGTTCGCCGGCGCACAACGCCTGCAAATCAGCGCCCAGGCGGGTGCGCAACAAGCGCGGTTTTTCGACCTGGGGGCCACCCAGGGCGACCACGCGAT
The DNA here is from genome assembly GCA_030426545.1 of Gammaproteobacteria bacterium. Taxonomy (GTDB): domain Bacteria; phylum Pseudomonadota; class Gammaproteobacteria; order Pseudomonadales; family Halieaceae; genus Marimicrobium. The sequence goes on from JAUHYL010000026.1 coordinate 19,657, forward strand.
CAGTATACAGCCGGCCGTCAAGAAACAGCCGGCCTGTGGCGATTACGTCCTGGTAGCCGATACTCCATACCACTTTCGACAGGCTGGCGCCTTCCAGAAAGTGGATATGGGTGCCCACCAGGCCCGCCGGATGAGGCCCGCTGAATTCCTCGACTTTAATGTTGCCGGCACTTCCGGCGGGAATGTTCGCGCCGGGCGCTTTACACACATACACGCTGCCAGCGGTCAGTTTCGCCAGCAAATCAAGCCCCAGCGAAAAGGCCTCCTCCTGACCTGCAATGACGACAGCAGGATCCGCGGCCAGTGGGTGCGTATCGATGGCGGTCACAAATATTGCGGCGGCTTCCGCGTCCAGCGCGGGGACTTTGCTGAAAGGGCGCGTGCGTAGCGCAGTCCACTGCCCGCTGGCAATCAGACTCTCGCGAATGACCGACGCTTCAGGCAATTGACCGGGCGAGCAGGTGGGAAAGGTTTCCGCATCGTCGCCATCGATCTCGATGACCACCGACTGCAGCACGCGGCGTGCACCCCGGTTGATCGCGCTGACAACCCCACTGGCGGGCGCCGTATAACGCACGCCTTCGGTCTTCTTGTCGGTGAACAGGAGCTGCCCGAGTTTGACCCGATCGCCCTCCGCCACTTCCATGGTGGGCTTCATGCCGACGTAGTCGAAACCAACCAGCGCAACGGCCCGCGCGGGGGCAGCGTCCTCTATCTCTTGCCGGGGAGATCCCTCGATAGGAATGTCCAGACCCCGTTTGATTTTGATCATACGATCCGCCTACAGAAAAATCGGTAGTTAATTGGACTGAAATCTGACGGTGGACGGCCCCGGAACCGGGACACAACCAGTCAAGGGCTGCGCGACGCCTCAGTACAAGCGCGCTACAGCGACTGGAATCCAGGCCGCGCGCATTATACCGGAAGCGCTCGACAAAACGCCACTAAATCCCGTGATCGAGCAGAGAAGTTGTTTGATTTTGAACAAGTTTTGCCCCCCATGGGCCGGGGGGCGTCAAAACAGCTTTCAGGCCTGCGTGGGATAGACCGCGTAGTTGATGCCCGCCATCTGCTCCAGTATGCGGTAAACCTGGCAACTGTAGCCGAATTCGTTGTCATACCAGAGGTACAGCACGGCCTGTTTACCATTGACGATTGTGGCCTGGGCGTCGAACACACAGGCATGACGGGAGCCAACAAAGTCGCTGGAGACGATCTCCGGCGACGCGGAGTAATCAATCTGCCGGTGCAGTGTCGAGTGCAGCGCCTTGTTGCGCATAAACTCGTTCACCTCATCGCGCGTGGTTTCCTGCCTCAACGTAAGATTGAGAATCGCCATGGAGACGTTCGGCGTCGGCACGCGAATCGCGTTACCGGTAAGCTTGCCCTGCAGCTGTGGCAGTACCTTGCCCACGGCCGTGGCAGCGCCTGTTTCTGTAATGACCATATTCAGCGGCGCACTGCGGCCGCGGCGCGACGCCTTGTGGTAATTGTCGATCAGGTTCTGGTCGTTGGTGTAGGCGTGCACCGTTTCGACGTGACCCGCTTCGATGCCGAAACCGTCATCCATGGCTTTCAGCGGCGGTGCAATTGCGTTGGTGGTACAGGACGCAGCAGAGATGATGGCGTCTTCATCGGTGATTATATCGTTGTTAATGCCGGCCACGACGTTTTTCAGGTCGCCCTTGCCCGGTGCAGTGAGAATCACCCGGCTGGCACCCTTCGACTTCAAGTGCAGGGAAAGCCCCTCTGCGTCACGCCACACGCCGGTATTGTCGATGATGATCGCGTCGTTAATGCCGTACTCGGTGTAATCGATGGTATCCGGCGAGTCCGCGTAAATGACCTTCACCTCGTTGCCATTGGCGACGAAGGACTGGCGCTCCTCGTCAACGCGTATGGTCCCCTCGAAGGCACCGTGCACGGAATCGCGGCGCAACAGGCTGGCGCGCTTCACCAGATCGTTGGGGGCCTTGCCCTTGCGCACCACGATGGCACGCAGGCGCAGACAATCGCCGCCGTCGGTCTTGTCGATGAGAATGCGCGCCATGAGACGACCGATGCGGCCGAAGCCGTAGAGCACAACGTCCCTGGGCTTATCTACCGGTTTGTTCCTGGCACCGACCAGCGACGCCAGTTCCTGGTCCACGTAGTCGTTCACGCTCAGGTTGTCGCCGGCACCCTGATCGTAGTAGCTCACTGCAAGACGGCCGACATCGATATGGGCGGGGCCCAGGTCCATCTGGCTCAGGTGGCTGATAATCGGAAACGTTTCGAATTCGGACAGCTCGTTGCCCTCGACCTGCCGCACATACCGGTGATCCTTCATCAGATCATAGACAGAGCGATTGACCAGCGGCTTGCCGTAGATATAGCACTTCACGCTCTTTTCACGGGACAGGCGCCCCACCATGGGGATCATGCCCTCGGCCAGGGCTTCGCGCTCCTTCCAGTCCTTGAAGTAGTCCGCGGGGCGCTCTCGCTTGCGATCATTCACTGTGTGGTACCTGTCGTTGTATTGTGGCTATCTTCTATAGCGTGCATGGATAAGGCAGACGGCGCGTATTATGGGCTGAGGCAGCATACTGGCGCAAGCCAGATTGCCAACGCCACGCAGCAAACTGGCGCCAGTTCACACCTTGGCTATAATGGCCCGCCCTTCGTGGCTGACAGTCAGCATAAACATGTTCACGGCTCTTGTAGACAGCACGCCCTGGCCTGACAAAAAAGGCTCGCGTACCGCCCTGGGCCCGTTCAGTGGTTGTGCGGATGCCCAGTGCATTGCTGAACTGGCATCATCCAGTTCGGACAGCCATGGCAGGCCGCTCCTGGTCATTACGGCCGACACCAGCTCTGCCCTCACGCTGGAGCGGGAATTGCCCTTTTTCCTGGGTGATGAAACACAGGTGATGGCCTTCCCCGACTGGGAAACCCTGCCCTACGACAACTTTTCCCCACACCAGGACATCATCTCCGAGCGCCTGCGCAGCCTTTACCATCTGCCGGACATGCGCAATGGCGTGCTGGTGGTTCCCGTCTCCACGCTGATGCACCGCCTGCCACCCACGGAATACGTCAGTGGCAGCAGCCTCGTACTGAGCGTTGGCGAGCGCATCGACCCTGAGCGCTTTCGCAGCAATCTACAGTTCAACGGTTATGTCAATGTAGAAACCGTCTACGAGCACGGCGAATTCGCGATGCGCGGCTCCCTGCTCGATATCTTTCCCATGGGCAGCACCCTGCCCTACCGGATTGACCTGCTGGATGACGAAGTGGATTCGCTGCGCACCTTCGAGCCGGAGTCGCAGCGCACCATCGAAAAAGTACGGCGCATTAATCTCCTGCCGGCGCGTGAATACCCGCTGGACACTGCAGCCGTGGGCCGCTTTCAACTCAACTGGTATGACGCCTTCGAGGGCGATGCGGATCAGTGCCCGTTATTCAACGAGGTGAGCGCGGGTCGCAGCCCCGGCGGCTGCGAGTACTATCTGCCACTGTTTTTCGAAGAACTGGCGACGCTGTTCGATTACCTCCCGGAGAACACCGCGGTTATCACCAGCGGCGATCACCACAAAGCCGCCCAGACCTTTCGTGACGAATGCCTGCACCGCTTCGAGGAGTACGGCATCGACCCACGACGGCCGCTACTGCCCCCTGCTCGCTGCTTCCTGGCAGTCGAGGAACTGTATCAGCGGCTGAAGCAGCTGCCCGTGCTCGAGTTGCGCCACAACCCCGACGCGACGGTACACGGTACAACGCCGGTACTGCCGCCACCTGAACTGGGCGACACCAATACACCGGCCGGGGCAATGGGGCACCTGAGCAATTTTTTGCAAACACATACCGGCCCGGTGCTGCTCTGTGCAGAATCGGCCGGCAGGCGCGAAATCCTGCTGGAATCGCTACGCGATATTGGTCTGCAGCCCGAGCAGGTTGACGACTGGCGCAGCTTCCTGGATTCAGGGGCAGCGTTCGCCATTGCCACGGCCCCGCTGGACCGTGGCCTGTACTTCGGCGAGGGCGCTCCCACGCTGATATGCGAGGCACAGCTGTTTGGACAGCGCGTGGCGCAGCGACGACGCCGGCGAGCCGCCGCGGATACCACCGCCGCCAACGTCTACCGCGACCTCAACGAACTGCGTTCTGGCGTACCAGTGGTGCACCTGGAGCACGGTGTGGGCCGCTACGTGGGACTGCAAACCCTCGACGTTGATGAACAGCAAACGGAATTTCTCACACTGGAGTACGCAGAGGGCGCGCGCCTGTACGTACCCGTTGCCTCCCTGCACCTTATCAGCCGCTATTCGGGGAGCGATCCGGAACTGGCACCGCTGCACCGCCTCGGTTCCGAACAGTGGGACAAGGCGCGACGCCGCGCCAGTGAGAAAGCCCGCGATGTTGCCTCTCAGCTATTGGATGTCTATGCGCGGCGAGAGGCTCGCGAAGGGTTCCGTTTCCAGACAGACCAACAGGCTTACGCGGCCTTTTGCGCCGCTTTTCCCTTCGAGGAAACCGCCGACCAGGAAGCCACCATTGATGCAGTGCGCGATGACATGCACAGCAGCCGCGTTATGGACAGGCTGGTTTGCGGAGACGTTGGCTTCGGTAAAACAGAGGTCGCGCTGCGCGCTGCATTTATCGCCTGTCGCAACGGGAAACAGGTGGCCGTGCTGGTGCCAACAACTCTGCTGGCGCAGCAACACTACAACACCTTCAGCGATCGCTTTGCCGACTGGCCGGTGCAGGTGGAAGTCGTATCGCGCTTCAAGAACGCCAGGGACGCAGATGCGGTTATGGCTAAAGCGGCCCGCGGAGAAATCGACATCCTGATCGGTACGCACAAGCTGTTGCAGAAAGATTTTCGCTTCGACGACCTGGGCCTGCTCATTATCGACGAGGAACATCGCTTTGGTGTACGGCAGAAAGAAGTGATCAAGGCGCTGCGCTCCGAGGTAGACATCCTGACACTCACCGCTACGCCCATTCCACGCACCCTGAACATGGCATTGGGTGGCATGCGCGATCTGTCGATTATCGCCACTCCGCCGGCACGGCGACTGTCTATCCGCACCTTTGTGCGCGAGCATAATGCCGCGCTGGTTAAAGAAGCAGTATTGCGCGAGACGCTGCGCGGCGGTCAGGTCTACTACCTGCACAACGAGGTCAAGACGATCGAGGAAACCGCGCGCAAGCTGCGCGAACTCCTTCCCGACATCAGCATCGCGGTGGCCCACGGCCAGATGCGCGAGTCCGAACTGGAGCAGGTGATGTCGGCGTTTTATCACCAGCGGCATCATATTCTGCTGTGCACAACGATCATTGAAACCGGGATCGATATCCCCAACGCCAATACGATCATCATTGAGCGCGCCGACAGGTTCGGGCTGGCGCAGTTGCACCAATTGCGCGGACGGGTCGGTCGTTCACATCACCAGGCCTACGCGTATCTGCTGACGCCACCCCGCTCGGCCCTTACCGGCGATGCGCAAAAAAGGCTGGACGCCATCGAGGCCGCCGGTGATCTCGGCGCTGGCTATATGCTGGCCACCCACGACCTGGAAATTCGTGGGGCGGGCGAATTGCTGGGTGATGAGCAAAGCGGGCAGATTCAGAGCGTAGGCTACAGCATGTACATGGATTTGCTGTCGCGTGCGGTCGACGCGCTGCGTCGAGGTGATATTCCCGATCTCGACGCGCCGCTGGACCAGGGCACCGAGGTGAACCTGCATATGCCGGCGCTGATCCCGGACGACTACCTGCCCGATGTGAACAGTCGCCTGATTATGTACAAACGCATCGCCGCCGCCGAGGACGAGGAGGCACTGCGCCAGCTGCGTGTTGAAATGATCGACCGCTTTGGCCTGCTCCCGCCCCAGGTGCTGAACCTGTTTACCGTATCCAGCGTGAGACTGCAGGCCCAGGCGCTGGGCATCCGCACTATCGAGGTGGGCCCGGGCGGTGGTAGTATCGAGTTCAAGGAAACAACGCCTGTCGATCCATTGACCCTGGTGCAGTTAGTGCAATCCGAACCACAAAACTACAAGCTGGCGGGGCCCTCGCGGCTGCGCTTCGAGCAAGCCTTGCCCGACAACGACGCGCGCAGGCAGTATCTGGGCTCCCTGCTGGACAGGCTTGCAGGCCAGGCCGACGCGAGCGCCCGCGTTGGCTGATCTACGCCACAGTCTCAGCGCGCTCCTGTGCGCAACCCTGTTCGCCGCAGCCGCTTTGCCCGCGCACGCGGCAAAATGGTATCGCGTTGAACTCCTTGTCTTCGAGCAACCCCGCGGTTCCGCTGCTGAGCAGTGGCCGGCGCTGCCCGAGCTTGAGTATCCGGAACGTTTCCGTTTTCTGATCGACCCACAGGCCCTGTCGGCCGCGCAGGACAGTAACCTCAGCTTTGACCGCTACGGCCGCAGGGTTCACGGCGACCGTACCGCGCAGGCGATCGAACCCGTCCCGAGCGATGACTCCGGCCCTGTTCAGCCGGGAACGGGCGACCCGGTTGACGAGGCTGACGACCCGGAGAGCCCACTCACCTCGACTGCCCCGGACGCCGCAGCCAGCGCGGAACTGCCGCTAGCCTATGTGCTGAGCGATCGCGATGAGCTGGAGTTTCGCGGCAAGGCCGCCTACATGGAGCGCAACGGCGGCTATCGTATGTTATTTCACGAAAGCTGGTTACAGCCGATTGGTCAGCGGCGGCACAGCCGGGCGCTGGTGCTGGATCGCTCGGGCGACGGCGGCCCCTGGCCGCAACTGCAGGGCAGCATCCGCCTGCATCTTGCACGCTACCTGCACCTGGAAACGAATCTTTGGCTGAACACTCCGGGAGATTACCTGCCTGGAAACTGGCGTATGCCAGCGCCGCCCCGTGGACCGGCCTCGGTGCTGGACACCACAACGTCGCCACCCGTCACGACACCCGACATCGGCATGGATGACACGCCGCCGGGCGTCTTCGATCCGAACGCGCCCGGTCACAGCGCAGGGTTGGATTACCCGTACCGACACGCCATCGCCATGCGCCAAACGCGCAAGATGCGCAGCAGTGAGGTGCACTACATTGACCACCCGAAACTGGGTCTGGTCATCAAGATAACACCGGTTACCTGGGAAGAAGACGAGTCAGCCGTGGAGGAGTCTCCCGGCCAGGGCGACCTGCAATAGCATCACGCCGGATTGACGCCACGGACCTGCGCCGCGGTTCTACCCCTTGCACAACCTCGTGCTGACCGTCACGCGTCAGTGACAAGCGCCAGCAGCAGCTCCTGCACCACCGCGGACTCCTGGGCCAGGATGCGCCGCATGTTGTCCAGCGTCAGCGGCAGATCACCCAGTCCCGCTGCTGGATTAACCACCATGCAAACAGCCGCATAGGCGAGGCCGGCTTCGCGTGCCAGGGCTGCTTCCGGCATCCCCGTCATACCCACCGTGTCACAGCCATCGCGCGCCATACGCTGAATTTCGGCCGCAGTCTCGAGCCGCGGCCCCTGGGTAACACCGAGCACACCGGTGGCCTCGTGTGGAATGCGCGCGCGATCAGCCGCCTCCAGCAGCGCCAGCCTGAGATCACGATCATAGGGTTCGGTGAAATCGATGTGCAACAGCGCGCCGCTGGAGCCATCGTCGAAGCTGTGCTCGCGGCCCCAGGTGTAATCAATCAGCTGGTCGGGAATCAGAAGGCGCCCTGGCCGCATCTCCGGTGCGATACCGCCAACCGCGTTTACACCCACCACGGTAGCCACCCCGAGCTGCTGCAGTGCCCAGATATTGGCGCGGTAGTTAATCAGGTGGGGGGGTATCGCGCGGTCTCCACCGTGACGATGCAGAAAAAAGACCGTGCGTCCGGCAAGCTGACCTTCCATAACGGGCTGCGATATCGCCCCGAAAGGCGTCTCTAGCGCGTGCTCTCGCACGATGGTCAGGCCAGCAAAGGCTTCCATACCCGTGCCGCCGATAAAGGCAAAGCTGCTCATCGCTCCGGCTCCGGGGGAACATTCTCGATATGCAGCGTTCGCGTGGGGAAGGCCACATCTGCGCCATGGCGGTGAATAATGTCCAGCACCTGCAGCAGAATTTCCTCCTTGACCTGGTGGTACTCCACCCAGACCGTTGTCCTGGTAAAGGTATAGATGAAAAAATCCAGAGAGGAAGCGCCAAAGGAAACGAAATTCACGATCAGTGTGCGCTCGTGATCAATCGCTTCGTGGGACTCCAGCATCTTCCTGACGTCCTGAACGACGGCGGCAACTTTGTCCGCGTCTTCGTAGCGCAGCCCTATTGTTTCGTAAATGCGCCGATTGAACATGCGGGTGGGATTTTCCACCGAGATCTGGCTGAAGATAGCGTTGGGCACGTACAGCGGTCGCTGGTCGAACGTTCGGATCACCGTCAGGCGCCAGCCAATATCTTCGACAGTACCCTCGATTTGTTTGTCCGGTGAACGTATCCAGTCTCCGATGGTGAAAGGACGGTCCAGATAAATGCTGAGACCACCGAAAAAGTTCGCCAGCAAATCCTTGGCCGCGAAGCCCACTGCTATGCCACCGATGCCGCCAAAGGCGAGCAAGCCCTCGATGCTGACACCAACGCTTTGCAAAACCATAAGCGCTGCCAAGGCCCACATCGCGATACGCGCCAGTTTTGCAGTGGCGCGCACCGTTGCCCGATCTGCCGAAGACACCTCACCGCGGTGCGTGCCCAGCATTTCGTCCTCGACGCCCCGGATCAGGCGATGCAGGAACCAAGCGAGGAGAAATACCAGCAGCGTGTCGTTCGCGCGGGCGATAAACAGGTGCAACGACTCGGTCAGCGGGTAGATTCTGAGTGCCAGGTAAAGCACCAGCACCCATAGAGAACAGCGCGCCGGTGTCTCCACCGAGGTCAGAACAATGTCATCCCATACCTGGGCGCTGTGCAGGGCGAGTTTATGCAGGCGCTCAAACAACAGGCCCAGAAGCACATAGACCAATGCACCCAGCAGCAACAGCAGGATGAATAACAGCATCCGCGGCGACAGCGACAGCGATTCCGCCGTGCTCAGGAGAAGCTCATTCACCGGAGGATTGCCTGTACTCGCGTGCGCAGCACCGCAACGCCGGGCCTGAACCCGATCGGCACGCCAACAGGCCGGAACGCAGCGATTCTGTCAACTGTGATGAAGTTAGCAATGATCTCTTCTTCTTAGACAATTTGTTTATGTGCCAGCAGCATCGCCAGAGTATTCCGCTATATAAATCTGCAGCGGAGCCCAAGTCAACTGGAACTGCTCAACGCAAGCGTTTGATCTAACTTGAAAAGTTGCACTCGCCCTTGCAACCGATCAGCCAGACACCTTACTCCCACGGCATGGCACTGTAACGAGTGGTGCGATAGACAGGCAACGCCAGCGTGGTATGTTCAGACATGGGGTACGAACTTACAGGAGCTGTGCAGAAATGAAAATGTTAAGCCCTGTCATCGGGGCGTGGTACAAGGATTTACAAACCCAAGTGATCTTTGAAGTGATCGACTGGGATCCAACATCGCTCACCATTGAAACCCAGTATCTGGACGGCGAGGTTGCCGAGTACGATCTGGACTCGTGGCGCGAGATGCCGCTGGAGCGAGCCGAGGCGCCGGAAGACTGGCGCGCCGCGTTCGAACTGGACGACGACGACATGCTGGATCCGGACCTGCCCATGCACCCGGAAGACTGGGCTAACCCGGTGAACTCCATTGAGCCAGATGCGATGTACGGCGTCGAGGACTATTGAGGCGCAGCGCACCCCCTGCGCCCTCCAAACGTAACGTTACAGCGCACCGCTCGCGTGTTACTGCGCGGCTATGCCGTTACGTCAGTAAATCCCCCCCCTTTCCCCCACCCACTCGATACGCCCACCCACTCGCTACGCCCACACATCGTCTTCGCAACCCGCCGCTTAACAACGCCTGCTTACCCTTTCCACGGCGAACACTCGTTAGCCGGGCCGTGAACTACACAGGGCACTTGTACCTGCCGCTGACTACTGTATATAATCACACAACTGTATATATACACAGACGCGTGTAAGCGCAGCAAGTTAGTGCGCCAGGCGATGACGGGGATCGGGGTTATGGAAAAGTTAACGGCACGGCAGCAACAGGTGCTGGACATTGTGCGTCAGCACATCGATGACACGGGGTACCCGCCCACACGCGCGGACATCGCGCGGGAACTGGGCTTCAAATCGGCCAATGCCGCTGAAGAACACCTGAAAGCGCTGGCGCGCAAAGGCGCGATCGAGATGATTGCCGGTGCCTCCCGCGGGATTCGACTGCCAGAGTCCTCCGGGATTCCCATCGTTGGGCGCGTTGCCGCGGGCAATCCAATCCTGGCTCAGGAGCATATCGAGGATTACTGCGATCTGCCCGCCAGCTTCTTCAAGCCCCGCGCGGACTACTTCCTCACCGTGCAGGGCGACAGCATGATCGACGTGGGCATCTTTGACGGCGATCTGCTGGCGGTACACAGCACGCCCACTGCACACAACGGCGATATCGTGGTCGCCCGGATAGACGACGAGGTAACGGTGAAGCGACTGCGCCGCGGGCGAGAAAAGTCCCGCTTGCAACTGCTGCCGGAGAACCCGGACTACGAGCCCATAGAGGTTAACTTGCGCGAACAGACGTTCGCGATAGAGGGGCTAAGTGTCGGGGTGCTGCGCAGGGGTACCTGACGCGGGTTGTTTAACTGCCTTTCGACTCAGGCGCTACAGACGCCGAAGCGCATCGCGCCATTCTGGCCGCCTGACCAGCGTTGAGCAACGGGGAAGCCAGTGGGGCAAGACGGATAGCGTGAAGCTAGTGCAGCACGCGAGACGATTCACTCACGGTGTCCATTTCCTCGTCTTCCTCAGACACCATTAGCGCAGCAGACTCGATACCTGCCTGAATCATGGCCTTGGCGACATCCAGTCCGCCGTCCATGAGATAGGCCCGGGCCTCGTCCGAAAAGTGAATAGTGACCAGGGGCTCGGCATCCGTCTCTGCACGACGCAGTACGATTTCACCGTCTCCCAGGTCAACGATTTCCATAAGCGATGTTGCCACTCGATAAACCTCAGCGATTGCTTGGAGTGCCACGCCATTCTATCAGGGGGCCCGAAGTGCCACCAGCGCCCTGCCCTGCCGCCTAGCATTCGTCCAAAGAGTTGCGCATACGGTCACACATCTGGCCAAAGGAATCGACCCAGCGAATGACATCGTCAATATCGGCCCCCTCAACGGCGGTGGTGGCAAGCCCCGCGGTGACTCGCGGCGCGGGGGCAGCGGCATCCGGGCGACGACTTTCCGCCAGAAATTCAGCAATGAAGCCATTGCTCTCCAGTTGCCGGACTTCCCGCAATTCCCCGGACTCTGCCTTACCCGGCGCAATGTCCGGCAGTTGCTTGCTCGACCGAGGCGGGCCGTCCTCCGGCACCGAATCCAGCCCCGCCAGTTCCAGCAGGAACCAGCCGTGCGCACGCTGCAGGTGGGCACAAACAGCCGGCAAAAAGGCCTGGCGCAGTGTGGCGGCGGGCAATTGCTCGGCAGCCAAACCATCGCGCCAGGCTGCCAGTACAATTCTGGAAAGGTAAAGGGCCTGGTTGGCGTAGGCCCTGGGTGAACTCATGAGGTCTTCTTGCGACCCGCCGGGCGCCGGGAGGACTGTTCCTCCTCCCACTTACCACCGCGGTACCAGGCTTTCCAGCCGGTGGCTTTGCCGTCCTTCTCAGTCATCACATACTGTTCTTTCGTCTTGCGACTGAAACGTACCTGTGCCGGATTGCCATCGGGATCTTCCGTCGGCGCACTGAACAGGAATTTGTACTTGGGGTCGATCTCCGACTGGTGGGGTAACAGTTCAGCCACCAGCGGCGCGCGCGTTTCGCGGTTGCGCGGAAACTGGCTGGCGGCCAGGAACAGGCCGGACGCGCCGTCGCGGAGAATGTAGGTGTCTTCCACCTTCTGGCAGACCAGCTCCGGCATTGGCACCGGATCCATCTTTGGCGGCGCGGCCTCGCCGTTGCGCAGCAATTTGCGCGTGTTCTTGCAGCCTTCCGAGGTGCAACCGAAATACTTGCCGAAACGCCCGTTCTTCAACTGCATTTCGGCGCCACACTTGTCGCACTCCAATGTTGGGCCGTCGTAGCCGCGAATCTTGAATTTGCCGTGCTCAACCTCGAAACCGTCGCAATCGGGATTGTCGCCACAGACGTGCAGCTTGCGCTGCTCATCGATGAGATAACTGTCCATGGCAGTATTGCATTTGCCGCAGCGATGCTTGCTGCGCAGTAGCCGGGATTCCGCCTCGTCGTCGGCGTCTTCACGTATGGCCTCTTCGCCAGGCGTGAGATTGACGGTCTGCTTGCAGCGCTCTTTTGGTGGCAGTGCGTAGCCGGAACAGCCGAGAAATACACCGGTGCTCGCGGTGCGAATCTGCATCGGGCGGCCACAGGCGGAGCACGGAATATCCGTCATGGTCGGCTCGTTGGGCTGCATGCCTGCCGGTTCCGCTTCCTGGGCTTTCTCCAGCAGCGCGGAGAACTCGTCGTAGAACTCGTCCAGCACCTGGTGCCATTCAATATCGCCTTCAGCTACTTCGTCGAGTCGCTCTTCCATGCTCGCGGTGAAACCGTAGTCCAGTAAGTCACTGAAACTGGATTGCAGGCGCTGGGTAACAATATCGCCCATCTTTTCGGCGTAGAAGCGCTTGTTTTCCAGACGCACGTAGCCACGATCCTGGATAGTCGAAATAATGGAAGCATAGGTCGAGGGGCGGCCTATGCCGCGCTTTTCCAACTCGCGCACCAGGCTGGCCTCGCCATAGCGCGAAGGGGGCTTGGTGAAATGCTGCGCGGGCTCCAGTTTCAGCAAGGTGAGGCTGTCGCCCTCATTGATATCCGGCAGTACGGTTTCCTCTTTGCGCCCGGCGGGTTGCTGCACGCGCGTGTAACCGTCAAAACGCACAATACGGCCCTTGGCGGTGAGCTGATACTCTCCCGCCTGTACTGTCACCCGGGTGGATGTGTACTCGGCGTCCGGCATCTGGCAGGCCACGAACTGGCGCCAGATCAATTCGTACAGGCGCTCGGCGTCACGCTCCATGCCTTTCAGGGCAGTCTGCAGCACATTGACATCAGAGGGGCGAATCGCCTCGTGCGCCTCTTGTGCACCCTCCTTGGAGGAGAACAGGCGCGGATTGTCTGGCAGGTATTTCGCTGGATAGTTGGCGCCGATATAGTCGCGGCAGGCTGCCACCGCCTCGGTACTCAAATTGGTGGAATCGGTCCGCATATAGGTGATATAGCCCGCCTCGTACAGACGCTGGGCGAGCATCATGGTCTTTTTCACGCTGAAGCCTAGGCGGGTACTGGCACCCTGCTGCAACGTCGAGGTGATAAAGGGTGCTGGCGCCTTGGAGCGGGTTGGCTTGTCTTCGCGGCCTGCGACTGTGTAGCCCAGTTTCTCCAGTTCCGCATTCGCCGCCATGGCGTCCGCTTCGTTATCGGGTCGAAATTCCCTGTCGCCGTGTTTATGTACCTGGAACCGGATTTCGTCGCCCTGCTGCGTGTTCAGGTCGGCGTGAATCTCCCAGTATTCCTCCGGCACAAAGGCGCGAATCTCGCGCTCACGTTCAACGATCAGGCGCACTGCAACGGACTGCACTCGCCCGGCAGATAAACCGCGAGCCACCTTCGACCACAACAGCGGTGACACCATGTAGCCCACCACCCTGTCCAGGAAACGGCGCGCCTGCTGGGCGTTAACCCGGTTCATATCAAGACTGGCGGGCTCCTCGAAGGCTTCGGTTATCGCTTTCTTGGTGATCTCGTTGAACACCACGCGCTGATAGCGCTTGTCGTCGCCGCCGATTGCCTCTTTCAGGTGCCAGGCAATCGCCTCTCCCTCGCGGTCAAGGTCAGTCGCCAGGTAAATTGCGTCGGAGTTCGCGGCCAGTTTCTTCAACTCATTAACCACTTTCTCCTTGCCGGGAAGAATCTGGTAGTTGGCTTTCCAGTTCTTGTCCGGATCGATGCCCATGCGACGCACCAACTGCTCTCGCGCTTTCTTCTTTTTATGTGCGGCTTTGCGTGCCGGCGACATTTTGCGGGTTTTCGCCGCCTGGGCCGCTCGCGCTTTGGGGTCGACGCTGGCGGTACCGCTGCCGGAGGTAGGCAGATCGCGAATATGTCCGACGCTGGACTTCACAACAAAGTCCTTGCCCAGGTACTTGTTGATGGTCTTGGCCTTGGCCGGTGACTCGACGATGACGAGAGATTTGCCCATAAATTCCTTTGAAACGCCGCGCAAAAAGAATTCCGCCCCGGAACTGCGGGCGCAAAAAAAGGGGCATATATAAGTCCCCAGACTGCCGGGGTCAAGGAAAAAAGTCTGCGCGGGCGAGGAAGATGGCTGACCGGGCGCCCGCCAAAGCCCCTGAAACGGGCGCCGAATGGCTGGCCTGGCGAGCCTTCAGGGGAGGGTCTGGGGGTACCCCTGCCGGAGTGCTGGATTACCGTGTTGGCTGTGCCGCGAGCTGCTGGCACCACTGCCGCAATGCCCTGCCGATACAGGCAACATCATCCTGATGGGCGGATTCCACCCAGTAAATACCGCAGCTGCCGCCGTCCACGCTGGCGGCCAGAACAGCCTCGGGCAGTTCCTGCGGTGGACCGGGCGTTATCTCGGGACGCTGGCCGGCGCGCCAACCGTCACGCTCGCGCAGCCAGTAACCCGGAGAAAGCCCCGACGTGGTCGCTGCGGGCAGACGCAACCCGTAGTAAATCAGCTCACCCTCAGGCGCGCTGACCCGGCCCTCAGGCCCGGGTAACTGTCTGAATTCCACGAACAGGCCATCGATCGCGGCAGCCTCTCGCATTTGCGACACCGCCCGCTGTCGTCGGCTGGGCCGAAAGTGTGACAGTGGCACGAGGGCCACAGCCACGATGAAGGCGATCAGTAAGTACTCAAGCATTGCCGCGTATGATACAAATCAACTCCCGGGAAGAAGCCGCACAGTGGCAGCTTTTGCTGGCGCATTCTATGTTATAAACAGGTCATCAGGTTAGGTTAATGTGGAGGGCAGAATGTCCGGTTACCAGAAAGTTCTCATTGCGATTGATCTCAGTGACGAGTCGACGCGTGTTGTAGCACGAGGCCGCGCTATCGCTGAAGGCAGCAATGCCGAGGTGCACCTGATACACGTGATTGAGCCCCTCAGCTTTGCCTACGGTGGCGACATTCCGATGGATTTCTCCGGCATTCAGGATGAAATTCACCAGCAGGCCACCGCGCAGCTGCAACGCTTCGCGCAGAGCAACAACATCGACGCCCATCACCAGCATATTGTGCTGGGTAAGCCGGAGGTGGAAATTCACACCCTGGCTGAGGAACAGGGGATCGATCTCGTGGTAGTCGGCAGCCACGGCCGACATGGCTTCGCCCTGCTGCTGGGCTCCACTGCCAATGGCGTGCTGCATGGCGCCAAGTGCGACGTACTGGCGGTCAGGGTCGGGCAGTAAGCCGCGCAGTCAAACTGCGCTGTTTTCAGCGATCCAGCAATGCCTGCAGTTCGTGCGCGGAAAACGGCCAGTTCAGCTCTGTTCCATCCGGATGAGCCAGCACCGGGATGATCAGACCGTAGCGCTCAAAGAGTGCGTCAGAGTCTGCGATATCCACTTTCAGCACATCGAAATCTCGTCGCTCGGCTCGCTGCTCCTCCAGCATCGAGGCAGCGGTCTCGCACAGATGGCATGCGCTGGTGCCGTAAAGGCTGAATGTCTTCACTTGCGCTCCCACGCTCATTACCGGCAACACCAGCGCCTAACCCGCCAGTTGGTCTGCTTCAGGGCTTGAACCCTGTGGTCGAAGTACACTATATTAAACTGGATAAGAACAGCCGTTCCCCACCAAACGTCCGGAGTTTTCGTCAGTGGCGCTATTTTCACAACCGACTGCCAGGGCATTGGCAATCCTGGATTTGCTGATGGCAAACCCGCACCAGTCATTCGGGCTCACCGAAATGACTCGCCGCCTGAATCTCAACAAAGCGACCTGCCACGCCATACTGACCACCATGGCGAATTACGGCTTTCTGGTGCAGCACCCAAAGACTAAAGCCTACCGGCTCGGGCCGTCAATCATTGCCGCGGGCAATGCCGCCTTCGCCCAGTTCCCCGTGCTGGAGTATGCGCGGCCGGAGTTGGAGGCGCTGCAAAATGAGCTGGGCGTTGGCTTTGCCGTCACTGGCCGCTCAAAAATGCACCAGGTGCTGCTGGCCCTGTACGGTCGCGCCTCGGAGATGATTGATTCCTTCCAACTTGGCCTGCGCCTGCCCAATACGGCGCCAGTAGCCGCTTGCTTCACCGCGTTCTCGGACGCAAAGTATCTTGAGGCCTGGCTGACACGTTGCCACGAAACCCGTGGCGGCTATAACGAAAAGCTGGACCAGAAATTGCGCGTCTCCCTGATCGCGATTCGCGCACGCGGCTACGAGGTTACACTGCAAACTAGCGCCGAGGCTCAACTCCGGTCTGAGCTGGAGCGAATTCACAACTCCTGGAGCCTGACCCACCTCGAAGAAGCGGCCAACCGGTTTCAGCATGACCTGTGCGACGAACACTACCACCTCGACCGCATTGATCCGAAGGCACGTTACAGTGTCAGCACCATCAGCGTCCCGGTGTTTGTCTTCAAACAGGTACCGATCATGTGCTTTGTAGCCGGCTCTGCCGGCAAACCCATCATGGGCGCGCAGATCGAGGAAATCGCGGCCAGGGTGAAAGAGTCGGCAGATCGCATTACTGCGCTGGCCATCGGCAAGGACCCGGCGTCCTGAATCGCGACTAGCCGTTCGCTCGCCACTCAAGCTCAACGCCCCGCAATGCAACGCTCCGTACTGGACAAACTGCTCACCGTTTACGGCCGCAAGCCGGTGTTGGAGGCGTTGCGCGATGAATCGCTCAACTGCCACGCACTGCACCTGGCGGACAGCAATCGCCCGGCAGCCATTCTGTCCGAGATAGAGGCGCTGGCAACGTCCCGCTCCCTCCCCGTTCGTTTTCACTCACGCCGCGAGTTGTCGCACATCTCCAGGAACGCGAAACAGGACCAGGGGGTGGCGGTGGACATCTTGTGTCCCGACTTTCGCAGTGTCGAGGATTACCTGCAGAACCCGGCCGGGGGCGCACAGCGACGCCTGCTGGCACTGGACGGGGTGACCAACCCCCAGAACCTGGGCATGATCATCCGCTCGGTGACTGCGGGGACTATCGATGGACTTATTCTCGCGCGCCGCGGCAACGCCGCACTGGGGCCCCTGGTCATCAAGGCCAGCGCCGGCACGGTCTTCCGCGCACCGGTACTGCATTGCGACGCACTGAACCCGGCGCTGACGGCCTGCAAAGCAGCCGGCGCAAGCATTTGCATTCTCGATGGCACAGCGCCTGAGTCGCTGTTTCAGCGCATCGCTGAGCCATTTGCGGTGTATGTACTGGGGAGTGAGTCAGAGGGCGTCAGCGCTGCTACGCGTGAGCTGGCCGACAGGCAACTGCACATTCCCATGCGCAACGGTGTAGAGTCCCTGAATGTGGCGGTTGCCGCCAGTCTGATAGCGTTTGCGCCGACAATGACGGAACCTTACTAGCGCAACGGCGAGCCCAGCCGCCAGCACGGTAAACTACTTGGAGAGGTAGCTCATCGCCTCTTCCAACCCCTTCAGCGTGAGGGGGTACATGTGCCCTTCCACGAGCTGGTGCGTAATCGCGACGGACTGCGTGTACTGCCACTCGTCTTCCGGGGTGGGATTGATCCAGATGATCTTGTCGTAGACTTCCTGGATGCGGCGCATCCACAACTCGCCGGCCTCCTCGTTCCAGTGCTCAACAGAGCCACCGGGCTGCATAATCTCGTAGGGAGACATGGCTGCGTCACCGACAAAGATGACTTTGTAGTCATGGCTGTACTTGTGAAGAATATCGAGCAGCGGCATGCGTTCGTTATGACGGCGCACGTTGTTGCGCCAAACACTCTCATAAATAAAATTATGAAAGTAGAAGTACTCCATGTGTTTGAACTCGGTGCGCGCCGCTGAAAACAGTTCCTCACACACCTTTACGTGCGGATCCATGGAACCGCCCACGTCGAAAAACAGCAAGACCTTCACCGCGTTGTGGCGCTCAGGCACCATCTTGATATCCAGCAGCCCGGCGTTGCGCGCAGTAGAGCTGATAGTGTCATCGAGGTCGAGTTCGTCCGCAGCGCCGGTGCGCGCAAATTTTCGCAAACGCCTCAGGGCAACTTTTATATTGCGAGTGCCCAGTTCAACACTGTCGTCGAGATTCTTGAAATCGCGCTTATCCCAGACCTTGACGGCTTTCTTGTTTTTACCGTTAGGGCCAACGCGCACGCCCTCGGGGTGATAACCTTCCTGGCCGAAGGGCGAGGTACCACCGGTACCAATCCATTTGTTACCGCCTTCGTGCCGCTCCTTCTGCTCTTCAAGGCGTTTTTTGAATTCTTCGATGAGCTTTTCCAGCCCGCCCAGGGACTCGATCTTCGCTTTTTCTTCATCGGTGAGGTTTTTCAGGAATTCAGTACGCAACCAGTCATCCGGGATCAGCGCCTCGATCACATCATCCAGGGCTTCCAGATCTTTGAAGTGCAGACCAAAGGCACGATCAAAGCGATCAAAGTACTTCTCGTCCTTGACCATGCAGGTACGGCTGAAATAGTAGAAATCATCGATACTGCCAAAGACCACGTGCTGCTTGAGACCTTCCATAAGGTCAAGCAGTTCACGAGTGGTCACCGGGACGCCAGCGTCTCGCAATCCATGGAAGAAGTTGATCAGCATCGTCTAAGGCCGCGCCGGGCGCCGCTCAGCGGTTTTCGCGGCGGTGCATGAAGGCAAGCCGCTCCAGCAGGTGCACGTCCTGCTCATTCTTCAACAGCGCACCGTACAGTGGTGGTATTGCCTTGGTCGGGTCACGGTCTTTCAGAATTTCGTCGGGGATATCGTCCGCCATCAGCAGCTTCAGCCAGTCGATCAGTTCGGACGTTGAGGGCTTTTTCTTCAGGCCGGGAATGGCACGAACATCAAAGAATACTTCCATGGCCTCGGCCACCAGTTCCTTGGCGATATTCGGGTAGTGCACGGCAATAATCTCGCGCATGGTGTCCCTGTCGGGGAAGTTGATAAAGTGAAAGAAACAGCGACGCAAAAACGCATCCGGCAGTTCCTTTTCGTTGTTACTGGTGATGATAATCACCGGCCGGTGTTTCGCCCTGACGGTCTCGCCCGTTTCGTAGACGAAAAACTCCATACGATCCAGTTCGACCAGCAGGTCGTTGGGGAATTCAATGTCAGCTTTATCCACCTCGTCGATCAGCAGAACCACCTGCTTTTCTGACGCGAACGCCTCCCACAACTTACCGCGCTTGATGTAGTTCGCTATATCCTGGACTTTCTCATCACCGAGCTGCGAATCGCGCAGGCGCGATACCGCGTCGTACTCGTACAAACCCTGCTGCGCCTTGGTGGTGGACTTGATATGCCACTGGATCAGCTCCATCCCCAGGCCCTGGGCCACCTCCTCTGCCAGCATGGTCTTACCGGTACCGGGCTCACCCTTGATCAGCAGTGGCCGCTCCAGTGTGACTGCGGCGTTGACCGCCATGCGCAAATCTTCCGTTGCGACATAGCGCTCTGTTCCTTCAAATTTCTTGTTCATAGCATCACTTTTTTACGTGCGAAAGCCGCACAGGTTACAGTCAGGCGCTGGCCTTATCAACTCTCGCGGTCCACCGCATCGGCGGTACCTGCGGCGGATGATGAGCGTTGCCTGAACAGGGTAAAGCGCAACAACAGCGCGAGCGTGACTGCCAGCGCGCACATCGTGCCCAGCGGTCGCAGGGCGTGCACAGCGGCACCCATGCCGGCGGTAAAGTACTGGAAGCCAGCCACAATCAGCGCCGGCGCCAGTGTGTCGACACCCTCTCTCGGGTAGGCCGGAGTTAACAGGAGCGCAGCTGCCAGCAGCGAAACAAGGGCCGCCCAGGCGCGGGAGCCCCTGCGGCCTATCCACCACGCCAGTAACAGTACCGCCAGCGCGGCAGACCCGAGGTAGACATACAGCATCGTATGGTAGGAGGTCTCATCTAACATGGCATTCTCATCGATTGGTCATTCTCAGGGGACCGTCGGGTGGTTTCTATTGGCAAGCTGTTTCGGCCGTCAAACTTAGCCGCCCTACTCCACCCAGCGCACAATATGCTCGTCGAAACCGTCCGGATGAACAAACTCATCCGAGACGGAGCGCCCGCGAATGGATATTCCTTCACGGTGTACCTGCTCCCTGTCACCACAGACCAGGTAATGCCACTCGGGCAGCGGCTGGTTGTTGGCGCGCAACCGGTAGGCGCAGGTGCTGGGCAGCCAGTTCAGGGCGGCTGGATCCTGCCCCTTCAGATCGATACAGTTCGAAACCAGCACCGACCGGTTGTCGTAATCGGTGCAGCGACAGGTCGCCTCATCCAGGTACCGACAACGCACCTTGGTGTAAAATATGTCGCCGCAGGCTTCATCTTCAAGCTTGTGCAGACAACACTTCGCACAACCGTCGCAAAGCGCTTCCCATTCCACGGCTGTGAGTTCGTGCAGTGGCTTGTCTGCAAAGGATTCAGGCACCGGCTCCATCCCTGCGTAACAGTTGCGCGGGAGTTGGAGGTAGCTGCAGGTAAAAGCCCTGACGCTCGATGCTCTGCAAGACTTCGGCCGCGTCGGCACGCGCAAGCCGGCGCCCCGGCTCCAGGGTTAGCAGCATCAATGCCTGTGGCTCGCCGAACGTCGCTAGCAGTGGTTCTGGCACATCCTCCAGGCCGCGCTCCTTTTCCACGAACAGATACATCTCCTGTTGCAAAGGGCTTTTATACACCTGACACAACACGCTCACGCGGCAGGCTCCAGACTGGCACGCAGGGGTGCCACCACGGTATCGCGACGCCAACCGTTCCAGTACTCGGGCTCCACGATGGCCTCACCCGCGGCTGCCCGCAGCAACAGTTCATAGTCCTTGCTCTGCAGCAGTACCTCAGGCGCGGTATCGAGAGCCATGCCCAGTTCACGTCCGCGCGCCTTCAGCTTCTTGAGCTGATCGCGCTGCTGTGCGGTGAGCGGGCGCGGCAATGGCGGCGGGCAATGGGTTTCCGGCAGATCGCGATTGGCCTGCACGATCTCCAACAATGACTCGCTGTAACGGCGCTGTACAGGTGCCGGCAAATCCACTGCGGCCGCCATGTCATGCACTGTCGCCGGACAGGCCTGGGCAAGTGCCAGACAGGCCTTGTCGTCGATAATCCAGCCCCTCGGCTTGTCGCGCTGCCGTGCGGTGCGCTCGCGCCAGTCGCACAGGCCAGCCAGTACCGCCAGTTGCCGCGGCGCGAGTTGCCAGGCACCTTTGAGCTTGCGGTAATAGTCTTCGGCCGGACGCATGGCGCCAGCGACCGCAGTGGCGCCGTCTTCCAGTACCCAGTCGAAACGCCCGGCGCTGTGTGCGCGATCGCGCAACTCACGCCACACCGGCGTCAGGCAGGTAACGTCCTGCGCGGCGTACTCGCACTGCGATTCCGTCAGCGGGCGCTGCAGCCAGTCGGACCGGGTTTCACCCTTGGGCAGCACCACACCCGTCAGCGCTTCCACCAGTGAGCTGTACCCCATACCAAAGCCGATATTTAGCAGTGCTGCCGCGCGTTGTGTATCGAACAGGGGCTGCGGAAGCACACCCAGCCACTGCTGGAAAACCTCCAGGTCTTCACTGGCAGAATGCAGCACCTTGATAATGCTCGAATCTTCCAGCAGGTCGATAATCGGCCCGGCATCCTCGATCTGCAGCGGATCAATCAGCCAGGCGGTGGGCTCATCGGGCGCATCACCTTCCGCTTCACCGTTGCCATCCACCAGGCAAAGTTGCAACAGTGCGACCTTCGGATAGAAGGTATTGCGCCGCATAAACTCGGTGTCCAGCACCAGCGCCTCGCTATGCCGCGCCCTGGAGAGCACCTGCGCCAGTTCCGCATCCGATTCGACCAGCTGCCAGCTCATTGGGTATCCACGGGGCGACGCCCTGTCAGCGCATGCGCGAGCGTGGAGCCGTCCACGTACTCCAGCTCACCACCCAGCGGTACGCCGTGGGCAATGCGAGACACGCTGACACCGACCGGCTGCAGCATCTCGGTGAGGTAATACGCTGTCGCCTCGCCTTCCACCGTGGGGTTGGTTGCCAGAATCACCTCGGCGATACCCTCATCGATTACACGCTGGTAGAACGCATCCAGGCCGATCTCCGCAGGGCCGATACCATCGATCGGAGACAAATGCCCCATCAGCACGTAATACAAGCCGCGAAAGCTGCCGCTTTGCTCCACCGCCAGTACATCTGCGGGCGTCTCGACCACGCAGACCAGTGTGCTGTCGCGGCGCGTATCAGCACACAGCTCGCAGATTTCAAGTTCGGTAAAGTTGCGGCAGCGACTGCAGTGTCCGATTCGCGACATTGCGTCCTCCAGCGCCCCGGCCAACGCAGAGGCACCGTCGCGATCGCGTTCCAGCAGATGCAGGCTCATGCGCTGGGCTGACTTGGGGCCAACGCCCGGCAGACAGCGCAGGGCGTCGATCAGGTTCTGAAGTGAGGGACTGAACTTCATTAAAACGGCAGCTTGAAACCGGGTGGAAGATTCATGCCCGAGGCCAGGCCAGACATTGCTTCACGGTTATGGGCTTCCACCTTGCGCACCGCGTCGTTAACGGCAGCGGCGAGCAGGTCTTCCAATACCTCTTTGCTTTCACCCAGGACAGCGTCGTCAATAGCGACCCGTTTGACGTCGTGGCGACCGGTCATCACCACGCGCACCAGGCCGGCGCCCGATTCTCCGGTGACTTCCGCGTTCGCCAGTTCCTCCTGCGCCTGCTGCATCTGTTCCTGCATTTTTTGCGCCTGGGCCATCAAGTCGGATATAGATCCCTTCATCGTACTTACTCTGTGTCCTCTGGTTCGGTTCGGGTCGGGGCTTGCTACTGAATTCGGCTACCCTGTTTGCGCACTGCCTGTAGTGCGGCGTCTGTGCTTATCCATCACTGTTTATCGGTGGGGTGTATTGACGCCCTGTCCAACTCACCGTCGAATCGGGCGATTAATGCCTGCAGCTGCGGATCGCCCTCTATCGCGCTGACCGCTTCCTGCTGACGTTCCTGTTTTAGTCGCTCAAGCCGCATTGCCGGGGTCTCGCTGCCGGGCACGGAGGTGGTTATCTCGACCGTGACGGGCTGCCCGAAGTAATTTTCCAGCGCCATCCGCAGTTTGTCGCTGTGGCTCTCATTGAAAAGAGAAGCATTGCGTTCGTCCAACACAAACGCGAAACGGCCCGGGGTATAGCTCGCCAGTTCACAATGCGCTGCAATGCTGTACACGATGCCTGCCAGCCCCAGTTCCTCCAGCAAGCGCCACCATTGCGAGGCCGTGAGGGAATCGAGCGAGAACTCGCCGGCAGAGCGCGCTGCTGCGGCCTCTTGCTGCGCCGGCAGCGTCACCGTGGCCGGCTTTGTATGCGCGGTTTGCTCAGTGGGCGGAGCCTGTTCTGGCTGTGTCGTCGGCGCTGATGCCGGCGTAGGCTCTACCCCGCGTTGCGACGCTGCGCCAGCATCCAGTACAGAGCCGGCCTGCTCAACGGACTTTTTTGTCGGCTGGCCGACCTCCAGCGCGGCATCGGCAACCGGCGCCGCCTGCAAATCCTCGGGGCTCAGTGATTCATCGATAACCGCTGCGGGGCGAAACGCGAGCATACGCAACATGATCATCTCAAAACCGGCACGCGGTTCCGGCGCCAGCTCCAGATCACGTTTACCGTTCAATGCCACCTGGTAATACAGTTGCACATCCTCGGCCGTCAGCGACTTCGCCAGCGCGGCGACCTTGTCGGCGTCACCCCAGCGATTGTCGATGGCATCGGGCACCACCTGCGCAGTGGCAACCCGGTGAATGAGCGACAGCAATTCATCCAGTCCGGCCGCAAAATCCGCACCGTGCTCGTTCATCCTCGCAATCACATCCAGCAAGTCCGCGGGCTCACCGCGACCGGTGGCGCCCAGCAGGTCGTAGACGAAGCTGAGATCAACGCTACCTAGCATGGCGCGGACATCGTCCTCAATGACCTTGCCTGAACCAAACGCGATCGCCTGGTCAGTCAAACTCAGTGCATCGCGCATACTGCCGGCGGCCGCGCGGCCCAACAACCAGAGCGCAGGCTCCTCGAAGCTAATTGCTTCCTTTTCCAGAATCGTGCCGAGATGGGAAACGATAATTTCCGGCGTCATGTTCTTCAGGTTGAACTGCAGGCAGCGCGATAACACCGTGGCGGGCAATTTTTGCGGATCGGTCGTGGCAAGCAGAAATTTGACGTGCGGCGGCGGTTCTTCCAGGGTTTTCAACAGCGCGTTAAAACTGTGGCTGGAGAGCATGTGCACCTCGTCGATGAGATACACCTTGTAACGCGAGCTGGTGGGCGCGTACTGCACGTTTTCCAGCAATTCGCGCGTGTCCTCTACCTTGGTGCGTGACGCGGCGTCCACCTCGAGCAGATCCACACTCCTGCCCTCGGAAATTTCCATGCAGGAGGAACAGGTACCACAGGGCTGGGAGCTGACGCCGACTTCACAGTTCAGGCAGCGCGCAAGGATTCGCGCCACGGTGGTTTTGCCCACCCCGCGGGTACCTGTGAACAGGTAGGCATGGTGCAGGCGATCATTGTCCAGCGCGTTGATCAGCGCGCGCAGCACATGCTCCTGACCAACCATTTCGTGAAAGTTGCCGGGGCGCCATTTTCGCGCCAGCACCTGATAGGACATCTGAGGTAACGCCTTGCCTCTGGGAAGAGCGCTAGGATACACCAGCCTCCGCGGAGACAGAAACAGGCTGCGCCACAGCCGGGGCCGGAACATCGTAAATTTACACCCGAATGGCTGCGCCGGGCGCTGCCAGCGGTTCTGCCGGGCGACTGGTCAGCGGCGGACAGACGGGCAATCTTGCGGTAAGAGAGGCGACCCAGACAGCCACACCCCGGCACACGAGTCGATAACTACCGTTGCTCCCTTCCGGGCCTGGCGGGGTTCACTATCTATCGTTGCGGGGGGACCGCCTGGGCCACCATAGCGGTCGTCGACGGGCAAACCGGCCAACGACTGGCGCGCATTGTGCTGCAATCGCCTGGAGCGCGCAAGCCATCCACGCGGAACTCGCCCGCCGGTGATCCACAGAGGCACTTGACGCGTATGTTATAAGAAGTAACATACATGTTATACGATCTTACATGGAGCCGGCATGGCCACGGAGAGTACGCCCAGCACCGCAAAGCGAGCAGCAAACGAGCAACGCAGCCACAGTGGCTTACTGGGGGTCGTTGCTGCCGTGGCAATCGTAGCGGTGCTCACCGGCCTGCTGTATACCCGTGTCGCGCTGTCCGGCGCACCCGCGCCACGACCACCACTTCCGGTAGAAACGACCGTTTACGAAAGGGTCGACCACTATGAGCGTGATGTCTCTTACCTCGGCGTGGTTACCGCAGCGCGCAAGGCAGACCTTGGTTTTGAAGTGCCCGGGACAATCGCTACCGCACCCCCACGTCCCGGTACCCAGATCACACGCGGCGATGTGGTGGCGACGCTGGAAAATTCCGCGTTACTGGCGCAGCGAAGCGCCGCAAGCGCCCAGCTTGAGCAGGCGCGGGCGGAACTCGAACTGGCGGAGCTGGAGGCTAAACGCCAGGGCGACCTGGTGGCCACCGGTGCCGTCTCACAGCAGGCACACGACAGAACCAGGCTACAGGCCAAGGCGCTACTGGCACGCGTGAACACGGCTTCGGCGCAACTGAGCACCCTGGAAATCGAACTGCGTAAGTCCCGGCTGTTGGCCCCCTATGACGGCAGGGTGGCTGATCGCTATGTGCATGAGGGCGCGGTGGTCAGTCCCGGCTCACCGATTGTGCGGCTGGTGGAAACCACTGCACGGGAGGCGCACGTGGGCCTGCCTGCGGAGCGCGCCGCCACGCTGGGCCCCGGCGGTACTTACACGCTGCGCGTGCGCGACCAGGTGTTTGACACGCAATTGCTCTCGGTTCGGCCTGACGTCAACCCGCGCACCCGCGCCGCTACGGCAGTGTTTAGCGTACCCCCGAGCGTGACCGCATTGGACGGCGAGGCGGTCACCCTGCAGCTGACGGAGACCGTCCAGACGTCCGGCGGCTGGCTGCCTATCAGTGCATTGCAGGAGGGTAAACGCGGACTGTGGACCGTGCTGCGCATTGATCGCAGCACCGGTGACGCTATCACCGCACGCGAGGCCGTCGAAGTGATCGATGTGCGCGGTGAACGTGCCTTCGTGCGCGGCACGCTGGCCGCAGGCAGCGAAGTTGTCGCCAGTGGCTTGCACCGCGTTGGCCCCGGTACGGCCGTCGCACCCACGGAGCGCTGACATGCTGGCACGCCTCGTCTTCAGCCACCCCCGCTATTTAGCACTGGTGATTATCAGCGTTATCGCGGTTGGCCTCACCAGTTTCCAGGGCATCGCACGCCAGGAAGACCCCAGCCTTAGCAACTTCGTGGCGACTGTGACCACGTTCTTTCCGGGCGCCACGCCCGGTCGGGTTGAAGCCCTGGTGACGCGGCCGCTGGAGGATA
This sequence comes from Gammaproteobacteria bacterium, assembly GCA_030426545.1. GTDB lineage: Bacteria > Pseudomonadota > Gammaproteobacteria > Pseudomonadales > Halieaceae > Marimicrobium. The sequence goes on from JAUHYL010000026.1 coordinate 46,385, forward strand.
AACTACGCGAGATCGCGGAAATCGACGAGCTGAACACCACTTCCAGTGCTGGCGTTTCATTCATCAACGTGATGCTGCTGGACACGCTCCCGGCCGAGACACTGGAGCGCGTGTGGTCTGAAGTACGTGACGCCCTGGGCGACGCAGCGGCAGAGTTCCCGGCAGGCGTTAGCGCCCCGGTGTTCGACAATGACCGTCTCACCTCTTTCACCACGATTACCTCGCTGTCGTCCAGCGGTGACGAAGAACTGCCATTGTCGCTGCTCAACCGTCTTGCCCAGGATTTTGCCGACGAGGCGCGCAACCTGCCCGCCACAGAACTGGTGGTGGTGATTGGCGAGCCCGTGGAGGAAGTTCGCGTTGCAGTGGACGAGCTCGAACTGGTCTCCCGGGGCCTGAGTCTTGCACAGGTCAGCGACGCCCTGCGCGCGGCGGACGTCAAGATACCCTCGGGTCGCGCCACGAGCGCCGGCACCGACCTGCTGGTGGAACTGGCCGGCGACCTGGATTCCCTTAATCGCATTCGCGATGTCATCATCCATACGGGCGATGGGGCGGCGACCCGGATCGGGGATATCGCACGCGTTTACAAAACCGCCGTCAGCCCCGCCCCCGCGATGGCGCTCTCCAACGGTAAGCGGTCAATACTGGTTGGCGCTGTGATGCAGGACGGCAACCAGGTCGACGTATGGAGTGCGCACTTTCGTGACATGGTGGATGCCTACAAAGCGCAGTCTCCCCGCGGACTGACACTGGACATCACCTACGATCAAAGCAGCTATGCCGAAAAACGCCTGCGCGAGGTGGCAACCAACCTGTGCATCGGTGTATTGCTGGTCATTCTCGTACTGTTGTTTACGTTAGGCTGGCGGGCAGCGGTAGTTGTCGCGATTATTCTGCCCCTGTGCGGACTGATTTCCCTCACGGTAATGGACCGTTTGGGCATGGCATTGCACCAGATGTCGATCAGCGGATTGATTGTTGCGCTGGGGCTGCTGGTGGACGGTTCGATCGTTATGACCGACGAAGTACGAAAGCGACTGCTGCGCGGCGAATCAGCGCTGCAGGCAATCACAGGCTCTGTCGACAGGCTGCGGGTGCCGCTCATCGCCTCCGCCGTGACCACCATTCTGGCTTTTATGCCCATGGCGATCCTGCCGGGACCAGCGGGCGACTTTGTCGGCTCTATCGCCAAGGCCGTCATCATCATGTTGGCCGCGTCCACCGCGCTGGCGCTGATCATCACGCCTGTGCTGGCGGCCTGGCTGCTGCCACGCAAAGAAGCACCTGCGGGCCAGTGGTATACCGGAGGGGTACGCAGTGGGCGCGCCGGAACCGCGCTGACGGGTGCGCTGGACTGGAGTTTGCGCCACCCGCTGGCAGCGATTCTGCTGGCGCTGTCCCTGCCGATAACCGGCTTTCTCGCCTTCCCCACGCTCACCGCCCAGTTCTTCCCAGGCACCGATCGCGACCAGCTTTACCTCCAGGTGAAGCTCGCGGACGGTCGTTCGATTGAAGATACCGCGCAGCTGGTGGAGCGCATTGATGAAGAATTGCGCGCCCACCCGCAAATACGTCGCGTGGACTGGAGCATCGGCGAAAGCGCCCCGGCGTTTTACTACAACATGTACCGCTTCAAGGAACGCCTCCCCTCCTGGGCCGAAGCACTGGTGTTGACGGTAGACGAGGACATCACAGACGAACTGATCAGACAGCTCCAAACTAGGCTGGATCACGACTACCCCGCAGCACAAATTATCGTACGCGGCATTGACCAGGGGCCCCCTGTGATGGCGCCGCTGGAAATCAAGATCACCGGGCCCGAGCTGGAAACACTGCAGGCGCTGGGCGAACAGTTCCGGCAGCGCTTCGAGGCGATACCGCAGATCACGCATACCAGCGCAGACCTGATTGGTGGCGCGCCCAAGCTGCGCGTCGCGCTGGACGAAGATCGCCTGCGTCTCGCGGGCCTGCAACTCAGTGATATCGCCGTAGCCCTCAACGACAGCCTGCAGGGCCGTGTTGGCGGTGAGGTACTGGAGGGCACCGAACGGCTGCCGGTGCGGGTTCGTCTCGATGAAGCACAGTGGGGTGCCGCCGACAGTATTGCCAACATTCACATCCCGCTACCGACACAAACATTGGCGCAACCATCAATCGCCTCAGGACCGACACTGGTTGATTCAGACACCGCCGGTAGCGGAATCACTGCCGTGCCGCTCGAGGTGCTGGGCGCGC
>JAUHYL010000027.1 GCA_030426545.1 Gammaproteobacteria bacterium
AGATGCGCGAATCGACGATCTCGAAACAGGGCATGATGGTTGCCGTGGCGTCCAGCACATCCTGTTCCGTCACGCCCGGGCCTACCAGGTCTTTCTTTAGCCTAAAGGCTATCTCGCCCTCGGCCCGGGGCTGGATAAGGTTACCGGAGATGGGGATGTCCGAACCGTCCGGGTACGCCATGGTATTGGTCAGGAAGCCAAAATCAGGCTGGAATACACCGAGCATTTCCTGCACGGGTTTACTGGTAACGCCAATTTTTTTCCCGACGATGGTTTCGCCGTCTTGCTCCAGCCGCCTGCTCACCATGCGTTGCGAGATATGGTAGGCATCTTCAATCGTGATATCCGGCTCGCGCTCGGTCAGCGGCGGCAACGTGCTGCATGACCTGAGGGCGGCGTACAGCTCATCACCCAGGGTCTCAATGCGATCTTGTTCCATTTCTGTCCTACTCGTCAGGGCAAGCGGCAATTCTACACGCCCCTCGCAGCTGACAACAGACGAGGAACACCTGGCGCGCCGGAGATTCAGCCGTTCTGCAGGAAATCCAGGCAGGCCCGGTTGAACATGTCCTCGTGCTCCACCATGACCCAGTGTCCGCACTCGGTCACCAGGATTAGACGCAGCTGTTTGAGGTTTTTCGCCATCGCCATGATGCCGTTCTCCGGCATCATTTTCTCGTCCATGCCCCAGAAGCCCAGCACCGGACAACGGATCTCTGGCAGGCGGTCAACAAGCACCGGGATCTGCATGGTGGCCATGACATGACCGTTCATGATTTCCATGATCTGCGTACGCTCTTCCACCAGCTCGTCGGTAGCGTATTGCGGGTCGTGCATGAGGCCGGTGGCGAACAGATCCTTCATCACCTCATGCGTGACAGGCTCGCCAGAGCCGAACACCTGGAACACCTTCTGCATACCCGGCATGGCCTGGTACTCGGGTAGTTCACTCAGGCCGCCGGGCGCCATCAGAATCAGTTTCTCGACCAGGTCCGGGTAATCCAGGGCCAGCCCGATGGCAATGGCGCCGCCCAGGGAGTTGCCCACCAGCGTGCAGCGATCCACGCCGGCAGCGTCGAGCGTCTGCTTGATGCATTCCACAAAAAACGACAGGGGGTGATCCCTGTCGTCGGGCTTGTCTGAAAAACCATAGCCGATATGGTCCGGGACTACACAGCGATACCCCGCCTCCACGAGACGGGGATAATTGCCTTTAAAGTTACTGTGCCCGCTCGCGCCAGGGCCGGAGCCATGCAGGAACACCACCACGTCGCCTTTGCCCTGGTCGATGTAGTGCATGCGGTAGCCGTTGGCACACTCGGCGTACTGATCTTCCGGTAATCTCCCGATCATCTTCATGTGCTGACCCTCACAGCGCGTAGTCGGCGTTTTCTTCGCCGAACAAAACCCCACCCATATTGGCGGCAAAGGGCGTGGAGTGATTGGCAACGTGCGCCTGGCTGGCCAGGATATCGAGGTGGTAGGCCAGCAGCTCGCTGTCCATGCGAATGCCGCCGCTACCGGCCGCTTTCAGCATCTTGCTGGACAGCGCCAGGCACCGATCCGCCACCACCGCAGAGTCATAGCGGTATCGAATGCGATCCTCTACGGGAATAGGCTCGCCCGCGCGACAACAGGCCATCATGGCGTCGAAGTTGCGCAGCATGGTGAGCTTCATTTCTTCGATTTCGGCCTTCACCTCCGCTGCCAGTACTCTGGCGAATGGGTCGTCCTTCATCTTCACCGGACCGGCCTGGCGGGTTTTCGCCACCTCGACAAAAGCCTCCAGTGCACCCTCGCAGGCGCCCAGTGTGGCGGTACACACGGCGCGCACAAACACCTGCATGAACGGCATGCGATAGAGCGGCGCGGTGTTCACCGCGTTGCCCGGGTTGTCGCAGAGGAAGCCGTCGATGGATTTATGCGTGCGGTGCTCGGGCACAAACGCATCCTCCACCACGATGTCGTGGCTACCTGTGCCCTGCAGGCCGATCACTTCCCAGTTCGGGATGATCTCGTAGTCCTCGATAGGCACAAGAAATGTGCGGTAATTGGCCATATCAAAGGGCGCTTCCGGCGTCGGCACGACCGCGCCAAGGAAAGCCCACTTGCAGTGCTCCGAGCCACTGGAAAAACTCCAGCGACCGCTGAGGCGAAAACCGCCATCAACCACCTTCACCTTGCCCACCGGAGCATACGACGAGGAAATGAGCACAGTGGGATCATCTTTCCAGACGTCCTGCGCCGCCTGGTCGTCAAACACGGCCAGCTGCCAGTTGTGGACCGCGATGACGCCGAGAATCCATGCACTGGATGGACAGTGGCGCGCCACTTCCAGCCCCACCATATAGAAAACCTGGGGATCCATGGCATAACCACCCCACTGCTCCGGCTGCAGAATTTTGAAGAATCCTGCTTTTTGGAATTCCTCCACCGTTTCAGTCGGTACGCGCTGATCCCTGGCCGCCTGGGCGCGGCGCTCCTTCAGTGTCGGCCCCATGGCGCGGGCTGCGGTCAGCAGTTGCTTCGCCCGGGGGCTGTCTAATCCATACTCGTTCATGGGCTCACCTGTTCCATTGTTTGTTTGACGCCTTATGTACCACGTCGGCGCCTTTTTTTAAGCGGCAAACGCGCTCATAGTCGCCTACTCTAAGGCAGCCTGTGCGGTGGCCGCATCCTCCAAATAGGTTATTTCGTAGCCCGGGGACACACCGCCGACGTGTTTGCGACACTGCCCGCTGGTGACCCGCGTGGCTGTCAGCAGTGCAACCGCCTACTCCACGACCACATCGCCATAGGTCGTAGTATCCCCGAAGAACTCGCGATGTGACATGGGCACCTTGCCGCCACTATCGGCGATACCGTACTCAGCACCCAACTCGGCACCAATCCATACCTTACCCGTTTTACCCATCAGCCTCGGGTCACGGGCCAGCGCATCGATGACTTTGCCGGTAAACTCTGGCGTTTCGGCAGTCGAAACCAGGCCGGCATATTTGTCCGGCTCAGACTCGAATACCCGCTGCGTGCGCTCAGTCAGCAGCAAACCCATCCAGATCGATACCACAGCGACCTTGTACGGCCTGAAATCCACTGCCATGTCATGTGACATCTTGTCCACTGCCGCCTTGCCGGCGCCATATGCAGGCCCGTGCATGTAGATGCGTCCACCGAAGGATGAGGTATTCACCACCAGACCTTCACCGTTAGCCAGCAGAAGCGGCGCTGCATAATAGCCGGCAACATAGTGTGAGCGCATGCCGACCTGCCAGATGTCCGTCAGTTCCAGCGGCTTCTCCCAGAACGGCCCTTTTTCTGTCAGCGCGTCATGCAGGCTGGTGGCATTGTTCACCAGGATATCCAGCCTGCCCTTTTCTTCCTTTACCTGTTCGAACAGGCGCTGCACCTCTGCATCATTGGCATGATCACAGTAAACCGGAATTCCGACACCACCGGCGGCGGTCACCGCATCCGCGGTGGCCTGCACGGTGCCCGGTAGCGGTGCATCTCCTTCATGTTGGGTACGCCCGGTGACGTACACAGTTGCACCCGTGGCGCCCAGGGCGATTGCGATGCCTTTACCCGCGCCCCGGCTGGCGCCGGTTACGACCACCACCCTATTGTTGTTCAATGCCATTCTCGCCAAATTCCAGAAATTGAGGATCGAGCGGGAATCCTTGCAAATTACCACGCCACCGACAAGTACTGCAGGTAAATGACTTAATGCATCTGGAGTCTCTACTGTGCCAGTACCTGGCTCAGAGTTTCCTGTCTAGGGTGAAGACGGCTTCTCCATCGCTGGAACCCTTATCTTTCACGTCAGATGGACACACGCCCAGGCCGCACAGCCAACTGCGGCCCCTGACATTCAGCCCGACAATTTTACACCCACCCGTTACAGAAAAAGCTTGGTCGGTCGCCGATGTCACGCGAGTGACTGCAGTCGCTCCGCCAATGCCTCGCGCGAGGCTCGCCCATGCCCGGCCAGTAGGTCTAGTCTCTCCGCTGGCAGGTAAGCCAACACTGCTTTTGCGTACGAATTCCGAGAGGCCATACGCTTGAACCAACGCTCCAGCGCACCTCCCTCTTCGACAAAGATATCGTCCACGCCGTACTGATAAAGGGCATGGATATAAGGCATTACTGCTCCATCAGCAAGATCCGGCTCTGCCTCGCCCAACCAATCCTGTTGCTGTAAGGCGTCTTCCAGGTGCTGACAAAAATCTACATAGATGGCTAACGCCTGGATAACGTCCGGTGCATCCATGCCCTGCTCTAGAATACGCAACTGCCTGGAACGCCGCACAGGATCGGGGACGCGGAGCACCTTTGCCCGCGCCTCAGCCTCGCCCGCCTGCAGAAATTGCCTCCGCAGGGAAATGGCCCAAGCAAGCGCGCCAAGCGACGGATGCACCGCCTCGTCCACAGTTTTCATCCACAAACGTGTGGCGAGTCGCTGATGCACATCGCCGCGCAACAAAGGCTTACGAGGATAGACCTCGTCCAGGTATTCGCATATCAAACTGGATTCGACAATGGGTATGCCGCTATCCACCAGCGTTGGTACGACGCCGCGCGGATTCAAGCGCAGATAAGCGGGAGCCAGGTTCTCCTTCTCCACGATATTGACGATGTGAGAAACGTAATCCAATTTCTTCTCATAGAGCACCCACCGCACTTTCTGGGCACAGGGTGAGACCATAGAATGGTAAAGCTCTAACATTGGATCTGCCCATAACGAAAAAAAGCGGGCGCTGGCGCCCGCAACGAATCACCCGCAAGAGTGATGAAAGCTCAGTTGGTGTCGTATCTGAAACGAACGTACCAGGTCGAGCCATCCCCGTAAGTACGCCCGGGCACAAAGCCGAACATTGTTGTGGTCCAGTATTCCTCATCAGTGAGGTTGTCACCGCCCACCATCACGCTCCACTTTTCATCCGCACTGGTGTAGGTAACGTTGGCACCCAGTAGCTCGTAACCATCGATAATCTCGCTATCGAAGTTACCCACGCCGAGGCCACTGTAGTGGTCATCCACGCCATTGTAGTCGAGCTGGAAGGTCAGAGAACCGTTGTCACCCAGTGGCATGAAGTAGCTGCCGCCGATAAGAAACGTGTATTCAGGTGCCGACACGGGCTCAGCATCCAAGCCTGGCGCGTTGCCGGGGATACCCAGATCAGCGAAGATCGGATGGTCAGGATCTGCACTTTGATACTCCGCATCCAGTAGGCCCACGTTGCCAAAAAAAGTAATGTTGTCCGTAGGCAGCCAGCTGAAATCCAATTCCACCCCGTTTATGTCGACATCGGCAACAGCCGCTGTCTGCGGGTCAATTAACTCAACCTTATCTTGATACTCGCTGACAAACACCGCCACGTTAGTGCGCAGTTGTCCATCAAACCAGTCGGCTTTCAGGCCCACTTCGAAGGTGTCGACAATCTCCGGGTCGAGCCAGCTTGAGGCAAATTCTGCCTCGGTGGCGCGCGCGCCCTCAAGCGAACCCGCTTTAAAACCTTTCGAGTAACTCAGGTAAAGCATAACGCTTTCCGTGCTTTGCCACTCCAGCCCAAGGCGCGGCGTAAATTCACTCCAACTTTCATCGGGGCTGACAGGAAACCCTGGAATAACCGTACTGCGGTCTTCGTACAAAGAAAGATAGTCCACTTCCTTCTCATCCCAGGTTTGGCGAGCGCCAAAGAATATGTTCAGCGAGTCTGCGATCTGATAGTCAGCGTCGAAGTAGATCGCGTAGCTGGTAGTTTCCTGGCTGGTATCGTTCCATGCACCACCGAACTGCTCCGTCTGACCAGGGAAACAGCAGACTGGCGAGAACTCGATAGGCAATAGCGCTCCTACGTACTGAAATTGAGACCAGTCATTGTAGAAGTAGTAAAGTCCAGCGACATAACTGAGGTTGTCCCCCAGATCGCCAGAGAACTGGAACTCCTGCGTGAACTGCTCGAATTGATTGCTGCTGTCGACGTGCGTCCAGATACTCGCACCAGGCGCTGGATTAAGTGTCGTGGGAAAGCTGCCCAGCTGTGACTTGTAGTCTTCATCGTACTCTCGCCAGCCGGTAATGGACTTGAGCGTACCAATCGAGAGTTCCCAGCTTCCCTTCAAGATTGCGTTGAAGCCCTCAAAATCGTGACCACCGTCCCCGGTGAGGGGCTCTGACACACCTTTGCTGACGCCGTAGATCGGCTGAAAGTCAGCGGCACCTGTCTTGGAGAGAAACGTCGTTGGATCTGTGGGAAGAATGGGAGTAATCAAGTTGGTTCCGCTGTCCTGTTCCGATGCCTCTAGAATCAGCTGATAGGAGGATGTCTCGGAAGGCTCCCAGAGAAAGCCCAGCCGCCCCCCCAAATGCTCCTGCTCGCCGAATTGATCATCCAGTTCGGCGCCTGTGGGATCCACGCGAGTAACGTAGCCATCATTTGCTGTGCGGAAAAGATCAACCTTTACACCCAGAACATCTTTTACCAGCGGGGCGCTGTAGGTCAGCTTGACGTCCTGGCGCTCGTTCGAGCCCAGCGTACCTTCAATCATGAAACGCGTGTCTTGCAGTTCAGGCTTACGCGATGTAAAGCTGACTGAGCCGGTCGTTGCGTTCCGCCCGTATAGCGTTCCCTGCGGACCGCGCAATACTTCCACCGATTCCATATCCATCATGTCGATGTAGGCGCCCGAAGTGGACTGCAGGTAGACTTCATCGACAAACACCGCCACGGCATTTTCGTAATTCCAGTTATTTTCGGCCCGCCCAGCCCCACGCATAAAGAACTGCGGCGCGCCAAAGGTGACCGTGTTCCTGGGCGCCAGGAAGTTTGGCACTCGGGTGGACAAGTCCATGGCGTTCTGAACGTCGAAGCGATCCATCTGCTCTGCACTGAAAGCGGACACTGCGATGGGCACTTCCTGCAGATTTTCCGAGCGTTTTCTTGCAGTTACAACAACTTCTTCCAAAGTACCCTGAGCAAGAGCATAGTCTGTAGCCAGTAGCGTACAGACCGCCAACGAGACAGTATTTAGCTTCTTCACCTTGAGTTCCTCGTATTGCCAGTTATTTGAGTTATACACATCGTTATTTTGGAGCTGAGCCGATACGCCACTCGCCGCACTACTCAGTGTCACATGCTATGCGGCAAGACCTGGACAAAGTACCTAACTTTGGTCAGGTTGATTCATTCCGCCGCGCAAAAGCCAGTCCCTGGTCATGTATACGGCGGCAATACTTCTCGCCTCGGTAAACTCATCGCCCGTTACTAAGTCAAAGAGCCGTTGCATCGAGTAACTGTGGCTTTCTATGGGCTCGAGTTCATCGCCATCTGCTTCAGCCGGACTCAGGCCAGTGGCGACACAAACGCAAATGGTGTGCTGCAGGTGAGAAGGCACCAGGGAAAGGGTCTGCAGAAAAGTGACTTTTTCAGCGGTGTAGCCTATTTCTTCAGCGAGTTCCCGCCGGGCAGCCTCTTCAATGCTCTCGCCCTCGCCCACTCCCCCCATTGGCAAACCCAGCACGAATCCGTGCACACCGGGGGCGTATTCGCGAATCAGAATGAAGCGCTCTTCATCCAACATCGCGACAACGACGACAGAGCGATGGCCGCCGTCCAGGAGACGTTCAACGCGCAGTTCTTCCCCGCTGCGAAAACGCAACAGGCGTTCCTGCACATGGAAAAAACGGCTGTGGGCAACCATTTCCTCCTCCACGACAACGGGCTTCTGCTTCACGCGGCCTCCTGCATTGTTATCGGGCCAACTATCCTTGCAGATAATGCTCATCAAACCTATCTTTGGGCAGGTTGATCGTCCAGGCGTGGCGTGCAAAGTACTGCAAACACACGCTGAATCACTATTCCAGGAGACAGCCAATGCACACGCTTACCGATCAGTTACGTTTTCCGGAGGGCCCCGTCGTACTTGAGGATGGCTCTGTCATAGTGGTTGAGATCGCCACTGGCGGCGTTTCAAGGGTTTACGAGGATGGGCGAGTAGAGAAGGTTGCGGAGCCAGGTGGCGGCCCCAACGGGGCGGCGCTAGGGCCGGACGGGCGTCTTTACGTGTGTAACAACGGAGGCTTCAGCTGGCATGAGGATGATGGGCTGTTGGCTCCGGGGAATACGCCAGCCGATTATTCTGGCGGCCGCATTGAGGCCATCGACATATCCACCGGCGATGTCGAGGTACTATACACCGATTGCAATGGGAATCCCCTGAAAGGACCCAACGACCTCGTGTTTGATGGACACGGAGGCTTCTGGTTCAGCGACAACGGCAAGCGCTACGACCGCACAATGGACCGCGGAAGCATTTTGTACGCCAAAGCAGACGGCTCCCACATCGATGAGTGGTTTTTCCCCTTCGAGCACCCCAACGGCGTGGCGCTCTCGCCAGATGGCGGCACACTCTACTTCACAGAAACCGTTACAGGCCGCTGCTTTAAGGCAGAACTGGAGGCACCGGGCAAACCGGCGAGAGTGTTCGGCAGTTTTGACCCCGAGGGACTCCTCTACGGTGCCCCAGGAATGCAGTTATTTGACTCAATGGCCGTCGATTCTGAGGGCAACGTGTGTATTGGTACGATCATTAACGGCGGCATTACTGTCATCTCGCCCGAGGGAGAGCTGGTTGAGCATGTGCCACTTCCCGATCCGTTCGTTACCAACATCTGCTTCGGTGGCGTCGATATGAAAACCGCTTACGCCACACTATCGGGTACCGGAAAGCTGGTCAGCTTTGACTGGCCCCGCCCGGGGCTTCGTCTGCATCACCAGTAGCTCCCGGTGATCGAAGGAGAGCAGAGCCGGGATTCCTGACGCGCCCCGAGCGGCTCACCAACTACCTCAGGCTGCGCTGCAGCTCAGCGCAGCAGGAACTCGAGGTGAATACGATTGAAAGTGTCGCTGTCTTCAAACTGGGGCCAGTGACCACAATCGGTAATGAGCGCGTACTCCCCGTTGGGGATTGCCCTTGCGACCCGCTCGCCTACTTCCGGCGCGGCAGTAGGGTCTTTGGTCGTCCAGATAACCAGTGAGGGTGCCTGGATGTTACTCACTCGCTCCTCGTCCATAAGGTATAGCGCCCGCACTTCTTCCAGGTAGAGCACGGTACCGTTCTCGACGGCCCGCACCGCTCCCTCCTGCTCGTAAATCCGTGTACGGCACTCTACCAGATCCTCGTGCACACAGGACGGGTCAGCCATCAACCACTGCAGGCGCTCGCGCGTCGACTCCCGGGGGGCTCGCGCAGCCGCGAGCGTTTTATCTCGCACTGTTTTCATTACCTCCAGATTCATGGTTGCGCCGCCCATTGTGTTCAACACGAGTTTCCTGACCCGCTTAGGATGCGCAATGGCAAACGATCCGGCCACCCAGCCACCCAGCGATTCGCCTGACAGGTAGGCCTGTTGCGCACCGATGGCGTCGAGGAAGTCCCCAACGTGCTTGATATACGCTGGAATGTCATACGGTATGTCTGGCTTGTCGGAATAGCCGTGTCCGATCATGTCGATACTGTATGTGCGGAAATGCTTGCCGTGCTCAGCCAGATTGCGGATATAGGCCTCGGCGTGACCGCCGAAGCCATGCAGGAAGACCAGCACATCCTCATGCTCCTTACCCGTCATGAGGTAACGCGTGCGGATGCCCCCCGCGTCTACATAACCCTGCTCGAAGGACACGCCCTGTAAATCGACCCACATGCTCTCATGCGCCACTTGTTGATCTCCTCTGGTTGCAGGCGTTGCTTTCAGGCGGCCTGGCGATTGGACGGTTTGACAGTATTAGTGAAGTGCGGCAGTACCTTTTCCGTCATCAGATCCATGGACTTCATCAGCATGTGCTGCGGGAGCAACTCATTACCTGTGAACAACCACAGGTGCTCGCACGGCATATAGCTGAAGACGTTTTCCATCTGTCGGATTACCTGGTCCGGTGTACCGCAGAACAGAATCTCACGCTCAATCAATGAATCCATATCCAGCGGAATCTTGCGCCAGTCCTCGTCGCCGCGAGCAAGGACCGCAGTGAATCCAAACTGATGAAAGAAGTACGTCCACTCGAAGGTGGCAAGCCGTGCCATTTCTTTGGCCTCTTCCTCGGTCTCGCCGACTATGCAATAGCGCGCAGAGCCAAAACCCTCTCCCGGCTCGCGATGAATACCCGCATCGGCCCAGCCGCGCTGGGCCTCGATGACCTGTTCTTCAATCAGAGACCTCTCTGTCTGGATCGCCACCGGTATCAGGCCGTTTTTTGCCGCTGTGTAGATGCTGGACTTGTGCGCAGCAAAGGGTTCGAACATGGTAGGAATGCGCTTGTTATAACAGGCCGGGGTAACACCCACTTCTGTAAGTTTGCCATTGGCGTCGATACCGGCGCCCATTTCGACAGTGGACTGGGCACCGGGCCAGTTGATGTTAGGCACTGGAACCTGCCAGTGCTTACCTTGGTGACTGAATGTGTCATTGCCCCAGGCCTTTTTGATAATCTCTAGATTCTCGGCAAACCATTCACGCTTGAGTTCGGTGTACGCTTCGGGATCCGTGATATTGTCAGCCATTCCGCGATGCTGTCCCATGATATTCACCCAACGCGTCTGTACGCCGCGAGCAAAACCGGCTATGGCACGGCCCTGAGTCATCTGATCCAGCATCGCGACTTCAGCCGCCACACGAAAGGGGTCGTGCACTGGCAGAACATAGCCTAGTACGCCAAAGTGCATGTTCTCTGTTTGCATGCCCAGGTAGAGGTCCAACATGCCGGGACAGTTGGAACAGGTCATACCCTCTATCGACATGTGATGCTCTGTAAAGCCGATGCCGTAGTAGCCGTGTTCGTCAGTGTACTTGGCGAACTCGGTAATGTTTTTGAGCATGTTCTGGTAGAGATCGGTGCGGCGGCCTGCCATCCCTTTGTATAGCTCTTCCTTGGGTCCCACGGTGGGCGGAATAAAGAAGGAAACCTTCATATCCATGACGCATACTCCTGTCTGCAAACGTTTTTGTTAGCCTTCAAGGCTATAGAACAACATCCAGGTAGGGGAAATATCCTCTCGAAAGTGAGGTAAGCTGATGGGTATATGGGCAAATTCGCGGCGCGGCACTCTTCTAGCGTTCAGCGCCTGGATAAAGTCGTCAATTTCCGGGTTCTGCTGGATGCGCAGGCACTCGACGCCACACCCCCAAATTTAGTGCCTATTTGAGAAAGCCCAGGTGCTTCGCTCGGTGAATAGCCTGAGCACGGCGCCGCACATCCAGCTTTTGGAATATCTGCCGCATATACCACTTCACGGTACCCACGGTTAGCCCGAGATTCGCCGCAATCTGCTTGTTCATCATGCCCTGTTCAACCAGGCGTAGAATTTCGGTCTCTCGTGCATTCAGCGGCTCGACGGGAGAATCTGACGCAACCGCGGGTTCCACCGTGTCAGCAGGGAAAATTCCGGCTTCACGCAACAGCCGGTCGCGCACTGGCATCAGCTTCTCGTCGGATATCTCAGCAGACTGCAGTAAATCGATAACTGGTGTGCCTCCGTCTATGACCGAGCGCACGAACCCACAATCATTCGCCCAGGTCAACGACTCCCGCAACAGTCGCAGTGCCTTGGGTTTGTCGCCCCGTATTATGGCGGCACGCGTAGCCAGGATATTGAATCGGATGGCGGAGCGCAGCGCGCCTCGTGAGATCAGGAATTTGCGCCAACGCTCCAGCAACTCGGATGCCTCTGTAACACGATTCTTGGCCAGGCCGATTTCCGCCCAGGCAAGCGCTTGTGGCTCCGAGAGCGAACTGAATGCCTGGGGACGGGTTAGCTCATCCAGCGAAGAAACCAGGCCATCTGCCCTGGCTATCCTGAAGCAACGCTCAATGTTGCCCTGCTCCAGCAGTATTTGGTAGCGTTCGCTCATCAGAATATGATGCAGGCGCCTGAAGTTACGTCGTTCGGCTACAGCAGAGCCTTCATCTAGCACCTTTAAAGCCCCATCAACATCACCGGACAGGCGTAACAATTTTGCCTGCGTGACATAGCCAGCAGCTAGTTGCCCCAGCAGCCCCATACGCGCTACGAGCGCCAGGTAGTCCTTTACCAGGCTACCGGCCTCTTCAAGCTCTCCACACTCGTAGAGCAACTCGGCCAGATGCAGCCCGGGCATTGCCGGCGTTGAACTATGCCGTCCACCCAGAGTAACAGCCACCTCCAAACCTCTGCGGTACATGCTCGCGGCACGCGCTATGTCCCCTCTGGAAAAAAAGCATGCACCAAAGATCGTATCGTTCCAGACTTTCGCCCAGTCCATCTCTGGCGCATCAAAGGCGGTTCGAATATCGGCTGCCTGCTCCAGGCCTGAGAAATCATAGCGTTCAACGCGCGACCAGATCAGCGATGTACGCACAACTGCTTCATCAAAACTGGAGCGCTCGTGGCCAAGTTCCAGCCACTCCGAGCACAGTCGTTCAGAGTCAGTGTGCTGATCTGTCAGTAGTGCCAACTGGCTCTCGCGGTGTAACAGCTCGGGATAGAGTGCATCACCGGCACCTTCATCTCGAGTTAAGGTACTCCTCACCTGATCGAGCACCTGTCGCGCTTCATCGAAGCGCCAGGAAAGGGTGAGCGCGTAGATTCTATCCAACTGCATCATCGGATAACGATTTGCGACCTTTGATGGCAGCATGGCCGCGTAGCGCATTACAGTGCCGCCATAGCCCAATTCACGCAGTTCCGAGGCGACCGCAGCAAGCACCTCTCCAAGAAAGTTATCGTCATCCGATTGCGCCGCATGCATACAGGCGCGCACTGGAAGACCGTGGTCCCGATACCACTCGGCCGCCGCTCGATTAATGGCGGGGATTGCAGCGGCATCGCGCTCCACGAGATTACGCCTGAGGTGTTCGCCGAACAGCCGGTGGTAACGGTAAAAAACACGCTCATCGTCCATATTGAAAATAAAGAAGTTGCCGGTCTCAAGGCGGCCAATAACTTGTCGAGAGTCGTCCCTTCCAAAAATGCTATCGCACAGCTCGGCACTGAAAGAACTAAGCACTGCGGAACGCTCCAGAAAGTCCACCATGTCAGGACTCAGCCGAGCCAGAACTTCTTCAGCAAGCAGATCGCTGACATCGCGGTGCGTGCCGGAAAAGCGCTGGATAAACTCCTTGGTGTCCCCCTGCCCCCGCAGCGACAAGACTGCCAGTTGCAATGCGGCAATCCACCCGTCGGTACGTTCACACAAAGCGCGTACGTCATCCTGATCGACGGCCAGATCCTGTTGCACAGCAAAATATGCCTCGGCCTCTTCCTCAGAAAACTGCAAATCCAGTGGGCCCAACTCCAACATCGCGTGGCGCATGCGCACCCGCGCCAGGGGCAGATCTACAGCGTCACGCAAAATCAATATTACATGCAGGTTAGCGAGCCCGTGGTTGACCAGCGAGGCGAAGATGCTGGTGGCTTCATCTTCCAGCGAGCCATGAAGGTCGTCGACTACCATGAACACTGGTTTGTCGTGGCCCTCTATAGCGCTGAAAAGAGCACTAAGTGTGGCTGAGACACTGGCCTCGAAGCCAGTATCGAAAAGGCCAGAGAGTTCGGCTGAAAGCTCCGGGGAAGACGCCGAAAGGCTCGCCGCCAGGTACATGAGTATGCGGGTTGGCTCACTATCCATTTCGTCCAGGCTAACCCACGCTCGGCTGCAACCTTCTGGCGCGTGATGCTGGAACCACTGTGCAACCGCAGTCGTCTTGCCGAAACCGGCAGGCGCAAATACCAGTGTCACTTCGTAGCTTGCCGCCTGGTCGAGCAGCGCACTGATGCGTGGACGTTCGACAATCACACTGCGCGTTGCTGGTGGGCGCAGACGTCCGCGCAATAGCGGCCATCCTCCCTGGCTAGCTGAGTTCGGCGATTGCTGTTCAATCTTCTTGTATTCCATCGAAACGCCGTACTCAATTATTATGCGTGTTGTCGTTACGTATTCAGCGCTGAGCAAACATTCTCAGCGATCGCCAAAGCAGCCGTCAATCCCGGAGACTCAATGCCGTGCAAGCTGCAGAAACCGGTGATGCCGTGCTCCCGGGGACGCAGAATGCAAAAATCGGCGGGGCGCTCATCTTTCCCGGATATCTTCGGACGTATGCCAGTATAGGCAGGCTGCAATCTTTGCGCCTCCAAAGCGGGAAAATAACTTCTTACGGCCTTTTCAAAATCAGCCCTCGCGCTGTCATCGAAGGAATAGTCGACATTATCGATCCAGCGCACATCAGGACCAAATCTCACCTGGCCCGCCAAGTCCAGGGTTGCGTGCACCCCCAGGCCACCTCGGCCAGGTAGCGGGTATACCAGCCTGCTGAAGGGTGCCTTACCAAAATAGCTGTAGTAGTGACCCTTGGCATAGAGCTGAGGCGGAATTTGCAGCTGCGCGCTACCACCGGACAGTCTGGACAAAACGTCACTGGCATAAAGGCCGGTGGCGTTAACCAGTAAACGACAAGCGATCGCAGCGGGCATTTCACCACCGATTTTCAGCTCGTGCAGCCCACCAGACCCAAGGGAACCAGACTCCAGCGGACTGTTTAAAGCGAGCATCCCGCCGGCAGATTCAAAGTCTCCCTGCAAGGCGAGCATGAACTGGTGTGAATCAACGATGCCGGTAGAGGGTGACCATAGCGCCAAAGGCGCCTCCACAGCCGGTTCAAGCAAGCGAAGCTGGCTGCGATCGAGCAACTCCAGATCTGCCACACCACAGCGCTCGGCATTGGCGCGCATTTCCTGCAGTCGGGCCTCATCGGCAGCACAGCTCGCCACCACAAGTTTGCCACAACGCTTATGCGCGACGTTATGCGAGGCAGCGAACTCATAGAGAAGCTTCCTGCCACGTACGCAGGTTTGCGCCTTTAGGGAATTCTCGGGATAGTAAATTCCGGCATGAATGACTTCCGAGTTGCGACTTGAGGTTTCTTCACCTATCTTGCCACGCCTTTCAACGATGATAGTTTCGAGACCGCGTTGAGCTAAGGCACGGCCAACGGCAAGGCCGACAACACCGGCCCCGATCACAATGGCGTCAGTTTGAAAGTCCATGCCTGGTCAAAACGAGCCTTATGGCGTAGCTGAACTGTCGCATTCCAGATACTGGCCATTAACGAACATTAGCGGCTCGCCTCCGCTGAATTCAAAAGACTCCACTTCACCTAGAATGATCTTGTGATCACCGCCAGCCATCACGTTGTGGCGCCTGCACTGAAAGCGTGCAAGACATCCTGCGATCCTCGGGACGCGTTTGCCATCATAGTCCCAGCGAATCCCGTCATACTTTTCTGCACTGCTCTGTGCAAATCTGTCAGAAAGCCGACGTTGACTCGCGGCCAGAATGTGGATAGCGAAGTATTCGGCCGAGCAGAACGCAGCGAACTGCGCGGCTCGATCCCCGACGCTCCACAAGACCAAAGTAGGCTCCAGTGAAACGGAGGAGAAGGAGTTGATAGTCATACCCAGCATTTCGCCTTCGTGTTCGGCGGTTACAACCGCGACACCAGTGGCGAAACATCCGAGCGCACTACGGTACTCGCGTAGGTCCTGATCTGGAATTTTTGCTTGCGCGGTCATTTTTGAACTCCCTGCGCGCGATGCCATGTCGCGCGCAACATCGCTGCAACGTGCTGCACCGCGTCGTTCCCCTCATCGATTATGCCACCGAACGAAAAGAACCCATGAATGACGCCCTCGTAAAGATGCCAGGAAGCGTCTACACCAGCGGCGCGCAAGCGCTGCACGTAAGCACGAGCCTCATCTTCAAGAGGGTCGAGGCTTGTCGCCAATACGTAGGCTTTAGCAAGGCCGTGCAGGCTCTGGGCACGCAAGGGGGACACGCGCGGGTTTAGGAGGTCATCCCCGGCGTGCATCGCTATTACCCCGGCCAGACCTTCATCGTTGAGAAAATAGTCGCGGCTTATGCGACTGGGTGACTTGGATGCCATGTCCAACATCGGATACAACAGGATCTGCGCGAGTGGCTGCGGTAATTCGAGCTCTCGAGCGTCCAGACACAACGCAGCCGCGAGATAACCACCGCCGCTGTCCCCTGCGACAGCGATTCGATTGGAATCACCACCCGCTACGCCGTTTTCCAGCAGCTGCCGGTAAACGGCCACACAATCATCCAGCGGCGCCGGAAAGGGATTTTCAGGTGCTTGTCGGAATGCCGGCACAACTACCGCACAGTCACCCTCGAGCGCCAGCCACGCACTCGTACTGTCAAAGTCCTCAGGTCGCAGCGTGCAGCAGCCACCACCATGCAAAAAAAGCAGTATCGGCAAGTCGGTAGTTGCTTCTGCGGGGGTATAAACAAGCGCGGGAATATCGCCTCCATCACCCGCAAAAACCACGTCTGTACGTGAGACTCCGGAAGGCGGGGGCGCTGCAAGACTCTGCCAAAGCTCACTGAAAGCGAGGCGCTGCTCCTCAATCGGAGGTGTGCTATCGGCATTCGGTATGCCGGCGAGGAACGATTCAACCTGAGGATGTATGTACACGCGAATTTGCTCCAATACTCACTTAGCTCACTTACACTGACTCTAGCGAAGCTGGCATAGATGTAACCTGCCTTTCGGCAGGCTCAAGAAGCCCAGGCTCCGGTCAGGGGAATGATCGCGCCAGACAGAAAGTTGCAGGCATCAGAAGCAAGGTAACGAACAAGGTTAGCCCCCTCTTCGCCGCTACCCAATCTACCGGCAGGTACTTCTGTGATCCGCTGCCGAAACTCAGCCGTTTCCTGGTAGGCAGCGGGAAAGTACTCCGGGTTTTCCACAAATATCTGCGCTGTAGCATTCACCTGTACACCCATAGGTGCCGCCTCCACCGCAGTGGCACGTACCCACGCATGCTGGGCAGCTCGCGCGGCTGCGTAGGCAGCGGATTTTGGAAATGCTCTGAGTGGTGCCGCAGAGCCAACCACCACGATCTTGCCGCTGCGTCGGCCATACATTCCCGGGAGATACTGACGACCTATCGTCATCAGTGGATACACCAACGCTTCAAACAAAGGGCGAACATCGCTTTCCTGCAACTCGTGTGATGCGATATCCGGACGTGGGTGGGCGAGGTTTGCCACCACCACGTCGACATCACCTACAGCGTCGTACATGCGCGCCAGTGAATCCGGACTATTCACTTCCTCGTCGCACGGAACCACATGCGCCCCGGCCTGTGACAAAGCTTCTACCAGTGCCGGACCCATAAAGCGGCTACTGTGTGTGATCAGGATCTTCTTGTTACTCACATCCACTGTCGCGATCCTCTTTATCGTTGCTCTGCTTACGCGGGTTACTCACTTAGCGAGGTAACCCCCATCCACAACAACATTGGTACCCAATGCATAGGATGCCCTGTCGGAGAGCAGCCAGACGACAGGCTCCGCGATTTCGTCAGGGCTTGCCAGGCGCCCTATAGGTTCAGCTTCAACAAGCACCTCACGCAGGCCTTCATTGGCATCCATCATCGTCGTCATCATTGAGGTTTCGGTAACGCCGGGTGACACCGCGTTGATACGTATCGCCTGAGATCCATACTCAAGAGCGGCAGTGCGCGTCAGACCCAGCACACCTGCCTTGGCGGCGCAGTAAGCCGACATATTGTATTGGCCGACCTCGGCGAGCGAAGACGCACAATTGACGATAGATCCGCCACCAGCCTGCAGCAGTGCAGGAATCTGGTAGCGCATACAGTTCCAAACCCCCTTTAGATTGACCGCCAACACGCGGTCAAAATCAGCTTCGGGATACTCTGCAGTGGGACACAGCGGGCCATCGATCCCCGCGTTATTGAATGCCCCATCCAGCCCGCCCAATTCACTGATAGAGAACTCGAGCAGCGCCCGTACTGCTGAGGCGTCCGCCACGTCAACCTGGTGCACCCTGCCCTCGCCCCCCGCTGCGTGAATTTCAGCTGCCACCCGTTCAAGATTGGCAGAGGTCGTACCAGCCAGCACAAGCCGCGCGCCTTCCCTGGCACACAAGATCGCCGTGGCGGCCCCGATACCTTTCCCCGCGCCGGTAACCAGGATTCTTTTACCTGTAAGCAAACCCATTGCAGATTTTCTCCTGTTTATTGGTTTTGCGGATCACCGTGCATCATCGCGAAGCCGACAATCCAGCCGGGTATGGCGCGATAATAGTCCCGCCGCGCCGTGTATCGGCCGTCACTGTAGGCGTCCAGGGCTGCGAAGGGTGCAATCCAGTTTCGTATTTCCGCGGCACCGCGGCCTCCGCGCTCAATTATCTGCGAGTCTGGGATAGCGCATAGAGCGTCCAGATCACGGCGGGCGAAAAGCCCAATAATTTCCTCGTCCCAGTCTGCATCGAGGGGCTTCAGTTCACCCTCACCGCGACCATGTTCGCGTGCAAAATCCAATACCCGTTCCACGCGAGCTTTCATGACTTCCTCAGTCCACTGGGGGGGGCCATCAATAATGCGCTGCTGGATCTCCGGCGGCGAATCCATAAACACAGGCAGCGGCGGATCATGAGACAAGCCGCCTGAGCCCACAATGAGCACACGTAGATCGTCGAGACACTCTTTAATAAAGCATCCTATAGCTTCACCCAGCGCGCGAGCACGGAACAGTGGGGGCCGCATATCACCTCCGCAGTTGACGACAATCGGAACCACGGGAACTCTATCGATACCATCGAAATACAGGTCCAACAGTTGCACGATCCCATGATCCACCGGCATCTTGTAGGAGTAACTGACATCGACCCCATGCCAATGCAAATACTCGATGAGTGCGCGCGCAGTCTCTTCGTCCGTGCTCAACGGCCCTGCCGAACAATTGAAGTCTCCCACACCATATGCGCGGACGCCTACGGTGAAAGGCGGCATCAGCTTCAGCCCGAAACCGCTGGCGTGATCATCACCAATTTTTATAACCAGTTCTGGCGCAAAGGCCTCAACCAGCTCCCTGTGGTGCGCCACGGCCGCTCTAGCCTCGGCTACCACGGCCTCATCAGTCAGTCCTGGATAGTCCATCAGATGGGCATGACTACTGCAAAGCACTTTTAGAGGCACAGGCGACTCCGCTGCGTGAACCGATATCCACCTTCAGTCTATGTAGGCCCCGACCAACTGGCACCTAACTTTGGAAAGGTGAGTTTCCTGGAAGTGGCGCGAAGGATTGAGCCGCTGCGGAGCAATCAGCCAATGGGGGCGCGTTCAGATTGAACATCACCTTCGGGAGGCCCAAAGACGCCATGCCGCGGCATCGCACCGTTCATTCGAGCCGGGAGAAGGCTGCTGCTCACCACCACAGCAGTAGGACTTCCGTTCAGCATAGACCTAAATGCCGTATCATTGACAAACCTTCACGACAGGGGACATGCTTCGGCTCAATAATCCTGACTCCAAGAGACAGTGCTGACCCTCTATCGGTCATTCACCAACCTGCCATGCCCTGCTTTCGTCACTTGCGCAATGTGTTCGCCGTTTCACGCTACCGCCTTGGCGCCGCGAGGCGACGCTCGCTGCTGTTGCTTGTTCCGTTGGGCATTGCAGCTCTGAGCGCCGCAGGGGTCGCTGATGAGAGAAGACAGGTGTGGACTGGAGACCCCGCATGGCTGGGAGCCATCGGCAAATTACAGGTGCCCTCGCAGCGCTTCAAAGATCGGCAGACGCAGTACTACATCGAGGATTGCAGCGCGACCCTGGTCAGGATGCCCGGCAAGAGCGCCACCTCAGTCATTGTCAGCGCCTGGCACTGCCTTGAAGGCTATAGCGATCTTAGCCGTGACATTGTATTCACGCTCACGGGGGGCGGTGCCCAGATCGGACCTTTGCGGGCCCGCCGTATCGCCAGCGGGGGAAGTATGGCGGCGGACTGGGCCATCCTGCGTCTGGAAAAACCGCTGGACCTCAGCACGCTGCCTGCATTGCCGCTGCAGACCGTGCATGACAAGTTGGCATCCGTCGTCACCATGGCCGGTTATTCACGGGATGCCGGCCGCGGTGCTGGCGGTGAGAAACTGACCTACGACCCGCACTGTGCCGTTCGCAGCACAAGCGCTGCGGCAGTGGAAACGGACTGCCAGGCGCACAAGGGCGCTTCGGGAGGTGCGGTTACGCAACAGGCCAGTTCCGGCGAGGTGCGCTTTGCCGGCGTGATATCCGAGGGCAACGGTGAAGGCATCAGCCGCTACGTGCCGCTGTCCAAATTTCGCAGCGCACTGGAGCTTGCCCTGCACTGAGCCGCCAGTCTAACCGGCGCGGTGCTTCTGACGTTCGGGCGGTGCTGCGCCGACATGTGCCTCACCGCGCTCGCGGGCGAGTTCCACCTGCTTCTGGCGCTCGCGAAACCGGGCCTGTTGCTCGGGCGACTGCCGGTCAAAACAATGCGGGCAGCACACACCCTTCTCATACTGTCCGGAGTGTTTGTCCTGTTCCGTAATGGGGTGGCGACAGCCGAAACACTGGTCATAGCTGCCCTTCTCCAACCGGTGATCCACCGCCACCCGATTATCGAAAACGAAACACTCGCCCTCCCAGCTCGATTGCTCGGGGGAAACTTCCTCAAGGTATTTGAGAACCCCGCCCTGCAGGTGATACACCTCCTCAAACCCCTCCTTGAGCATAAACGCGGAGGCCTTCTCACAGCGGATACCGCCGGTGCAAAACATCGCGACCTTGCGGTGCTTGTGAGGATCAAGGTTTTCGCGCACGAAATCCGGGAACTGTCGAAAATTGGTGGTGCGAGGATTAATGGCACCGCGGAAACTGCCGATATCACATTCATAGTCATTGCGTGTATCGATCAGTACAACATCCGGATCGTCGACTAGCGCGTTCCAATCTTCGGGAGCGACGTAAGTGCCCACCACCTGATTGGGATCGATGCCGGGGACACCCATGGTCACGATCTCACGCTTCAGTTTCACCTTCATGCGGTAAAACGGCATATGGTCGTCGCGGGATTCCTTGTGCGCCAGATCTGCCAGTCGTTCGTCGCGGCGCAGGTACTCAAGCACGGAATCAATCGCGCTCCTGGTGCCTGCAATGGTGCCGTTAATGCCCTCTTCCGCCAGCAGCAAAGTGCCACGGGTACCCGCTGCCAGGCAGTGGTCGAGCAGCGGTTCGCGCAACGCCCGGTAGTCATTCAGCGTGACGAATTTGTACAGGGCGGCCACTACTATGTCAGTCATACCCGTTCACCCTCTCTCACCATCGCCTCAACTGCCCTCGGCATTGCTGCCGCCCAGGCAATCCGGAGACTGCGGCGCCTGCTGCGATCGATCGCGCCATTCTTCGGGCGTGTAGGTATGCAGGGCCAGCGCATGTACTGGCCCCTCCAGTTGCGCCGCCAGCTCGGCGTACACAGCCTGGTGGCGTGCCACCTTGCGCTGCCCGGAAAACACATCGCTGGCAAGCACCACGCGAAAATGCGTCTGGGAATTTTCCGGCACGCTGTGCATGTGGCTCTCGTTTACCACTTCAAGGTACGCCGGGCTGAACGCGGCACTGAGGCGCTCTTCTATTTCCTGCTGGGTATCCAATGTTGTCTGTCCCTTTGCGTATTGCCCGTGACTGCCCCTCAGGGCCTGCGAGGCGGCGGCGATTTTACCAGAGCCGGGGCGCGCCACCCAAGCGCAGATTAACCGGCATTGCGTCGGCTGGCGCGAAACTGGCCGGGTGTCTGATTGGTCCATTTTTTAAAGGACCGGTGAAACGCACTGGGATCGGTGAACCCCAACTGCAGCGCAACGTCATTGATCGACAGCTCCGGCCTGTCCAGGCACAGCATGGCCGCCTCGCAGCGCGCCTCATCCTTGAGCTGTTGAAAGGTTGTGCCCTCACGTTTCAGGCGTCGGCGCAGGGTGGGTGCGGACATATTCAGCGCACTGCTGATGGCCTCAAAGCTGGGAAACCCTTCACTGAAATCGTGCCCTATCATGGCCTTCACCTGCGCCGAAAGATTGTTGCCTTCCGGATCGTTTTCCATCAATAGCAATTGGTAGGGGGCGGTGCGCAGGAATTCGCGCAGGGAATGTTCTGTATGCACCACCGGCCAGGCCAGACAGGCGCTGTCGAAGTACAACAGGTCGTTCGGTTGATTGAAATACAGCGGGCAACCGAAGAGCTTTTCGTACTTTTCCCTGCGTTGTGGCTCGTCACCGGCAAAATCCACGCGCTTCAGCTCCAGCGGTCGGCCGCACAGCCAGCCAAAAAAGCGGTGCCACATTGAGAGACCGTAGGCGTCGGCCGCTTCCACGCGGGCACGGCCGGTGCCCTGTACCGTTCGGTAGCCGACACGCGCGTACTGATCACTGAAGTTGGCATAGAGCTGACTGCGCACATCAAAGAATGTGCGGTAGAACTCCGACGCCCGCTGGATCGCCTGGCCAAGGTTGTCGCAGGATATGATGCAGTAGCACATCATGCGGAATGCGCCGGGCGCCACCAACTCACTGCCGGTCGTGCCAAAGGTCTCGTCCTGCAGGAGACTGAGCACGCTCTGGTAGATCCTGGAATACTGCATCGCACTGATTTCTGACCGGTAGTCCGCGTGCGCCTCGTCCATCGGATCAAACTCCAGGCCCGCGCCGGCCAGCACGGCACTGAAGTCATAGCCCCGGTCACCGACCATACGCAGCAGGGTCTGCACGAATCGTGTAGGTACACGGTCACTCATGGCTCAAACGAACAGCAGAAAAGGGCGGCCAATACTACCAGATGGCGGCGCCGCGCTGCAGGCCAATCATTGGTAACAGTACGACCAGCCCGGCGCGACCGCGACCCTGCACTGGCGTATACTGGGCCCGTGACAGCGCTGGATGAGGCGAATGGAGCAACGTTTCAATATTTACTATGCGGCGCAGGTTGTGGAAGGCTGCGACCCGGCTGAAGTGCGGGCAAACCTCGGCAAACTGTTCAAAGCCAACGAGCAGACACTGGACAAGTTGTTCAGCGGCAAGGCGCAATTACTCAAGCGCGACTGCGACGAGGCCACTGCACAGAAGTACCAGCAGGCCATGCAACGCGCTGGCGCAGTCGCCCTGGTGCGCGCCGTGCAGGAAGCCGCAGCTGCGCCCTCCTCTACTACAGCCCCCACTGCCGCGCCGGCCGCGGCAGAAAAACCCATGACCGCCGCCGAGCGAATAGCGGCGCTGGCCGCCGCAGAGGGCGACTCGCGCTTTCGCGCCGATGCTGCGCCAGACGCATCGCCCACTCAGAACAAAGCCGCCGGAAACGATGCAGCAGCCGACGCCTCTCCCGCCAGTGAACCGCCACCACAGGATGGCAGCCTCGGTCTGGAACCCGCCGGCACGGCGGTGCTGAAAGAAGAAGAACGCACACCCCCGGTGCAGCGCGAGGTCGACACCGGTGATCTGGCAGTTGACGCCAGTGCACAGCGATTATCTGATGAACCTCCGCCACCGCCACCAGCGCCGGATACGTCACACCTGGACATGGGCGCGCCGGGCGAGACCATTCCCAACCTGCCAGGTGATACTGCTGACATTCAGCCGGACATCAGCACTCTGGATCTGTCGCCGGAGGGCACAGACTTCACGGACTGCGCAGCGGACGAACCCATCGCGCCGGACATCGATCTTTCGGCCCTGGACCTCGCCCCCTCGGGCGCGGAACTATTGGAGCAAAGCGAGCGACGCAGACAGGAGGCAGCGCCCCCGTCTACCGATCATCTGAGCGTGGAGGACTGAGGCTCGCCGGCAGGCGCACCCGAACCTGTAAACCGGGATTCGCACTACCCAGGTCCACACTGCCGTGATGAAATTGCGCGATCGCCTGCACCAGGCTTAAACCCAGGCCGTGTCCGGGAAATTCACTGCGACTGGCTTCAACCCGGTAAAAGCGACGAAACACATTCTTGCGCTCACTGGCCGAAATACCAGGGCCGGTATCGCTGATCACAACCAGGCAGTTGCCATCGGCATCACTGCGCAGCCGCACACCAATTTCCCCGCCATCCGGGGTGTATTTCACCGCGTTGTCCACAATATTGGCAAACATCTGGAAGAGCAGATCGCTCTCTCCCGGGCACAGCAGTTCACCCGTGGCGTCCAGTGCAATACGGATGTCACGCTTTTGCGCCAGGGGCTCGTACAGTTCGACGACATCGGTCAGCAGCCGCTGCAATTCCACCTGTGTCGTGGCGGCGAAGCGGCTGCCGGACTCCAGTGTCGAGATGCGCAACGACGCACTGAAAGCCGCCAGGAGGTCATCGCATTCTTCGATAACACGGGCAAGTTCCTCCCGTGCGACGGGCTGCGGCTGATCGCGCAGCTGGGTCAGATCATTGCGGATTCGTGTCAGCGGTGTGCGCAGATCGTGAGCGATATTGTCCGACACGCGGCGCACACCCTGCATCAGGCTTTCCATCTGCTCCAGCATTTCATTCATCAGGAGCACCAGGGCGCGCACATAGCCCTTCTCGCCCGTGACATCCAGGCGCTGGCCCGGGTCGCCCCGAATAACGCGCGCCAGATCCCGGTTGATTCTCTCCACCCGGTTCAGCGCACGGGCGGCACTGAAGTAGCCACCGATAATGCCGAGCAGCAGTGTCGCCAGCATTGCCCGCACGAGATTGGAAAACACCAGCCGCGCCCGGTCAACGATGTCTGCATAGCTGCGCGCAACGATCGCTTCATAACCGTCACCGAGTGCAATCGGCCGTGCCAGAAAGTCCACATCCACCGGGCCACCCCAATCCCGCAGCGCCATTTCAAAGCCCAGCCAGCCGTCATCGAATTCGCTGTAACGGGGCGCGGGCGGCAAATTACCGGCCACGGGATTGCCCTCGGCATCACTGACCAGATAGTAAAAGCGGTGCACCGCCGGTACGGCATTCTGCGCGTCGATATAATGCTCGACGCCTTGCAGCGACTCGCTGGAATAGACTGCCGAAAGCGTTTGCAGTTCTTCCAGCACGGACAGGCCAAGGTCCCTGAACGAGGTGTAGCTGAAGTACACGTAGAACGCGCCGAGAATCAGGAAAACGCTGGCACTGAGCACAGCGACATACTTGGCGATATAGCGAAAGGTGAGGCTGTTCAATACCTCTACAGGGTGCATGTTCAGTCTCTCATCGCTTCGTTTCAGGCCCCAGCCTGTACCCAGTGCCGCGCACGGTTTCCAACAGCGGATGATCGAACTCGCGATCGATCTTCTGTCGCAGTCGGGAGACGTGTACATCAATGACATTGGTCTGCGGATCGAAGCGATAGCCCCAGACGTGTTCCAGCAACATCGCGCGGGTCACCACCTGGCCCGCGTTGCGCATCAGGTATTCCAGCAGTTTGTATTCCCGGGGCTGCAGGTTGAGCGCCTTGCCCTGCCGCGCTACCTGCTGGCGCAGCAGGTCCATATGCAGGTCAGCTACCTGCAGTGAGGTTACCGTGTCGGCGCCGGGCGCTGCGCCACGCCGGTGCAGTACCTCCAGGCGGGCCAGCAGTTCCGCCATGGAAAAGGGCTTGATCAGATAATCATCGGCACCGCTGTGCAGTCCCTTCACCCTGTCATCGACATCCCCCAGGGCGCTGAGCACCAGCGCGGGCGTCTGGTCGCCGCGCTGTCGCAACCGTTCGATAATCGACAAACCGTCGAGGCCAGGCAACAGCCGGTCGACGATGAGCACATCGAACGGCGACGCACAGGCGACGTCCAGGCCGACATCGCCGCGCGCTTCACGACGACAGTCGTGACCAGCCACAGACAGCTCGGAGGCAACAAATTCTGCGACCTGAGTGTCGTCTTCAATCAACAGGATCTTCATGACATGCGCCGCAAGTAGCGATTACGTCCCGCTGGCTGCGGAACCGAATGCCAATGTAGCAGCGAACCCGCAGCCAGTAAATTTTCGTCAGACCTGTGCGCGGTCCTGAGCAGAGGTACGTCGGCTCGATGTGGATGATACACTTTCGCCATGACGGCCATTCATGAAAGCCCCTCTCTGCTACGCAGACTTACCGCCATGCTCTACGACCTGCTGCTGGTCGTCGCAGTGGTTGGCGTAGTCAACGCCGCAGCACTCGGTATCCAGGTGAAACTGCTGGGTAGTACAGACCACGCCCTGAACCCGCACCTTGCCCAGGCGCTGATCGTCACCAGCGTGTACGGCTTTTTTATCCTGTTCTGGATCAAGAGCGGCCAGACGCTCGGCATGCAGGCCTGGCGCATCAAACTGGTGACTTTCGATGGCCAGCAACCCAGTCTACGACACGCATTGATACGCTGCCTCGCTGCCACGCTCTCCGCGGCGTGCCTGGGCCTGGGCTACCTCTGGTGCCTGTTCGATTCACGCGGCCGCTACTGGCACGATTACCTCTCCGCAACGGAACTCATTCTGCTACCAAAAGAACCTGCCAGTGCCTAAACCACCAGCGCACTACGAGAATCCGTGGGAGGTTTAGTTTAACGTCTGCTGCGCTTACACTAGCGACCCAGTTAACCACCCTTTTGCACGCAAACGCACCCGACCGAGGCAAGCAATGGCAGCAATCAAGTTCAGCGCAAAGCAAATCAGCGAAATCGACAAGAGCAGTACCCAGTGTGCCGTACTACCGCTTTTTTCTGACAGAAAGCTCTCGAAACAGGCCCGCGCCCTCGACAAGATCACCGCAAAGGGTATCCAGCGTGCACTGGATCTGGGTGACTTTAGTGGCAAGTCCGGCCAGACCCTGCTGCTCACTGGCAGCGGCAAGATCAAGCGCGTCCTCCTGCTGGGCTGCGGTGATCCGGACAAGTTCGAACGCAAGGGCATGCGCGCGTTCGCCTCTACCCTCTACGAGGCCTGCAAAAAACTCAGCGCTACGGAAGCCACACTGCACATGCAGGGCCTGAAGCTGAAGGCAGCGGATCAGACCTGGTTCCTCAGCTATCTTGCGCGCCACCTGGTGTGTGCGAATTACCGCTACACCGAAACCCTGAGCAAACCCCGTCCGGCCTCGAAGCTGGCGCGCCTGGTGGTGAATGTCGGCGACACCCAACCGGTGGCCGCCGCAAACCGTGCGTTAAAGGAAGGCAGCCTGACTGGACAGGGCATGAACGAGGCGCGGGAACTGGCCAATCTCCCCGGCAACATCTGTACGCCCACCTACCTGGCCAGTCAGGCGCGCAGCCTGGGTCGCAAACACAAGAAGCTCAGCGTCAGCGTACTGGACGAGAAAAAAATGTCGGAACTGGGGATGCACTCACTGCTCTCCGTCGCCGCCGGCAGCAAGCAGCCCGCGCGCCTGATCATCATGAATTATCGCGGCACAAAGGCCAGCGCCAGGCCCTACGTTCTGGTCGGCAAGGGCATTACGTTTGACAGTGGCGGCATCTCTCTCAAGCCAGGCGCCAAAATGGACGAGATGAAGTTCGATATGGGCGGCGCGGCGAGTGTGTTTGGCGCGCTCAGTGCCGCTGTGGAGATGAACCTGCCGCTCAACATTATCGGCGTGGTGGCGGCCGCCGAGAACATGCCCAGCGGTACCGCAACCAAACCTGGCGACGTAATACAGAGCATGTCGGGCAAAACCATCGAGGTATTGAACACGGACGCGGAGGGCCGCCTGGTGTTATGCGATGCCCTCACCTATTCGCGCCGCTTCAAGCCCGCCGCCATCATTGATATCGCCACCCTCACGGGCGCCTGCATCGTGGCGCTGGGCTCGCACGCCAGTGGCCTGCTCGCCAATGACGATGACCTGGCCCGAGAATTGCTCGACGCAGGTCAGGAAAGCCACGACCGGGCCTGGCAACTGCCGCTCTGGGACGACTACCAGAAGCAACTCAACAGCAACTTCGCCGATATGGCCAACATTGGCAGTGCGGGCGCCGGTACGATTACCGCCGCCTGTTTCCTTGCTCGCTTTACCGAGGATATGCGCTGGGCTCACCTTGATATCGCCGGCTCCGCCTGGAACAGCGCACCAAAAGGCGCCACCGGGCGCCCCGTAGCGCTGTTACTGCGTTATCTGCAGGACCGCGCGGAGGGCTGACCATGACCAAGGTTGGCTTCTATGTCGTGAAATCCGCCGAGCCCGCCCGGCGACTGGAAATTGCGATGCGCTTGACCGAGAAGGCCTTCCAACAGGGGCACAGAATCTTCCTTAACGCCGGTGACAAGCAACAGGCGCAGCAGCTTAACGAGCAGCTCTGGACGTTTCGTCCCGCCAGCTTTCTCCCTCACGGCCTGCAGGGGGAGGACATCGCGCAATCCACCATCGCCATCGGCTGGGGTCAGGATCCGGGCGAACACTGTGATCTACTGATCAACCTGCAACTGGAAGTGCCGCCGTTTTTCAGCCGTTTCAAGCGTGTCGCCGAGGTGGTTACACAGGACGATGCGAGTCTTGTAGCGCTGCGCACCTCCTGGAAGTTTTACCAGGAACGCGGTTACGAGATGGAGAAGCACGACCTGTAGTTCACGACCTGTTGTTGCAGTGCTATCCAGTCTCTTTCTGACAGTGGTGATAGCTGGAGCGGTACTGGCCTGAAGGCGCCTGGGGTGCAGAGCTCGGAAGGCTAAGATACTCGCCCTGCACCTCAGGCGCCTTCAGGCCATTTGGAATCTCGTTGTGGCTGCGGGAATTGTGCTGGGCGTGTGCGCTGTTTGCGGCGTTTCGCTCCCCGGCATGCAGGAGCGACGACTATGCTGCCTGCGGGATCCGCGCGCGGAACATGAAAACGGCTGTGCAGTACAGGCACGAACCACCTTTCCGCGTCCACGACGACTAACGTATAATCGCGCCCTCTCCGTTCACGCCACAGTATCCAGTAAGCGATCCCATGGAAAAAACGTTCCAACCCGCCGACATCGAAACCCGCTGGTACGACACCTGGGAGGCCGCCGGCTATTTTGCTCCGCAGGGCGGCGAGCGCGCCTACAGCATCATGATTCCGCCGCCCAACGTCACCGGCAGCCTGCACATGGGCCACGGCTTCCAGGAAGCCATCATGGACGCGCTGATTCGCTACCACCGCATGCGCGGTTTCAACACCCTGTGGCAGGTGGGCACCGATCATGCCGGTATCGCCACGCAGATGGTCGTCGAGCGTCAGCTCGAAGCGCAGGGCATCACGCGCCACGACCTGGGTCGCGACAAGTTTGTGGAGAAGGTGTGGGAATGGAAAGAAGAATCCGGGGGCACCATCACGCGCCAATTGCGACGCCTGGGCTCCTCACTGGACTGGTCGCGTGAGCGCTTCACCATGGATCCGGGGCTCAGCGCTGCCGTGCAGGAAGTCTTCGTTCGCCTGTACCAGGAAGGGTTGATCTATCGCGGCAAACGTCTGGTGAACTGGGACCCGGCACTGCATACCGCGATCTCTGACCTGGAAGTGGTATCGCAGGAAGAACAGGGCCACCTGTGGCATTTCAACTACCCTCTCGCCGGCGGTGAAGGCCACCTGACCGTGGCCACCACGCGGCCGGAGACGATGCTCGGCGATACCGCCGTGGCGGTACACCCCGAGGACGACCGCTATGCGCACCTGATCGGTCGCAGCCTGGAGTTGCCCCTGACCGGCCGAGAGATACCGGTGATCGCCGATGAGCACGTCGATAGAGAGTTCGGAACTGGCTGCGTGAAGATTACACCCGCCCACGACTTCAACGACTACGACATCGGCAAGCGACACGGCCTGCCCATGATCAACCTCTTTGACGACAACGCCGCCCTCTCCGATGCCGCGCCCGAGGCCTACCGGGGCCTGGACCGCTTCGAAGCACGCCAGCGCGTGGTGGCAGACCTGGATGCACTCGGGCTGCTGGAGAAAGTCGAGGATCACACCCTGATGGTACCGCGCGGCGATCGCTCTGACGTGGTGATCGAGCCCTATCTCACAGACCAGTGGTACGTGGACGCGCGCGAGTTGGCCAAGCCGGCAATCGCGGCCGTTGAGAATGGCGCTATCGAATTCGTTCCCAAACAGTGGGAAAACACCTACTTCGCGTGGATGCGCGATATCCAGGACTGGTGTATCAGTCGTCAACTCTGGTGGGGCCACCGAATCCCCGCCTGGTACGACGAGGAAGGACAGGTTTACGTCGGCAACAGTGAAGAAGCCGTGCGCCAGGCGCACAACATCGATGCGTCGGTGACGCTGCGGCAGGACGAGGACGTACTGGACACCTGGTTCTCTTCCGCACTGTGGACATTCTCGACGCTGGGCTGGCCAGAGGACACAGAAGAACTCGCGACCTTTCATCCCAGTTCTGTACTGGTCACTGGCTTTGACATCATCTTTTTCTGGGTCGCCCGCATGATCATGATGACCCTGCACTTCCGCAAGGAAGTGCCCTTCCACACCGTCTATGTCCACGGCCTGGTGCGTGATGCGGAAGGTCAGAAAATGTCGAAATCCAAGGGCAATGTGCTGGATCCGATCGATCTGATTGACGGCATCGAACTGGAACCGCTGGTCGAAAAGCGCACCGGTGGCATGATGCAGCCGAAACTGGCTCAACGGGTGGAAAAAGCGACCCGCAAGCAGTTTCCCGAGGGCATTGCGGCCTACGGCACGGATGCTCTGCGTTTTACCTACTATTCGCTGGCGTCGACCGGGCGCGATATTCGCTTTGATGTCGGGCGCATCGAGGGCTTTCGGAATTTCTGTAACAAGATCTGGAACGCGGCGCGCTACGTGCACATGAACTGCGACGGAGAAGACTGCGGCGTTGCAGGTGACGAGCCGCTGGAACTGAGCCTGGCGGATCGCTGGATCGTCGCACGCATGCAGCAAACCGCCGCGGACGTGGCTCGCGCATTCGATCAATACCGTTTCGACCACGCTTCGCAGGCGCTGTATGAATTTATCTGGAATGAATACTGTGACTGGTACCTGGAACTGTCCAAGCCAGTGCTGTGGGACGATGACGCATCGGCCGGGGCAAAACGTGGCACGCGCCGCACGCTGGTGACAGTACTGGAAGCCTGGTTGCGCCTATTGCACCCACTCATGCCGTTTATCACTGAAGAAATCTGGCAGTCCGTTGCGCCGCTGGCCGGCAAGCGCGGGGACACCATCATGCTGCAGCCTTACCCGGAGCCGGAGAAACACGCTCAGGATGAACAGGCAACGCGAGACATCGAGTGGCTGAAATCCGTCATTGTCGGGATTCGTACCATTCGCTCGGAGATGAATATTCCGCCGGGCAAGGAGATCCCCGTACTGCTGACGAGCACCTCCGGGGACGACAAAAAAAGACTGGAGCAAAATTCGCAATACCTGAAAAAGCTGACTAAACTTGCTGACGTGCGCTGGCTGGCAGATCGCAACGACGCTCCGGCGGCCGCCACTGCCCTGGCAGGAGAACTGGAAATCCTGGTTCCGATGGCGGGATTGATCGACAAAGACGCCGAAATTGGCCGACTAAACAAAGAGATAGGAAAACTGGAGAACGACGTTTCCAGAATAGAGGGCAAACTTGGCAACCCCGGCTTTGTAGACCGCGCACCCGCTGACGTGGTCAACAAGGAACGCGACAAACTCGCTGCCCAGCAGCAGGCCCTGGAAACGCTCCGCGAAAAGCTGCAACGAATTCAAACCATGTAACCGCCGGACGTCCTTTCGCGGTCGGTACATAAGAGTACGAATTCTGCGTATCACCCCATTGGGTGGCGCCGATTATAAAAAAAACAGGTCAGGCTGAGGAAAGTGGTATGGACGATCGTGTAAGTGGCACGGTGAAGTGGTTCAACAACGCCAAAGGATTTGGCTTTATAACAAGGCAGGAAGGAGACGAGGATGTATTCGTACATTTTCGCTCCATTCAGGGCGATGGGTACCGCACCCTGAACGAAGGACAGACTGTCGAGTTCAAGTTGATCGAAGGCCCCAAGGGCCTGCAGGCCGAGGATGTGCTGAAGCTCTGACGAGTTTCTCGGCCGCCGTTATCTGAGCATCCGGGGTGCCCCAGAGGGCGCCTCAAGCCACCGCTGTTTTTTCTCTTTGCTTCCCGTGCAGCGCACCCCTCTCTCCCTCCCGAACCTGATCGCTTGGTGATAGAATGCCCCGCTTTCGTCGCCAGGGCAGTGCTGCATCACGCCACCGGCGTCCAATTACAATCAGCCAAGGGGAAACCGATGAGCCTCACCACCAAATTGATTGTCAGCCTTGTTATCGCTGCGCTGGCTGCCGCCGTTGCCTCCACCCTGCTTACCGGCAGCCTGTTTTCACCGGCGCTGCTCACTGGGTTTGCAGTGGCCTGTATTGCCAGCGTACTGGTGGGTGCTGCGGGGAGCGCCACCGGCGAGGACGTCGAGTACTACTCGGAGACTGATTCAGCAGCAGACAGCCACACCGGCGCCGTCAGCCAACAGGACGGCAACAGGGAATACGGCAAGGTGAAGTGGTTCAATGTGTCAAAGGGCTTTGGGTTTATTGTCAAAGACGATGGCGAGGAAATTTTTGTGCACTTTCGCTCTATTCGCGGCAGCGGGCGTCGCGGCCTGAAGGACGGCCAGGCCGTCAGCTTTGTGACGACCCAGAGTGACAAAGGCCCGCAGGCAGAAGACGTGGCAGCTGAGGGTTAGGCGAGTTGCTCGGCGACGATGGCCGCCCAGTAGCGCTGAATCATCAGCGAACCTTCACAGAGAATGTGATCGGTAGAGAGCGTTTCGTCCTCCAGCGCCATTTCGACGATGGCATAGCCCATGTCGATGGAAAGTCGTGCCTGGCTCAGCAACTGGTCGTCCACCTCGCGACCGAGAAGATCCGCCGCGATAGCGGCAAACTGTTTCGCCACCAGGCGATGTGACTCCAGTCGCACCTCCTGCAGTGGCCCGACCGCGCGCAATGCCTGCACAATTTCCAGCCCACCGGGTTGCTCCCTGGTGACATCCAGCGTTGCCCTCAGCAGCGCTTCGATATTGTCGAGCAGCCCTCCGAGGTTATTCTCACCCAGGTTTTTCTCAAACCAGTGGCGAAACACTGCGTTCTGCCGATCCATCAGGCCTGCGCCAAGCGCATTGAGAACCGCGTACTTGTTGGGAAAATAACGATAGAGAGCCGGCACGGTAATCCCCGCGCGCTCGGCCACAAGGTTAGTTGAGATACGTTCCACACCGACCTCAACCAGCAGTTCAGATGCGGCGCTCAGAATGGCCTCGTAGGTGCGCTTTGCGCGCTCCTGTCGGGGCTTGTTCTTTTCCAGCAATTCAACCTGTCGTCTTACCGCTACCATCCCTAATCGCCTCTGCCCGTTGGATTCCCTGCCACCCGGAGTTTTTATCCTAGACCAGCAACCCTCGCATAGCTATAAGGACGCACTGGTACATCTAAAGTATACGCAGAATATGGCTTCACGGTTCAGTGAGTGCGACAATATGACCCATTTTTCCACCCCACTAACAAGAGGCCGCAGCTAATGCCCAACAACCGCTTCCCCGGCCGCCCATCCGCCCTGCTTCGCGAGCAACCGCTTGTTCGCCTCGCGCAGCTGCTGTGCGTCTGTCTGCCAGCGTTCTTCTGCATCACTACCCAGGCGTTCGAGCGCACAGAGGAGCGCGAACCCTGCGCCGAGCAAGCCGTTACCAAGCGCCCAATGTTCGGCGATCTGCACGTGCACACAAGTTATTCCTTTGACAGCTACGTCTCCAGCCAGCGCAATGACCCCAGCGCAGCGTACCGCTACGCGAAGGGTGAAGCGATCACACTCTCCGACCCGGATTCCAACCAGACCATCAAGGCGCAGATACAGCGGCCGCTGGATTTTACCGCCGTCACCGACCACGCAGAATTTCTGGGCCCGATCGAGCTCTGTACGCAGGATTCTTCCACGCTGGCTTATTGGTTCCCCGCGTGTATCGCCTCGCGCAGCGAAAACTTCTACATACAACTCCTCGCGGCAAACTACTGGGTCAGCCTGGGTGTCACCGACTCGTCCAGCCAGAAAGCAGAGTCCTTTGTATGCAGGCTGGGTGACTGCGCTGACGCGCATCGCGCGGCCTGGCAGCGTATTCAGCAGGCGGCGGAAGCGCACTACGATCGCAGCGAGGAATGCGCGTTTACCACATTCGTCGGCTACGAATACACCGACGCACCGGACTACGCCAACCTGCATCGCAATGTCATTTTCCGCAATGAAAAGGTCACGGACAGCGCCATTTCTACCTATGACACCGGCTCGAAAAACTACCCGGCTTTGTGGCGCATGCTGCGCGAGCAGTGCCTGGAGCGGCAGCCAGGCTGTGACGTCATATCGATTCCGCACAACCCCAATCTCAGCCGCGGCCTGATGTTCCCCGATCCCGCTACCGAAACAGAGGCCCGCGACCGCCTGATTTTCGAACCGCTGGTGGAACTGGTGCAGCACAAGGCCGCCAGCGAGTGTCGCTTCGACCGACTTCTGGGCCGCGGCGTGGCAACGGAGGATGAGCTTTGTGATTTCGAGCAGGCGCTGTCCGACAACCTGTCAATGCTGGGCACGGTCTTTGGCAAAGTCCGTACCGAGGAAGCCAGCCCCGTCTCAGTGGATGATTTTGGCCGGCGCAACATGGTGCGCAACACACTGAAAGACGGGCTCGCCCTTGACGCAACGTCGGGGATCAATCCCTTTCGCATGGGTTTTATCGGCAGCACAGACACGCACAGCGCCACACCGGGCGGCGCCGAAGAGGACAACTATGTCGGCCACCTGGGCCGTCGCGATGCGGGCTATCGCAATGTGCAGGACCACTTCTACGATAACCCCGGTGGTCTTGCAGTCGTGTGGGCAGAGGAAAACTCGCGTGACGCCATATTCGCAGGCATGCAAGCGCGCGAGGCCTACGCCACCAGCGGCACACGCCCTATCGTGCGTTTTTTCGCGGGCGCAGAGTATCCGCAGCAATTGTGTGATGATCCCGAGATGCTCACGACAGCCTACGCCGGCGGCGTACCCATGGGGGGAGAGCTCGATGCCCCCTCCACCTCACCGCACTTTCTTATCAGCGCAAGCAAGGACCCTGGCCCTCCCGGACGACCGGGTGTCGATCTGCAACGCCTGCAGATCATCAAGGGCTGGCTGGATGCCGATGGCGCAACCCATGAACAGGTGATCGATGTCGCCGGCAGCGCAGACAATGGCGCCTCCGTCGACCCCAACACCTGCGCACCCACCGGCAAAGGCCACGCCAACCTCTGCACCGTGTGGCGTGATCCGGCCTACGACCCCGCCCAACACGCCTTTTACTATGTGCGGGTACTGGAGAACCCTTCCTGCCGCTGGTCAACGCTGCAGTGCCAGGCCGCGGGCGTGAACCCCTTCGCCGCCGATTGCGACGCACAGGCAAGCGCGAAGAACCTCGAGATGGAAGAGCGTGGCGCCATCGGCGATGTGTACGGCAAGTGTTGTACCGATCCGGCCACGCAGCCCTTCTATTCTCCGGTATTACAGGAACGCGCCTGGACCTCGCCCATCTGGATTAACCCCGCGGTTGCGAACGTTGCCGCGGCCGATCAACTGCCACACCAATAAGGAAGTACCTTGAGCAAGAAAAAAGCCGTTACGGAGCGCCGCTTCAGGGGTATCACTATCCCGACCAAGTCCCATCCAGCCATTCGCAGAATTCGCCGTCAGGGCATCGAACCGAGCATCCACGGAGATAAATTCTGGGGCTCCAGTTGCCTGCTCATCGACTACCTGCATAACAACCCTCCGGAGCATAGCAAGCGTGTGCTGGATGTGGGCTGCGGCTGGGGCCTGGCGGGTATCTGGTGCGCACGGGAGCTCGGCTCAAAGGTGACCTCGGTCGATGCCGATGCCGATGTATTTCCCTACCTGCAGGCCGCCGCGGACATCAACGGGGTGAGCACCAAGCAGTTGGTCTCGCGCTTCGAAAAGCTCAACAAGCGCACGCTGGCAAAGTACGACATGCTGATCGCCGCCGATGTCTGCTTCTGGGATGACCTGGTCGACCCCGTTTCCAACCTGGTCAACCGCGCGGTCAGCGCCGGCGTGAAACAGATATTGATTGCCGACCCGGAGCGCTCGCCGTTCTTTGATGTTGCCGAGC
The DNA here is from genome assembly GCA_030426545.1 of Gammaproteobacteria bacterium. Classification (GTDB taxonomy): domain Bacteria; phylum Pseudomonadota; class Gammaproteobacteria; order Pseudomonadales; family Halieaceae; genus Marimicrobium. The sequence goes on from JAUHYL010000027.1 coordinate 35,988, forward strand.
GCGCCATGAAGCGGCACTGCGCAGAAATTGTTGAGTGGAAAACGCGCTCGCCGATCAAGTCTGAAGGCGCCATTCTGGTAGTGGAAAACGCCTGATCGACAGACGCCCTGTGGCATTTGACAGCATCTACAGGGCGCAAATTCTCAAAGGCAACGCCACCGCACCGTTGCAGCAGGCGCTCCTGCCCCGCACAGCTACGCGGAGTTGCAACCAACACGGCAACCCCGGACGCCTCGATTCAGTGTGCCCTAGCGCAAACGGTGGTAACTGCGCTCCAGACCCGACATCGCCTCCGCCTCGCCGTTCAGCCAGCGTGGCCTGAAGCGCACCGCACGCAGTGCGCGCGCAGCACTGGCCGCAGCGCGCTCTGACCCTTCTGGCGCGGTGATCACCTCGATATTACTGCTGCGGCCTGTGGCCGAAACATCAAAGCGGAGTCGCAACGCTGACTGCGCCGGCGCGTCGGGCGTGTGATAGCGCCGAAAGACGCCGGTTGCCGGCAGCTCTACCGGCTCGCCGAAGACTTCGCGCAGCGTGCCGGTTTCACCCGCCGACACCAATAGCTCCCGGGCCAGGCGGTAGTTCCTGGCAGCGTAGGCACGCAACCCGTACCACTGGTACCAGTCGCCCAGGGCCAACGCGAGTTGCGCGCGCTGCAGAACACTGGCGCCGCTACCCAGTTCGGCCATGCTCTGCTCCAGCAGGGTTGCACCCAGATTCATCGCACCGCGGCGCAGGCGCTGCACGCGCAGGGTTATGAATTCCTCGAAGGACGACTGTTGCCTGGCCGCTGCGCCGGAACCGGCTTCAGTCAACCACTCGTCCTGCTCCTGGGGAGGAAAAAACTCCTGTAGGACATACAGGTTGTTCACCTGGCTGAGTGTGGCGTCTACCAGCCAGCGGGCATGCATTGCACTTGAATCTTCAACCACCGACGCCTGTGCGCGCGATTGTCGAACCAGTTCCAACAACGACTCGTTCAGCGTCAGCGCGTTGAGCATGCGCTTCTGTGCGCCCGCCGCCATCCCCTGGCGCAAGGCCTCACGTTGCCAGCGCAGGTAACTGAGTGTGGCGCGCATGCGCAAATCGGACAGCGGAGGTTTGCCGGCACCCAGCAGGCGAAAATAGTATTCGTAGCGATCATCCAGCGCATCCAGATCGCCCAGCTTTTGATACAGGCCCAGCTCTGCACGCACCAGCGGCACCTGGGCTTCACTGTTGAGGCCCTGGTTGACGCGCAACAGGTGTAGCGCGCGTCGGTAGAGGCGCAGCGCCTCACTGTGCTCTCCACGCACTTCGTGGTGGCGGGCGAGATCAGACAGGGTTTCACTCAGCGACGCGCCATAGGGCCCCTCGACTGACTCCAACGCCTCCAATCGGGCGACATAGTTGGCGTTGCCAGCTGCTGGCATCGCGGGCGTCTCCGCCAGTACGGGTATTGGGCTGTCCAGCGGCATCTCACCCAGGCGAAGCAAAGTATCGCCGTAGGCATAACCCGGCGAGCCCCCGGGTAACGCGGCGGTGGCCGGGACGCAAAACAGCCACAGGGCCGCCGCTGCCGCGGTGCTGCAGGCAGACCAACTATTCAGCTTAGTGTACAAATAACGAACAGTTGCAGTGGCCATGCGGGGCTCTTCAGTGGTATAAACGCGCTCCGGATTTTCAGGGTCAAACCCTCCCCAAAATGCCACGGTAAAGTGCTTGCTGCAAGGCGTTGCAGCGACGCTTCAAGGGCCGGGTTGCAGGTCAGACCCCGACCGTTCCGGTTTTAAGCGGAACGCTGGCCGCGCTCGGCGATGAATAATTGCACGCGCTGGGCTATGGTTAAAAGGTATTGGGTTTACTGGACACTTGTCACGCCTTGTACAGGCGCGCACCCCGAGGGGTAAGAGGAACATGAAACAGCTTGGCATTTTGGATTCTGCATTCATCAACCTGGAGCAGAGCAACACGCCCCAACATGTGGGTGGCATGGGCATCTACGACCCATCGACTGCACCCGGGGGCTTCGTTCGTTTCAAGGACGTTATCGCCAGCTTCGAGCGGCGGCTGGGCAACATGCCGCTTTTCAGGACGCGTCTGGTTGAAGTGCCCGGCGACTTCGACAGGCCCTACTGGGTCAAGGACGCCAACTTCGACGTTGAATTTCATCTGCGCCACATCGCACTTCCCGATCCGGGTGACTGGCGTCAACTGTGTATTCAGGTAGCTCGCCTGCATTCACGCCCGCTGGATATGTCGCGCCCCCTGTGGGAGGCCTACATTATCGAGGGCCTGGACAATATACCCAACGTCCCCGAGGGCAGCTTCGCGGTGTACACCAAAATGCACCACGCCCTGGTAGACGGCGCCGGTGGCGCCTCCTTCATGGCCGTACTGCATGACCTGGTGCCCAATCCCGACCAGGGAGAGGAACCTGCACCCGAACCGCGCCTCGTCGACGTCGCGCCCTCCATGAGCGAACTGCTTACCCGGGCTGCGGTTAACAGTGTGAAAAACACTGCGCAACTGGTCGCAGGCACCGTAAGAACCTCTGCCGCCATGGGCAAGTACGCCCTTGACGTTGCACGCCACGAGGTGCCCTCACCCGACGTCAATGCGCCAAAAACCATCCTGAACAAACCGGTAGGCCCACACCGCGTTTTCGACGCGGCAGAATTTCCGCTGGAAGGCTTCAAGGATATCAAGAACGCCGCGGGCGTCACCGTCAACGACGTTGCCCTGGGCATCATCGGCGGCGCGCTGCAGCGCTACCTTGAAAGCAAGGGTGAGGCACCGGCGGAAGGCTCACTCGCCGCGGCACTGCCATTGAACATGCGCACCCGGCGCGGCGTAACGGATGAAAACAACCAGATTGGCTCCGTGTTTGCATCATTGCACACCGACATCAAAGACCCGATTGAACGCCTGAGGGCAATCACCGAATCTACCGCTGCAGCAAAGAAAAGCGGCGAGGCCAGCCCCATGGTGGATGCGATGAAGATCGCCGGTGCCTTTTCGCCGGTCGTGGCAAAGTCCGTCGCCGCCTTCTGGTCGCGCAACGAACTGTCGCGCCATATACCGGTCAACGTCTCCACCTGCATTTCCAACGTGCCGGGCCCCGACTTCCCGCTGTACTGCGCAGGCGCACGCATGGTCGACTACTACGGCCTGGGCGTGCTGACCCCGGGAATGGGGATATTCCACCTTGTCTTCAGTTATTCAGGAATGGTCACTCTCTCGGTGCTTGCCGACCGCGACATCATGCCCGACCCGGAGAACTACCACGATCACCTGGTCGCCGCGTATGAAGAGATGTACGCCGCCGCGCACAAACTCGCACCGCGCGTTGCCGACAAGGAAGCGGTTGCCGCCAAGGCGAAAATACAGTCGCCCAAGCGCGAACGGTCTGTCGGTGAAAGCAAGCCAAAACTCAGCGGCGCGAAGCGCAAGCCCGCGCGCAAAATTAAGGGCCGCAAAAAGACAAGCGCTGCGACAAAAGCAAAGGCCGGCGTGAAGGCGAAGAGCAAAACCAAAACCAAACCAAAAGCAAAGGCAAAGGCAAAGACTGCAACGGCCACCAGGTCACGCGCCGCAACCAAGGCAAAGGCCGGCGCGGCCAAAAAAGCCACAACGCGTAAATCCGCCGCGGCGAAAAAATCCGCCACAGCGCGACCCAAGGTAAGCCGTCGGCCTGGCGCCAAGGCCCAGCCCAAACTGAAGTCGGCTTAAGCCTGCAGTGGTAAGCGGACACCCCCGGTGTCCGCCTTTTATACAGTTAACTTTAAAATATGCCTGTATCACATTGTTTCTATTGGGTTTATTGAAAGATCTCCCAGGAGATACACCGTGAATTTTGGCGACCAATGGGGCACACTGCCCCCTGGTGCAGTCACCTTGTACCGCCGGGCCTGCCGGTCAACTCTGACAAACGCTGGATCGCCGCATGGGTAAGAACAGTAAGCGCGACATTCCCGTCTTTGCGACCCCGATCATTGAGACCCATTGTCACCTGGACTACCTCGATGCCGGCGAGTTGGACGCTACACTGGCGCGCTCCAGGGCGGTGGGCGTGCAGCGCATCATTACTATCGCAGTCTCGCCGGGAAATCTGGCCACGGTCCGCAATCTCACGGAGTACGCAGACGATATCTGGGGTACCCAGGGCATCCACCCGCACGAAGCAGAGACCTACAACGATGCGGTGGAGCACGCAGTTCGCGAGGGCCTGCGTGCAGAGCGTATCCTGGCCGTAGGTGAAATCGGTCTGGACTACTACTACGACAACGCCGACCGCGGCGTACAGCGCGCAGTATTTGAACGGCAGCTGCAGCTTGCCGTCGACACACAGCTACCGGTTGTCATCCACACTCGCTCCGCGGACGAGGACACCCGCAGTATTCTGCAACAGTTCAGCGGCAAGCTGCCGCGCGGTGGTGTCATCCACAGTTTTACCTCGGGTATGGCGCTCGCCGAGTACTGTCTTGCTGAAGGCTTCATGCTCGGCTTTAACGGCATCACCACCTTCAATCGTGCAGAGAATGTGCGCGAGGTGGTGCGCGCAACGCCTATCGAGCAACTTTTGCTGGAAACCGATGCACCCTACCTTACCCCCGTCCCCTATCGCGGCAAGACAAACGCACCCTTCTATTTGCCGTTTATCGCCGAGCAGGTCGCAGCGCTGAAACAACTGGACGTTGAAGCACTACTCGCCCAGGCTTTCAACAATAGCGACAGGCTTTTCTTCGCAGAAAAGGTGCCGTCAACGGCCTGAAACGAGCGTCTGTTCCACGCACCGCGGTACGCCACCACCGCTTTCGGTGCTACACTACGCGCCCTCAATCAAGGCCGTATTTCCACACGCAAATGGACTACATTATTGGACAGCGCTGGGTAAGCCACGCTGACGCTCAACTCGGCCTCGGTATCGTCGTCGATATAGACGGCCGCCGTGTCACCCTCGCCTTTCCCGCGGTAGAAGAGGAACGCACCTACGCAACGGACAATGCGCCACTCACCCGGCTGCGGTTCAAAGCGGGCGATCATGTAGCGACTGTCAACGGCGTCGAGGTACTGGTTTCGGAGGTGCACGAACACGATGGCCTGCTGGTCTACGTGGGCAGAGATCACCACGACGAGGAGGTGCAGATATCCGAGCTGGAACTGGATGCCCACGTCCAGCTAACGACGCCGCAGCAGCGGCTGCTCAACGGCCACTTTGATCGCAACAGCGAGTTCGCCCTGCGTGTTGCTACCTGCAACCATCTCGACCGCCTGCAGCAGTCTGATGTGCGAGGGCTGCTCGGTTCGCGCACCAGCCTCCTGCCACACCAGGTCTTTATCGCCAGTGAAGTTGCCGGACGTTTCGCACCGCGCGTTTTGCTGGCAGATGAAGTTGGCCTGGGCAAGACCATTGAAGCCGGTATGATCATGCAGCAGCAGCTGCTGACCGGCCGCGCCTCGCGCATACTCGTGCTGGTACCTCCCACGCTGCTACATCAGTGGCTGGTAGAAATGCTGCGGCGCTTCAGCCTGCGGTTTGCGTTGTTTGACGAAGAACGACTGCAGAACATCGACGACGACAACCCGTTTGAGGCAGAGCAACTGGTGCTGTGCAGCCTCGATCTTTTTCTCCAGCGGCCAGACCTGCAGGCACAGGCACTACAGGCCAGCTGGGATCTTGCCGTGGTGGACGAAGCCCATCACCTGCATTGGTCGGAGCAGGAAGCCGGCGAGGACTACCGCTTCGTGGAACAACTATCAAGCGCCTGTAGCGGCCTGCTGCTGCTAACGGCCACACCCGAGCAAATCGGGGTGTCCAGTCACTTCGCTCGGCTGCGCCTGCTCGACCCTTCCCGCTTTCACGATCTCGAGCAGTTCACGCAGGAAGAGCAGCACTTCAGACAGTGGAGCGAACTGGTGGACCAACTGGACGCCGGGGAAGTGCCGGCTGAACTGCCTGCGGGCCTGGACCCGGCTGATCCACCCGAGCGCCTGATCGAACAGATACTGGATCGACACGGCACCGGCCGTGTACTGTTCCGCAACACCCGCGCGGCCATCTCGGGCTTTCCTCAACGGGTATTGCATCGTTACGCGTTAGCCGCACCAGAGGAATACGCGAACAGCGATGACACCATTGAAAGTCGTCTCTACCCGGAGCAGTGCTGCCCCGACGAAGGCTGGCTCGACTACGACCCGCGGGTGCCCTGGCTGGTTGAGAAACTGAAGGCGCTGCGGCCGGAGAAAGCGCTGGTAATCTGTGCGAATGCCGACACCGCAGTCGCCCTCGAGCACCACCTGCACCTGCGCGCGGGCATTCGCTCTGCGGCCTTTTACGAAGGCCTTTCCATTCTGGAGCGCGACCGGGCCGCCGCCTATTTCGCGGATGAAACTGGCGGCGCACAAACGCTGGTCTGCTCCGAAATCGGCAGTGAAGGGCGCAACTTTCAGTTTGCGCACCACCTGATCCTGTTCGACCTGCCCCTGAACCCGGATTTGCTGGAGCAGCGTATCGGACGGCTGGACCGCATCGGCCAACAGAACGACGTGCAGATTCACGTACCGTACCTGGCCGATGGCGCACAGGAAACCCTGCTCGACTGGTACGATCGGGGGCTGGACGTTTTCCAGGACAGTTGCTCCGCGGGCCACATGATCATGCAGACCTTCCGCGAACGCCTGTTCAGCGAGTTGCAGCAGCGTTCGGCAGAGTTCGACACACTGCTGACGGAAACGGCCAGCCTTACCGTGGACACCCGGCGCGAGCTACGCGAAGGGCGCGACAGGCTCCTGGAGCGCAATTCCTGCCGGCCGGACGTCGCACAATCACTGATCAACGCCATCGTCGCCAGTGAACAAAGCGAAACGCTGGAAAACTATTTCGAGGGGCTTTGCGAGGTGTTCGGCGTCGAGCAGGAATTCCACTCCCAGCACAGCCTGATTCTGAAACCCTCTGAACACATGCTGACGGGGCACTTTCCCTACCTGCGCGATGAGGGCACCACTGTGACCTTCAGTCGCGAGCGGGCACTCGCCCGCGAAGACATGGAATTCCTGACCTGGGAACACCCCATGCTGCAGGAAGCGATGGAGATGGTGGTTGCCACCGAACTGGGCAACGCCGCCATCGGCACACTGAAGCTGAACGGCGTGCCCGCGGGCACAATGTTGCTGGAAGTACTGTACACCGTGAACTGCGTGGCGCCACGCGAGTTGGGCCTGGAGCGTTACCTGTCTGTGAACCCGATTCGCCTGCTGGTGGACGCGCGCGGCAAAAACCTCGCTGAAGTGGTGCCCCATGAGCGTCTGAATGCACTGATCGAAAAAGTCAAAAAGCCCACTGCCCTGGCCATCATCAAACAGGTGCGCAGTGAAGTGGAAGCAAAAATGGCGCTGGCACAGACGCTGGCGCAGGCGGAACTGGAAGGCATTCTGACTCGCGCGCAGACCCACATGCGCGACAGGCTGGGCGATGAGTTACAACGCCTGCGTGCACTCAGCGCGCACAATCCCTCCATCCGCGAGGATGAAATTGCACACCTGGAGTATCGCATCGAGGAGTGCGCGCTGCACATACAGCACGCAAGCCTGCAGTTGCAGGCTCTGCGGCTGATCATTACCACCTGATAGCGCTGCGACCGGGTTAACGAACCGCGTCATAAACAGCGGCGGTTTGGGCGGCGCAGCGCTGCCAGTTAAACTGCGCGGCGCGCGTGAGCCCGCGTTGTGCCCAGGCTGCCTGTTCCTCCGGTGCCTGCAGCAACGCAGCGAGCGTTGTCGCCAGTTCCTCGCCACTGCCCTCTTCCATCAACAGGCAATCACCCTCAGCAAACTCCGCTACCGAAGTGCCGGCCCGACAAATCACCGGCACGCCGCTGGCCATTGCGTCAAGCGCCGGCAGACCGAAGCCCTCGTAAACAGATGGGTAGGCAAAGAGCGTTGCACCGGCAAACACATCCGGCAGGATGCGCGCATCGACGTAGCCCAGGTGCAACAGGGTGCCGTCGTCCAGGAAGGGCTGCATTTTTTTCTTCAGCGCATCGTTGCGCCAACCGCTGGAGCCGGTCAGCACCAGAGGATACGCCCGGCGCAGTTCCTGTGGCAGCATGGCCCAGGCCTCGAGCAGCGTGTCCAGCCCCTTGCGTGGCTCCAGGGTGGCGGAGACCAGCACGTAGCGCTTGTAGTCAAGACGCAGCGATTGCAGCACGGCCGCACATTCGCCCGCATCCCGGGGCCGGTAACTTTCCTCAACACCGTGGTAGATCGCCGTTACACGCGACGGATCGATATTGAAATTTTCCAGCACTTCCGCGCGAACCAGTTCACTCGGCGTGATGATATGCGCGCAGCGTGCCACTGAAGCCTCCAGGCGCCGATTCATCGTTGCCACCAGGTCCGGTTTGTGAAATTCGGGATACTTCAGATGCGACAGATCGTGCACCGTGATCACGGCGGGCAACGCGCAGGGTTTCAATAGATAGTTCGTCTCGTGATAGACAGCACCGGCGAGTGAGTCAGCGTACTGTCGAAAGCGCCTGTCCATCACCTTGTCGTACAGCGCTTTGCTACCGGGCACGTAGCCAATGATTGTGCGCAAATTCTGCACCAGCGCCTCGAGCGCGCCCTGCTCACGCTTTTCAGCCGTCATATTGTGCCGGGCGGTTTCCACCGCGTCTGCAGCCGCCAACCAATCGGTGCCACTGAAGCAGTGCACGCGGGCGATATCCTCGCTCTGCAGCAGTTCACGCAGCAGGTGATAGCTGTAGACGCCCACGCCCGTGATCGGGGGGCGCAGTGCCTCTGCATTAAAAACCAGTTCCACCACCAGCCCTCGTGTTGTGTTGCCAATATACGCGTGGGTTAGCGCCTGACGCGCTCCCTGCCTGTTGCGGCCATTGGCCATTATGCGTGATTCGCCGGCCCCGTTCCGGCATTGAATCACAGTTCACGTTGCAAGATTCAGGGTTGGGCCGTGCAGATGGCTTCCACCGCGCGCGCAGCGGAAGCGGTGGCGCCGGCTATCAGGCCAGGTCCGTTGCAGTCGCCAATCGCCCGCACACTGAAGCCCGCGCTTGTTAACGCCTCGGCGAGCGTGGTATCTCGTTCCGCATCGCCGGCAATAATCACATTGTCCGCGCGGATCTCACGCTCGCTCGCGTTGACTGCAATCACCACGCCGCTGGCGCTCACGCGCACGATATCGACAGCAGTATTGAGCACCACGCGCAGGCCATCGAGGCGGTCCATATGCTCATGGCGCCGCTTCTTACCCACTTCGGGAATGATTTTGCGTGCGCTGGTCAGCACTTGCACCTGGCGACCCCGCCTGGCGATGAATTCGGCCAGTTCGACAGCGGCCAGATCGGCTCCAACAATCACCACCCGTTTCCCCAGCGGCATCCAGGCCCGACTCACCGTGCGCAGAATGGCTGGCTTCAGGCAGCGCTGCAGCAGCGGCGACAGACCTTGCAGCAAGCGTTCCTGCCAACGGGGTAACCGCCCACGCTGTGGCGGGTCGATTCTACCGGTAAGCGCCTGGCGCAACAGTGCGCCGGTCAGTACACCCGGTGATTCGGCGCCGGGAATAGACGCTGTCGTGAGCCGCGCTCCGCTGGCGACCAGTACTTCATCGGGCGCCTCGGCGCGTACCAGTTCGGGTGTTGCCTGCGTGCCCAGGCGAACGTCCACCGGTAGCCGCGCCACTTCCGCCAGCAGCCAGCGCAAAAACCGTTCGTTGTCTGAGTGCACGGTTGCGGCCAATTGCAGTGAACCGCCCAGGCGCTGCTGTCGCTCTACCAGCACCACGCGGTGACCGGCCTCGGCTGCCAGTCGGGACGCTTCCAAACCGGCAGTGCCGGCGCCAATAATGAGGATTTTTTTCGATGCGGCCGGCACAGGGTAGTCCGCTTCCCTGCCCGAGTAGGGATTAATGGCACAGCCGAGATTGTCGTGCGTCTGCATGGAATCAATGCAGTTCTCGCAGGATATGCAGCGTCGTATACGTTGCGGCTGAGCGGACAACACCTTTGCAGGCAGGAACGGATCGGCCAACAGCGGCCGCGCCATGGCGATCAGGTCCGCCTTACCCTCGGCCAGTATCCGCTCCCCGACTTCAGGATCGTGTATGCGCCCCACCAGCATCACCGGCACGTCGACCACGCTCTTGATTGCGGCCGCCTGCGCGATATTGTGCGCGTCGCCGTACTCCGAACGCCCCACCATCATGGTCACCAGCGAATCAGAAATGCCGCCGCTAACGCGAAAACAATCCACCCCCGCTGCCACCAGCTCCGGCGCCAGCCGTTGCGTATCGTCCAGCGCCCTGCCCCCCGGCGTTCGCTCGTAACCAGAAATACTCAGGGTGACGGGAAAGTCCGTCCCCGCACGCGCTTTTATTTCACCGAGCACTTCGTTGATCAGCCGTGTGCGCGTCTCCGCGCGAAAGGCCGAATACTCGTCGGTGCGCTTGTTGCGCAGCGGCGACAGGAACGATGCCAGCAGGTTGTAACAGTGCGCGGCATGCAACTCTATTCCGTCGTAGCCCGCCTCCCTGGCCCGCCGCGCCGCCTCGCCGTACTGCCGGGCAATCGCGGGCAGTTCCGCGATATCCAGCGGCCGACTGTGCCAGCCCCAGACAGGAGCAACATTGACCGAGGGGCCCACTGGTTGCGGCCCGTCAAACATGGGCGCCACGCTTTCCGGGCCGGTATGGCTGATCTGCGGCTGCACCTTCGCGCCGTGTTCGTGGATGCGTTCGGTGATGCGGCGGTGACCCTCGATGAATCGATCGTGCCCCAGTGTCATTGAACGATGCATATAGCGATGCGTTTCATCGACGGTGATCAATTCCATGGTGATCAAACCTACCCCGCCGCGGGCGCGCTCCTCGAAGTAGCGAATAAGGCGCTCGCTGGGTGTCTGATCATCATTGCAGTACGCGGTGGTCATCGGCGACATGACCATGCGGTTCTTCAACGACATACTGCCAATACGTGCGGGCGAGGCGAGTAACGGAAACTGGGTCACTGCCGGTTTGAAACTCACGTGTCTGCACCCGGGGTGCAGTCAGCGCCCGTATCCCGCTGCGGATCGCAGGCGATCAGGCTTGCTGCGCGAATGCTGAACACGGTCTCACCGTGCTGGTTTTCCAGCCGCGTGAGATAGCCGACAATGCCACAACCGGGCCGGCTGCTGGACGTTCGCAGGCTGTCGATGAGGGAGAAGCAGCGCAGCGTATCGCCCGCGTAAACCGGCTTGAGCATGCGCATCTCGTCGAAGCCCAGCCCCGCCACCGCCTGCTGCACCACACCGCTCTGCCAGCGCTGGCTGGTGCTGCAGAAGATCGAGAATATATGTGCAGAACAGGCCGTAAGTCCTTGAAATGCTGACTTTTTTGCAACCTCTTCATCGATATGGAAGGGCTGGGGATCCCACTGGCTGGCGAAGCTGATAATTTCCGCGGCCGTGACCGTATGCACGCCCGCCGCGTGCTCCTGCCCCTGCACGTAATCGTCAAAATAAAAGGGCCGACCGGCCTGTTGTTGCGTCACGTCCTGTTCATCCATCACTCATTCATTATTCACCTGCACGTAGCGAATCCTGCGCCTGCGTCATTCGACCAGGGGGCAGCGCTCGCGCTCCAGGTGGCCGCTTCGCACCATCCACGACAGGGTATCGGCAAAGGTCTCGCCTGGCTCGCGCAATGTCAGGCCGCGTTCCGCCAATGCAGAGGTGTTGGCAATGCGTGGCCACAGCGTAGCGTAACGCATGGTCTCGGCGGAAATCGGTGCATCGACGGGCCTGAAGCGTCGCACGACGTCGATCATTCGACCCAGCATGCGCAGCTTCCAGCCGCTCGCGGGAATACGCTTGAGTGTGCAACCGGATACCTGTTCCACGGTGGCTGCCAGCTCTGTCCACTTCAGGTACACACCCGGCAGCAGGAAGCGGCCATCGCCACCGTCCGAGACCAGTGCTGCTATCAAGGCTGCACGGTCACGCACATCCACATGCT
>JAUHYL010000028.1 GCA_030426545.1 Gammaproteobacteria bacterium
GACTCATGATCAGTGTGTCCGCGGCCAGTACGTTGATCATGCCGCGCCCGTTGCGGTCGGTGGCCATAAAGTCGTCCAGCTGCAGGGCAGGTTCACCGAAGAACTTGCGGCCCCCCTCGCGCTCCAGCATCAGCAGGCGGCGCAGGATAGCGTTGACCGAGGCTTTGGAGACGCCGAAACCGGTGCCCAATTCCTTGCTGTGATTGCCCAGGTACTCCAGTGTGGAACGCAGGTCTTTCAGGTCGACCAGCAGCATGCCCTCGTTGTCGGCGAACTCGAATACCAGGGTCATGACACTTTCCTGGGTCTCGTTCAGATCCAACAGGCGCGACAGCAACTGCGGGCCCATCTCGGAAACCGTCGCGCGTACAGGCGTGCCTTTTTTGCCGAACAAGTCCCAGAACGAAACCGGGTAGCCGCGCTGACGATAGCCCTCGATACCGATCTTCTGCACGCGTTCGTCGACTTTGGGGTGCGGTTTGCCGGCCTGGCTGATGCCGGACAGGTCGCCTTTCACATCGGCGAGAAATACCGGCACACCGAGATCGGAGAAGCCCTCGGCCAGGCACTGCAGGGTGACGGTTTTACCGGTGCCGGTGGCACCCGCCACCAGGCCATGCCGGTTGGCGTAGCGTGGAGTGAGGAAAATCTGCCCGGCGTCTGAGCCGCCGATGAGTATGCCATCGCTCATAATTACTCTGTCCTTGAAGTTGGCTGCTGCTTCGGCCTTGTTCGGCCGCTCATGCAGTCAGGGTTGCTGGACCGGCCTGTTGAATCGATCCAGTCAGGCGGCGCCCAAACAGCGTCCTGCGAGCTGCGCGCTTTTTTGTGTAGCGCGCCAGAGTATAATCAAGCAACCTCACAGTGGACAGTGGCTAACTTAACAGCGGCAGGGTAATTGCGATGCGATGGAAAGGCGGCAGACAAAGCGACAATATCGACGACCGACGCGGGCAGAGCCCTGCCTCCATGGGAGCGGCGGGCCTCGCACCGGCTGCGCTGAGATTCCTGCCCATGCTGTTGAAGACCAAGGTGGGTCGTGTGGTGTTGATCGGCGGCATCGTTCTGTTGGTGGGCGGCCGCATGCTGGGTATCGATGTGTTGTCGCTGGTGGCTGGCGGTGGCGCGGTGGCACCGTCGACGGCTCCCGCTGAACTCAGCGAGGCGGACAAGGAGGCGGGCAAGTTCGTTTCCGTGGTGCTGGCCAGTACTGAGGATGCCTGGCACGGTATCTTCCAGCGCGCGGGGCGGCAGTACGTGGAGCCGACCCTGGTCCTGTTCAACAATCGCGTGTCGTCCGCCTGCGGCACGGCATCCTCTGCCGTGGGTCCTTTCTACTGCCCCGGGGATCAGAAACTGTACATCGATCTGTCCTTTTTCCGGGATCTGGCGCAGCGCCACGGTGCGCCCGGCGATTTCGCCCAGGCTTACGTGGTGGCCCACGAGGTTGGCCATCATGTGCAGACCCTGCTGGGGATCAGTGAGCAGGTGCATGCCGCCAAGCGCGGACGTGGCGAGGAAGAGGCCAATGCATTGTCGGTAAAACAGGAACTGCAGGCCGATTGTTTCGCCGGGCTGTGGGGCCACCTGGCCAATCAGGAGCGCCAGTGGCTGGAGCCGGGTGATCTCGACGAGGCGCTGGCCGCCGCGACCGCGATTGGCGACGATCGCCTGCAGCGCGACGCGGGTCGGCAGGTGGTGCCGGACAGTTTTACCCACGGCACTTCCGCACAGCGGGTGAAGTGGTTCCGCACCGGTTTCGAGGGCGGCAACTTCGACGCCTGCGATACCTTTGCCGCGCGCAGTCTCTGAGGAGACGCGCCGCGTTCAGGCGTTTCCCGCCAGCGGTTCGCGATGCCGCCCCAGCAGCAGCGCCGTCATCGCCAGCATCGGCGCCAGGCACAGCAACAGGATCGCCTGCCAGCTCGCGTGACTGATGGCCCAGCCCGCCGACAGTGAAGCGATGGCCTGGCAGCTGAAGACAACGGCATCATTCAGGGCCTGCGCACGGTAGGATTCTCCCTCGCGATAGGTCATGGGCAGCAGGGCGGTACCCGCCACGAACAGGAAATTCCAGCCTATTCCCAGCATCACCAGCTGTCCCCAGAAGCCGAGCACCGACACATCGATAAGGCCGATGGCAATGGTAACGACGTAGCAGGCCAGCCCGGCGGCCATCAGGCCACGAATGCCCAGCCAGCGGAACAGCCAGGGTGTCGCCAGAGAGGGCAGGAACATGGCCGCGATGTGCGACTGTATTACCCACTTGGTGTCTTCCAGGCTGTGCCCGTGGTGCAGGTGCATGCTGATCGGCGTCGCCGTCATCACGAAAGACATGACGACGAAGCCGCAGGCGCCGCTGAGTATGGCAAGCAGCACACGGCGATCACGCAGCAGCTCAACGCTGCTGCGCCCTGCCGGCGCTCCCGGCGACACCGGTGCCGGTGCCGCGCGATAAAACGGTAACAGTAACCCGGCGAACAACAGGCAAGCCGCCGCCAGCCAGTAGGAACCCTGGTACGCTACCGCGGTGTAGCTTCTCCCCGCCAGTGCAAGCTCCGGCCCGATGATGGCTGCCACGATACCGGAGCACATGATGATAGACGCGGCGGTGGGGGCGCGCTCCGCCGCCACGCTCTCCATGGCGGCGAAGCGCAGCTGTTGCAGTGCCGCCGCCGTGGCACCGATCATCACCGCGGCAAGGCAGAACAGGCTGAAACTGCGCAGTACCAGCGCGTGGCCGGCGAGCACACAGGCACCGGCGCCGAATGCGATGAACACCGCCAGCACCGGGCGGCGCCCCCAGCGTTGCATACTGCGATTGACGGGCAATATGCCCGCAGCGACACCGATGACCATCAGTGTAATGGGCAGTGTGGCCCACTGTTCAGAAGGGGCCAGGTCGGCCCCGATAATGCTGCCGATCAACACCATCATGGGCTGTGAACTCATGGCAATGGCGTTGATGCTGGCAAGCAGCCAGACTGTGGCAAAGGCGGAACGCATTGATCCAGCCTAGCGGAAAGAGCGGATGCTGTGCGAGCGCTTTCTGTTGCTACCCGTTGGTTGCGTCCGCGCGGCCTAGGGGCTGGTCACTGAGTCGCTGGCTTGTGCTTCCAGCGCGGCATCCAGGGTCGGTGGCAGCGTGCAGTCGCCGCAGTCTTTACGCAGCGCAGCGTAGCAGCTTATCGCCGCAGGCCTGTCGTCGCTGCGCAGCAGGGCCGCACAGGTCTCCAGGCCCTTCTCGATCATTCTCTGATGCGTGGCGCCATCCCGGTCTTCCTGATCGCGTTCAATGCTGCTTTCCGGGGTTCTGTACGCGCTTTGCTCTGCCTCGGGTGCCACTGCATTCAGGGCGGGCTGCGGGCTGGCACGGCCGATTTTTTTGGCCGATGCGCCAGCCTGCATCTTGCGCTCCAGAGCCTGCGCATCGGGACGTGCCTGCTCTTCGCGAAGACCACCGGCGGACTGGCGGGCACTGGACTGCGCGGCGACTGCCTTGGGTGGCGCGGCCGATAGAGATGCCCCCTCAGTTTTCTGCGCGCCTTTCTGTGCGTCTTTCTGTGTGCCGTTCTGTGCATCTACCCGCGCGTCCTGCGCTACGTCGTCGGTGAGTGTATCCGCCTGCAGCGCCTCGGGCTGTGACAGGGCCGCTGGTGTCCTCTCTCTCGCTTCCCAGTGCGGTGCGGGCAATGTGTCGTGGACACCGTCCTGCCCTGGCAGGGTGATCATTACCGCGATGCCCACGACGCTCGCCGCCGCCAGGCCCGACATCCAGCCGGGTCGGGAGGTAACGCGCCGTTGCGGTGCCCGCGCGCGGGCGTGGGCCAGAATTTTCTCATCCAGTTGCGGCGGGCTGTTCATCTCGGGCAGGGGCAGGGCGTCGCCCTGTTCGCGCCTGGTGTCACGGCTCATAAGGAATCTCCCAACTGCGCGCGCAGCTGTGTGCGGCCATAGCGCAGCCGACTCTTCACCGTTTCGCTGGCTGCGCCGGTGATTGCGCTGATGTCTGCCAGGCTGAAGCCCTGTTCGCGCAGTAGCAATGCGTCCCGCTGGTCGGCAGGGAGTTCGCCCACGGCGCGCAACACGCGCTGTTCAAACGCTGTGTAATCTTCATCGCCGGGCCCTGTCGCGGGTGCGACCGGTTCCGCCGCTTCTTGCAGCGGCGATTCCTGCTGCGGTACGCGGCGCCAGTGGTCGGCCATGCGCCGTCTGCCGATCTGGAACAGCCAGGTCCTGAACTTCGCACTGGGGGTGTAGCGGGAGGCCGCATTGATCACTGCCTCCCAGGTTTCCTGCGCCACTTCTTCCACCACGTTGGGCTGCCCGCAGCCCCGGTAGAGAAAAGTGAACAGGGCATCCTTGTGCCGATGGTACAGGCACTCGAATGCCCCCGAATCACCGTCGCGGTATGCCAGCATCAGGGCCTCGTCACTGCTGAAGCGGTAGCGCAGCTTGCGCATGGTCCTCCCGCATACCCTGCGCTCCTCAATCGGAGCGCAGGACGCTGTCGTCAGGACTGTGAGGATAGCGATTGTGCCAACTCGATCAAGTGTATGAATTCGGCACGGTAACCCCTTGGGTCACTGCCGCGGGCGCGTCGTGCCAGCTCCAGGGCGTCGGCGTAGCTCCATTCCCCGGTAAAGGTGCCACCTTTGAGCAACTGACCGAAGCCGGCCACGCTCGCGGCGAAGCGCAGGTCGTCAGAGGAGGCTCGGTTGTGCGCGGCATCGCGGTGGATAACGCGGGTAAGCAACGCACTGTGCTTTTCCCCTGGCACTTTGTAACGCAGCTTGACGAAGGCAAGCTCGTCACCGTTGGCTTGTGCCGTTGGCGCATCTTGTTGATAGCGCAGTGCCGGGATGCGCTCGCCGTCGCGGTTGGCAAGCACTATTTCATACAGCGCGGTGACGGTGTGGCCGGCACCGATTTCGCCGGCATCAACCTTGTCGTTGGCAAAATCTTCGCGGTTGAGCAGGCGGTTCTCGTAACCGATGAGGCGATATTCGCTGACCAGCGCAGGGTTGAACTCCACCTGGATTTTGACATCGGAGGCAATGGTTAACAGGGTGGATTGCATCTCATTCACCAGCACCTTCTGCGCTTCCTTCATGCTGTCGATGTAGGCGGCATTGCCGTTGCCCACGTCGGCGAGTTGCTCCATCAGGGCGTAGTTGTAATTCCCTGCGCCAAAGCCCAGTGTCGTCAGTGCAATACCGCTGTCGCGTTTGCGCTCGATGAGGTCCTTTAATGCTTCAATATTCACGGTGCCCACATTCATATCGCCGTCGGAGGCAATGATCACCCGGTTGATCCCACCTTCGATCCGGTGTTGTTCCGCCAGCGTGTAGGCCAGTTTGATACCGGCGCTGCCGTGGGTGCTGCCGCCGGCCCCCAGCGAGTCTATGGCCTGCAGAATTTTTGCCTTCTGGTTGCCCGGCGTGCTTTCCAGAACGGTTCCCGCGGCGCCCGCGTAGACCGCCAGTGCAATGCGGTCATCGGCCGTCATGCGGTTGACCAGCATGCGCAGGGCGTTTTTCACCAGCGGCAGTTTGTTGGCGGCCTGCATGCTGCCTGAAACATCAACCAGGAACACCAGGTTGGCCGGGGGGCGCTGTGACGCCTCCGGCTCGAAGCCCTTGAGGCCAATCTGTAACAGGTGGTGCGAGTCACTCCATGGGGCCGGCGCCATTTCCGTGTGGATGCTGAAGGGTTGCTCCGTGGAATCCGGCAGCGGATAGGTGTAGCTGAAGTAATTGATCATTTCTTCCAGCCTGACCGCGTCGGAGGGGGGAAGCCGGCCTTCCTGCACCAGCATGCGTCGAACGTTGGCGTAGCCCGCGCTGTCCACGTCGATGCTGAAGGTCGAGACGGGATTATCGAGGACGCGCTGCACACTGTTGTCTTCGTAATGCAGGTAGTTTTCGCGATCAACGTGGGGCCGGGCCGGATAGTAGGGGGCGCTGATTGCCAGACCGCCATAAGCCGCGTCGGCCTGCGCCATTGACGCCTGTTTCTTCGAGCCGAGTACAGGCGCGAGACGCGTTGACGCGGCGTCCTTCTCCTCCCGCAGCACAGGCGCCGGTAGGGGGAGCGACTCCGCCTCTGGCTGCTCCCGCCGTTCGATCTGTGGCGGCAGTGGATCGACAACGGCCTGGCGTGGGCGGTGGTCGGTGTTGTCGGCGCAGGCCACCAGCAGTGATACCGCTATGGCTGCGGTGAATGTTGTTTTCAGGTCTGTGTGTTGCATGTCGAATGCCTCATTCGTGGTGGATTCTCCCGCTTAATCGTCAATGGGGGTGAAAAGGGGTTAGCCGCTGAAGATTTTTTTTCGCACCCCCGCAAAGGAAGCCTGGCGTCTGCCCTGCTGACCTGTCGTGTTTTCGACACGGTTGAAAAAAGGACAGATGGTGTGCGTTGGCGTAGTCATCAATGATGTCAGCCAAGCCAACAGCCGGGCGGCAACCGCCAGGGAGAAACGCCATGACCAGCGCCAAAGCCACAGAACACCGCATCATCCGCAGTTTGTTGCTGCGACCGTCAGCGCAGCGCCCCGGTGAGGCGTCAGGCCCGGAGCTGGGCAGAATGCTGGAGCGGGGCACCGCGATTCTGGCGGCGACGGCCGCGGTTTTTGTGCTGGGCAGCTATTTGCAGGAGTTGCTGTGGGTGCTGATTGCCGCCGCCACGGTGTTTGTTCTGGGCGCTCCGGACGAGCATTAAACCGTCGAAATATCAATTGGATACCTCGATGTCATAACTTACTGGTGAAATAACTTAAAGTAGTTTCGAGCTTCTGTTGGGAGCCCGCCAGCGCTTGTTCGAGTTGCTGGACAAGCGCCGGGCAGCGGTTAGCATGGGGGCACCCTCGCGCGGATCCCGACATGCCAGAAGACAGCGTTATCTCTTTATCACTGGCGCAGCTATCTCTGGCGCTGGTGCCTGTGATCATCACACTGGCCATCCTGCTGTACTGGTCGTTCGGCGTCGGCAAGGCAGTCTACGCACTGAGCCGCATGCTGGTGCAGCTGTTGCTGATAGGGTACGTGCTGGCGTGGATTTTCGGGGTTAGCAGCGGCTGGCTGATTACCCTGGTGCTGTTGATTATGCTGCTCGCTTCGTCGTGGATCGCGCTGGGCACAGTGGCGGAGCAGCGCACAGCACTGCTGGCGGCGTCTTTTGGTTCCATCGTGATAGGCGGCGGTACCACACTGGCATTGATTACCCAGGCGGTGCTGCAACTCGAACCCTGGTATCTACCGCGTTACATGATTCCACTGGCAGGGATGGTGTTCGCCAATGCCATGACGGCGGTCAGTCTGGCGGCAGAGCGCCTGTACGCCGAGTTGGGACACGGAGCCGAGTGGCCCGAGGCGCGCCTGGCAGCCTACCAGGCGGCGATGATTCCCGTCATTAACGCGTTGTTTGCGGTAGGCCTGGTGTCGTTACCCGGCATGATGACAGGGCAGATTCTCTCCGGTGTGTCGCCCTTGATTGCCGCGCGCTACCAGATTGTGGTGATGTGTATGATCTTTGCTTCCGCGGGCATTTCCACGGCGCTTTTTCTGGCCTTGTGCAAGGCGCGGGTACTCAGGGACGCTTTGCTGCGCCATGGTGTTGACGCCGGCGCTGAGTGACAGCGCCATCGTACGAGGTGGCGCCAGCCAGCGATTCAATCGTTATCAACGAAGTCTGGCGATGAGTTTTTCTCGCCGGGTTCGGTTGAGCGCGAAGTGGATTCAGCAGGGGCTGCGGTGGACTGCTCAATGGAGCCCCCGGTCGACGTTCCGAACCATTCGCCCATCTTGGCCCTGGCCCTGGCGCGTACATCGTCGTTGATATACGCGGTGACCGCCGCCACGGCGAGGGCCAGCACGCCCAGGTCGTCGACGTAACCCACGCCCGGGGTCAGGTCGACCACGGCATCCAGTGGCCTAATGAAGTAACCCAGTGCCCCGACGATCGTGGCCTTGGCCCACGCTGGCGCTTTCTCTTCCTGCGCGGCGTAGTAAAGAAGTAAGGCTTTTTCGACCACTTCGCGGCCGGCAGTGGCGGCGTAGGATTTCAGCTTGGCCCAGAAGCCGCTCTCGGAGTAGGCCGCTGTGTACTCGTTGCCAGTGGTGTCGGTCTGCTCATCGGGTGGTACCGGTGCGCCGGGGTTTGCCATCTTCGATGCTCCTCAGCCAAACAGCCATTGATCCAGCGTTTCGCGATTGGCCAGCACGATCTGCTGGGCGGTAGGGTCTGCCGCAGGCTCACCGGGATCAACATGCAGCAGTTTCAGCACATAGGGTACCAGTTTGCCGCGCGTGTGAATCTCCAGTGCGCCGTCCTGCATGCCATAGTCCATTTCCACGACCTCGCGCTGTGCTGTGCTCAACCTCGGGTCGGGCGTTATACGCACGGTAACGTCAGTATTCCATTCGGTATCGCCGGCGGCGCCGTGCGCTGACTCCTCCATGATCTCGGGGATATCCCGAAAGCGGCTGAGCACAAAATCCCGGTACCCCTGGTTTTTCTCGCACCATGCGCGGACATGCCAGCGCAAGCCGGTGTACACCAGCGTGTGAGGCACAATGATACGCCCCTCACGGTCGGGGTTGTTGATTGACACGTAATCCACCTCCAGTCTGCGCTGCTGGCGCGCGGCCTGCATGATGGGGCGCAGTACCTCGGGCCGCACATCGCGCACCGGCAGGGACAGGACTTCGACATTGGCCACATTCAGCGACAGCGACTCGAACATGTTCATCAGTTCGTTGTTGCGCGCCATGAGGTGCAGGTATTCGTCGGCGAGTCCCTGCGTGACTCGCGGTGTGAAGTTGTCAGTGGGCTTGTAACCCTTCAGGTACTTGTCGTATTCCAGGTTGCCGGGGCCAACCTCGCGGATGTAATTGTTGATGTCCTTGCTGGCCTGTTGCCTGCCGATGCCAAAGGTGTCGCACAGGTGGCGCGTGGTGAGACGTCCCTCCCACAGCACCAGCGTTTCGATAAAGCGGTAGCGCAGCAGCAGATCCCAGCGGAAAGGCCACTTCGACGAATTTTCGGTTGCCATTGGCAGATTCCGGTAGCCGACAGTTGCCGCAAGTATAGGGGGCGGGCAGGGGCAAGTGTAGCCTCGTTACCTGCGCGACCACGCGGATGGCCCGCAGTGTCGACGCGGCGCTCCCGTTATGCCACCGGCGCGGCTGAGCCTGTGGGAGGGCGTTTGCTTTCGCACGTCCGGCCTGTTCGGTTAGACTGCGGCAACAGCCATGGTCAGGCCTCTCAGAATGCGTTCAGCTTGTTGCTCACTGCGCTCCTCAGCGCTTGTGTGTGTTTTATTCTTCACGGTGTGCCGTGTGCACGCGCAGGGCTTTGTCATCGATGATGCGGTGGCGGCAACGGCTCGAGACCTGATGGATCGCGCGCAATCGGACAATGCGGCTTACGAGATCGTAGCCTCACTGACCACCGAAGTAGGGCCTCGCCTTGCGGGCACGGAGTCCGAGGCGCGCGCGCGTCAATGGGCCGTGCAAAAATTGCGGGCAGTGGGATTTGCCAATGTGCGCGAAGAGGCCTTTCAGGTGCCGCTCTGGGAGCGTGGTGAAGAGCGCGCGCGAATCCTGACGCCGTTTCCCCAGCCACTGACGATTAGCGCGCTGGGCGGTAGTGCCGGTACCGGCAGCGCCGGTGTGCGTGGCGAAGTCGTGGCCTTTGCGTCGATCGCCGCACTGAAAAAAGCACCGCCCGGGAGCCTGGCGGGCAAGATTGTGTTTATCGATGAAGTGATGGCACGCAGCCGCGATGGATCGGGCTACGCCGTCGCGGTCGGCAAGCGCCGGCTGGCGGCCTATGAGGCGGCGCGCGCGGGTGCCAGCGCTGCCCTGATTCGGTCGGTGGGCACCAGCAGTCATCGCTTTGCACACACTGGGCAAATGCGGCGCGTGACCGAAGCCGGTGAAGCCGGCGTGCCCACGGCCGCTCTGAGCGCCCCCGACGCGGACCAGTTGCAACGCGCGCTGTCTTACGACGGCCCTGTGGAGGTTGAGGTGGTGATAACGCCGCGCCAACTACCACCAGTGCCCTCAGGGAATATCGTGGCAGAGATAGTCGGTCGCGAGTTGCCCGAAGAGATCGTGTTGCTGGGCGCACACCTGGATTCCTGGGACCTGGGTACCGGGGCAGTGGATGACGCCGCCGGGGTGGGCATTATCGTGGCCGCCGCAAAACTTCTCCTGGATTCACTGGAACAGCCACCGAGGCGCACTGTGCGGATCGTACTGTTCGGCGCGGAAGAAGTTGGGTTGGTCGGCGCCAGGGCCTATGCCGAACGTCACGCCGCAAGCCTGGGGCAGCATATCGTTGCGACCGAATCAGATTTTGGTGCCGGAGATATCTGGCGCTTCGACACACGTTTTGCTGACGCTGCGCTTCCGGCCGGCGATGCGATTGGCCGCGTACTGGCGCCACTTGGCATAGAGCGAGGCGGTAACAGGGCGTCGGGCGGGCCGGATATGAAGTACCTCCGCGAGGCCGGCGTTCCGGTGGTGGGTCTTTTGCAGGATGGCAGCGACTACTTCGACCTGCACCACACGCCGGACGATACGCTGGATAAAATCGGTGAAAACGCATTGGACCAGAATGTGGCCGCATACGCAGCGTTCGTCTACCTGGCCGCTGAACTGGACGTGGATTTTCGTTAACCCGGCCGATGTAAACGCAGCAGCCAATACAAGCGCCGCGGGGCTACCGCGGCAGCGCGTCCGGCTCCGGCCACTGCGCCGGTGTAACGAAAAAGCGCGCCAGCTCCCTGCCATCTGAATCCAGCCCGGCCACGAGCACCGGCGCAGCGCGCTGTGTCATGTGCCGTGTGACGGCCGCGCGCAATTCCTTCGCCTGCAACCGTGGCTCACCCTGCGCTGCAACGACCGGGCTCAACCAGCGCAGGCGTGGCAGGATCAGGTAGGTGTCGGCGCCTTGCGACGGCAGGTAGTCCGCCAGCTTTTCGACCGGTAGCCAGTGACTTGGGCTGGTGCCTGGCAGATACCCCGGGGGCAGCGGCGTGTCCTGCGTCGTCGCTGCGAACAAGTAGCCGCGCAGTGCTATCTCCTTGTCCAGCTCAACGATGTCCAGTTGTTGCAGCACTTCGCGCGCAGCGTCGTTGTCACCGAGTTGTATCTGGCGAGTCAGCATGTGCTGCAGCTTTAAATCGAGACGGTCGCGGCTGTTGGGTCCCAGCCAGAGGGTGGTTGTTTCTCCGCCTGCAGCGTGCAGCGATGTCCCCAGAAAGTACTTCACTGCCAGTTCAAGGTGGCAGTGGCGCTGCCGTTGGTGGCAGTAATACAGAACGTCGAATTCACCCGCCGTCTGGCCATCGATGTGCACCGGTAAATTGTGTGCGATCAGGTCAGTTTGCGCATCCTGTGTCAGGAAAAAGTGCCAGAGCGCTTCGAAATAGAGTCCGAGTCGGCGGTTGGCGCGTTCTTCCAGGTGATGGATCAACGCGTCGGGCTGGCTGTCCAGCTGTTGTAGCCACAGCGCGCGCTCCTCCGTCAGTGCAAGAGCGCAGGTGTGCACAGTGGACGGGACATCACTGCGCTGGGTGAGATCGAGCAGGGGGCTTGAGAAACACGCCCAGGCAAGATCGCGTACCGCTTGTGTCTGATAGGGAATGGCAACGCTCTCTGGTACACTCTCGAACGCGAATATAGTAACACCTACGACGGTGCGACAGCCTTATGCAGGGTAAATTCAAAACAGTGGGCCTATTGGGCAGAAGCCAACAGGCTGATCTCAGCGAAGTGCTGCAGGATGTGCTGCGGGCGCTCGCTTCGCGTGACATTGAGGTGCTGCTCGAGGACGAGTTGAGCGGCCTGGTCGAGGCGGGCGCTGCGGTGAGCCACGCATCGCGCAGCGACATCGGTGCCCGCGCCGACCTCGCCATTGTCGTGGGTGGAGACGGCAGCCTGCTCAGTGCGGCGCGCACCCTGGCCAATACCGAGACACCGGTGATTGGTGTCAACCGGGGGCGCCTGGGTTTCCTGACTGATATCACACCGGATGAGTTGGCGGACCAGATCCCCGCCATTCTTGATGGCCAGTTTGAGGCGGAGCACCGTTTTCTGCTCGAGGCGGAAGTGCAGCGTGAAGGCGAGGTGGTAGGTGTGGCCGAGGCGTTGAACGATGTCGTGGTCAACTCGGGTTCGTCTGCGCAGATGATCGAGTACGAGCTGTACATCAACGATGAGTTTGTGTATCGGCAGCGGGCGGATGGCCTGATCGTTTCGACACCCACCGGCTCGACGGCCTATTCCCTTTCCGGTGGCGGCCCGATTATGCACCCCGCACTGGATGCGCTGGTGCTGGTGCCGATGTTTCCGCACATGTTGAGCAGTCGTCCTATCGTGATTGACGGAAACTCGCAGATCCGGGTCGATATTCTAGAACGCAACCACATTCACCCGACGGTTACCTGCGATGGTCAGGCAAGTATCGCTGCCGAACCGGGCGATGCTGTTTACGTGCGCAAGAAGCCAGGCCGTCTCACCTTGCTGCATCCCATCGGCCACAGTTTCTATGCCAACTGCCGCGACAAGCTGCGTTGGAGCAATGCGCTCACCAACTGATGTCCGAGGTCTACGAAGCGTTGGCGGTTTCGCTGGATGAGGACTTGCTGCCCCTCAGTGTCTTGTTGCATCAGCGCGGACTGCCGCACCGCATCATCGAGGAGCGCGGCGAGCAAGTTCTGAAAGTGACCCGGGAAGACCATGTGCAGGCCGTGCGCACGCTGTACCAGGCCTGGCGCAGCGGTGAAGTGGCGATAGAGCTCACGAAGGCGCCAGCGCAACCCGCGCGCGCTGCGCACACCGCCGTGTGGCGCAATGCGCCGGTAACGCTGCTGCTGATAGCGCTGAGTATCGCGGGTTTTGTTCTGGTCTACTTCGCGCAGTCCGTTGCACTGGTAGGTTTGCTCAGTTTTCTACCCGTTACGATCGAGAACGAGCGCCTGGTCTTCGGTGAACTCGCGGGGCAGTACTGGCGGCTCGTAACGCCGATCTTCCTTCACTTCGGCTGGTTGCACATAGCGTTCAATTGCCTGTGGCTCTGGGAACTGGGGCGCAGGATCGAAAGCGAGATGGGCCACTTCAATACCTTGATGCTGTGTCTGGTGATTGCCGTCGTGTCCAATGTCAGCCAGTTCGTGTACGGCGGCCCAGGCCTGTTTGGCGGCATGTCCGGCGTGGTTTACGGGCTGCTGGGCTTTGCCTGGGTGGCGCCGATTCTGCAGCCGGCCTGGCCCATCCAGCCGCGCGGCAGCATCATGTTGTTCATGGTTGGCTGGCTGGTGCTTTGCCTTGTCGGCGTTGTGGAAACACTGGGCTTTGGCAGTATCGCCAACGCGGCCCACGTGGGTGGCCTGGTGTGCGGCGCGCTGCTGGGGCTGGTTTTCGGCTTCGCCGCCAGGCTGGGTGACGCAGGCACTTGAAGCGCAGGTATAATCAGCTCCTTATCGTTAAGCGGGTTTCCGATGGACTATCTTGAACTCGTCGCTGACATGTCGCCGGAGGTTTACGAGCGACTGAAGCAGGCGCTGGAGATCGGCAGGTGGCCGGATGGCAAGGTCTTGACTGCCGAACAGAAGCAGAATGCGCTGCAGGCGGTGATCGCCTGGGGCGAACTGCACCTGGATGCAGAGCAGCGTGTTGGTTTTATCGATCGCGGCCACAAGGCCGGGGACACCTGCGATGAGTTGGGCGGTGCAAGCACTGAACCCCAGACATTAAAATGGCAAGAGGACTGATTCAGTGGCGGAACAGCTAGCCAGCGGCGCACTGCGCAAAATGCACACGGAGCTGAGCGCGCCGGTGTCGTATGTACTGCCACTGGGTGACGAGCGGCTGCCGCTGAACCCCTACCTTGGCCAGACTATTCGCCTTGAATACGCCGGGCAAATCAACTGCATACACTGTGATCGCAAAACCAACAAGAGCTTTAACCAGGGCTACTGTTTCCCGTGTTTCAAGCGCCTTGCACGTTGTGACGCCTGTATTGTCAGCCCCGAGAAGTGTCATTACGCAGCGGGTACCTGCCGTGAGCCGGAGTGGGGCGAGGCGAACTGCATGATTGACCATTATGTCTACCTGGCCAATACGTCCGGTGTAAAGGTCGGCATTACCCGCGGTACGCAGGTGCCTACGCGCTGGATGGATCAGGGCGCTGCGCAGGCGCGACCTATTTTCCGGGTGTCGTCGCGCCTGCAGTCGGGCCTCGTGGAATCGCTGTTCAGTCAGCATATCGCCGACAAGACCAACTGGCGCGCCATGCTCAAGGGTCCACCCGAGCCGGTAGACTTCGAGGCGGTAAGACTTCAGTTGATGGGTGAGTGTAGTGAGGCGCTGCAAGCGCTGTGGCAGTCTCATGGCCTGCAAAGCATTACCGAGCTCACCGATGAGGCAGTGGTGGATATTGAATACCCGGTGCTGGAGTATCCGCAGAAGGTGAGTTCCTTCAACCTGGACAAGAACCCGGTAGTGGAGGGCACTCTGCTGGGGATCAAGGGCCAATACCTGATCTTTGACAGCGGTGTCATTAACCTGCGCAAGTATGGCGGTTACTCGCTGACCTTGAGTGCCAGCGCCTGAGGATGCCTGGCGGTATCGCTGTCTACAAGTTGCTGCACAAAAAGTGCTGAACAAAGGTCGCTGAACAAAAGTCGCTGAACAAAAGCCGCTGAACAAGCGTTCCTGAACACAGCTTATCGAACAGACGTTACCGGACGAAATGTCGCTACAAAACACGGGATTTAAAGATGCGTGATGCCAGCCCCGGCACGATTTACCTCAAGGATTACCAGCCGCCGGAATTTCTGATTGCGCGCACCGAGCTGCACTTCGAACTGTTCGAGGAGTACGCACTGGTTCACTCACAACTGCAAGTGCAGCGCAATGACAAAGCCAACGACAGTCACCGTTCGGAGCTGACGCTGCACGGACAGGAGCTTGAACTGCTGTCGATCGCGATAGACGGCGTGGCGCTTGGCGAGGGCGACTACACCGTCGACGCGGCGTCCCTCACCCTGGCCAGCGTCAGTGATGCCTTCGAGTTGAGCGTGACCACGCGAATTCAACCACAGAACAATACTTCGCTGGAGGGTCTGTACAAATCGCGTACGATGTTCTGCACCCAGTGTGAGGCCGAGGGCTTTCGCAAGATAACCTACTACCTCGACAGGCCCGATGTGATGGCCGAATTCGTCGTTACCGTTGACGCCGATTCAGCGCGCTACCCGGTGTTGTTGAGCAACGGGAACCTTGTCGAGTCACACCCCATCGAAGACGGTCGTCAGCGCGCTGTCTGGCACGATCCCTATCCCAAGCCCGCCTACCTGTTCGCCCTCGTGGCGGGAGACCTGGCGCACATCGAGGATCGCTTCACCACACAGGGCGGCCGCGAGGTAACACTGCGTATTTATGTGGAAGAGAAAGACATCGACAAGTGCGACTACGCCATGCTGTCGCTACAGCAGGCCATGCGTTGGGACGAGACCGTGTACGGGCGTGAGTACGACCTGGATATTTTTAATATCGTGGCGGTGGATGACTTCAACATGGGGGCGATGGAGAACAAGAGCCTCAACATCTTCAACACGTCCTGCGTACTGAGTTCGCCGGATATCACCACCGATGCAGGCTTCCAGCGCGTGCAGGCCATCGTCGCCCACGAGTACTTTCACAACTGGAGCGGTAACCGGGTCACCTGCCGCGACTGGTTTCAACTCAGCCTGAAAGAGGGCTTCACCGTTTTTCGCGACGCCGAGTTTTCGGCAGATATGGGTTCAAGAACGGTGAAGCGCGTTGAAGATGTAAATCTGTTGCGCACGGCGCAGTTCGCCGAGGATGCCGGCCCCATGTCCCACCCGGTGCGGCCTGATTCCTACATGGAGATCAACAATTTCTACACGCTCACCGTGTATGAAAAGGGCGCTGAAGTCGTGCGCATGATACATACGCTGCTGGGGCCACAGGCATTCCGTCGCGGCTCCGATCTCTATTTCGAGCGCCACGACGGGCAGGCGGTAACCTGCGAGGATTTTGTGCGCGCCATGGAAGAGGCCAGCGGAGAGGACCTCACCCAGTTCCGGCGCTGGTACGCGCAAGCCGGTACGCCGCAACTGAGCGTGACCGACAACTGGGATGAAGAGGCGGGCGAGTTCAGCCTGGTGATTCGCCAGCACACTCCGGCGACACCCGGTCAGACTGAAAAGGCGCCTGTTGTCATCCCGTTGGCGATGGGCCTGCTCGGCGATGCCGGCAATCTGCCCCTCAAGCTCCGCGGTGAGGTCCCTGACGCAGAAACTGCAGACAATACCCACCGGGTACTGCGCATTGACCAGGAAGAGCAGACCTTCGTGTTCACCGGGTTGCCGGAGCGCCCGGTGCCGTCGCTGTTGCGTGGTTTTTCAGCGCCGGTACGGCTGCGCTACGACTATTCCGTGCAGGACCTCTGCGCCCTGATGAGCCGGGATGATGATGGTTTTGTGCGCTGGGACGCAGCCCAAGCCCTGGCCACGCGTGCGATAGAAGCGGTACAGGCGGGTGAGCCCGTGGAGCCGCTGTTGCTGGGTGCGGCGCAGGATTTACTGCGCGACGAAACGCTGGATGCGGCGATGGTGGCAGAAATGCTGGCCCTGCCGGGAGAAAATTACCTCGCGGAACTGGCCAGCCAGCACGGAGGTGCCGATGTTGACGCGATTCACCTGGCGCGTGAGAAAGTGCGCACCGTTCTGGGCGAGGCCCTCGAGCCGCAGCTGCGCCCGCGCTACAGCGCCCTGCAACAGGCGGCCCCTTACTCGCCTGACGCGCAGCAGATTGCCGCCCGCAGCCTGCGCAATATCTGCCTTGACTACCTTGTCGCCGCTGACGCAGCGCACCTGCAACTGGCCAGCGACCAGTTCAGTGCGGCGAGCAACATGACGGACCGCCTCGCGGCCCTGCGCGTGATC
The DNA here is from genome assembly GCA_030426545.1 of Gammaproteobacteria bacterium. Classification (GTDB taxonomy): domain Bacteria; phylum Pseudomonadota; class Gammaproteobacteria; order Pseudomonadales; family Halieaceae; genus Marimicrobium. The sequence goes on from JAUHYL010000028.1 coordinate 16,982, forward strand.
GCGTTTTACGGCGACGAATCGCTGCGCGACGAAACACTGCAGCAGTTTTACAGTGACTGGCGCGATGAGAGCCTGGTGGTGAACCAATGGCTCCAGGTGCAGGCGGCGATTCCTGATGAGGGCGCCCTGACGCGAGTGCGCAAACTGATGCAACACCCGGAATTTGACCTTCGCAATCCAAACCGTGTGCGCAGTCTGATCGCCGTGTTCTGTACGCAGAATCCGGTCAATTTCCACCGCATCGATGGCGCCGGTTACCGGCTGTTGGCGGAAGTGGTGTCGGAGCTGGATCCGCTGAACCCCCAGATTGCCGCGCGAATTCTGGCGCCCCTCACCAAGTGGCGCAGTTATCGGGGCCGTGCAGATCTCATGCGCGCAGAGCTCCAGGGCCTGCTGGAGACCGCCAATTTGTCCCCCGATGTCTTCGAGGTGGTCAGCAAGTCCCTGGCTGACCAGGGGTAGAGCAACCTCCGGGCCCGTGAGTTCCGGCTGGTCGGTTTAGGTCTGGGCGCAGCCAGAGTATAATTCCTGAATTAGTTGGGGCACCCCCGTCCGCATGCACGGGGCAATCATGGCGGGAGTTGGCTACTTTGAAGAAGGTCGGGGAGTTCTGGATACCGGATGTGGATTTGCGCAGGTTGAGCCGCTTCGGTAAAACCCGCCGCAAGACCCTCGAACGCTTCCGTAACGGCGGCACCAAGCTCGAGGACCTGGAAGATGCTCTGTCACACGTGGGCAGCGGGCGCATCGCCGTCGACGGCGGTGCCAACGTCGGCGCCTACTCGCGGCGGCTGGCGCAGAACTTCAACACGGTACACGCCTTTGAGCCTGCGCCCGATACCTACGCGGCCCTGCAGCGCAATATCGAGGAATGGAAGCTCCAGAAAAGCGTGATTTTACACAACCAGGCGCTGTCCAATGTGACTGAAAACGTGGCGCTGCAGACCAAGCGCGGTGGCCGATCCCTGTCGCGGCGCATATCGGGGCCGGGCGAGATACCCGCGGTCACCATCGATTCGCTGCAGCTGGATGAGGTCGACTTCATCAAGCTCGATATCGAAGGCTACGAATACAACGCGCTTTTGGGCGCACGCGACACGATTGAGCGTTGCCGTCCGGCGGTCTTGTTCGAGGATAAGCCCGGCGTACTGCGCTCGGTTGATGATGAGCGTTCGCCGCACCAATTGCTGCAGAGCCTGGGTGCCCGGAAAATCGATTGCATTGGCAAGGGTCGTTTCGACTGGTTGTACATGTTCGATCCGGCCTGAGCCGTGCGCAGCGCCCTGTCACCTGGCGGGTAAGTTTTCTCAGCGTTGCTGCGCGGTACCGTTCGGGTACAGACTCAGCGTACTGTCGTCGTTTGCCGCTTTGCTGCCTGCCTTGCGCAGGCGCGAGACGCAGGCCGCCAACGCTTCGCCTCGCCACTCGCCTGGAACGCTGTCCCTCTCTCCGCCGCTGGCGCCATAGATCGCGCCGTCCAGCAGCGCCACCTGCTTCGTCAGTTCGCCATCACGGCATTGTGCGACAACCTGCGCCAGCGAAGTCACACCGTCGTGTGCGGCGCAGGCCCGACCCCAATTGATCAGCGCCTGTCTCGCGGCCAGCGGCTGATGGCTGGCGCACGCGGCCTCGAGCGCTTTGAAGGCGCGCCGCTCGGAGACATTGTCGTTGCCGCCGTCCGCCGTAGGGCGTTGCTTACTGCGTAGCCAGAGCAGGTAGAGGACGGTGAGCAACCAACCGACGCTGCTGATCAGCGCGACGGCCTGCCACAGCCACGACGCCGACGGTTGCGGCTGCGTTGTCAGGGTCGGTTCCGCAGCATTATTGATAGCGCCCGGAGCCGGTTCGCTGGCAGCGGGTGCTGCTGCGGCACCGATGTTAATTTCCCGTGCGGGCAGCACGGCATAGCGCACGGTCTCGCTCTGGCTGTCCCACCAGGGAATACGGATCTCCGGCAGTGACACGGTTCCCGCGCGCGTCGGTACGATGGCTGCGCTGTCGCGACGCATGCCCAGCAGGCCGGTGCTCACCTCCTGCTCGGTGATCTCGGGCTGGTCCGGGTAGAACTTCAGCCCGTCGACCGGCTGGAACAGCACCGGCGGCAGTTGCGCGCCCTGTAACCCTTCACCTCTAAGACGGATGGTGCGGGTGACGGATTCACCCTCCCTGAGCTGCTCTGGCGGTGCTGACCATTGTTCTTCGATGACCAGGCTGCGCGCGGGGAGCCAATTGCTGGAGGGAAATTCGCGCGGCCTCGGCAGTACGTCTATCTCGATCGGCCGGGACGTACGCCGCAAGCTGCGTCCCGAGCGCAGGTCGAACAGGCTGCGCCGCCCGACTGACTCGCGGGCAGTGAACAATTGCGGCGGAATCTCAAAGCGGCCGCTGTGCTCCGGAAAAATGGCGTAGCGCATCTCGTGTACCAGCCACAGGCGGCCATCAATGTTGCGCTGGAAGGACTCCTGCTGCAGGGGCTTAATGAAGGCGTCCTCCAGCTCGACCGGCGCCAGCGAGGGATCTTCCAGGTTGATCGCCCGCATCACCCGCAGTGTGAGGATCAGTTGCTCCTGCACGTAGACGGTGTCCTTGTCGACCTCGGCTTCGAACACCACCACCTGGTCATGCGTTTCGACATCAGGCTGGGGCTTCACGCTGATGGTGATGCCCGGGGTCACTTCGCCATCAACCCGCAGTGGCGGAATTCGCCAACTGCCTTCGGCGCGCGGTGCGAGATCCAGCTGCAGCTGTTTGGTGTGAGAGCGACTGCCGTTCACGATGCTCATCTTGTTGCTGCTGGAGCGCTGCAGGATGTCAAAGTGCTTTTCCAGCTCGTCAAAGTCGATGTCGTCCAGATCTTCGCCCTCGGTGCTGGTGATAATCAGGCGGAACGAATCCCCCAGCGCCACCTGGTGACGATCAACGATCGCCGTGACATCGGCCCACGCGCCCGGGCAGGCGGCTATCAGCAGGCAGAGCACCAGCAACGCGGGGCGTGCGCGCAACCGGTGGCCGCCTGTGAATCTACCAATACTGTTCGCTGTCACGTGCGTGGCCCTCCTGTTTGCGTAGCTCGCTCTCGTAACGGAATTTTTGTCGCAACAATCCCGAGGGATCGTCCGGCACGCGGCGCAGCCACTGTTCCATGGCCTGGTCGCGCTCGGCCTGCTCGGGGTCCGTCGGCCCCGGTTGCGGTTGCGCGGCCTGATTCTGGTCTCCCGGCTCTTGCGCGCTCGCCTGCGCCGCGTCCGCCTGACTTTCTTCTTTTTCTTCCTCGTCCGGCGACTGATCCGTGTTCTCTTGACCGGGCTGCTCTGGCGGCGGACTGTCTTCCCCGCTGCCGGACGGATTGCGCGCGCCGTCACGGTTCTCGGGCGGCTGGGTGCCGTCTTCGGGTGAAGCGGGTGATTGCTCTGCGCCGCTGTCTCCCTGATTTTGCTGTTGCTGATTCTGTTGCTCTTGTTGCTCCTGATCCTGATCCTGGTCCTGGTCCTGGTCCTGGTCCTGTTGCTGTTGTTGCTGCTGCTCTTGCTGTTTCTTCAGTTGTTCCAGCAGCGCCAGATTGTCCAGGGCGTCGCGCTGTTCGGGTTTGTGTGCCAGAGACTGCTGATAGGCTTCGATGGCCTCGTCCAGTTGGCCCTGGCGGGCCAGCGCGTTGCCGCGGTTATAGAGCGCATCGGCGTCTTCAGCGGTGGCGAAATGCTCGCTCGCCGCCGCGTAGTCACCGCTCTGGTACGCTGCCGTGCCGGCCCAGTCGCGGCGTTCAAACAACGATGCGGCACGCTCCGCGTCGCCTGCGCTGAGTGCGCGACTGGCCTGTTGATCCCGCGTCAGCCAGAGATCATCCCACCGCCAGCCATCTGTTGCCGGCTGGTCTGGCGGCGGACTGGCCTCTTCGGTGGCAGCCTGCGCGATGGCGGGGCCGGACGGCACAACCAGACCTGCGAGCAGTGCGCATGCCAGGCACAGCACAACGCCACGCCGGAACAGCGCCAGTACAATGGGCAGTAGCAACAGGACCAGCAGGTAGCCCTTGTCGTCCCAGGTATCGGCGCTGCGATCCAGCAGTACCGTTTGCTCTGATGCCGGAAGCGTCGAGGCCGCGAGCAGGTAGTCCACGTCGGCGTCATCCACCTGGATTACCTGGAAGCGGCCGCTGGCCCGGTCAGCCAGCTCGCGCAGCGGGCCGGTATCCAGGCCGGGCATGACGATGGTGCCGTTCTTGTCTTTAACAAACCCTCCGCGCGGCAGGGGTATGGGTGCGCCGGTGCGGGTGCCGACACCCAGCACCGAGAGCTGTGCAGCGGTCTTTGCCATTAGCGCTTCGATGGCGACAATGTCCTGCTCGCGCACCGCGTCGGTCACCAGCAGTATCTGCCCGCCGCTTACACCCGCCGAATGCAAAAGGTCGATGGCCTGTTGCACGGCGGCCGCCGGGTCGCTGCCCGGTACGGGCATCATGTCCGGGTGCAGTGCCGGCAGCAGGTTGGCAATGGTTGGCGTATCGTCGGTCAGCGGGGTGACGATGTGTGAATCACCGGCGTAGGCGATCAATCCGGTCTGGCCTTCGCGCCGGCGTTGCAGTAAATCCAGCAGTTTCTGCCGCGCGCGATCGATGCGAGACGGCGCCAGGTCTGCGGATTTCATGGAGTAACTCAGGTCCAGCAACAGCACCAACGCATCCTGTGTCTTGTGCACCGGCTGCGGGATTTTCTCCCAGCTCGGTCCCGCTGCAGCAATGGCGGCCACCACCCACGCCACAAGAAGCAGCGGCGTCCAGTTGCGCGTGCTGCTGTCGTCACCGCGGGTCACCAGGTGTTGCAGCAACGCCGGCGCGATCACCGAGCTCCAACTGCCGCTGCGTTCACGTTGCCGCCACTGCAACCACGCGAGTACCAGCGCGGGCAGCAGGCTCCACAACCATTCAGGGCGGATCAGGTGCAGCTCCATCATCGCTCCCGGGCGGCTTCGGCCGCGGTGCGAGAGGAGGGCCACGCTGCGAGTTGCGGCCACACCAGTGAGGCCGCCAGCACAAAGCTGAGCAGCAGCGCGAGCCCCAGCGGCAGGTAGCCCAGCGCCACGCGCGGGCGATACACGCTGGCTTCCTGTGCCACCGGTTCCAGTTCGTCCAGCAGGCCGTAGATATTCGCCAGCTCCTGCGGGTTGCGTGCACGGAAATAGGCACCGCCGGTGAGCTGTGCAATTTCCTGCAAGCTGCGCTCGTCCAGCTCCTGCGAGGGGTTGATCTGCCGACTGCCAAAGCTTGAGCCGAACAGGCCCGGCAGCGTTAATTCATCGGCACCGATGCCGATGGTGTAGATGCGGATGCCCAGGTCTGCTGCCAGCCGCGCCGCGTCCAGTGGCTGCACGGCGCTGGCCGTGTCCTGGCCATCCGTCAGCAGGATCAGTACCCGGCTTTCGGCGGGTCGCTCCTTCAGTCGCTTCACCGCCAACCCGATCGCATCACCGATGGCGGTTTCCTTGCCCGCGAAACCTATCTGGGCTTCGAGCAGGAAGCGTTTTACGGTGGCAGTGTCGAAGCTCAATGGCGATTGTACGTAGGCCTTGCTGCCGAACAGGATGAGCCCGAGCCTGTCGCCGGCGCGCCGTTCGATGAAGCGGGCACCGACACTTTTTACCGCGTCTACCCGCCTGCCCAACTGGTTGCCTACCTGCATGTCCTCAATACGCATGGAGCCGGATATGTCCACCGCCAGCATCAGGTCGCGGCCGCTGTCCGGCAACTCCACCGGCTCGCCTATCCAGACCGGGCGCATGGCAGACAGAATCAGTAGCAGCCACAGCAACCATAGGAGAAGGCTCTGCAGCGAGCCGCCGCCCAAACTGTGACGCTGTTGTGTGGCACCCAGTGCGCGCCACTCTTCAAAAAAGGGTGCTCGCAAGGCGGGCTGGCGATTGCTCGCCGCAGGCACAAAGCGCCGCACCAGCCAGGGCAGGGGTGCAAGCAGCGCCATCCACGGCCACAGCCACTCGATCATTGCGCGCTCCTGTGCCTGGCTATCCAGGTCAGCGCGCTGTGTTGTAGCCGCTTTGCGTCCAGCGATGGAATGTCAGCACGGTAGCTGGCATCGGCGAAGTCCGCTTCGAACAGCGCGGAATCACCCGCGGTGGTATTGAGAAACTGCAGCCAGTCGTGCCCGTGCAGGGCGGCGATGTCACGCCTGGGCCACGCTTGCAGAGCAACGCTTTTCAACAGTGCATTGGTGCTGCTGACGAAGGTCGGCAGGTCGCCATTGTGCTCGAAGGCCTCGAACAGCCGTTGCTGCTGGCGCCTGGCAAGGCGCCGGTAGCGGGTTCTGCGCAGGTGGCGCAGGATGAGGTAACACAGGGTGACCAGCAGGCCGGCCAGCAGCAGTCCCAGCAGCCACCAGCCGGGCGCCGGTGGCCACCAGCCGACAGCGTCCGGTTGGCGCAGCGGGTGCAGACTGGCCAGAGGGTCCTGTGGATTCACCGTCTTCGCTCGCCGTAATAGGTCTGCAGTACATCGAACGGTGAGGTGTCGGTTGACGCCCGGAGCAGGGGAATACCCAGGCGCTGAAAGGTCTCGCCCAGTTGTGCGCTGCGCTGTTCAAATTCATCCCGGTAGCGCTTGCGTGCGTTGCGGTCTCCGGTCTGCAGTTCGCTGCGTTGTTGTCCGTCGGTCACCGCGTAGGTGCCGGCCCGGGGCAGTGATTCCTCCAGCGGATCGCTGCACAGGACGGCGGTGACCTCGGTGTGTTTGGCCAGCTCAAACAACTGTTCGCGCGCGCTGTTCTGAACGGCGCCGCGGAAGTCGCTGACCAGGTAGACGCTGGCACCGGGCCTGGCAATGCGACGCAGTTTGGCGAGCATGTCGGCAAAGCTGCGTTGTTCTTCAGCCTTGCCCGGCAGCCGGTGGTTGTACGCGTCAATCTCGGAGAGGAGGCCAAGGACGGTCTTGCGGCTACGCCTCGGCCGAATCTCGCGGTGCTCCTTATCATTGTACACCAGCCCCCCGACGCGATCGCCGGCGCCCAGCGCGCTCCAGGCGATCAGGCCTGCAATATGCGCGGCGAGTACGGACTTGCAGCAGTGGCTGGAGCCGAAGAACATGCTGTTGCGCTGATCGGCAACCACCAGCACCGGGCGTTCCCGTTCCTCGTGAAACAGCTTGGTGTGCGCGCTGCCGGTGCGTGCGGTGACGCGCCAGTCGATGGTGCGGATGTCATCACCGTGCTGGTAGCCGCGGACTTCCTCGAACTCGATACCGCGGCCGCGAAAGTTGGTCTTGTTGGGCCCGGCAAGCAGGCTGAGTGCGCGCTTGCGCCGCCCCAGCCGCAGTTGACGCGCCGGGAAGCGCAGCGCTATCAGTTGCGCGAGTTCGGTGTAGGCGCCGCTGGCGGGTGTCTTCACATCGGTCGGCTGCATGATGCTGCTCAGCCTACCGGGACGACGGTCAACAGTTCCTGCACTACCTGGTCGGGGGTGACGCCGTTGGCTTCGGCCTCGAAGCTGAGCAACAGGCGATGGCGCAGCACGTCGGCGGCCACAGACTGCACGTCGTCGGGGCTGACGAAATCGCGGCCCTGCAGCCACGCGTGGGCGCGGGCGCAGCGGTCCAGCGCGATGGTGGCGCGGGGACTGCCGCCGTATTCGATCCAGCCGGCGAGCATGGCGTTGTATTGCTCCGGTGCGCGGCTGCCTATGACCAGTTGCACGATGTACTGCTCAACCGCTGGCGCCATGTGCAGGTTCAGTATTTCGCGGCGAGCGTTAAACACGGTCTCCTGGGAGAGCAGGGTGGGCGCGGTCGTTTGCTCCCTGCCGGCCTCATCGCGGGTCAGGCGCAGAATTTCCGCTTCGGCCGCGGCGTCCGGGTAATCCACATTGACGTGCAGGAGGAAGCGATCGAGTTGCGCCTCGGGCAGGGGATAGGTGCCTTCCTGCTCGATGGGATTCTGCGTAGCCATCACCAAAAACAGCGGCGGCAACGGCCAGGTCTCACTGCCCACACTGACCTGTCGTTCGGCCATCGCTTCCAGCAGGGCCGACTGGACCTTGGCCGGTGCGCGGTTCACCTCGTCGGCGAGCACCAGGTTGTGGAAGATGGGACCCTTCTGAAACTGGAAGCTGCCTTCCTGCGGACGGTAAATCTCGGTACCGGTCACATCGCCGGGCAACAGGTCGGGCGTGAACTGGATACGGTGAAAGCTGCCCTCCAGCCCGTCTGCCAGCGACTTTACCGCGCGCGTTTTGGCCAGGCCCGGCGCGCCTTCTACCAACAGGTGGCCGTCTGCCAGCAGCGCGATCAGCAGGCGTTCAACGAGGTGCGACTGACCGATGATCTGGCCGCTCAGCCATTGTTCGAGTTGTAAAATCCTGGCATGCGTCCCGGCTGTTTCCACGCTGGCTCCCCGTGTTTCGTTGGCTGGTTGGTTGTTGACTGACTGATTGCCGATTACGCTGGTCACTGCTACTCCGTCCTTCTGTTGTTGCGTCGGGTTGGAAGCGCTGCTTCGCCCGTGAACGGACGAGGCATTTTAACGAAACCCCGTCACGCGTCCAGTCCAATGCGCCTTGAGACTGATGAAGACGCAATGAGTTCCGTGCTGGCGCCTCCCGTAACCCCGGCCAACGAAAGAATAACCCGGGATCGGTTGCCGTTTCCGTATTGCAGCGCGTGTGCGCCGATTGAGCTTTGCGGGTATGGTTAACCAGACAGGTGTCAGCGCCGGTTGCGTTGCCAGGCGGCAACAGCGACCGCGCTGGTACGTTCAATCGGACCCTCGCACAGGGAATAACGTATTGCGCCACGATCCGGATCACGACGCGCAGGCCAGCGCAAACGATGCTCCCGTTGATGCCGCCGACAGCGAGCAGCGTCTGCAGGCGCTCAATGCCGTGGTAGTCGCACTGCGCGAGCGAGACGAAATCAGTGACGCCCAGGCACAACAACTGACCTATGCCTTGCCGCTGGAGTACGAACGTTCGCGCTACGTCATCAAGCACTTCGGTGTGCACCTCAGTATCGGCGCCGTGTTCGCCTTCGATATCGTGCCGTTACCGCTGGGTACCATCGGCCGCGTTGGCTGGGTCTGTTGCGCGCGCGTGGTGGAAACGCTGCGCGGCAATTTTGCACGGGCCAGGGTGCACTCATTGCGTGTGCTACTGGTTGCCGCGATTCCCTATCTCGGTTATTTCGCCTACCTGCTCCCTCTGCACAAGGATGGGAGGGAAGTGGCGTTTGTGCTGGCGAATGAGTACTGGCTGGCGAACCGGGGCCAGTCTTTTGAGCAGTTTGTTCGATCGCGCGGCCGTGTTGGCGCGCGCCTGGCGCGTTGGCTGGTGCCCTTACCCTGGCAGCACGGGCAGGGTTAACGGGTCGCGTGCTTTTTGTGGGCCCATTAATCCGCTAACATCTGGGCCTTAATCATGGCATCCGCGCAGCGCAGGTTGATGCTGGAACTCGAACGCCGCTGGCAGGAGTGAAACAGTGAAACCTATCCGTTTAGTCACGCTTTTTCTGGTGTTGTCATCGCCCGGTGCCGTCGCCTTCGACTGGCCGTGGTCGCCCGATGATGTAGAGCAGACAAAATACTGCAAGGGCCTGGTGACAGCGGGCTTATCTTCGCCTTTCGTGCTGGGTGATCAGCGCCGTGACCTGTGGCTGGCCTGGAACTACCTTATTCGCACGGATGGCGTGGGGCATGCCGAGGCGAAGGACAAGTTTGAGCAGGGACGCGGCTTTTTCGCGCAGGTGACCGACATCGAGTCCGCCACGGCACGTCTCGACGAAGTCCGTGGCGAATGCGGGCTGGGGCGCTCCGGTTGGCAAATCAGCGGTCTATGACCCTGGCATGTGCCGGGGTGTAGAGGCCCCAGGCCAGTGCTAAGGCTGGGTCCGCTGCATCGTGCTTAATGTCGAGCTTGGCAGAGGGGCCGGGGTGCACGCCGCGTATTGAGGGTGCCTCCGGGCAGGGTCAGAGCGCGCGCAATTTGTGCACGCCAGAAACACCCGTCAGACCGTCCCACTGATCGGTGCGACCTTCGCGCCAGCCGGCGACCCAATTATGACGAAACTCACCCACAGAGTGTGGGCAATCGTCCAGGCTGCGGCCGTCCAGGCCTGCCTGGTAGCCCCTGTCAAATGCCCGGCTGGTCATATCGCGCTTCTGTCGCTTCATATAGCAGAACTCCGTAGGGTACTGCACCCGGCAGCGGCGACGAACGTCAGACTCGCCACCGGCGGCAGCTGAATTGTAGGTTGTTGCTGCGAAAGTCAGCCTCGCGAAGGTGCTTCACCGGCTGAGAATTCTCCGCTAATCCGTGCTCACAGGCACACCCTGATCACACCAAATTCTGGCGGTGCTGTCGACTATTGATTTGTTATGACTTCGCGGGCTGATATAACCCCGCAGCGCGACCGGGCCGCCGGGCGGCGGTATCAGGCGGCTCAGGGACGAAACAGCGCTGCCCGTGGGCCGCACTGGGCGCCTGTCACAATGGACTGGTCCAGCTTGTGTTCTGGTTCTAGTGCCAGATCACCTTCTTGCCCGACCCATACCAATCGTCCAGAAAAGGTGCGTAGGCATCTTCCACCACGTTGCGCTTGATCTTCAGGGTCGGGGTCAGGAAATCATTGCTGATATCCCACGCTTCCGGCACCACGGAGATAAACTGCACTTTCTCGTACTCCTCGATCTGCTCGTTGACTTTCTTGAGCAGGGCTTCGAGTTTGGGCGTCAGTTCCGCCTGAAAGGCAGGATCGCCACTGCGCGCGCGCAGATCTTCCGCCAGCTGGACTACCGCGTGACAGGCGGGCCGACCGGACCCGGAAACGCAGGACAGCTCGATGTGGTTGTCGGCGTTGATCAGGTTTTCAATGGGCACCGGGGCGACGTATTTGCCTTTACTGGTTTTGAACAACTCTTTCACCCGCCCGGTGATACGCAGCAGGCCATCGGGGCCATATTCTCCACGGTCGCCCGTTCTGAAGAAGCCATCCTCGGTGTAACACTCCGCAGTCAGATCCGGTGCTTTGAAGTAACCCATCATGTCGCCGGGCGACTTGATCTGGATCTCGCCCTCGTCGCTGATGCGCGTTTCAACGCCCTCGCTGGGAATGCCGACATAGCCCGCGCGGCGCTTGTGGGGTTTGGAGGCGTGGGAGTAGGCAAAATCCTCGCTCATACCATAGCCTTCGAGGATGGCGATGCCGAGGCGATCGTACCAGTCGATCAGTTCGGGCGGGATGGGGGCCGAGCCACTGCCCGCGAGGCGGACATCGGCCAGGCCCAGGCCGTCCAGTACTTTTTTGCGCACCACGTTGCCGACGATGGGCAGCTTCAGCAGCAGCTCCAGTCGCTTTTCCGGAAACTTCTGAAAAACACCCAGCTGGAACTTCAGCCACAGCCGTGGCACCGAGATGAACAGCGTGGGCCGCGCGCGGCGCAGATCCTGTAAAAACGTATCCAGTGTCTCGGCAAAGTAAATGCGATTGCCGGCATAGAACGAACCAATTTCCACGACGGCCCGTTCGAATACATGCGCCAGCGGTAAATAGGAGAGAATGCGGTCATCCTTGCTCACCCCCAGTTCTTCCACGCCCCCAAGCCCGGGGGCCGAGGCGGAGCCATGGGAGTGCATTACGCCCTTCGGCCTGCCCGTGCTGCCGGAGGTGTAGCAAATCAGCGCAAGTTGATGCGCCGCGGGGGAGGGGCTGTCGGCGATCGGTTCGTGCTGCGCGACGATATCGTCCCATTTCGGGTAATCATTGGGCGGTGCCAGCGGGAACGCGATTTTAGGTAAATCGTCGGGCACGCATTGCTTCATCGCGTCCCAGTCGTCGAGCTTGCCTACAAACAGCAACTTTGACTCGGAGTGATCCAGTATGTATTCGACGGTTTCGGAGTTGAGCGTGGGGTAGAGCGCCACCGTCGCGTGCCCGGCCATCCAGATCGCCAGCTCGGCCATAATAAAATGCGCACAGTTCTTCGACACCATGGCGATATTGCTGTTTTCCGGCAGATCCAGCGAGCGCAGGTAGGCGGCCATGCGCCGCGCCTGATTCAGGGTCTCGGCCCAGGTGTACTCCACGACCTCGCCATTGCCGACGGGCTGAATCATGTACACCTGGTCTGGCGCGTTGCTTTCCCATTCGTAGACGGCGTCTAAAAGCAGTTTGTCGGGTATCATTTTTGGTCTAGTGGCTCCTGTGCGGTGCGTGCTTGCGGGCAGTGCGCGAGATAATTTCACGCTGTTTTGACTATAGCAGAATTGCCGTCAGTGGTTCGCTGACGGATCCAGTAATTCAATCCAGTGCAGGACAGGTGGCCCGTCCGCACTGTGCAGGTGCAACTGGCAGCCGATGTTTGCACTGACAATCAGCGCCGGTTTGTCCGCGGTGAGCGCGTCCAGCTTTTTCTCACGCAGGCGTGCGCTGATGTCTTTCTGCAACAGCGAATAGCTGCCCGCAGAGCCACAACAGAGATGCTGGTCACGTGTGTCTGCCAGTTCAAAGCCCGCCTGCCGCAGAATCGTTTCTACCGTGTCCGGCTGGCCCAAGGCATGCTGCAGCGTGCAGGGCGTGTGCACGGCGACCTTGCCCACAGCGGTATTCAGACTGAGCTGTTCCAGGGGCAGGGTGCTGATAACCTGCGCCAGGTCACAGCTCAGCGCGGCAACGCGCGCGGCTTTCGTGGCGTACGCCGGGTCGTCGGCCAGCAAACGGCCGTAGTCAGTCAACATGGCGCCGCAACCGGATGCACTGCTGATAATCGCTTCCGCGCCATTTTCGATCAGCGGCCACCAGGCGTCGATATTGCGGCGCAACTCACCGCGCGCGTCTCCGGGTGCGCTCAGGTGATGGTTGAGCGCACCACAGCAGCCCGCCTTGCGGGCGCTGACCAGCTCAATGCCGAAGCGGTCCAGCACGCGACGGGCAGCGGCATTGGTCTGCGGGGTTGCCGCTGCCTGCACGCAGCCGTCTAGGACAATCATGGTACGCGTAGCTGCGGCTTGCCTGACAGGCGGCTCACCCGACGCCTTCTTTACAGGTATCCGGGTTGCCAGAGTGGCTGGCAACATCGGGCGGAGTACGCGCGCTACCGCCAAACCTGTCTCTAGCAATGGGCGCGTTGTAATGGTTTTGCGCAACAGCCAGCGCAACAGGCGCTGGTGCAGCGGTCGTGGCGCTGCCTGTTCCGCCATCTCGCGCCCGATGTCCAGTAGCTCGCCATAGCGCATGCCGGAGGGGCAGGTGGTTTCGCAACTGCGGCAGGTAAGGCAGCGGTCGAGGTGCTGAAGCGTGCTGCTGCTGGCCTCGCCTTCTTGCATCAGTTGCTTGATCAGGTAGATACGCCCGCGCGGGCTGTCGCGCTCGTCGCGCTGGTCGAGATAGGTGGGGCAGGTCTCCAGGCAGAAGCCGCAGTGCACGCAGGCCCGGGTGAGCTGCTGGGCCTGCCGGGCGCGCGGATCATCGGTGAGTGTATTGTGCAGCTCTATATGCATGGCAAGGTCGCTATAGCCAACTGTACAGGCGGCCAGGGTTGAATATAGCGCCGGGGTCAAAGGCCTGTTTCAGGCGCTGCTGAACCCCCTGCTGTGCCGGTGCCAGCGGCGCGCGCACTTCGCCACTGCGATCGCCGCCGCGAAACAGGCTGGCGTGGCCGCCGTTCGCTGCCGCAATTGCGTGCACGCTGGACAGCGCCTGCTCCGATGGTAGCCAGCGCAGTGCGCCGCACCAATCGATAATGCAGCGCTCGTCGAGGTCGCCGAGACTGCTTGCTGAACCCACGGACAGGCGGTACAGCGGCAGCGGCTGGTTCTGCGCCTGATCAAACAGTGCTTCGGGCATTTCGCGCAGGGATTCCCACGGCGCATCCTGGGCGCTGACCGGCTCGCCGCCCCATTCGCGGGCGCATTGCGCCACCGCGCTTTGCGCACCGGACAAACGCAGGAACAGTCGGCCCGCGTGCCACAGTGCACCGTTGAGCGGTGAGGGCACGGCGGCGCGTCGGTTCATGGTATCGATCGCCTGTGCAGCGGGCAGGGCAAACGCCAGCGTCGTGGTGAACTCGCTGCGCGGCATGACCTTCAGGCTGACCTCGGTGATAACGCCCAGCGTGCCCAGCGCACCCGCCTGCAGGCGCGATACGTCATAACCGGCAACGTTTTTCATGACGCGGCCGCCAAAGCGCAGGTGTTGGCCGCGGCCGTCAATCAGGCGCAGGCCCAGCACTGCGTCACGCAGTGCGCCGCTCCAGGGCCGCGCCGGACCCGACAGGTTGCAGGCCAGCGTGCCGCCCAGTGTGCCCGCACCGTCGTAACGGGGCGGTTCGCTGGCCAGGGTCTGTCCCTCGGCAGACAGTGTCGATTCAATCTCCGCGATCGGGGTACCGGCGCGTGCCGTGATGACCAGTTCCTCCGGCGTGTAATCCACGATGCCGCGGTGACCGCCGACCTGCAACGGGGTGGCGTCGCAGTGTCTTCCCGCAAGCAGCTGTTTGCTGTTGCCGCCCACGATGCACAGGGGTGCCCGTGCCTCTGCGGCCCCGATGACGGCCTCGACCAGGGTATCGGCAATGTCGGTGGACTCAATCATGGCGATGCCGCGCCGGTAGCGCGCGGTACTCCTGACAGCGTTTTAAAATGGGAATGCCTTTACCGGGGTTCAGGTTCAGCGCTGGATCAAACGCGGCTTTGATTTCTTCGAACAGCAGCAATTCAGCTTCGCCGAACTGCGCCGGCATCTGGCGGATTTTTTCCAGCCCCACACCGTGCTCGCCAGTGATGCTGCCGCCCACCTCAACGGACAGCGTCAAGATGCGCGCCCCGAAGGCCTCGGCCTTGCGTATCTCCTCCGGGTTGCCTGCATCGAACAGGATCAACGGGTGCAGGTTGCCGTCACCGGCGTGGAAGACGTTGGCCACGGGCAGGGCGTACTCTTTGGACAGCAGGGCAATCTGCTCCAGTACGTGGGCCAGTTGCGCCCGCGGAATGGTGCCATCCATGCAGTAGTAGTCCGGCGCCAGCCGGCCCACCGCGGGGAAGGCTGCCTTGCGGCCTTTCCAGAGCAGCGCGCGCTCGGCCTCGTCCCGCGCCACGTGCAGTGTGCTCGCACCCAGCTCACCCAACAGTGCCGAGACGGTTGCCGTGTGCTCAGCGACTTCCTCTTCCGTGCCGTCCAGTTCGCACAACAGCACCGCTTCCGCGTCGCGGGGGTAGCCGGCATTGACGTAGTCCTCGACGGCCTGAATGGTCAGGCGGTCGAGCATTTCGAGGCCCGCCGGAATGATGCCTGCGGCGATGATGGCACCGACGGCGTCCGATGCCGCGCGCACACTGTCAAATCCCGCGAGTACCAGTTTCGCCGCCTGCGGCACCGGCAGGAGTTTTACGGTGACTTCGGTGACGACGGCTAACAGACCTTCTGAACCGGTCATCAGCGCCATGAGGTCGTAGCCGGGACTGTCCAGGCCGGCGCTGCCCAGCGCCAGTTCCTCGCCCTCCACAGTAAGTGCCTTGATGGCGAGCAGGTTGTGCGTGGTGAGCCCGTATTTCAGGCAGTGCACGCCACCGGAATTGGCCGCCACATTGCCGCCAATGCTGCAGGCGATTTGTGAGGACGGGTCTGGCGCGTAATAGAGGCCGTATTGCGCCGCCGCTGCAGAGATCGCCAGGTTGCTGACGCCCGTCTCCACGCGGGCGGTGCGCGCCAGCGGATCGATGTCCAGAATGCGATCTAGCCTGGACAGGCTGAGCAGCACGCCTTCGGGGTGCGGCATGGAGCCCGCCGTGACGCCGGTGCCCGCGCCGCGCGCCACGACCGGCACGTCGAACTCGTGGCACACCTGCAGTACGGTTTTCACCTGCGCTACCGTGGCAGGCAATGCCACCAGCAATGGCAGATCGCGATACAGGGGCAGGGCATCGCACTCCCAGGGGCGCTGGGATTCCACGTCCAGCACGATATTGTCTTTACCGAGACAGGCCAGCAATCGCTCAGTGAGTAGTGCGCGGTGTTGCGCGCTGATAGCGCTGCGCCCGGTCACAGGTGCACGACGATGTTGCGTGTGCCCGCGTGGCGGCGGTGCTCCCACAGGTAAATGCCCTGCCAGGTGCCGAGCAGCAGTTGGCCGCGCTGGAACGGCACACTGATCTGCGTTGCCGTCAGCGCCGACTTGATGTGCGAGGGCATATCATCCGGGCCTTCCAGTGTGTGGGTAAACAGTGGGTCGTTCTCCGGTACCAGACGGTTGAGCCAGTTTTCCAGGTCGACGCGCGCACTGTCGTCGTAATTTTCCTGGATGAGCAGGCTGGCGGAAGTGTGGCGAATGAACAGTGTGCACAGTCCCTCGTCCTGTGTAGCCCGTGCAACGACAGGGGCAACCCTGTCGGTAATTGAATACAAACCCCGGCCGCCAACCTCGATGGCGAGTTGCTCAATCATTCGGTGCTCCTCTGCGGATGACTATACCAACAGCCCACCGAGGCGTACACGAAAAGGCAAATACGGCCCGCGTGAGCACACGTCACCGTACAGATTTGAACCACTCTCGACTTCCCACGGTATCGTCCGGCGTCCCGCTGGAGCACAGGGGGCAAATGTGGCATAAATTCAGCCCTCACAGCAGACAACGGATGCAGGCAGACAATGCAGGATTTCACGGGCAAGGTAGCAGTAGTCACAGGTGGCGCCAGCGGTATTGGTCGTTCGCTGGTCAAGGAATTATTGGCGGCAGGCGCGAAGGTCGTCGTGGCCGATGTCGAACAGTCTGCGCTGGATCGCGTGATGGATGAGTTTTCCGGTGCGGGAGAGATCAGTGGCGTGGTCACCGACGTCTCCAGTGCGGAATCGGTAGAGGCACTGGCCGAGTCGGTCTATGCGACGCACGGTGCCTGCCACCTGCTGTTCAATAACGCCGGTGTGGCCGCTCCCTCAGCGAACGTCTGGGAAACCACGGTCAATGACTGGAAATGGGTGCACAGTGTCAACGTGATGGGTGTGATCCACGGCATTCAGAGTTTTGTGCCACGTATGATCGCCGGCGGCGAAGAGGGGCATGTGATCAATACGTCCTCCGGTGATGGCGGCATCTCGCCGCTGCCGTATCAATCGGTTTACGCCTCCAGCAAGGCGGCGGTGTCGTGTATCAGTGAGTGTCTTGCCGCGCAGCTGCAAAGCGAGGGCACACAACTGGGCGCCTCGATCTTCTACCCCTCCGGTGGTCTGCTCGATACCGGCATCTGGACCACCGATCGCAATCGTCCGAAGGACCTGGCGCGTGAAAAGCCCTACGACCCCGTGCCCACCGTGGAAGATTTCAAAGTGGCTGCCCAGGCCGCCGGTATGGAGCTGGAGTTCCAGGACCTGGATGAGCTGGCGCGCTACTGCCTGCAGGGCGTTCGCGATAAGAATTTCGTGATTATGATTCGCGTCGAAGAGGCTGAGGCGACGCTGCAGAATCGCGCCTCCCGCATTGGCCGCGCTGAATTGCCTATCGACCTGGCAGAAATCCCGCAGCTTTAGTTCCCCGCCCGCCGTGGCCATCTGGGTCGACGCAGATGCCTGCCCCAGGGCGATTCGGGATATTCTGTGCCGCGCCGCCGTGCGCGTCGAGTTGCCGCTGTACTTTGTCGCCAATCACGCCGTCCCTGTACCGGCCTCGCCCTGGGTGAACTCGGTGCAGGTACCGCAGGGCTTCGACGTGGCCGACAACCACATCGTGCAGCAGGCACAGGCGGGCGACCTGGTGATTACCTCGGACATACCGCTGGCGGCTGAAGTGATAGACAAGGGGGTTCAGGTGCTGACCCCGCGCGGTGAACCTTACACGCTGGAGAATATCCGCCCGCGCCTGAATATGCGCGATTTCATGGATACCATGCGTTCCAGCAGTCTGCAGGTGGGCGGCGGCCCGCCGCCTTTGGGTCAGAAGGAAAAGCAGGCTTTCGCCAACGCCCTGGATCGCTATCTCGCAAAACAGCGCTGAACGGACGGAAGTGGCGGCGCGACCTACTTGCGGTGAATCTGCACCGGCATGCGGGTATAGCCGTGCACGAAGGACGATATCGTACGTTCCGGCTCTTCCATCACTTCCACACGCTCAAAGCGCGCGAGAATTTCCTGCCACAAGATGCGCAGTTGCAGTTCGGCCAGCCGGTTGCCCATGCAGCGATGAATGCCGAAGCCGAAGGAAAGGTGCTTGCGCAGGTTTTCCCGGTCGATGATGAAGTCGTCCGGCCGCTCGAAAAAGCGCTCGTCGCGATTGCCGGAGACGTACCACATCACGACCTTGTCGCCGGCATGGATGGTCTTGCCGCCCAGCTCGGTGTCTACCTTCGCGGTGCGGCGCATGTGGGCCAGCGGTGTCTGCCAGCGAATCGTTTCTGACACCATCGAGTCGATCAGGTCCGGCTGCTTGCGCACCTTGGCAAACTCGTCCGGATTGTTGTGCATGCAGTAAACGCTGGCCGTCATTGTGCTGCGGGTCGTGTCGTTGCCGCCGACAATCAGCAGTATCAGGTTGCCCAGGTACTCCATGGGCTGCATATTTTTTGTCGCCTCGCCGTGGGCGAGCATGGAAATCAAATCGTTGCCCGGCGGTTGCTTAACGCGTTCGTTCCACAGATCGGTAAAGTACTCCAGGCACTGCAGCAGTTCCTGGTTTCTCTCCTCCTCTGACTCGATCACGCCCATGCCCGGGATGGCCGTGGCCACGTCTGACCAGTGCGTGAGTTTACGCCGCTCGTCAAAGGGGAAGTCGAACAGGGTGGCGAGCATGCGCGTGGTCAGTTCGATGGAGACGCGATCCACCCAGTCGAAGGTTTCTCCAACGGGCAGGCTTTCCAGCACGTCGATGGTGCGCTCGCGAATAATCGGCTCGAACAGGCGCAGGTTTTCGGCGCCGGTCACCGGGCTCACCACCTTGCGCTGTTCGTCGTGTTTCGGCCTGTCCATGGCGATGAACATCGGCAGCGGAAACTCTTCCTGTGGATCGCGCACGGTGATAGAGGGCTCCGACGAGTAAATCTCGTGGGAGGTGTCTACCTGCATGATGTGCTCGTAGCGTGTGACCGACCAGTAGGGGCCGAAAAAGCTGTCCGGGCAGTAATGCACCGGGTCTTCATCGCGCAGGCGCTTGAACCAGGGCCCCTGTGTATCGCGCCCGAAAAGGAACGGGTTGGCGATATCGATTTCCTCCAGGGGAATGGAGTGTGGATCGCGCAGTGCCTGTTCTTCGGCATAGGCCACTGTGTTGCGCAGTTCGGATTCTTGTTGACCCATAGTGTTATTACCCTGGCAAGGATTGCGGTGCCGTGACCTCGATGTCATGGCCTGTACGGAAGTTTACGTGATTTTTACGCTATCATCATGCGCCTGATTGCAGTGCCTGAATAACAGGGAGTATGCGCCATGCAGCTTGAAGATGTCCGCTACGAAAAACAGGGCCGAATAGCCACCATCACCCTGAACCGGCCACAGCGGCTGAACGCAATCTCCCTGGCCATGCCGCGGGAGCTGAGCAAGGCGGTGGATGCGGCGAATGCCGATGACGATGTGCATGTGATTGTCCTCACCGGCGAGGGCCGCGCCTTCTGCAGTGGATACGACCTGATTGACTTCGCCGAGCGCGAGGGTGAACAACCGGGCTCACAGCTGGGCACTGAGGCGGCCGGTGGCGCCTGGGATCCCATGACGGATTACTACGGCATGAAGAAAAACACCGAGTATTTCATGTCGCTGTGGCGCAGTTACAAGCCGACTATTGCGCGTGTGCACGGCCCGGCGGTTGCCGGCGGCAGCGACATTGCACTGTGCTGCGATATCGCCATCATGGCCGATGAAGCGGTCATCGGTTATCCGCCAGCGCGGGTCTGGGGTTGCCCCACGACAGCGATGTGGGTGTACCGACTGGGCGCCGAGAAAGCCAAACGCATGTTGTTGACGGGTGACCTGGTGAGCGGTCAGGAAGCCAGGGAGCTCGGGCTGGTGCTGGACTCGGTGCCACTGGCAGAGATCGACGAACGGGTCGCCGCACTGGCAGAGCGCATGGCCGGTGTGCCCAAGAACCAGCTCATGATGCAGAAGATGATGATCAACCAGGCCTATAACAACATGGGCATCGAGAACACGCAGATGTTCGCCACGCTGTTTGACGGTATCACCCGGCACAGTCCCGAGGGAGTGTGGTTCAAGCAGCGTGCGGAAGCGGTGGGGTTCAAGCAGGCCGTACAGGAACGTGACAGCGGCGCGCCCATCGCTGACGGGGTGAGCAAGCCGTTGAACCCGGGCTCCGGGTACGGGCGCTGACCAGCGGGCGGGGCGGGGTGGCGCACCGGCGTGCGCGATGTACACTGGGGTCGCACAGACAATGATAACAACCGGCGCGTGACGCACTAACCATGGATATCCGCAGCAAAGTGATGTCAGCCCTGCGCTGGACGGCCGCCGCTCGCCTGGTCGGGCAGGTGATCTCCTGGGCCATTACCATTCTTGTGATTCGCATGCTCACGCCGGGCGACTACGGCCTGATGGCCATGGGCACGGTGCTGGTCTCGCTCCTGTTTCTGCTCAACACCGTGGGCCTGGACGCCATTCTCGTACAGGACAAGGACCTGGATGAGCCGGCGCGCCGGAAGATCTTCGGTGTGATCATTCTCATGAACGTGTGCTGCTTCCTGTTGCTGTTTCTGGGCGCAGACCTCGCCGCCGCGTTTTTCGAAGAACCGCAGCTCGCGGCGGTGTTGCGCGTGATGTCGCTGCAGTTCCTGATCCTTGCCTTTGAAACGCTGCCCCAGTCGGCGCTAGAGCGCGAGATCGATTTTGCGCGGCGCTCGGTGGTGGACCTGGTCACGCTGGTGCTGAGCAGCCTGCTGACACTCACGCTGGCCATGCTCGGCTACGGCGTCTGGTCGCTGGTGTGGGGCATGGTTGCCAACGCCGCGTTCCGCGTGTTGGGCCTGAACCTGATTACGCGCGCGCTGGTGTGGCCGAGCTTCGACTTCCGTGGGATGCGACGGCATTTCTCGTTTGGCGCGTTCGTCTCCATGGATCGCGGGCTGTGGTTTCTGTTCAGCGAGTCGGACAAGTTCATTGGCGGCAAATTATTGGGTCAGCATGCGCTGGGGTATTACGCGGTGGCGAACCAGTTGGCCTCGCTGCCCATTTACAAGCTCGCGGGACTGTTGAACGCGGTGGCCTTTCCGGCATTTTCGCGCGCCCATGCCGCAGAAAATGATTCCAGGGTGCATGAGTACCTGCTCACGGCCACGCGGATTCTCGCCATTGCGGCGTTTCCGGTCTTTCTTGGCATCTCGTGTACCGCAGAGGCGCTGGTGGCGGCCCTGTTGGGTGACAAGTGGCTGCCGGCCGCGCCCTTGCTGCAATTGCTGGCGCTGGTCATGCCCCTGCGCCTGCTCAGTAACGTCTTTGGGCCATTGCTATGGGGCATCGGGCAGCCCTCCGTCAGCGCCGGCAACTATGCCATTTCTGCGCTCGTCCTGCCGCCGGCCCTGGCCGTCGGTGCGCTGAGCGCCGGCGCGGTGGGCCTGGCCTACGCCTGGTTGCTCGCGTACCCGTTGGTGTTTGTGGTCACGGCCCTGCGCACCTGCAGCCGTGTTGGCGTGCCTCTCAGGGTGTATCTGGGCCAACTGCTGCGCCCCGCGCTGGCGGCTGCCTTCATGTATGCCGCGGTCATGTATGCCGACACCCTGATCGAGCCGACGGTCGGCGTCTGGCTGCGCCTGGGTCTGCTGGTGGGCAGTGGAGTAGCGGCCTACGGGCTGGCGATGCTGATCATCGGCAGGGACAGTTTGCGCGAAACCGTCGCATTACTCCGTAGCTAGAATACGTAACCCGCTTTTCTAAAGTGGGCGTACAGGCCTTGCCAACTAATAACTATTAGCCTATAGTTCAAAGCATCTGAGCACACACTGTGGAGAGCTTTACGATGAGTGGATGTCCTTTTGCCAACTTCCCCAACATGATCGATCCGGAAACCTATGCTGAAGGGATGCCGTACGACACCCTGCGCGCAATCCGCGAATCCGGCCCCATTCACTGGATGGACGGCTCCTACCAGGGCGTTCCCTACTGGCTGGTGACCGGCCGTGACGAGATCGACTTTATCTCCAAGAACCCTGGCCTGTTTTCCAGTGAAACGAATACCGCATTGGCGGAAGAGTGGTCCGAGGAGGAGATCAAGGGCATTCACAACCACATGATCATCAACATGGATCCGCCCCGGCAGCTGAAGTACCGCAAAATCGTGCGCGCGGCGTTCACACCGAAGGCGGTGGATTCCTATAACGAACGTTTCCGCGAGCATGCACGCAATATCGTTGATCGCGTGGCTGCGCGCGGTGAGTGTGAGTTTGTCGAAGAAGTGGCGGCGGAACTGCCGCTGCTGGCCATTCTCGAGTTGTGTGGCATCCCGGCGGAGGATCGCAAGGATTTCTTCGAGTGGACCAATGCCATGATGTTCAACCAGGACGAGGAAATGGCCGCAGACAAGGAGGTGGCTGAGACGGCCTCGGCGAATGTCATCGCCTACGCCATGCAACTGGCTGCCAAGCACAAGGAAAACCCGGAGGACAACATCATCGGCGCGCTGCTGCGCGGTCACGGTGGTGTTGAGGGTTTGACGGATGAGGAATTTGTCTGGTTCTTCTTGCTGCTCATCGCGGCAGGCAATGAGTCGACGCGTACGGTGACCAGCCATGGCATGCGCCTGTTGATGGAGAACCCGGAACAATTGCAGTACCTGGTGGATAACCCGGACAGGATTGCCGATGCGACGGAGGAGATGATCCGCTACAACACGGCATTCATCATCATGCGCCGGCAGTGCCTGGAAGACACGGAAGTGGGCGGCAAGCTGATCAAGAAGGGCGACAAGATCATCATGCACTACCACACGGTTAACCATGACGAGAAGATTTTTGGCGAAGATGCGATGAAATTCGATGTACGCCGCGCGGAGCGCATGCCCAACATGTACAACGAACACCGTGCCTTTGGTATTGGCCAGCATTTCTGCCTGGGGACGCATTTGGCGCGCCTTGAGGTGCGCATTATGTTTGAGGAAATTATTCCGCGGATGCGTAATCCGAAGCTGGCGGGTGAAATCCATTACACGCGTTCCAACCTTGTGAATGGGATTAAGGCGATGCCGATTACGTTTGATCCTGAGGTTAAGAAGGAACAGGCTGCCTGATTGTTTTGGGTGGTGGTGCTTTTTCTGCTGGTGGGTTGCGTTTGCAGGATGGGATGAGCCTGGCCTGACGGTGCAGGGGTTGCGGGGCTCGGAAGGCTAAGATACTCACCCCGCAACCCCTGCACCGTCAGGCCATTTGTTTGCTGGTTGTTGTTGCAGGGCTGTTGCCGGGTGATTTTTTTGGGGTGGTTGTTTTTCTGGCTGTTGGTGTAGCGCCTGGCCGACGCCTTTCCCTTGGAATGCGTTACGCCTGTATCACTGGAGTCACTTCTTAATTTTTGTTTGGCCCTGGTTCGGGCCTACTCGTTGTTTTCTGATTTTTCCTTTTCGTATTCTGCAATCGCCTCTTCACAGGGCATTAGCATGGACGCGGCGCGTGGATAACCGGCGTATTGCGCGATGAACAACAGCATCTCGCGGGCTTCTTCGGGGTTGATCTCGCCGCGTTTCAGCGAGGCCTTGACCTGGATTTTGAAGGTGGTGCTTTCGCCTTTTTCAGCGATGATACCCAGCAGCAGAATGCGCTTGTCGCGCATGGAGAGGGTGTCGCGCGTCCACAGTTCGGCGAACAGCTGCTTCAGCATCACGTCGGTAAAGGCGTAGCCCTCCGGCGGTACTACGACATCGCCGGCGTAGACGTCCTTGATCTTTTCTTCGCCCAGGGCGCGGCGTTCTGCGTCGTTCATGGTGTACTCCTCGAATGAAATCTCGAATGAAATGTGCCGGTCTCAGTCCAGTGTGCCGAACAGCTTGTCGTATAGCAGGGTGATGGTGGCGTAGTTACCCTTGTGCATGTTTTCGTGGTGTATATGGTGCTTGCGCGTTATCCACGTGAGGGTGCGGTAGGGAAAGCGATCAAGCTCGATGCGCGTGTGATTGACCTGGTTGAGCTGATAGAAAATAACGCCCGTGATAACCAGTGTGCTGACGTGAAACTTGCCCATGACGGCGGCGAGCACGGCGATGGAGCCGATGTACAGCGCCAGTCCGATAAACGTTTCGGTGGGATGAACATAGAGCGCGTCCAGGTGCGTGGGAGTGCGCGCCTGGTGGTGTACGGCGTGTATCTGCCGCATGGCACCATTGCCGTGAAACCAGAAGCGGTGGCTCAGGTAGTAGAAAAAGTCGTAGAACATGAGGATGACGAAGACGTCGAGCAGAATCTGCCACAGCGGCTGGCTCTCCAGCGTGACGCAGAAGGGCACTACCAACAGGTACTTGGCCACGTTGCAGTAGAGGCCCATTTTTTGCGAGGCTTTCACCATCGGCGGGTACTTGTCTTTCTTCCACTTCACCTTGTCTTCGGCCTTGTTCATCTCCAGCGCGCCGGCCATCGCCGGGATTTTGAACAACAGCCACTTGCCGACTTTGGTCACGACCACGATAACGGCCAGGGTGATCGCCGAGCCCAGCAGGTTGTACTGCTGCCAGAGCGTGTTGATCCATTCGTTGTCCATGCGGGTTACCTCCGGAACGCAACCGGTGAGTGTATTCAGTCGCGGTTTGGGTTGTCTGTGTTTAGCAAAATGTCGCCCAACGCGCGGCTGGCGGAACTGCCCAGGCGCTCCCTGAGCTGCGCGGCGAGCTGGTTAAGGTCACTGCTGCCGACGCCTTCGAATACGTCCTGCTCCAGGAGCAGGCCCTGATACAGCGTGCTCATGGCCTGTTTGAGTTGTGTCAGCGCACGTTGGCCGGTGATGGCGGCAAATTCGTCTTCGAGTTCCGCGATGCTGGCCACTGAATCAGCAATCAGTGCTTCACCGCGTGGCGTGAAGTGCAGCAGAATCTGCCGCGCATCTTCGCTATCGACTTCGCGGCGCAGATAACCGAGCGCCTCCAGTTCACTGGCGATGGCGCTGATCGCCTGCTTGCTCACATCCTGTATGGCGGCCATCTGCTGGATGCGGCCGCCGTCCGGGCCGATCAGGGTCAGCACCTGACCGAACGACAGCTTCAGCCCCGGGTGCCCGCGTTTGCCGGATAATGCCATCAGGCGCTGCAGGGTGTAATCAGACAGCCTGGGGAGCAGGGCGCCAAAGCCATCGTAGGCGCCAATGTCGGGGCCATCGACGGCCGGGCCCAGGTCAAGCTGGCGGTAGACTTTGCCCAGTGAGCGGGTGATCGCCGCTGCAGTGGGCTCACCGAGAATCGCGGTGAACTGGCTATCGAACTCGCGCACCACGCGCGCACCGTCGCGCCGCAGGCGCTGGCCGGCTGCGGTGAGCGCCAGTTGCTTCGCGCGCCCGTCGGCAGGGTCGGAGCGGCGGCATACATAACCGGCCGCTTCGATTTGTTTGATGGCCTGGTTGCAGGCCTGGCGAGATATGCCGAGTGTTTCTGCGAGGTCGGAAAGGCGCTGCCCGCCGTTGCCGATCAGGATCATGTAGGGTGCAAAACCCAGACGCAGGCTGCGGTGGTCGCAGTCGGTCTGCAGTTTGTGCATCATGCCTGTCTGCAGGTAGCGAGAAACGCCCAGCAGGTGCCGGGGCAGGTTGTCACGGTAGGCGTTCCACAGATCAGCGCCCGGGCCTGTGGTGGCAGTGTGCACGGTGGTGGCAAGTGTCATGGCGAAGATAGTAAATCACGATTGACGAATAGTCAATCTGTATTGACATAATGCCTGGGGCGTGGCTACACTGCGGCGCTAATGTGAGCCCTTTGTCGGGCGTGCGCACGGAGCAGCGCTCCCAGATATGGAATGTGATTATGAACCCCGAAGCAAACCTGTTCATTGATGGCGCACTGGTGCCGGCGGCCTCCGGTAAAACCTACCCCAACATCAGCCCGGTCACCGAGGAAGTCATTGGTCAGGTGGCCGACGCCGGCCCGGAAGATATGGAGCGAGCCATCGCCGCTGCCCGGCGCGCCTTTGACGAGACCGAGTGGTCTACCGATCATGCGTTTCGCCTGCGCTGCCTGACCCAGTTGCGCGATGGCCTGCAAACCGTACGCGAGGAGTTCAAGGCACAGATCGCGGCGGAAACCGGCTCACCCATCGACATCTGCGGGGAGATGGGGCCGCAATGTGACCTGCCGATCGGGTTCATCGACTACACCCTGGAAACCCTGCCGGCCTTCCAGTGGAGCCGCGATATCGGCGTCTCTGAAAAAATGGGTATTAAAAGCAGGCGGCTCGTTGAGAAAGAGGCGGCGGGCGTGGTTGCCTGCATCACCCCCTGGAACGTGCCGCTACAGATCAACCTTGCCAAGTGTATTCCTGCACTGGCGGCTGGCTGCACGGTGATTCTGAAGGCGGCGCCGGATACGCCCTGGTCCGCCACCATGCTGGGCCGCGTGATCCACGAGCACACAGACATTCCGCCTGGCGTGTTTAACGTCATCACCTCGGAAGACCCGGTGGAAGTGGGTGATCAACTCACAGGGGATCCGCGCGTGGACGTCATTTCATTTACCGGTTCCACTACCGTGGGCAAACACATCATGGCGCGCGCCGCACAGACAGTGAAGAAGGTCTTCCTGGAACTGGGCGGCAAGTCGGCCAACATCATTCTCGATGACGCCGATCTCAACGGCGCGCTGCTGAGTTGCCTGGGCGTTTGTTTTCACGCGGGGCAGGGCTGCGCCATACTGACGCGCTTGCTGGTGCCGAAATCGCGCCAGGCGGAAGTGGAGCAAATGCTGCCCACCTACTTCGACTTTATCCAGTACGGCGATCCATCCTCGTCCGGGCAGATCATGGGCCCGCTGATCAACGCCAAACAGCGCGAGCGCGTGCTGGCCTATATCGAAAAGGGCAAGGCCGAGGGCGCGCGTTTGCTGATGGGCGGCGGTCGGCCGGAGAACCTGGAAAAAGGCTATTGGGTGCAGCCCACCATCTTTACCGATGTGAGCAACGACATGACCATCGCCCGCGAGGAAATCTTCGGGCCGGTGCTGGCGGTGATCCCGTACGACGATGAGGAAGAGGCCATTCGCATTGCCAACGATTCTGATTACGGGCTCTCCGGGGGCGTGTGGTCGGCCGATCTCGATCGTGCCATGGCCGTGGCACGGCGTATACGGACTGGCACGATGTCCGTTAACGGCGGCGTTTATTACGGTGCTGATTCACCCTTCGGCGGCTACAAGCAAAGCGGCGTAGGCCGTGAAATGGGCCCCGAAGGTTTTGAGGAATACCTCGAAACCAAGACCATAGCGATTGCTGAATGAGCGTCGAAGCCGGCAGCGCGATTCGCGGGCGCGTTTATATTGTCACTGGTGGCTCGCGCGGCTTTGGCCTGGCGATGGCGAAAAACCTGGTGGGTCACGGCGCCCGTGTAGGCCTCATCAGCCGCAACGAGGCCGCGCTGGCCGAGGTTGTGCGGGAACTGGGTGACGAGAACGCCTTTGCGGTCCCCGGCGACGTGGCGAGCAAAGACGCGCTGGTGTCAGCCTTCAGCGCCATCAAGGCGCACTTTGGGCGCCTCGACGGCCTGGTGAACAATGCCGGCATGGCACGCCCTGGCCGCGTGGAAGAACTGGTGGAAGAAGAGGTGCTCATGCAGGTGAACACCAACTTCCTGGGCACCGTGTTCAGCTGTCAGGCAGCCATACCGCTGCTGCGCGGCGCCGATAATCCGCGCATCATTAATATCTCTTCTGCCTCCGCCTGGCACTACGATGAGATCGTACACCTTTCTATCTACGCCTCCACCAAGGCGGCGGTGGAGCGCTTTACGCGCGATCTGCGAGTAGAGTTACAGCCGGATAACATCGGGGTGACCTGTATCCGCCCCGGTGGAGCCTGGACGAACTTCGCAGACGATTGGGACCCGCAGCGTTTCCAGTCTGCGATGGACGGTTGGAAAACGCTGGGCAAGTACATGGATGCGGGTATGACGGCAGAGCATGTTGCTGAGGCCGTTAGCTACGCACTGGCGCAGCCGCCCGGTGTGGCAGTGGATTTGCTGGAAGTGCGGCCCAACCAACCGATGGAGAAACCCTGAGCCATGGCGAACACTCTGATTGTTGGCGGTACCGGCCTCACCGGCGCGCTCGCCGCGCTGCACTTGCGTGAACTGGGCCACGAAGTGACGTTGATGGCGCGCAACGCGCCGCAACTGGAATACCTTGCCGAATTTCCCTTTATACGTGCAGATTACCTCGACGCGGAGGCCACCGCGCCGCACCTGGCGGGCTTCGAGCGTCTGGTGTTTGCCGCCGGTGCGGATATCCGGCTGCTGCCTCCCGGGGAGGACGAGGAAGCGTTCTTTCAGTGTGTGAACAGCGAGGGTGTGCCGCGATTTTTTGAGTGCGCGCGTGCCGCGGGCGTGCAACGCGCTGTCTACATCGGCACCTATTATCCGCAGGTGGCGCCGGAAAAAATTGAAACCAGCAGTTACGTGCGCTCGCGGCACCTGGCGGACATCGGTGTACGCGCATTGAATACCGACGACTTTAACGTCTGCAGTCTCAACGCGCCCTTTATCCTGGGTTACCTGGCCGGACTGTCGTTGCCGCACCTGGAAGCGCTGGTGCAGTACGGGGCAGGGCGGCTGGAGGGTATGCCGGTATTTGCACCCGCCGGTGGCGTCAACCACATCAGCAGCCGCTCCATGTCGGAGGCCATCGCCGGCGCGCTGGAGCGCGGGGAGGGTGGCCGCGGCTACCTGGTGGGTGATGAAAACCTGAGCTGGAAAGCCTACCTGGAACTGTATTTCAGCGCGGCGGGCAACCCGACAGAGCTGGAGGTGCGCACCGATGAACACCCGCTGTTTCCGGATGCCATTCTCTACGCCGGGCGCAACGCGGTCATCCGCTACGAGCCGCAGAACGCAGAGCTGGGTTACAGCCGCGGGCATATTCGCGACACCGTTGAAGAAATCGTACAGGCCTACCTGTAGTGGCCGCTTTTGAGAGGAGGTTAGTCGCATGAGCACGCTCACTGAACAACAACTGCGCGCCACGGCAGACAAGTTGATCGCGGCCCACGAACAGGCCTCGCGCACCAACGAGTGGACGTTCTTCGTCGATGAAATATACGCAGAGGATTGTGTCTACACCTGTGAGTACGCCGGGGTGATGGAAGTAACCGCCAACGGCATTGACGAAATAAAAGCGACGCATTACGGCCGCGACATGCAGGTGGGCTGGGAGGGTTGGACCTTCCCCTACCTGGGTGTCTACACCGGTACGGACAACCAGTTGATCACGCACTGGCTGAACCGTGGCCCGGGCAAACGCGCCGATGGTTCCTTCTTTGAAACGCCCGGCGTGTCATTCCTGACGCTGAACGAGGACGCGAAGATCTGTCGCCAGTTCGATATGTTCGATCTCGCGCACCAGATGCGCCTGTGTGACGACCTGGAGGCTGCCGGACTGTTGTCCATGCAGCTCAAGGAGCAGTGGGTGCTGCCGATGAAGGAAAAGCTCGCCGATCAACTGTCGCGCAACCTGTCGGACTGAATTCGCTCCGGCTAACAGCCGGCGTGAGAACAGGTTTTGTCGCGAAGTCCTGCCGCACTCGACCTGTCGCGCTGTAAGAGGCTACAGCCCCGGCGGTGTTTCCAGGTTCTCTGTGCCTTCCCCCGGCGTGATGAACAGCATCTGCGCGTTGTCTGCCTCGGTGGCCGTGTGCCAGACGCCGCGCGGCACGGTGATGAAAGCGCCGGGCTCCGACAGGGTCAGCGTTTGTTGCTCGCCCGCTATCAATAGCACCATCGTCGCCGTGCCGCTCATCAATAGCACCAGCTCATCGCCTTTCGGATGGCACTCCCAGGTGGGCCAGGCTTCGTTGAAGCGGTGGCATGAAACCAGTACGTGATTGGCAAAGGTGCCGAAGTGGGATTCCATGTTGGCATAGAATTCCATTCCCCCTGTCCACGGCAGCGCTTCGATGCCCATCTGCGGCGTCAGCACCGGGAATTGTTCTTCAATCTGTTGCACGTTGACGCTCATTGTTTTTCTCCTTGTGATCAGGGCAGGGGCGCTCGCCGCAGGGCAGAGGCAGGAGGGCCCCGATGAATGTCTGTACCGAGCATAGCAGCTAGCCTGGCCGACGCTGCGAATCGCCCGTCCAGCGCGCCACCTTGCGGGCCGGTGATGCCCCGAAGTCGACCATTTCCAGCATTCGACTATCTGGCAGATTCAGCTACAGTGTTGGCTATGCGCGCTTTTCTCGCATGTCTTCTTCTCGCTGCCGCCGTGGTCGGCTCACCTGCACGTGGCGACGCCTGGCTGATCAACGTCGAAGGCGCTATCGGCCCGGCGATCGCCGACCACGTGGTGCGCGGCCTCGAGCAGGCGCAAGCTGCCGATGCAGATCTCGTGATTCTGCGCGTGGATACCCCCGGCGGGCTCGACACGTCCATGCGTGACATGATCAAGGCCATACTCGCGGCCCCCATGCCGGTGGTTGTGTATGTTGCGCCCGGCGGTGCCCGGGCGGCCAGTGCCGGCACCTACCTGCTGTACGCTTCTCACCTGGCGGCCATGGCGCCGGGCACCAACCTGGGCGCCGCGACACCGGTGCAGATAGGCGCGCCGGGTTTGCCGTCGCTGCCGAATGACCGCGGCGACAACAGCGGCGCGGGCGATAGTAGCGGCGACGCTCCCGGGTCATCACCACCCGGCAGCGCAATGGAACGCAAGATCGTCAACGACGCGGTGGCCTATATCCAGGGGCTGGCTGAATTGCGCGGGCGCAATGCCCAGTGGGCGGAGCGCGCCGTGCGCGAGGGCGCCAGCCTTTCTGCGGAAGACGCGCTGGCGCAGGGTGTTATAGAACTCATTGCCCGCGATACCATCGACTTGCTCGCGC
>JAUHYL010000029.1 GCA_030426545.1 Gammaproteobacteria bacterium
TTATAGCCGGCGGCGTTGTCAGCAGCGAGGATGGATTCCAGCTCGTGCTGGAGCGCAGGCTGCGGAGAACCCGGCGCCGCACCGGCAGGCCAGGGCAACGCGGCGTTGGCAGGAACGGGAGGGGGCTGAATCGCAGCCAGGTTGTCCGGGCCGAATACCAGGGTACAGCCCATGCCTTCGCGATAAATCGCCCTTGCATCAGCCAGCCCCAGCAGGTTCGCATGCACCCCGGTTTTGGAGACGCCTCCGGTCTGAGCATCCTCCGAACCAAGCCACCCCAGGGTGAGCAAGCAGACCCTCGCGCAGCTTCGCTGGTGACGCACCCTCGACGAGCCAAAGGTAGCCGAACAGGATCACTGGCAAGGAGAGAAGCAGGAGTAGCGGGCGTTTTAGCATGGGTACTTATCCGTTCCGGCAGGTTTTGCGCCGGTATCCCGACACAGAGATCCACAGCACTTCGTAACGATTGCGTCCTGCGGTAGCGGGACACGCCTGCAGGAGGGCTTCTCCACCAGGGCGTCTCCAGCAACAGACTTCCCGCACACCTGGAGGCACTTGTTGGCAACTGTCTGCGCTAGCATGCCACTTTTACGCAATGCATCAACTATGCTTTACTACCTCCTGAACCCATTACACCACTTGCGCTTGTCTCGCCGCGTAGCACGCACCCCGGGAGCGCATTCGCCGCGCAACAAACGACACCAGGAGCATCCCATGTTGAAACACCCGGTAAGTACGCTAGCAGCAGTATTGGCACTGACCCTCGTCACCGCGTGCAGCGGCACCGATTACCAGCCCGCCGTCCCGCAATCACAAGCTGTGGACCTGACTGAATTCGCCCCGCGTGTCGATACCTTTGTTGTATTGCTGGATACCTCCGGCTCAATGGCCCACGAAGCCGGCAACAGTATCAAGGCGCAGCAGGCCCAGGACCTGGTCGCCAACTTCAATGCCGCCGTACCCGAGGCTGGTTTCAACGCCGGGCTGGTGATTTTCGGCAAGGGTGCTGGCCCCTGCCTGGGTGACGGGGTGGCCAAAAAAGTTTACGGCATGGAAACCTACAACACCCAGGCTTTCCAATCCGCATTGGAGGATGTGGGTTGCGTGCGCAGCACCACACCCATCGTCAGCGCTCTGGATATCGTGGCAACTGCCCTGCCTGAAGATGCAGGGGACACCGCCGTTATTATCTTCAGTGACTTCAAATGGAATGATCCCGACGGCGTGCGAGATATGCTGGATGCAGTAACAGCCAATGCCAGCGGCACTACCTGCGTGCACGCGGTGCGCCTGGGCGACGATGCTTACAACGCAGACCTGATCAGTGAAATTAGCGGCGTCAATAGCTGCGGCTCCAGCGTTGCGGCAAATGCCATCACCGATAGCGCAGCGAT
The DNA here is from genome assembly GCA_030426545.1 of Gammaproteobacteria bacterium. Taxonomy (GTDB): domain Bacteria; phylum Pseudomonadota; class Gammaproteobacteria; order Pseudomonadales; family Halieaceae; genus Marimicrobium. The sequence goes on from JAUHYL010000029.1 coordinate 1,395, forward strand.
GACCGCCTACGCAGCCGACATTCTTATGTCACCCATTGCCTACGAAAAGTTCACCTTGTCCGCAATGACGCTGTTCGACTTTGACAAATCGGTGCTCAAGGCAGAGGGCAAGGAAGAACTGCAGCGCCTGAGCGAGCACATCCGCAGCAAAGGTATCAAAGTCAGGGACATCGATGTTATCGGACACACCGACAGCGTTGGCACGCAGATCTATAACGCGAGCCTGTCGGAACGGCGAGCGCAGGCCGTGGAAGCCTACCTGGTAAGCGAGGGTGTCAACCCGTCGATCATCGATACCAGCGGCATGGGCGAACTCGACCCGGTAGCCAGCAATGCCAACGAAAACGGACGCGCGAGAAATCGTCGTGTCGAAGTGCTGATTGGCGCAGCGGCTCCTGCGGATCGCTGAGCGCCACGGATTCGCGGAAAGGTAATTTACTGAGGTGGCCGACACTTTTAGTCGCCACCTATTGCAAACGCAGCGATTGAAATCGCAACAGGAACCACACGATGAGCTATCCACGCAAGAAATCAATATTATCACTGTCACTGCTTTTATTGCTGACACTGGGCGCCACAGCGCATGCCGGCACCGCCAGCACCGCCGGTGCCGATGGCACGCAGGTAGGCTACGAATACCGTGACAACATGCTGCGTCTAAATATGTCCGGCGATCCGTCTTCCTACATGGTGATGCGTGACGGCCACATCTATATCGTGAACGACAATAATGGCCAACCCATGGTTATCGATGCCAATGCCGCCTGGAGTATGGCCAGCGGCATGATCGATACGTCCAGCTACGACATGATGGCCCAGGAAGTTGTATCACTAAAAGCAACGGGCAAAAAGGAAACACACGCCGGCATTACCGGTGAGGTATACAACCTTCACCTGAAGGATAAAAAGGGCAAGGAACAGCAACTGGAGATCGTACTCGCCGACGATGCTCGCGCGCTGGCATTTCGCGACGCAATGCAAGGTTTTGCTGAAACAGCGGCCAAGGCCATGGGCAAAGATCTGCAGACTGATGCGCTGGATATGGAAGCAACCCTGTCAAAAATGAACAAGGGCGTGCTGCGCGTAGGCAACGACATGAAACTGGTCGCCATCAGCGACAAAACGGTTGACCCGACGCGTTTCGAGTTGCCGGCAAAACCCATGCAGCTGCCGTCATTCGGCAGTTTTAGAATGCCGCAGGGCAGCGACACCGCCGACAAGGAAGGCACCGGGTCGCAACCCTCGATGAAGGATATCGGCAAGGCGATCGGCAACATTTTCGGCAACTAGCCGCGAGAAAGTACAGGAAATCGCGGCATGAACAATGAACCTGCACTGCCGCTGTTAGACGTTCTTCCACTGTTCATGCTGGGCCTGTTTGCCTGGGGCCTGATCGAGTGGGCGTTGGTGCACTTCCGTTATGGTCGCGCCAATCGCGGCGAGTACTTCATGTCGATCAAAGGCATCGGCTTCAACGTTCTGTTCGGCGGCTTGTTCACGTTTCTCGCAGGTCCTTTCAGCAAGGTATTACTCGCCTATTTGGGCGCTTCCATTGCGCCCTTCTCCACCGGCATCTCTGCTGCCGGTTGGGTATACGGTTTCGTCATCTATGAAATGAGCTACTGGGTGCAGCACTGGCTGGCACACAAAGTCCGTTTACTGTGGTGCCTGCACTCCCCGCATCACGCACCCCATTCAATGAACATGTTTGTCGGCTTCAATCACTCCTTCCTGGAAACAATTTTCTACATGCCCTTCATGCTGGGCTTTGTGCCCGCCCTGTTGGGAGTCGACCCGGTTGTGATTGCAGTAATGACGTTCATAGATGTTGTGTGGGGCAACTTTCTGCACATCAGCGACAACGTGGTTACCCGCCGGCTGGGGCCACTTGAGAAATTTATGCAGACACCCTCCTATCACCGCGTACACCACGCTCAGAATGTGCGCTACATGGATACCAACTACAACTCTATTACCCTGTTCGGCGACTGGTTGATGGGCACGCTACAACCCCTGCGGGACGATGAGCCAGTCCAGTTCGGTATCACCCGTGACGTCAACACCAGTAGCTTTCTGGATGTACACTTCGGTGAGTTTGTACTGCTGTGGCGGGATCTTTGCAGCAGCAAACACGCGCGGGAGTTTTTCGGCTACCTGTTTCGCGCCCCCGGCTGGCGGCCGCAGGGAGAACAGCAAACAGCCGCCGCACGGAAAAGTCGGGCTGAGGCGAGCCTGCAAAACCGCCTGGTAGAACAGGCTACTGACGCAGGATAAGGGTATTCCCGCGCTGGGTGAATTCGATATGCTGCAGAAATGACATGCCCAGCAGCACCTCTTCCATCGACAGGCCCGGCGAGATGAGTGCGGGCACACCGCGCAGTTCGATACCACCCACACTGACACGATCAAGCATCACGGCGTAGCTGGTTACCGTCCCATTAGCCGTGCGGGTGGTGACAGGCGCGCCCCGTTTTAACCCGAGCTGTCGCGCTATACCCGGCGGAACAGCAACGCCGGTTGCACCGGTATCCAGCAGGAAGGTCACGGTGAGATCATTGATCTGGCCCGTGGTGACATAGTGGCCGGAACGATTACGCTCCAGCACAACCTCAAGTTGACCGCCCGGGGAGTACTGGGTCTGTACGGATTGATTCGGATTGTATTGCCGCTCGAGGCGTTCACCGAAGAAGAACACGGCGATACCCAGAAATACCAGCCACGCCAGGGCCTGCATTACGCCACCGAGGCGTCTCTGCTCATTGATATCATCCCTGTCGTTCATCAAAAAGTTCCCAACTGCTGCAATCCCGGCTCAGCCGCCACGCCGTGTTCGAAGACAGAGGGTAGAGGATAGTAGACAGGCAGGAAAGTACCGGCTGAGTTGGTCTACACTAGTGTGCTGACCCATCTGCAAACCGGAGCGACTGAGCCCATGACGGCAGTAAGCAATAGTGACAAGGCGGCCTTCTTCAAGGACGTTGAAGCGGCAGCAAAAAAGGCCATCTGGTGCGCGCTGGCGACGGTTGCCGGCAACGACCCGCGAGTACGCATGGTGCACCCCACCTGGGAGGACGATATTCTGTGGATCGCCACTGGACCACAAACACCCAAGGCGCAACAGGTTCGGGACAATAGCTGCGTCGACATCCAGTTTCAGGTAGCTCCGGATGATTTCGTTCACCTCATGGTGCGCGGCAGGGCCACGGTGCTCACTGACGCTGCCACCAAAGAGCATGTCTGGAAAGTGATGGATTACGACCTGTCACAGTTCTGGCCCGACGGGCCCAAGAGCGAAGAATTCTGCGCCATCAAGGTAGAACCGAGCCGGGTTGAACTGTCGGAGATGTTCGGCACGGCCAACAAACGCGTCTGGAGGAGTTGAGTGATGCTGCGCTACCTGTTGACGTTTATCGCCGGTGGGTTGCTGGTGGCCGGGTTTATGTTTATGCAAAACCTGACGCAGAGTCTGCCACCCTCCGAACTGGCCAGCCCTGAATCCAATGCTGCCATTCAGAACACTATGGCGCGACTGACGCCACACCTGGTAAAACTCGCTGCAGGCGATGTCCAGGAGCGACGGGATATTCTGGATGCGAATTTTTATCAACCTAAAATTGACGTCGCGCGCGAGCTGTACCCTGTCGTCGAGACGCCAAGGGAGATCGCAGGCGTCTATACAGAGGTATTCGAGCCCGAGGAGGGTGTTGCGGAAAATAATCGCCACCGCGTTCTGATCAACCTGCACGGCGGTGGTTTCTCCATGGGTGCACGTACCGAGGGAAGACTGGAATCAATACCCGTTGCCAGCGTGGCCGGCATGCGCGTTGTATCCGTCGATTATCGCCAGGGTCCGGAGCACCGCTTCCCCGCCGCCAGCGAAGATGTCGCCAAGGTGTACGCTGCCCTGCTACAGGAGTATCAGCCACAGCAGATCGGCATCTTCGGTTGCTCCGCCGGTGGCCTGCTCACAGCGCAGGCCGTGGCGTGGTTTGACAAACACGGGCTGCCGCAACCGGGAGCAGTCGGCATCTTCTGTGCCGGCGCCGGCGACTTCCTGGTGGGCGATGCTGCATTGATTGCCGACACCCTGAAAACCAAACTCGGTGGCGATGAAGAAATTGCCTACCTGAGTGACGCGAGTTGGGAAGACCCCCTGGTAGCACCGATTAATCACCCCGACCTTCTGGGCCGCTTTCCGCCCTCCCTGATTATCACCAGCACCCGGGACCTGGCGCTGAGTTCCGCCATTGCCACCCACCAGCGGCTGGTAGGTGCGGGAGCGCATTCTGAGCTGCACGTCTATGAGGGCCTGTCGCACTACTTTTTTTCCGACACAGACGTACCGGAATCGCGGCAGGCTTTTGCGGTGATGGCGCGCTTCTTCGACCGCCATCTCGCCCGGTGATGGCAGACAACATATAGGCTAGACTGCTGGCATGGACGCGCTCTGGACACAGTACATCAACGAGCTCGGCGGCGTGACGGTCGGGCTGCTGGCGGGTTACCTCGCGCTATTGTTCAGCTGGCCGGGCTTTCTCTGGCTGGAAAAACGGATGCCTGCCCAACCCGGCGTGCCGCGTGAGAACTACAAGCTGAACTGGATCATCACTTTCAGCAACCTGCTGCTGGCGCCGGCATTTGCCACCGTGGTTGTCCTGTTCACCCTCTGGGTTGCGCAAGTTGTGGGTCTGCCCAGCCTGCAAGTCTCCACCGACAGTATTTCGGTGGGCCTGCCCGTCGTGGACGTTCTGCTACAGGGCACCGTGATTTTCTTTGTCGCCTGCTTTCTTGGTGACTTCTCGTACTACTGGTGGCACCGGGCGCAGCATACCTTTCCCGTGTTGTGGGAGTTGCACAAGCTGCATCACTCGGACGAAAACCTGAACAGCACCACCATCTTCCGTTCACACTTCCTGGAGCCCGCAGGACAGGCGCTGTTTAGAGGATTGACGATCGGCCTGATATTCGACACGCGGGATGCACCGCAAACACTGTTGGCTGTTATTGCCGGCGGGCTGTTGCTGGGACTGTGGGACTTTTTTATCCATGCCAACGTACGCGTCGATCGCCTGTACCGCTTGACGCCGTTTTTCTCCAACCCCCAGTTTCACTGGATACACCATTCACGACTGCCGCAGCACCAGGATAAAAACTTTTCTATCTGGCTACCCATGTACGATGTCGCCTTCGGTACCTACTATAAACCTGCAGTGGATGAGTATCCGCCTACGGGTCTTTCCTCGGGCGAGAAGATTGAGACGCTGTGGGAAGCACAAACAGGGCCATTGGTTGCCTGGGCCCGGGGTTTACGACACTTCCTCCGCGGGGGCAACGCGCCCGACGCCCCGCTCGACCCGGCAGTGCACGCCGAAAAGGGCGAGCAATCGCCCTGATAAATGGGCCTACAATTGTCCCATGGTGAGCAACTCGCCAACGGTAACCAATCGATAGCCCTGCTCACGCAGCTTTTCAATGACGATGCCGGTGGCCGCAACGGAAGCACTGCGGCTGTCCTGCGTGTGCGGATCGGCCACGTCACCGTGGCCGTCATGAAGCAGAACAATCACACCGGGTTCAATGTCCGCCAGTACCGCAGCGGCGATACGCTCGGGATCATCCTCCTCCCAATCCGAACCGTGCGCACTGGCCAGCACAGAAACCATGCCGAGTTCGCGCAGCGCGAGCTTGACGCCAAGTGACTGCACGCCGAAAGGGGGCCGAAACAACCGGGCCTGCACACCCAGGATCTCTTCCAGAACCTGGTTGGAGCGCACAATCTCGGCCTGCATATCGGCCTTGCTGAGGGAGGTCATCGGCAGGTGATCGTAGCTGTGATTTCCAATTTCGTGGCCCGCCCGTACAACCTCCCTGGCGGCCTCCGGGAAGGCTTCAACATTTCGCGCCTTGGGAAAGAAGCTCGCCCGCACACCGCGCTCCTCCAACAGGGCGAGTAGCTCGGCCGTATACGGTGGATTCGGCCCGTCATCAAAGGTCAGGGCAACGACCTTTTCAGTGACCGGCACCTGCAGTACGGCGCCCTGGTAGCTCCATAGAACCAGCGCCAGGACGGCGGCAATCAGCAGGCAGGCAGTAAGCAGGAGTTTCTTTACCATGGCAGTGCTTTCCTGGAGGGTTCGGCAGTACAGCAGCCCCGGGCACTTTCTGGCGATCACCGGAGTATGGCGTATACTGAAAGGCGTCTATCGTATTGAATAATGCCAGCACAGGCCCTGTCGAGGAAGCACCATGAATCGCCGCGCACAGTTGCAGGAACTCACCCGCCATACCAGCTCACAGACATTGATCGACGCAGTCGCGGACGCAAAACGCGGCGGCAGCGCGGGCCGACTACAGCTCAGCGCGGCCATGGCCTGGGTAGCATTTGCCTGCCCGGATGCCTGCCCCGCCGTCTGCGACAATATCGCCTCGGCCTGGCTGGGCAAAGGCCCCACACCGGAAGTCCCGACAAACCTACCCGAGGCGCCTCTCACCGACGAGTTCTGGCAGGCGTTCTGGCAGGTGGTGGATGGTCACGACGAGGGCTACGATGCCATCTCGATTACTGTTGCTGTCGCCTCGCTGGGCGCCGCACTGCACGAAGACTTTGGCCCCCTGGCCGAAGATCACGCCAGGCGGCACCGCGGCGCCGCTGCCGCCCAGCGCAACCCGATTCCCGGCTACACCAACATGGATGCGCTGGCGCACTGTCCCGAGGACAGCCTGGGTTATGCCCTGCACCGGTTGATCCTGGACAATGGCTACGACCCGGAAGTGCTGAACCGGGACGACATTCAACTGGCCGAGTTGCCCCATATCCTGCACTACCTGAATGCGCGCATCCTGCAGATGCACGAAGTCTGGCACCTGGTTGCAGGCTATCGCACCACCTCACTGGGTGAAATTTCCATTTCAGGCTTTCAACTCGCACAGTTTGGTCACAACTACTCCTCCATGTTCCTCGCCGCCGTGCTATCAATCAGCACGTTCAAGGAACCCCGCGGCTTCCACATTCTGATGCAGATCATCAACGAGGGCTGGCAGCATGGACGCGAAACGCCCTACATGATGGACATTGAGTGGGAGCAGGAATGGGACACTTCGCTGGACGACATTCGCGCCAAGTACAACATCCCCCTGTTCAAGAGTGAGTTCCCGGACGATCTGTTCGAGCGTCTGGAAGAGGGCTCGATCTGGCGCCGGCTGGGCGTGCTGTGGCAGTTACTGCGCTACAGTTTGCGCGTGCGCGGCGACGCCAGGGAGCCACAGACTCAATTGGCACTGCAGTAGGCCTTCACTGCTGCCCATGTCGCGCTCTGTGCTGTTCCTGTCAGCGATACTGCTGTTTGCGAGTACCGGATGGGCGAGCACTGAGCCGGGTGATCATGCCGCGGGCAGCAAGCAGACAGATCTTGAACTGGTCAGAGCTGCAATTCAGCGCCTGGACGATGTGCAGCAGGACGACAAGTGGCTGTTCACCATGACTATCGTGGAGGACGGCGAAACCCGGGTTATCGCCCACGACGCACGAAAACAGCCTGAAGCGCAGCGCGAACTGGTCTCCATTGACGGGGCTACACCGTCCCAGGACAGGCTGAGCGATTTTCGCAAGGAAGAAAAGAAGCGCGTGGATGAGCGAGATCCCGACGCCAGTTTTTTTGATCTCATTGACATGACAACCGTATCGGAGCTGGAGCGCTCCGGGGGCAGCGTACGCTATGCGTTCACGCCGCGCCTGAAAGACCTGGAAAAAGCCGAGGGAAAAGTCAGCGGCTCACTTGTCGTCGACACCCTGAGTGGCCTGGTCAGCGCCATGGATATTTTCAGTACCGAAGAATTCTCCCCGGCATTTTCTGTGTCACTGCAAAGCTATCGCCTCAGCTTTCACTTCCATAATGAACAAGGCACACCCCTGCTCACCAACATGACCTCCAGGGCCGTGGGCAAGGTGGGCTTCCTGAAAAAGTTTGACACCCGCACAGACATTACATTCAGCGATTATCGCCCCGCGCTGGACTGACTCAGCGAAGCGTAAACTTCACTACCGCCGCGGGGCCATCCAGAGCAGGGTCAAGACTGATCGCCAGGCTATCAGCGCTGCGCGAGACGTCATTCACAGTCGCGCCCAGCACTTCCAGCGCATCCCATTCAACGCCCGGATTCTCGATCGTGAGAACATCTCCGGCTTCACCGAACACGATGGCATAGAGCGCGTCTTCATTCCTCGTATAACGAAGTTCGCGTCCGACAAGATTGCGGTAGCGCTGCCACGGCTGAGTACCGTAGATCGCCTCACCGTTCACTTTCAACCAGCGGCCCAGGGCAAGGAGTGGTGCCTGCTGTATCTCGGGAATACTGCCATGGCTGTCGGGGCCCACGTTGATCAACACATTGCCGTTCTTGGCCACGGTGTCTGCCACAAAGCGCACCAGTTCCGCACCACTTAGCATATCCTGGGCAGTTTCCGCCGCGTTGAAAGCGAAAGATCCCCCCAGGCCCCGGGTGGTCTCCCACTTGAAGGGCGCGATGCCCGGCAGGCTGTCATACTCCGCTGTCTTGAAGCCGACCCGCGCCGGATCATCGCGCAACGGATCACTCTCCAGCGCAACCAGCACGCGCGCCAACCACTTCATGACCGTGGCAGCGCCGGGAATCTCGGCGATACGACCGAGCACATCCACCCCACCCCAGCGGTCATTTACCACGCCCTCCGGGACCTTGGCGTAGTAGTAGTCCAGCAGTTCTCCCTGGCGCCCGCGGGACGGATAGCCGATGTCAGCCCAGAGCACGTCAGGTTGGTAGCGATCGATCAGTTCACGCATGTGATCAAAGGTGTAGTCCGCGTAGTCCTCGCCGCCAGGTGCACTGCGCATCACGTCCCGTACCAGGTCGCCCTCAGAAACCAGTTTGAAGCTCCAGTCCAGGCCTGTTGAGTAGTAGGTGCCGTAACGCATCCCACGCGCCCGCACGGCGTGGGCGAGTTCGCCAACGAGATCCTGCTGTGAACCCCACCCTGACTTATGCGGATTCTCGACATCGCTTGGCCAGAGCGTGTAGCCGTCATGATGCTTGGTCACGAGGACAACGTATCGCGCACCCGAACTGTCAAAAAACTGCGCCCATGCATCGGCATCCCAGTCTTGCGCTACGCGCTGTTCGAACTGTTCCCCGAAGACATCGTAGGACGCATCGCCATAGTTGCGCTGGTGGTACAGCGCCGTGTCACTACCCTCTCGTCCCAGTGCGTAGAGATACCATTCGACGTAGGGCAACTCCTTGCGCGCGCCACCGTGTAACAGCACCTCCTCCAATTCGCCGGCCGCCAGTGGTGGCCCGGCAGCAAACGCCGGCACAGACGCAGGGCCCCAGTGGATAAAGATGCCGAGCTTGGCGTCTTCAAACCACGCAGGCATCTGGCGCGAGCGCTGCAACTGCTCATCGCTGAGCGGCTTGCTACACCCTGTGAGCCACACGCAGATGAGTACCAGCGCCGTGGGAATCAGGTGTGGTCGGAGGGAGACAGATGACATGGCGGTATACCTGGTTGTGATGATGGTTTGTCCCGGGCAAGCTGCGGCGCAAAGGACTAACACCTATGCTAACCTCAATTGACACATAAGAAAAAAAATCCGTGGAGGCATACCTTGAGCCACTCAGTCGCGACCGGTATCAGGACCGTACCCACTGTCACCTGCCTGGTGCTGTCTGCCAGCCTCAGCGTTCCAGTGCTGGCGCAGTCCGGCGGACCACTGGAGGAGTTGGTGGTCACGGCCCGCAAACGCGAACAAAATCTGCAGGACGTGGCCGTGGGCGTTTCTCTGCTCTCCGGCAAAGCGTTGGCCGAGGCCCAGTTACGCAACGCCGCTGACCTGGCCACCCTGATACCCACATTGAACGTACAGTCCAGTTCGGGGCCTTCCACGTCTTCCTTCAATATACGCGGCATCGGCACGCAGGCCTTCAGCACCGCCGTGGAACCCAGCGTTTCCACCATGCTCGACGGCGTGGTGATGAGCAATTCCGGCATGGCATTCCTGGATCTGGTGGACGTAGAGCGCGTGGAAGTGCTGCGCGGCCCACAGGGAACACTGTACGGCAAGAATTCATCGGCGGGCGTCATTCATATCATCACACGTGATCCCACACCCGAACTGTCCGGCACCGTGGAGGCCACCTTCATTGAAGACGACGAGTATCGCCTCAATGGAACCGTCTCAGGGCCGCTATCCGACACCCTTTCCTATCGGCTGACCGGCTCTGCCATAGATGACGGTGGATTTGGCGAGAATCGCTTCAACGGCGACACCATCAACAGCCGTGAAAACTATACCCTGCGCGGCAAACTGTTATGGCAACCCAGCGCAGAGCTGGAGTTTCTGTGGAGCAGTGATTACGGTGACTACGACTGCGAATGCAATTATCTCTCGGTACGCGATATCAAGGAGTCAACCCAGCAGCAAATGCTGCTGGAGGAGCAACTCCCCGTGGTTCCCTCCGAGGACAACCAGGATGTAAACAATAATCAACCAACGTTCTCGAACATAACGGCCAGCGGCCACTCGCTGACGGTCGACTGGCAGCTGAACGAACACACACTGACTTCGATCTCTGCCTACCGCAATTGGCAGAGCGAGGGAATCGTCGATCTCGACAATCGACCAAGCAACCCTCTGGCGTTGACGTTTCCCATGCCGCCGGAGTCCGATCTCGATCAATACTCCCAGGAACTGCGCCTCACATCCCCGCTGGCTGACTGGGGGTCCTACGTGATTGGCGCGTACTATTTCAGCCAGAATATCGACTCGGGGAACGATACCACCACTGCGTTACTCGCACCCTTCGTCCCACCGACCACCCGGATGACGCGCACACAGGTAGACTCGGACAACGTCGCCCTGTTTGGCGAGCTGAGTTACAACATCAGTGACTCGTTGGAACTTGCCGTTGGCGCTCGCTACACCGAGGAGAAACTCAAATACCACACCACGGCGGTCGGCACGGACAATCTCATCTTTCCTCCCGAGGGCAATGTACGTAACAGCCTGCAGGACAGCGAGCTGTCACCACGCGTAGCACTGCAATGGCAGGTCACCGAGCAGGCCATGACTTACCTGAGCTACACCGAGGGTTACAAGGGGCCAGCGTTTGATACCTCGGTGATTGCGGCGGAGACAGTGGTAGCGCCCGAAACCAGCGACGCCTGGGAAATGGGATTGAAATCCAACTGGCTGGACAGCCGACTGATATTAAACATTGCGCTGTTTTACGCTGACTACAAGGATTTTCAGGCACAGGCACTGTTTGACCCCAACCCGGACGACCAGTTACCCGGTGGGTTCTTGCTGGTGAACGCGGGCGAGGTTTCGACCAAAGGCGTGGAACTGGAGTTTTTTGCACGCCCTGGGGACAACTGGACGATCAACGGCGGTATCGCCTACACAGACGGCACTATCGAAGAGTACGCCATGGGCAACTGCAGCGCGGGGCAGGAGTTTCGCGGCGAATGCCCCATGGGCTACCAGGATCTCTCCGGCGGCCAGCTGCCATACACGCCAAAATGGAAGTTAAACCTCAGTACCAGCTATCGCCTGCCGCTGGACAATTACCCGCTGGAGTGGGTATTTGGTGCCGACCTGCGCGCGCAGGATGACGTACTCTACGAGATCTCCCAGGATGACTACACCCGCCAGGATGCCTACAGCATTGTTGATGTGCGCGTTTCACTGGCGGAGATTGACGGCGGCTTCAGCGTTACCGCCTTCGCCAAAAACCTGTTTGATGAGGACTACGCCTCGCTGATTTTCGCCCAGGCACAGGAACTGATTCCGCATGGCTATATTCACTACGTCCCCAAGTACGCCAATCGCACACTGGGCCTTGCCGTGCAGTACGATTTCTAGCAGTCGTTGAGCTGCGGTTGCAGTGGGGCGCCATAACCGGTGCCCAGCCACTCCGGCAATCTGCCTGACTGTGTACGCGTTGCAAAAGGAATTAGACGAGACCAATCACCGAGGAAACAAAGCGTGGCATATCCGAGCAAGCAATCATTACTGAACTGGGCCAACAACTACCCCGAACTGTGGAACGCCGGTGACAAACAGGCGTGGATCGACAACTGGCACAGCGTGGCAAGTGGGGAGTTTCGTATGCTGGATCCGGTGGGCACTCCGGAGAAAATCGGATTCAAGCATTGCTGCGAAGATTCATGGGATTTGTTCCAGCCGCGAGTGCGCTTTCGCATACAGCCTGGAACGCTGTTCGTTTGTGGCAACGAGGTCGCCTGGTGCCTGGAAAATCACTTCGAAGGCAAGGACGGTGAACACGTGCAGTACAGCATCGAAACGTATCGCTTCGGCGACGACAGTTCAGTGGATATTCGCACCTACTACCGCGTCCCCGGGCACGATAACGCCAACCTGGGCGATATCTTTCAGGACTATCTACCGGACAACCCTGATGGCATGTAGTTAGTAATCAAACAACCAGGGGGCGTTATAGGCATGCTCGTGCTCTTCCATGATCGCATCGGCAATGCCTTTCAGGTCAGCCTGAAAATTTGGTTCAAAGTCGTAGTCTGACATCTTCACGCCATACAGGGCGCGCAGCCATACCAGTTCGCCAAGCGCGACCAGTATATGATCGGCATGGCCCAGCGCATCGACAAAAATGGCATCTTCGGAATTACTGGTGTGCGCGGTAACATCCGGCAGATTGCCCGCTGCATACAGCTTGCGCAACTCCACCGCGGCTTGCCCGTAAGGAACACAGAAAAACTCCACCCCGGGGTACTCCAGCTTCAGGTTATCGACAATGTCGTGCGAGATCGCCGGGTGAAACGTTTCCCAGTTTGATTCGTAGGTTTCGGCGTCCGTGTTTAGCGGGAAAGGTTCCCAGGGCATGGCAATAAAGAAGCGCGTGTCCGGGTTGCGTGCCAGCGCGTAATCTACCCAGTTTCGATAACCTTCCAGCGAGGGGTAAGTGGGGAAGTAGGTCATGCCGAACAGCTGAATATCTCCACCGTCCAGGATCCCCTGAATCCGCGCGCGATTTGCCGGATCTTCCCAGAGCGCCTGCGGTGCGCCATTGGCGCCGCCGGCAAATACCGTTTGCTGTTCGTGGTCGGCGAAACCGGCATTGGGTACGTGAAAGTCCATACGAAGTGCATACGGCACGAAGAAGCTGTGCCCGATAAACAGCGAGTTCAGGCCAGTGTTGACCGTAGGTCTGAAAATGGCCACCAGCGGCGGCGCTGTTTCGCCCTGCACGAGATCAACCGCTTCTTCCGGCACATCGAACCGACAGGCATTGCCTGGATCGCCGACACAGTAGTTGGCCCAACGATGAAACTGCCACCCCGGTCTGGGTACGGCGTAATAGGTTTCGTGGTACGCCTCCGTCACCAGGTTTTCAGTACAGTTGGATGCGGCTGCGGCGTGCTCCTCGTACAGGCAGTCTCTATCGCCGGTGGCGGAAACAACATCGCCCACACCGATAATTTCGATCGGATGGCTGCAGGCGCCAAGTAGAAATGCGGTTAGCAACGTACCCACAAGGGCAGGACGAGAGAAAGGTTGCATCAGAGGCCTCGTTATTTTTAGTTACTGTCCGGTGTCACCACCTCGGCATAGGTGGGCAAACCCTACCTCATCATTATAGCTGCTTACGCCTGGATGGCAGGTGGAATTCAGCACCTGTAAAATTTTTTGACACCCGATCCTACAAGCTCGGTAGCAGGCGTACCCTGCTGTCCCGAAACACGATACTCTGACCGCGGGATTTCCGGGAGATTTACAGTCAATGCCACAGCACGTATCACTTAGGCCGCAAGGCTTCACCAAACTACTTTACGTATTAACCTTCCTGGCCATGCTGGCAGCTTGCAGCGACGGCAGTGATTCCGGTAGTGGCTCACTGGGCGTACCAGGCGCTGGCAATCCCGGCGTGGTCAGCGTTCCCGCCGCATCCCTGGCCGGCCCCCTGGCGGGAGACCCGGTGCTGGTCAGCAGCTTCTTTTCGCTGGCAAGTGTTGGCTATGAGCAGCAGGAATTTTTCGTGTCAGGCACAGCCAGCGCTTACATCAATCGCAACGAGCTCGTCAGCGACGGAAAATGGTCAGTCCAACCCGAGCGCGAGGCCGACTACCGGACGCGCATCGTGGTGATTCGCCCCATCGATGCCGCACAATTCAACGGCACCGTTATCGTCGAATGGCTGAACGTCAGCGCCGGCTTCGATTCCGCACCGGACTGGGGAATGCTGCACACCGAGTTGATTCGTCGCGGCTATGCATGGGTTGGCGTGTCTGCCCAGGCGGCAGGCGTAGCGGCCCTGCTGGATGGCAGCGCTGCCGCGATTATTCCCGGCACGTCCTTTGACGACCGCTACGCTGAATTGGTGCATCCAGGCGACGCCTATTCCTACGACATTTACTCCCAGGTTGCGCGCTTGCTGCGGGACTCCCCGATACCCCTGGGTGAACTGAGCGCACAGCGCTATATCGCCGCGGGCGAGTCGCAGTCAGCCGGCCGACTGATGACTTACGTGAACGCATTCGCTCCGATCCATGCGCTGTTTGATGGCTATTTCATACACAGTCGCACGGGCGGCAGCGCGCCGCTGCAGGGCGGACTTTTTGACGATGTCACGGTTGCCACGCCACAGATCGTGACCGTGCGTGACGACCTGGCAACACCGGTGCTGATGCTACAGACGGAAACCGATCTATTCGTGCTGGGTTCGTGGCCGAGCAATCAACCGGACTCTGACAGCTTCCGCCTGTGGGAAATTGCCGGCTCTGCCCACGCTGACCTGTACACCTTTTTTGACGCGCGCGTCGACGTGGGTACCAATCCCGCCGTTGCAGCGGTACTGGAAAACGCCAACCCCATTCCGGGCATCATCGAATGCCCCGTGCCGGTAAACGCAGGGCCCCAGCACTGGGTTGCCAAGGCGGCTATCGCCGCGCTGAACACCTGGATCAGTGAGGGTGTAGCCCCGCCGGTCGCCGACAGGCTTGCGGTTACCGGCAGCCCGCCCACCTTTATGCTGGACGATCTGGGCAATGTGCGCGGTGGCATCAGGACACCCTATGTGGACGTCCCGATCGCCATCCTCTCGGGTGAGGGGCAACCCTCGTCGGACTTTGACCCGGACAATCCCAACTTCTGCTTCCTCTCGGGCACGACAGAGTTGTTTGATAACTCGACGCTGGCTTCACTTTATGGCGACAACGCAGGCTACATCGATCGTCTCAACGAAGCGACAGATGCCGCAGTTACCGCCGGATTCCTGTTGCCAGAAGACGCGGCACTCATCAAGGCTCACGCGGCTGGCAGCACCATCTTTGCGCCATGATGGTGCGCTGGGTCGCTACGGCCGGCTACAAACAACCACATCGTCTGGCAGGAAAGGGCACAATGTCACTGAAATGGGCGGGGCGCTTTTGATAACCTCTGCCTAATCCGCAAAAGGCCACAGGGACAGGCGCAGCAACTGTGCGGTAGGGACGAACACCCGCAGCCTGGAAGGCAGTCATTCAGATGCACTTCAGGCGCGTTACGGGCACTAGAATAAAAACAGCTTCCCGGGGCGAAACATGGCCTTCATCCTGCGCTTTTTTGACCAGTTCCTGCCGGAGAGTATGCGCTCGACTCCGCACGATCTGATGCGTGGTTACATCCTTCTCGGATTCATTTTCAACAACATCCTGATAAGCCTGCTGACTGCCATCGGCCTACTTGTGATCCTGGACCTGGAGCACAACACGCCCATCGCGCTCGCTCTGGATAGTGCCTGCCTGATCGCCTACCTCGCAGCGCTGATACTGTTGAAGCGCACAGAGAACTACGCGCTGTGCGCAAATTTCATTCTACTGATTTTAACGGCAGTTATTTTCTACGGGGTAGCCATTACGGGTGGTTACAAGGAATCACCCATTCTGCAACTCGCGCTGCAGATACCCGTGATGGCGTTTCTTCTGCTCGGCCTGCGCGACGGTATATTCTGGCTGGGTGCGACCTTGCTGCTTTGCCTGCTAAGTTACTACGGCGCCGTCTATCACGTGGGCTACGTGCAACTACTGCAGAACGAAGGCGTTACGCAGGCCATGTATATACTGCTGCAGTTCGTGCTGGTAATTATCGTGGGCGCCGTACTTATCGTCTACGAAATACTGAACGGCCTGCTGGAAAAAGAACTGCAGGCTGAACGTTCCAAACTGGAGCACTGGGCCAGCCACGACGACCTGACCGGCGTTGCGAACCGCTTCGAGTTTTTCCGCCGACTCAAGGCGCATATCAAGGAGGCGGGAGAGCGTGAACAAAACATCGGCATCGTCTACGTGGACCTGGATGACTTCAAGCCGGTGAACGATACTCACGGCCACCGCATGGGCGACGAGACGCTGCGAATCATTGCGGAGCGATTACAGCAAGTGTTGCGCCTGTCCGACACCACCGCCCGCCTGGGTGGTGATGAATTCGGGCTGATACTGCCGGGGGTACGCGTTCCGACGGACATAGAACAGATAATGCCAAAGCTACTGGCATGCATTCGCCAGCCTGTACAGGTGGAGGACACCGAGGTCACCGTACGTGGAAGCTGTGGTGTCGCGGTTTACCCCATACACTCGAAAGACTATAACGAACTGTGCAGCATGGCCGACACTGCCATGTACCAGGCGAAACTGCACCGCGACGCCTACCTCGTCTACAGTCCCGACATGGAAAGCCGGCCTGACTAGAAGCGTAGCTTCACACCCAGCGAAAAGTCCACCACATCGGTATAGGCAGCTTCGAGCGAGATTCGCTCGTCAAACCGGTACTCCACACCCACATGGTAATGCCCCTCAGTCGCATAGTCCGCATGCAGCTGTAGCCGGGTGGCGAGTTGCACATGGGTTTCGAATTCAGCCTCCACGTCACCCTCATCCGTCAGAAAAAGATCCATTTCTATCAACAGAGGAAGCAGGTAGCGTACACCCACTCTCGCCGCAGCATCCTCACCGCTTTCTTTTTCCACGCCGGCCAGACCCTGTGTCCAACGACCGAACCGGTACAGATAGTTCGCTTCAAGTCGGGTTTCATCGTATTCGTAGGCATCGCCATGTAGCTCGAAACGATGTCTGTTGTTTGCGCTCCATGCCTCTATTCGCGCAAAGTCATTCATCAACTTCAATTCACCAGCGGCGTAGAAATCGTCATCCTGGATATCCGTGCTTCGTTTTTTTGCCGCCATCAGTGCTGGATCACCGCGGTAGTCATCATAGCGAATGACCCGCGCCATACCGGTCTTGGCGTGATACAGGTTATGGCAATGAAAGAACCAGTCCTTCTCCTCGTTGGCCAGAAACTCTATCGTAACGGTTTGTAGCGGGCCGACATCAACCGTGTGTTTGAAGGGGCCTTTTCCCTCACCGGTGATTACGCGAAAGAAATGGCCATGCAGGTGCAGCGGATGGTGCATCATGGTTTCATTGACGAACTTGAAACGTACTGTCTCTCCACGCTGCACCAGGATCTTGTCCGCGCGCGATAGCGGAATATCATTGAACGTCCAGTTGTAGGTCTCCATATTGCCCGTCAATCGCAGCTCAACCTCGCGATAATCCGCTCCGCCGGCGTAAGCCTGCCTGTCCAGATTCTGCAGATCCGCGTACTTCAGCCGTCGAGCAGAGTGATTCATGGCGTGATGATGCGCGTGCTCCCCAGCATGAACGGCGTGAGATTGATACAGATCGGGCGCCGGCATATCGGTAGCCAGCCTGCGCGCACCCGAACCGAGAAACACGGATGCGTAACCGCTACCGTCCTGCGCACTCGCACGCAGC
This sequence comes from Gammaproteobacteria bacterium, assembly GCA_030426545.1. Lineage (GTDB taxonomy): Bacteria > Pseudomonadota > Gammaproteobacteria > Pseudomonadales > Halieaceae > Marimicrobium. The sequence goes on from JAUHYL010000029.1 coordinate 19,219, forward strand.
TCTATCGCACCCTCCTCTGGAATCGTCACCAGTATGTCGTAGGTTTCTGCAACCGCGTGCAGGACTTCTGCGACGCGAACCGGTTCGGTGTCCAGACCGTCTGCGGCGATCACCTCAAACGCGGAAAGCGCGCTGTGCAACAGAAAGTAGGTCGACGCACCCGCGTTGACGACGCGCAGACGTACACGATCGCCCGGGCCCGCCTCCGTAAGCAGATGTTGCTGCGTTTTGCCATTGATCAGGAAAGCATCGTAGCCGACATCGGAGACATCCATACCGCCCATCCGCACCCAACGATTGCGCCACCATTGTGACAGCGCATCACGCTGCAGATAGCCAAGCACGCTGATCACGCTGTTCTTTTTCAGGGCATAGTAGTCGCCATCCTTCTTCAGATTGGCCAGCACCTGCGCGGGTTTTTCATGCGTCCAGTCCTGCAGTACCAATACGGCCTCGTGCTCGTAAACAATGTGTTCATCGCGGGGCTCCACCACAATCGCGCCATGCACACCCGACTGTTCCTGTAGATCTGTGTGCGAGTGGTACCAGTATGTACCTGCGTGCCGCAGAGGAAACTCGTAAACAAAGGTCGCGCCCGGCGCGATGGGGAGAGAAGACAGGTAAGGCACTCCGTCCTGCTCAGGCGGAACCAGCAGGCCATGCCAGTGCACGCTACTGTCTTCACTGGTGAGATTGGTAACCGTAATGCGTGCCCGATCCCCCTCACGGAATCGCAGCACCGGCCCGGGATAACTTTCATTTACCAGCATGGCTGCGGCGTCGACGCCATTGATGTGCAGCGTGCTTTCAGTGATGCGCAACTGATACTCCACCAGTTCCGCACGCGAACCCAGGCTGACGAACAGCAGGGCAAACAGGATAATTTTCATTTTGACTCCCCTAACTCTTTGCATTGAATCGTTTGCGCCACCAGGCGCAGGTTTCGATCAGAAAGAGATTGGAGGGCGGACATCCTTGAGAATATCGGGAGGAAAATAGCGCAGCGGAACGACATCCATCGTCGGCAAACGGCTGGGGCTGCCACCAGTGGTGATCGCATGCACAGCGGAACTACCGACGCATTGCCCACACCGCAGCTCACACTCAACGCTGGCGGTTTCAGCTGCAGTATCCTGGGTGGAGTGACAAGGCGGGTCGGCCTCGGCCGGCTGACAACTCATCGGTACAGCCGCGAGCGCGCTCTGCGCTAGCAAAACAAGCAACAACAACTGGGCAATCAGTGGTCTCACCCCATCAGTCTACTACCCTTGGCGGTCTGTTGCACAGAAGCCAACTGGCAATTGGCAGACGATGTCCTATAGTGGCTGGTCTCTGATGACTTTCCCCGGCAACTGGAACGCTCAAAGCACTATGAAAACACACCATTTGCTGACATTGACGTGCCTGCTATTCGTGGCGCAGGTAAACGCAGCACAATTCTATGCCGCGCAGATAAGCCCTGAAAACCTGCACCGGCTACCGGCCGGTGGGCTCGATGCGACAGGAGGCCTGCAGGACTGGCTGCTCACCGACGGCGAACTTTGCGCGGTCATTTCCGATGTCACCCATCCCACCTACCTGTCCCTGCACGGGGGCGCCCTGATTGACCTGTGGCATTGCGATCTCGCCAATGATCAGTGGAGCTCCATGCACACGCAACTCAATCTGCAGCAGGAGCAGATTCCTGCGTTCGAGGACATCACGTCGGGCTACTCGGAGGACGAGGCATGGGTTCTGGTCAGTGCCCGCGACGGTGGCCTGCATACCCAGGTACGCTACCAGATCCAGGCCTCTCAGCCGGGAACGCTGACAGTAACAACCCGCATTGATCGCACTGCCGAGGGCCCAGACCTGGGCATGTTTGGTTCGCTCATTTTGCACCCGGGCGCTTCGCTTATCCCGTTCTCAATCGATACCGACGAACCCCAGCGATCGACCGGCTTCGATCTACCGGATATCGACACCAGTGATGTGCTTTCCATCCTGTCGTCACTGGATCACGCCAGGCTACAGGTATTGCTCGGCAGCCGACACCGGGAGGCGACTATCAGCTACGGCCTGGAAGCGCCGCGTGCGCGACTGCGCCGGGCCGATGGCAGCGAAGCCCCACTGGCGGGCTTCAAGATTGGCGGGCGCGAGTTCACCATGTTCGGAGCCTTTACCCGCCCCTTCCCGGGCTTTTGGACTAGCAAACCGGGCGCCTTCAGCTTCGCTCTGGGTCAGCTTTTCGATCTGGACGTCGGTGAGACCTTTCTCTTCGACCAGCCCATTGCGGTGTCCGCTCGCGCTGAGGCGTCCCCCTTCTCTGATGCGCTGTACGACGGCCACACGGTGACAGGACAGCTCGACACCAATGAGGCCGGTATTGTGGTCTCAGATCGCGCAGGTAATCCGTTGACGTTTGCCCGGCCAGACAGCGACGGCAGTTTTGCGTTTCGACTTCCCGGCGAAGTGAATGAATTTGACCTGGCGGTGACGACAAACTGGGGCACCCATCGCATTAGCGCGAGTGCCCACGGTGACCATGCCATGGGTCGGCTGGATACCGGCGCACCTGCCCTGCTCCGCTTGCCCACGGGCAACGCCATGAGCCTGCTGTTTATGCGTGAGAAGGACCAACACGTTTTCCACAGCGAGATGATCCCGTTGACGCTTGCCGGCGAACGACTGCTAACAGGCCCGGAAAGCCTGCGCCTGAGCCTGGCGGGAATCGACACAGACCCTGCGGTGGTAGAACTGCCGCCGGGCAGCTACCGCATTCTGGCCAGCCGTGGCCCGGAGTTTGGCGTTACGCAGGCGAGCCTGACGCTCAAGGCGGGTGAGGAAACCAGACTGCAGATTGCCACGCCGCAGCGCGCGGTAGAGACACCCGGCTTGATCGGCGTGGACTTTCATGTCCACAGCGGGGTGAGCTTCGATTCCAGTCTGCAGCCGCGACAACGCGTCCGCGATTTCATCGCTCACGGGGGCGAGGTGCTGGTGCCCACCGAGCACAACATCAGCTACGACCTGCGTGGCATCATTGACGAGATGGGATTGTCTCATCGCCTGCATAGTTTCCCCGGCGTTGAGATCACCGGCATGGTGCGCAGCGAAGCCACGCCCACTACTATCGGCCACAGCAACGTGTTTCCCGTGGACGTCAGGCCGCAGGCTTTCATGGGCGGTGCCCCGCCAGCCGAGGGCAAGCGCCTGGGCAGCGTGATAGAGCGGTACAAGAAGCGGTACCCACAGAGCATCTTCCAACTCAATCACCCACGCGGCCTTGAAGGCGGTGACGACCTGACGTTTTTCGATCACCTGTCTGTGGGCTCGGCCTTCGACCCCACCCAGCCGCTTGCCGCTGCGAGCAACCAGTCGTTGTTGCAGGTGTTGCCCGGCAGCACTTACCGCGATATCGATTTCGATGCGCTGGAGTTACTCAACGGCGCTTCCATGGAGCTGTACGCGCTTGTGCGCCAGGACTGGTTCGCGCTGCTGCAGCAAAATCACTACAAAGTTGCCACGGCGAACAGTGATTCGCATATCAGCCACGAGCTCGTTGCCTACCCTCGCTCATACGTTGCCGTAAACAATGACGATCCGTCGCAGATAGAGACGACATCAATCGTGAACGCGCTTGGCAGGGGCGCACTGTATGGCAGCACCGGGCCCATTCTCGAGGTGCAGCTGGGCGACAAGGGCCCGGGTGAAACGCTACAGGGGCGGCAAGGCGTGCTGCGCGTTGCCGTGCGCAGCGCACCCTGGATAAATGCGGACGAACTACGGATATGGCTGAACGGGGAACCGTGGCGTACCGTGCCCCTGACGGAGTCCGGCGTTTACGAAACGGACGTCGCCGTGGAAAAAGACAGCTTCCTGTTTGTTGAGGTGGCCGGCGCAGCATCGGACATCTACCGCAGTCTTTTGCCTGGCTACCAGCCGTTTGCCTTCGCCAACCCGATCTTCATCGATGTCGCCGGCGACGGCTGGATGTTTACTGAGTAACCGCTGCCAACAGGCTACAACGAATAGCGCGATGCCAACACTCAGTTATCCCCTGACAGCGATTCGAGCAAACGCTGCGCCGCCTCGCGGCTGGGAAACTCACCGCGTGACTTCAGCGCGGCGCTGAGTTCTTTCGCGGCTTCCTGTTCACGCTCCAGGCCAACCAGCGCCATGGCGGTGTGGTAGCGTATTTCGGGATTCCGGGAATTCAGAGTATAGGCCTTGCGCAGGTAAGGCAGTGCCTGCTCGTACTCCTCCTGCTGCACCAGGATCCAACCCACCGTATCAAGCACCGCAGGGCTATCATTTTGCTCGGCCTCAAGGGCGCGCATTGCCGTTTCCAGCGCTTTATCAAGGTCTTCCTCGGCGTAAATGTTGGCCAGGTTATTCAGCACACCCGGATCATTACCATGCTGCGGGTGACTCAACAGGGCCTCGTAATAGCGAGCCGCCTTCTTCAAGTCACCACGATTCAGATAGCTGTCCGCCAAAATCCTGACCACCCAGGGCGGCAGGGATTGCTCCTTCAATGTTGTTTCCAGCGCCTGCAGAAAGGCATCGCTACCAACGCCCTGTTGACTGAGTTCATAAAGTCGCACAACCGCGGCACCGTTGGTCCGGTCCAGCTCAAAAGCGCGCATGAAATTCGCCTGGGCCGACGTGTTGTCATCGTTGGCCAGTGAGATTTCACCCAACGCATAGGCCGTTGCCGAACGCGGGCCGAATTCTTCTTCCAGCGCCGCCAGATTTTTTCTGGCGGCTTCAAAGTTCTCTTCGATAATATCCAGTCGCGCCAGTTCCAGTCGCGTAGCGTAGGCATCAGGCTCCAGCTCCAGCGCCGTTTCCAGACTCAGCCTGGCCTCGGGCAAGTTCTCTGTGCGCACCTGTTGCGCGGCCAGTTGGCGCAGTTTCGCCGGGTTCTTTTCCCACAATGAGAATAAACCACGCAGCGCGCGCTGGGCCGAATCGTAATCACCCATGGCTATGCATATCTCAGCCTGTTTAACGAGATAGCCCTCATTCACCGGGTCAGCCCGAACAAGTTGCCGCGAAGTCTTGAGCGCCTCGGGCCAGTTCTCGGTCTGGGTATATACCCGCAACTGGAACTCTTCAGGCAACAGCGAAGTTTTATCGTAGGCGTATACCGTCTTGCTCCAGTCGATTGCTTCATCGGACCTGCCCTGCTCATGCAGGATATTCGCCATCAGCATGATGGAGCGAATATGATCTGGCCGCGTGATCAACACCCGGTTGAGCAATACGGCAGCTTCTTCCAACTCGCCGCGACGCTTCAGTATCATCGCCTGGTTAAAGTTGGCATCGACATTATTCGGATCCAACCGCAGAGCCGCCTCTACGGCATTGTTGGCCGCATCAAGCTGGCCACCACGCAGGTAGGTAACAGCGGCAAAATTCTGCACTTTCAAATTATCCGGGTTAGCGCGTTGCAGCTCAGCGGCCAGTGTTTGCGCCTCGCCTACACGATTCACGTCCAGCAGCAGGGCGCCGCGCAGTAAGCTGTAATAAAGCGGAACCTCACTGGCCTCGCGTTGTGGCAGCAGGGCCAGCGCGTCGGCAGACTTGCCCACCGAGCGATTCAACTCAGCCTCCAATACCGCCACCAGGGTTTGATCCGGCATGGTTTTGCGCAGTGTTGACAGCAACTCCCGGGCGCTCAGTTCACGGCCGCCTTCCATATACAGCTGCAGGAGAAGAATGGACAGGCCAAGGTCTCGTGAAACGGCCTCGGGACTGTCGCCCAGTAATTCGCGCGCACGATCATTTTCGCCGTTGCGCACGTACAGGTCCGAGAGCATCTTGATTGCCAGCAGATCGCCGGGCTTGCGGCGCAGATACTTGTTCAACAGGTTAATGGCCTGTCGGTCACTCTTGCGCAGATAATCCGCGGAGGCCTGAATGAACAGTGTGCCGTCGCTGGATTGCGGCGCCAGGCCGTCCAGTTCGGCCAACTTGAGACTTAGCTCGCCAAGCATTGCGTCACCCAGCTCCGCGTCGCCGGCGCTGATTTCACTGATTGCGCTGAGCAGTGTGGCGGCTGGATCCTGTGGTGATTCCTCCAGGATAAGCTCCAGGTACTGAGCCAGCTCTGCCTGGTTGTTCTGCAGCAGGTGTACGCGGGCCAAACCACGCAGCACGCGCAGATCGGCAGGGTCCAGCGCGTAGGCCTTGTCCAGGCTTGCCTGCGCATCTCGCAGGCGACCCTCGGCCATGGCCAGGTCAGCCTGTAACTCCAGGGTTTTTACGTTGTCTGCATCCAGCGCCAGTGACTGCTCGATACGCGCTGCCGCTTCGTAGAACATCCCGCTCTGCAGATAGATAGCAGCCAGGGTGTTATTCGAACGCGCATCATCCGGGTACAGTTCCGCCGCTTTTTCGAATTCACGACGCGCGGCATCGCTGTCGCCGCGAATCAGGTAAGCCTGACCCTTGAGTAATAACCACTCGAACTGGCTCTCGCCGCTCAAACTGTCCGCGCGTTTTTCCAGCGCCAGCAGGTCGTCGGCACGACCCTGGAGGATAAGGCAGGTGCCGTACAGGGAAAGCACAAGGTTGAGATCGGCGCCCATTTCCAGCGCCTGTTCCGCCTCCTTGGCTGCACCTTCGGTATCCCCGGCATTGAAGTGCACCTTGGCCAGCAGGATGCGCGCCGGCACGAGGCCAGGATCAATCTGCAGGGCATTCTTCAGGTGGATATACGCTTCGTTGTACTCACCCGCAGCATAGGCCTGCAGAGCATCCTCGTAATGCTCGCTCTCCTCCTGGGCCAACGCGCCGCTTGCGCCCAACGCAGCAAACCAGAGACAACTCCACAGGAACAATGGCTTCAACAAAAGGGATTCCTCCACGGCCAGCCGGCTACGAAAATAGAACAAGCGCATCAAATAGATAGGACGCCTGGCAGGTATCAAGGTGTTGGGCGATTGGCCCCACAGATAACGCCGCGATTCATCTTAGCGCAGGCAAAAAAAAAGCGGAATTTACAAAATTCCGCTTTTCTTGGGAGCAGGGGAACGGCTGGTGACTAGACAGCCGCACTCCGGGCAGAAAACTTCTTGCGCAGCAGTACCAGACCCAGAAGGATCATGGGCAGGCTGCCCGGTACCGGCGTCTCACTGGGGGGGTCTTCGCTGGTGGAGGTCTTGACCAGGTCCAGCTTGAAGCCGTCGTCGCCATAGTCGCCACCGCTGCCGAACACAGGGTTATAGACACCGATCAGCCACTTGGTGGACATGACATCACCCGGGTTAACGGCGTAGTAGCTAAGGCCGACACCGCTGTAGTTACCCACAGAATCGTAGTTGCCGCCATTGCCTGAGAAGATATCGGCCCAGGTATTACCGGCCAGGCTGGAAGAGCCGGTGCCGTCGTAGGCGAGGATTGAGATATCCGTCTTGTTGTTGCCGGCGCCACGCGCCCAGCTCAGGTCGATGCCTTCAAGGGCAACGGCTGTGTCGAACTCCAGCAGTACCATGTCGAATTCGCCATCGGGGTCGCTGGTGACACTGTCGATTGAGTGATCGGGTGAGGAGGTGCCCTCGTCCCGGTTCTGCACACCCAGTGAGCTGCTGTTGGCCCAGATCAGCTTCGCGTTCTGTACCTCGTCGTCACCGCCCAGATCCTCAGTATCGGACCAACCGGAAACCGTAAGGCCTACGCCGCCTTCTGACATGCTGAGGGTGTTACCCCAGTTGCTGCTGCTGAAACTGTCGCTTGAAGGATCCCAATTCCACATCTGAATAGCGGAAAAGGCCGGGGCAGACATGCACAGGGCGAGCCCGGCGAACAACGTCCGAACACTCCTTTTGCCTCGAATAATGACCATAAAATTCTCCTTTTCGTCGCGGCGGCCTCAGTACTTCAGTCACGGGCGCCACATTTCCCTGTTTTGGTCACTCTAGTACTGCAATATCCAGGCCTAATTCATTATGTTATTGTATTTAAAGGAATTAAACAAAATCTGGGCCATTATAAAGGAGCATGGCGCTGAAAACTGTAAGATTTTTCGACGTGATCTGGTTCACAGTTCCCCGTGGGGGCTCAATCCGGCGTTCTCAGGGCGGTTCTGGCCCGCTACCGGGCCGTGCTGTAGACCGAAAGGGGAGCGACCGCGGCAAAGTGGGCGTCGAGATCTGCCAGGGTCAGCGAATGTGCCGATTCGAGCACATGCTCTTCGGCGGGAGAGCGCCACAGGGCGGTGCGGTGACCATTGAAGGTCAGGCACTGGCCGTTGAAGGCGCTGGCGGCATCACTGGCCAGCCAAACCAGGCCCCGGGCCACGTCTTCCGGCTCCCCAAAACCCATTTGAAGCGCTGATTTGTCCGCCGCGTCGATCAGGGGCTGGGTCATATCCGTGCGCGCAATCGGCCACATGGCGTTCACGCGCACCGCGTGGCGCGCCAGTTCCTTCACCGCGGTGTACATCATCCCCATCATACCGGCCTTGGCCGCGGCGTAGTTGGTTTGCCCGAAGTTGCCCACCAGCCCTGACGCCGAGGTAATCTGGATGATGTGGCCCGCTCCCTGCGCTTTCATCGCCGCAGCGGCTTCGCGGGTGCAGAGGAAGGCCCCGCGCAGATTCACCGCGATCACCTCGTCGAACTCGGCATCGCTCATCTTGAGCAGCGTGCGATCGCGCACGATGCCCGCATTGTTGACCATGACATCGATCCCGCCATAGGCATCCACGCAGGTCTCTACCAGGGCGCGGCACACCTCCGTCTGGGCGATACTGCCGGCCACCGCAGTCACCGGCACGCCGCGCTCCCTGAGTTCGGCCTCGACCCGGGCCAACGCTTCGCCATTGGTACCGTTGATCACCAATGAAGCGCCCTCCTCGCCACAGGCCAGGGCGAAACTTCGCCCCAGACTGCGAGATGAGCCGGTGATAACCATGCGCTTGCCTGCCAGTCTACCCATTGAGGTCACTCTCCACTGCCGAATCCAGTGCTACTCTTACGCAACTGAAGCATAACCGCTACGCGGTCATGACGCTGACGGAGGTATAACCCGTATGACCCCGCTGAAGCGTTACTCCGTTGCCTGCTGTTCACTGCTAGCCCTGCCCGCCCTGCCTCCGGCCGCCGCCCTGGCCACTGAACTGGAGGAAATCATAGTCACGGCGAACCGCCGCGAGCAGAGCCTGCAGGAGGTCGCAATCTCCGTCGCCGCGTTCACCGATGAGTTCTTCAGAAACAGCGGCACGACCAACCTCAAGCAACTGGAGCAATACACCCCCAGCCTCAAGATCGCCGCCGTGCAGGACAGCCGTTCCACCTCCATCCGCATTCGCGGCATTGGCTCCATCGGCAGCAACGCCGGCATCGATCCCAGCGTGGGCCTGTTCATCGATGGCGTCTACCAGGGCCGCGCAGGTATGAGCATCGCCGATTTCATGGATACGGAGCGCGTAGAGGTACTGCGCGGGCCGCAGGGCACATTGTACGGGAAGAACACTGCGGCCGGTGCCCTCAACATCATCTCCAAAGTGCCGACGGAATCACTACAGGGCGAAGTACAGGCGGTTGCCGGTAACTACGCTGCGCTGGAACTGCGCGGCCTGATCAACCTTCCGCTGGGTGATAGCGGCGCCGCTACTCGATTCAGCGGTTACCACGTTGAGCGCGACGGCTTTGACAACAATCGTACCCTCAACGATGAAGTCAATAACGCCGACCGCTGGGGCGTGAAGAACAGGACGTGGTTGAGCCTGGGCAGCTTCGGCGACCTGCTGATAACGGCGGATTATGCGGAAGAAAACAGCGACTGCTGCGCCCCGGACATTATCGAATACGAAGGCGCGGGCTCTGCGCTGGGCGTACCGTTTTCACTGCTCGCCGACGCCGAGGGCATGCCGTTGCCACCGGAAGACCCGTTTGATCGAGACCTCTACTTCAACCAGCCATGGACAAACGCGGTCAACGTGGGCGGGGTGGCTGCCGAATGGAATCTTGAACTGACCAGCGAAGCGACCATCACCTGGCTCAACGCCTGGCGTCAGTACCAGAACGACAGTCGTTTCGACGGCGATTTTTCGCCCTTTACCGCCGTCAGTGGCGCAGCGGAGGTTGACTACGACCAGTATTCCAGTGAAGTACGATTTACCTCGCCGGAGAGCGAGACGTTTGACTACGTCGCCGGGCTGTACCTGTACTACTCCGACATGCAAACCGATGGTGAAACCGGCATGCTGGCGCCGCTGGGACAACTGTTCGCCGGCGGCCTGATTTTGCCCGAGGGCTCCGTCAACTTCGACGAAAACCGGCACCAGACTACCAGCTACGCCGCCTTCGGCCAGGCGAACTGGCACCTCAATGCCGACTGGCGGCTTACCCTGGGCGCGCGGGTAACCCACGAGGAAAAATCACGCGATGGGCTGCAACGTACCGAACCCACCTCCCTGCTCGACGCTCCCCCCATAGCCGGCCCCGATATCGCCACCGACGATACGCGCTCTGGGACTGATGTGTCCCCGTCTGCCAGTGTGTCCTGGTTCCTGCGGGAGGAGCTGATGCTGTACGCGAGTTTGAGCCAGGGCTTCAAATCCGGCGGCTTCAACCAGGTACGCACCGCCGTCGGCGCGCCTGCGGAATTTGACGATGAGCGCTCGCGTAATTACGAGATAGGCTGGAAGGGAAGTTGGCTGCAAAGACGCCTGCAGGTGAATGGCACCCTGTTTTTCGTCGACTACGATGATTTTCAGGCGCAGGGTTTCGACGGCGCCAATATAACCGTGCGCAATGCCGGCTCGCTGGAAAGCAAGGGCATCGAACTGGATATCGTCTGGGTACCCCATGCAAACGTCACGCTGGGTAGCGCCATCGGCTACAACGACGCCGAGTATTCCGATTTCACCAGTGGCGAGTGCACCATGGAACAACTGATCGCAATCACCGGTGGCAGCCCCTTCATCCCGCCAGACTGTGTACAGGACCTCACCGGGAAGCCCCTGGATAACGCACCCGAGTGGACGGTCAGCAGCTTCCTGCAGTACGACGCGGATCTGACCAGTGCGCTCGGCTGGTTTGGTCGCCTCGAATACAATTACACCGATGAATTTTACATGGCGCAGGACCTGGACGAGAACCTGCTCAATGACGCCGCGCACCTGGTAAACGCAAGGCTGGGGCTGCGCGGATCTGCGCGTCAGTGGGAAGTCGCCGCCTGGGTGCGCAACCTGCTGGACGAGGAGACCTTCATCATCGGGTTTGACGTTCCAGTGCTCAGCGGTTACGCGGCCATCAACGCACCCCCGAGAACCTGGGGACTGACCCTGAGCTACCGCTTTGAATAGGGCGGAAAAGGCTGTTTTTCTGTGCCACGCGCGCCCGTATACTGCCGACCTTTGACACCTTCGTACGGGAGGAACCCGGATGAGCGCACCAAGAGTGATCTACCTGTTGTTAACCATCGCCGGCGTAGCGCTGACGTGGACGTTCAACCTGCAGTTCATGGCGGAATCCGGTGGCAGCTTCGATCTGGGGAAGTTCATGGCTGACAGTTCCAGCAATGCCGCGTCAAAGTCGCTTACCTGGGATCTGGCCATCGCCTGTATCGCGGGCCTCACCTGGATGTTCTTCGAGAGCAGGCGGCTGGGTATGAGGTTCTTCTGGGCCTATGTAATCCTCGCGTTCAGCGTGGCCTTCGCCTTTGCGTTTCCGCTATTTCTCTTCGTACGCCAGGGCGTATTGGAGCGTTCCGCCAGTGAAGCGTAGTAGCAGGCGTTCCACCCGTCGTGCTGGAACCAATCCGACGTTCACCGGCCCAAGTTCTATAGATGGACAGACACCACCGGGTACAACGCCTTGAATGCTGAAACCCGACCCTTTGCAGCCGACACCCACTCGGGCCTGCTGCGCAAAGACAATGAAGACTGCTTCCTGGCCGAGCCCGAACTGGGGCTGTGGCTCATTGCGGACGGTGTTGGCGGACACCCTTGCGGCGAACTCGCCAGCGACATTGTGCGCAACACCGTGCGCGAGCAGGTAGCGGCCGGTTCCACGCTGGTGGAGTCGGTTCGCGCGGCGCACGGCGCGATCATTGCTGCTGCCGACGCACAGCCGGAAGCCAAAGGAATGGGCTCCACCGTGGTCGCCGCGCTGCTGCGCGGCCTCGACTACGAGCTGTGCTGGATCGGTGACAGTCGCGCGTATCTCTGGAGCGACCGCCTGTGGCAGGCGACCATAGATCACAACATGGCCAGCGAGTTACTCGCACAGAATGCAATCACGGCGGAGGAGGCCAGCTCACACCCGCAACGGCACATGCTCACGCGCTCGCTGGGCGCGTCCGGGGTGGCACCTGAGCCAGGCTATCGCAGCGGTACGCTGCAGCAAGGCCAACGCATCCTGTTGTGCAGTGACGGCCTGACTGAAGAGGTTTCCGATAGCCTGATCGCCCATTTAATGGCCGAGCACAAAACGCCACGCGCACAGGTGGACGCACTGATGAGCGCAGCGCTGGACGCGGGCGGGAGAGACAATATTACGGTAGTGGTGATCGACGCCACCTCCTCGCCAACGGAAGAGCAGGTGGCGCCACAAGCAGAGGCCACACAGCATTCGCGCCGCAGCGCGAGCGGTGGCAAGCCCAATGACGGCAAGTTTCCAGTAAAGGCGCTGCTGCTGGTGAGCGCCCTGCTGTTGCTGGGCCTGGCGGCAGCCTTACTGTAGCCGGCCCGGGAGGTTCTCGGAAGATTCTGATCGGCGCTGGCTGAGGTACCGCCAGCCAATAGTGCGACTAGCCAGCCTCGGGCGGAACGCTGCCCGCCACGCGGAAAACCACGTCATACAGGCGCACTTCATCGCCGTCGTGCAGTAATTGTTTGCCCTGTATTCGCTTGCCGTTCACTACCGTACCGTTGGCGGAATCAAGATCCTCAACGTACAGGCGCCCGGCATCCAGCGACAATCGCGCGTGGCGGCGCGATACGTTTGGATTCACCACGGCAATATCGCAATCCAGTGAACGACCCAGTTCCACTGCTTCACCCACGCCGAACTGAAGGCCGGTCAGCGGCCCGGTTTCGGCGGCGACTATCCACTCAAAGTGCTCTCGGGCATGTGCACCCTGTGCATCGTTGGCCGCGGTGGTATGTCGACGATCATTGATTGGCGACATATTGCGCAGCACCCGACGCTCCACGAAGGAAGTCGTGCGCACAACACCACGCGGGGTGAGTTGAAAGTACCAACTGGCCAGGGCGACGACAGGCAAGCCAGCGACTGCCACGATGGATAGCGCCCGGGAGGTATCTTCGCCGTTAATACCAATGGCCGTGAACAGCACATCACCCACCAGCAGTGTGGCCACGCAGGCGATGAGATAGTAGCCGCAAGTGCGCAGCACTTTGCGCCGTTTCAACTCGCGCCAAAAGGACGTGCCTGAACTATTAGCAGCTGTCATGAGATCCGATCAGGTTGATGAGCCGGGCGTCCCGGTCAATGGCAGTGCGGCGTCCGGCACCTTGTCCGGTATTGGTCGAGGATGCAGCGCTGCGGGCCCCAGTAGTGCGCACAATATAGCGTATGTCGCCTGCGCAACCAACAAAACCACAGGGGGAACATTCACGCTTATACTACTGACAGGCACAGCAACGGGAAGCTTGGTATGCAGGACGGCATCAGCCCACAGATGCGCGCGATCATCGACGTTATACCCGGGGATTTCGCCTCGCCCAGTGCTGACTACCGCGCCGTACGCCGCACGTTTGCGCCCTTTCACGGCCACCCGGTGAGCGACGAGTTGCACATCGAGCGCCAGCGCTACGGCGGCGTGGACTGTGGGCTGCACACGCTGCGGGGGGCCGCAAATGCAGCAACGGCTTTTCATCTACACGGTGGCGCTTTCGTCTCCACCGGGCTGGATGAGTACCACTTCTACGCTGAAATCATTGCGCGGCAAACCGGCTGCCGCGTACTGATGCCCGACTACCGGCTGGCGCCGGAACACCCCTATCCCGGCGCCCACGATGACTGCTATCTCGCCTGGTGCGGCGCAGTGGAAGACGGCCTGAAACCTGAAAACACCGTCCTTCTGGGGGAATCCTGCGGCGGTTGCCTGGCGCTGGGACTATTGCTCAGGTTGCGCGATGAGGGGCGTGCCATGCCCGCTTGCTTCGTATCGCTGACCGGTTGGTTCGACCTGTCTGTGGCCGGTGCCAGGTCAGCGGGCCACGATCCCTTCCTCACACCAGAGTGGGTGCGCAATCGCGCGCACGATTACCTGCAGGGGCAGATAGCGCTGGACGACCCGCTCGTCTCGCCCGCCTACGCCGACCTGTCTGGCCTGCCTCCGATGCTGATACAGATAGGCGAATGCGATACCGTCGCCGCTGGTGCACAACGCCTGGCAGAGCAGGCGAAGCAGTGCGCCGTGGACGTGACGACAGAACATTGGCCGGGCATGGTGCAGGGATGGCACGGACTGGCAAATGCCGGGGTGCCGGAGGCAATCGAAGCCTGGGCCAGTATCCGTCGCTACATTGCTCGCTACGTGGCCGGGTAGGCCGAACTAGTCAGGCGACGCCACCGCGCGGTTGAAAGGCCAGCAATCCGGCAACAGTAACGCCACGACCCGCATTTCAATGGACTTGCGTATCAAGCGGTCACAAGCGGCATCAACACGCCGCAGCCAATCTTCAGTGCCAGCGGCAAAACCATCGGCGGCTTCTCGCAGCAGTGTTTGCAAGGAAGCAAGCGCGCGCTCCAGCGCAGGCGTGCTGCCTTCCAGCACGGCGGGACCCGCCGCGCCTGCCCGTTCAGTCGCTACCTGCATTTCTCCTTGCTGCACAGCGGCGGCAACCTCGCGTAACTGGGTGTAGTAGCTTTCTACCACGTCTTCGCCGGGAAGAATGACTGCGCCATGCGGCGTGCCCAGGGTATCAAACACGTAGGCGCGCCTTGCATCCAGTTCCGAGTGAAAATACCAACGCTGCCCGCTGTGATGCAGAAACGTCCATATGTCATTCACCTTCATGTCCGCATCCCGATCCAGAAAGGCGTCCGTGGGCAGCGCATAACGCAACTGGTGTCGACGAGCGTCGAGGCTGCTGCGATCCATGAGGGTCAATGGCCGCGTGACCTGGTCCAGGGGTATCCAAAGGTTGACCAGCATCAGCGGTGACCAGCGATTGCTGCCATCCGGTGTCTGGTGCCGGAAAAGCCAGGGCGCATTGCCCCGCATGAGCTGTTTCAACGGTGTACCACGCACGTCCTGGTCACCGTGTATCGCACGTGCGGCGCCGTGGCCGTTCATCTCGCCCATCTCGACATCCGGGTCCGGCTTCAGGTCGTTGGGCCCGGACTTGCGCATGATCAGCCCCTCCGGCGCTATGGACAACAGGCGCAGGCATTTGCCGCCGTTGAGCCGAAACACCCTGCCCGTCAGCCCCCGCCTCAGGCTGCGGGCATCTTCTGCACTGATCTCGCCGGCGCTGCGCACGCTTTCCAGTAGCGCCTGCATATCACTCAACGGCCCCAGGTCGATCGTATCGAAGCCCCTGGTGTCGAGGTCCGTGTCGAGGTTCGGCGTGGACTGCTGCACCGAGGACAGGTCAAACAATTCACACTGGTGATAATCGAGGGAGTCCGGATCGTCCGGATCACCCAGGGTCGCCGCCCGCAGCATGCCCGCGCGCTCCTCATCCGCACTCACCGCTTCGGGAGAGAAAAAACCCAGCGGCGCCTGCAGGCTGCGCATTTCCGATGGATGAGACCCGTGCACTTTTTGTCGCTCCTTGCGCCTCGAGGGCGCAGCCGCGAAATTGCCGTTAAGGTTAGGTTAGCTGGCCGCTACCGATAACGGCAACTGGCGCCAAAAACCTGCAGAGCCAATGAACCCAGACACAAAATCACTTAAACCGGTGCCCGTCAACCGCCATAAAAAACTGTAAAAGTTGTGTGATGGCAATGCCCTTGTCGTCACCAGCACCTACACTGTCTGGAAACCACGAAGAACTGGAGACTAAGGATGGACATTCTCGAACTCGGCAAGCAACTGCTACAGGACAACCTCGGCCAACAGGCGCAGGGTGCAGATTTGCAGGGCGCCCTTTCCTCCCTGCTGGGTGACGGCCAGGGCGGCGTCGACCTTGCCGGTCTGGTTGGCAAAATGACCCAGAACGGCGACCTGGGGAACATCGTCAGCACCTGGCTGGGGGACGGCGCCAATGCGCCGGTCTCTGCCGATAAACTGATGGATCTGTTCGGCGAAGGCCAGTTGGCGGAGTTTGCCGCGAAGCTGGGCACCGATTCGCAGGGCGCAGCCGACAGCCTCGCCCAGGTGCTACCCCAGATGTTGGATAAGTCCAGCAGCGGCGGCAGCCTGCTGGATTCCATGGGCGGCGTGGATGGCCTGCTCGGAGCGGCCGGCTCGCTGTTCAAGTAAGCGCGCTGCGCAACAACATCCCGCAGCGGGCTGTCCCCGCTGCGGACTATCAAAGCCCCGCGTAGGCAAGACCCTGTAAGACGTAAACCTGGTAAGGCAGCCCGGTGAATTCCCCGGGCTCGTTCTGCGTGTAGATGATACCGACCAGCCCGGTGGCGGGACTGACGACAAACGTGGTGCCGTAGTAGCCGGACCACCAGAAGTCGCCATTGCGGTCGGGTACCATCGACGCCTCCTCATCCACGACCACGGCCATACCCAGCCCCCACCCCAGGCCATCGATCCCGGCATCAGCGAGAACACCAGAGGGCATATGGGGCTCGCGCATGGCTTCAATGGTGGACTGCTGCAAAATACGCACCCCCTGATACTCGCCGCCGTTCCACAGCATTAAAGCAAAGCGCAGGTAATCGGTTGCCGTTGAGACCAGGCCTCCCCCACCGGCGTTCCAGTCGGTATCGTAGCGATCAGGGACAACGACCAGTTCTCCCTCGGCATCCTGCGTATAAATCGTTGCCATCTCGGCGCGATCCTGCGGGAGCGGTTCGTAGCGTGTATCGGCCATTCCCAGGGGCGCAAAAATCCGCGCGCGCATCAGATCGGCGATGCGCTCACCGGTGACCACCTCCGCCACCGCGGCAAGCACGTCGGCGGAGTAGCCGTAGCGCCAGCGCGTGCCCGACTCTTCAAACAGTGGCAACTCCGCGAGCTTTGCAACCCGCTGCCGCAGGCCGCCGACAGTCTGCGCATAGATGCTGTTGTCACGCCAGTGTTGCAGCAGTTCACCGCTCTCTCCCGGCGCTTCGCCCAGTGCCGGCATGCCGGGCCCCACCCCGGAAGAGAACATCAGCAGGTGACGTATCGTCATGGGCTGTTGCGGCGCACGCGTGGGGAACTCGCCATCGGCCCCCCGCGAGTGGCGGGTGGCCACCTTTACCTGCGCAAACTCCGGAAGATAATTCGCCACCGGATCGTCCAGCCCCAACTTGCCCTCCTCCACCAATGTCATCGCGACAGCAGCGGTAATCGGCTTGGTCATGGAGGCGATTCTCACATGGGTGTCTACCGTCATCGGAGCGCCGCTGGCGATGTCCTTGTAGCCTGCGGCGTTGCTGTAGATCGGCACCCCGTCGCGCGCAAACATGACGATGTATCCGGAGCGCTCTTTACGCCAGCTGGAAAACCGGATGTACGCATCGATAGCGACACGGCTCCACCAGGAAAGGTTTTCAGGTTGCTGCAGCCCGCTCTCAGCGGGCGGCACGTCCAGTGATCGGGATTCGCCGCTGCAGGCGCCAACCAGGGCCAGTGCGAACAGTAGCGGGAGTACGGGCTTTTTTATTCTCATCGTTCTCTCATGATAGGTGACTCGTTTGCCTGTGCGTTCATTACTATAAATCAATCGTGCATGGTGCGGGCCGCTCTCGCCAGCCGACCTGAAAACTGCGCGGCCCCACCTGCTCAGGACAAACGCATATCCTCGCGCTGCACATTGAGTGCAATGCTTGCCGCAGCATCGGCCGAGTACTCGCGGGTATCGACAGCGCTGACAAAGCGCTGGCTGGCTTCTACCTCCGCTGCGGTAAAGCGCACGTGCAGATAACCACGCCGTGAAAGATCAGCGGATTGGAGGTCATCCATCAGAATGGAGATAAGCGGAGTGAACGCAGCCACCGCATCCTCGCCCAGTACGGCATCCAGCCCCGGAGAACTGACACTGGCACAGCCAAACTCGACTCCGGCAACCGTGCCCTGCGCAGTTGTCAGTTGGGTATTCCATGCATTGTGGGTATCGCCCGCCAGCGTAACAAGCCTGGAACCGTGGTCCACGGCAAAGCGCAGTAATTCGTCACGCTCGAACTCGTAGCCATCCCAGGCATCCAGGTTGTAGGGAATAGCAGAAGCCAGCAGTGCCGCTTCTTCACTGCTGCGCTCCTCCTCGGATTTTCCCTTCGCCTCCACCGCGGCCAGCACCGCGGCAGTGCCCTTGGCCAGCGCGTCCGGCCCGGCAAGGCCCGGGTCCAGCGCTTCCATGATGGGCGCTGGCAGGTGGTAGCGGCCCATCAACACCTGCTGACCAAGCACCTGCCAGCGCGCCGCGCTGCCGGCAAGCTGGTCGCGCAGCCAGTCGAGTTGCTCTGCGCCGAGCAGGGTTCGATTGGCATCACCGAAGGCCGCGCGTGCAGCGGCGACATCGATAGTCTCACCGCTGACAAAGTCGCTGTAGGTGAATTGTTCATCCCGGCCGATGATGCGCGTATCCAGCATCATCAGGTCCAGCATGTCACCGAAGTTGAAGCTACGGTAGATTTGCTCATCCGTGTCCGACGGGGGACGGACCGGCAACCACTCATACCAGGCCTGGATAGCGGCGATCTTACGCGCGGTGAAATCACCCTCACCCGGGTTGTGATTCTCCGCACCCTCGCGCCAGGCATCGTTCGCAACCTCGTGATCATCCCAAACGACAATAAACGGGTGAGCGCTGTGCGCCGCCTGCAAATCCGCGTCACCGCGATACTGCGCGTAGCGCGTGCGGTAATCTGCCAGAGTCAGTAGCTCGTTGGCAGGCTCCACAACGCGCCCCAATTCCTCGGCACGCTCGCTGGCATAGCCAGAGGTCGAATACTCGTAGATGTAATCCCCGAGATGCAGCACGGCATCCAGTTCCTGCTGCTGCGCCACCTCGCGATAGACGTTGAAAAAACCTGCGGGATAGTTACTGCAGGAAACCACGGCAAAGCTCACTGCATCCACCGTGCCCTGCGGCAGGGTGCGCGTGCGACCTACGGGAGAGGTGTTGCCACCACTGCGAAACCGGTAGTAGTAGCTGCTACCGGCCTGCAGCCCCTGGGCATCCACTTTTACCGTGTAATCCACCGCCGCAGACGTCGCTCCGCTGCCGCTGGCCACAAGCTCTGTGAAGTTCTCGTCGCTACTGACTTCCCATTCAACGCGCACCTGTTGTGCGCCCTCCACAGGGTTCATTTCAGGACTGAGGCGGGTCCAGAGGATCACCCGGTCCTGTAACGGATCACCGGATGCCACACCGTGCAGGAACTCGGCAGCAATACTCTGCAGGCGTTCATCGGACCCGTCGGAACAACCAATGAGATTGGCCCCCAGCAGCGGAAACAGGGAGGTAGCGGTGAGACCCTTCAGCAGGGTGCGGCGACGCAGGTGAGAGGGTTCAGACATGTGGGCGCTCCAGTGTATTTTCAGCAGGTAGCATAAGCTTGTTTGCAGGATAGCGCTGACGCATCATGCAAAGCGAGCCCTCATAACAATGAAAAGGAATAGACCATGGTGATCTCTACCGCAATACTTTCTCCTGTCGTCGCACTGCTGCTGTGGACCTGCGTGATGTGGGCGTGGATGTACGCCACCCGCATCCCCGCCATTGGCAAAGCCGGACTGGAGATGGATCCGGAAGCACCGAGCGGCACACAAATGGCCCAGCTGCCCGCCCGGGTACGCTGGAAGGCGGATAACTATAACCACCTGCACGAACAACCGACCCTGTTTTACGCAGTCGCGATTACACTCGCGCTGCTGGGCGCCGGGGACGGCACCAACCTGACCCTCGCGTGGGCCTATGTAGTGCTGCGCATCGTGCACAGCCTGTTCCAGTCGCTGGTGAACAAGATCGAGATTCGCTTCGCTATCTTCAGCATTACCTCACTGGTGTTAATCGCGTTGATCGTGCGCGCGGCGCTGATAGTGTTCTGAATAGAACAGGAATGACCCGTCGAGAGCGGCCTGATCTGACTCCGTCGCAGTCCGGCCGCTACGCGTCGCGGTATGTCCGCCAATCCTCGGATATAACACGTCAGATTGACCCGGCAGGAGAGTGGGCGATTTGACAGTCCGTCCCCAGCACTTAAACTTGAGCACAAAGGGAAGGTCTACGACGTTCCCACTACAATAAAACGAAGCTTTGCTCAGGTGCCCCATGTCTTCCCTACGTCTGCCTTATAACCGGCTAATACCGGCAATACTCTCTCTCTGTCTCGTCGCCTGCGGTGGCGGAGGCTCTTCCAGTACAAGCACGGCGACAGGGGAAGTAACGCCCCAACTGGACAACGGCCAGCAGGGCAGAATGCTGGCCTACGCCGACGTGGAGCCCATACTGCAAGGCAAGTGCATCGGTTGCCACAATAGCGGCGACAACCCGCTAGCGCCCTTCTCGCTGGACGGGCAGGTATTGGCAGAATCCTTTCAGTCGGCCATCCACTACTCCGTCGACAACGGCGTCATGCCACCGGCAGGCACACCGCAGCTGACCAACACTGAACGCGCGCAACTGGTGGCCTGGGCCTCCAACTCACCCTACGGCGCCGAACGCGAACTGCTGCGCATTGGCCTGGTGGAAGCCGAGGCCTGGGACGTACAGGCAAAAAACCGCGACGCCTTCCCGCACCACCGCCCGGATGAATTCAGCTGCGAGCGTGACAAGGGCTGGCTGGTGGAAGACGACACCCTGGAGATACGTACCGAGTTCTGCGACTACCTCTCGCTCGGCCAACAGGCCCTGTTGGATCTCGATGCGGGCGTAGAGCTGGAATTTGCCATGAGCCACAGCGCGCTGAACTACAATGCGCCCGCCACGGCCCACGTGGCTGTTTCCATCGGCGGGAATCTGCTGTGGGAAAAAGAGATCGCGATTCCCAGCTCCAACAACCTGATCAAGGAGACGCTGACACTGCCCTTCCCCGTCTCCCGCGGCGACGCCATCGAAATTCACCTGCATAACCACGGCGACAATGCCTGGACGGTGCACTCACTGGAGGCGCTTGTCTGGAGTGACCAGGAGATCACCTTCTGTCCGACGTTCGACAGCACCTTCGAAGCCATTCAGGCGACCGTGTTCGAACAGGCCGGTTGCGCCAACTCACTGTGTCACGGCGAAGCGCAGGAAGGCGGCCTGGATTTGCGACCATCTGTTGCCTTTGACAACCTTGTCGGCGTTCCCGCCCAGGGCTCTGCGCTGCTGCTGGTTGATCCGCGTCGCCCCTCTACCAGCTACCTTTACCACAAGCTGTCCGCCAAGACTTTCCCGGGAAGTTACGCTATCGACGGCAGCCCCATGCCCAGTGCCGGCAACGCGATTTCCGCCGGGCAACTGGAAGCCATTCGTCTCTGGATTGAGGCAGGGTCCCCGCGTGAAGGTTCCGTCGGCGATACCCTGGGACGGGGTGAGGATGAGATAGAACGCCTGCTGGGTGTGTGTTTGCCAGAGGCGGAGGCCATCAATACCACGCCACTGCCGCCCCCGGCCCCCGACAAGGGCATCCAGTTGAAGATGCCCCCACACGCGGTGCCCGCGGAATCCGAGCGTGAAATCTGCTTCGCCGTCTATGAAGATTTTCGCGACGTAGTCCCCGAGCAATATCTCACCGAAGATCGCGAGGCCTTTTACATCAAGAACGGTAAAACGCGTGAAGACGCGTTCACCCACCACAACCTCGTGTACTACTCGCCCGTGGGTGTGGAAAGCATCCACGACCCCGCCTTCGGTGAATGGACCTGCGTGGAGGGCGACCGCCCGGGAGAAAGCTGCGACCCCACTGACCGCAGCGCCTGTGGCGACGGCGGCCAGTGCCGCGCTGAACTGCGTGACAGCATCGCCTGCCGCGGTTACGGCCCGCAACCGGAGGTTCAGACCGGCGGCGTGCTCGGCCTGGGCTCGGGCCCGGACCGGGAAGGCTTTTACAGCGAGTATCCGTCGCACGGGATCTTTTACTGGAACTCGCATGCCTTCAACCTGACCACCGAAGACGGTATACACCATGTCTGGCGCAACCTGTACTTCGCCGATGACCGCCGCTTCCGTGCGAAGGGCATCAATGAGACACGGCATATTCTCGCCGGTACCGGCACACCACCCTTTGGCAAGAAGACAGAGTGTCGGGACTATGTGTTCGACCAGGGAGACGGCCTGCTGCGCCTCAGCTCGCACACCCACAAACGTGGCGAACGCTTCTTCATGTCCGTGGACGGTGAGCAGGTGTATGAAACATTCACCTACGACGAACCACTGGTCAAAGTGTTTGAGCCTGCAATGGTGTTTAACTCACCGAATCCCGAGGAGCGCGTGCTCGAGTGGTGCGCAACCTGGAACAACGGCGTCAATGATGACGGCTCGCCCAACGTGGAGACCGTGACCCGCCGCTCACGCAGACCGGACAATGCCCATCTCTGTTATCCCACCGCCTGTGTTGCAGGCAATGTCGGCGCTGCCTGCAACGGCCCGGATGACGACGCGGCCTGCGACTCCTCACCCGGTGCGGGAGACGGTTGGTGCGACGCTTGTATAATTCAACCCGGCGCTTCCAGTGACGACGAAATGTTTATTCTACTGGGCAGCCGGGTCGCCAATCATGACGCGCTGCTGCATGCACCGGCGGCGGACGACCCGCAGGTCAGGTTCGCATCTCCCGCTGCAGGCGAGGTTTTCAGTGCCGGTGACACGGTGCAGCTGGAACTGGTGTTTACAAACTTCCAGCTTGCGGAACCTGAGGGTCATGGGCACGCGGGCGGCGACCACGGCCACGATGATGACGGACACGAAGGCTCCGGTGATGACCACAGCAAGGTAGCCGAGGGGCATTATCACGTGTACCTCAACACGGACGATGACAGTGCCGACCACCTGACAGCCTGGACGGAAAACGCGGCCTTTGAATTACCCGCAGACCTTGCACCAGGTTCGCATGAGCTGCGCATCAGCCTGCGCGCACCCGACCACCACGCCATCGGTGTGGAAGACAGGGTCATCATCGAAGTGGAATAGGCTTTTCCGCCAACGGGCTGGGGCGCTGGATGACCATTCACCGGCTCAGCCGGTTAGGCCGCGCCCGCCATCTACGGTAATTATCTGCCCGGTAATAAACGGCGCATCAAATGCCAGAAAGGTGACCGTTCGCGCGATATCCGCCGGTTCACCCAGGCGCCTTAGCGGCGTTGCCGCTACCGTGCGCTCCCGTGTGGACGCATCATAGGCGCCCCCATCCTCGGGCCAGAGGATCGCACCCGGCGCAACACCGTTTACCCGGATAGCGGGGCCCAGCTCCACCGCAAGACTGCGTGTGAGTGACGCCAGCCCAGCCTTGGCCGCGCCATAAGCGTTGTAATGCGGCAACGGCCGGTCGATGTGCACATCCAGGATATTCACAATACTGCCGCCGGACGCTATCGCCGGCAGCAGGCCCTGAATAAGGAAGTACGGACCACGCAGGTTGGAGCCCAACATCGCATCAAACTCCTCGGGCGTGCATTCACCGATAGGCGTGGCGGCGAAGCCGGAGGCGTTGTTGACCAGCAGAGACAGCGTACCAAATCGCTCCGCGACGGCAGCCGTCATCGCGCGCACACTGTCCAGGTCTTCAAGATCAGCCTGAAAAGTCGCGCAGGAAGCGGGTCGCGCCGCGTTAAATTCCCCGGCCAGTTGCTCTGCTTCTGCGGACGAACTGCGATAGTGCAGTGCAATATCGACGCCCTGCTGGTGGAGTTGCTGCGCAACAGCACGGCCAATGCGTCGCGCGCCCCCGGTGACAAAGGCTACCTGACTCAATGTCCCGTCTCCAGGTTGAGTTAGCGTTGCGCCACAATACCAGTTTTTCCGCAGTTCATCCCCGGCCCACCGCCGGGCCGGACATTTTTCACGCCAACCCGGGCACAGGAAACTCGCGACAAAATGCTTTCACTTCGGCAGCGATCGTCGTGAGCTGCGCGGCGTCATCCCTGTTGCGCAAGGCCTGCAGGGTCCACAACGCAATTTGTCGCATGTGGTTTGTATCCATACCGCGCGTCGTTGCCGCGGGCGTACCCAAACGTACGCCGCTGCCTTTGAATGGCGGTAGCGGATCATCCGGGATCACTTGCTTGTTCGTGGTAATCGCAACCGTGTCCAGAACATCCTGAGCTGTTCTACCGTCTATACCGAAACTCTGGATGGTATCCATTACCAGCAGGTGGTTTTTCGTTCCACCCGTGACGAGGCTGACGCCCTGATCAAGCAGCGCGTCAGCGAACGCACTCGCGTTCTCCAGCACCTGTCCTGCATAGCGCGCAAAACCCTCACTGGCGGCGTGCTTCAGAGTCACGGCTACCGCTGCAACCTGATTCATGTGCGGCCCACCCTGCAGCCCCGGGAACACCGAACTGTCGATATCACGGGCGAGTTCATCGCGGCATAAAATCAAACCGCCGCGGGGTCCGCGAAGCGACTTATGGGTGGTGGTGGTGACGATATCGAATCCGGCATCCAGGGGATTTGCCATCACGTTCGCCGCCACCAGGCCACCGAAGTGCGAGATGTCGGCCATGGTCAGGGCCCCCACCTCGACCGCTATCTCCTTGAAACGGGCATAATCCAGATCCCCCGGGTAGGAGGAATAACCGCAGATCAGTAAGCGTGGTTTGTGCGCCAGTGCCATGTCGCGCACGTGGTCATAGTCAATGGCTCCGCTGCGGGGCAAGGTTTTGTAGCGCGCAAAATCGAAAAGACGCCCCATGTGCGATACCGGCGCTCCGTGCGTAAGGTGCCCGCCGTGTGATAGGTCCATGGCGAGGATACGATCGCCGGGTTTTAACACGCCCAGGTAAGACGCCTGATTCATGGCAGATCCGGACAAAGGCTGAACATTGGCATGCTGCGCCCGAAAAACCTCGCAAGCGCGCTGGCGCGCCAGGTTTTCGATCTCATCGGTATACTCCTGTCCACCGTAGTACCGTTTACCCGGGTAGCCCTCGGAGTACTTGTTGGTAAAAACGGAGCCCAGCAGGGCCAACACTTCAGGGTAGGTATAGTTTTCCGAGGGGATCAGTTCAATCCCCTCGCGCTGGCGCTGTTCCTCACCGCACAGTGCGGCAAACAGTTCCGGATCGTTCTCTTGCAGTAAGCTTCTATGGTCAGACATGAGCATCTCCTTCTGACAGTGAAAGATGATGCCCAGGCGATCGGCGCGGCAGGAGCGGACTCCAGGTCTGTGCTCCACGGTGGTGAACCACCCGAACTCGCCAGTCACACAGACGCAGACAAGGTAGAACGGCAGCAGCGATCCGGCAAGACTGAATTTGTCACAAACTTGATGGGTGGTGACTGTGGCGCAGTGACAGGGCGCCTTAATCAGGCATTGAGGACGCTCAGCCGAGCAACAGTGGCGCCAGAAACAGGAAGCACAGCGTGCCATCAACTACGATGCCCGGTATCGCGCCCTTCAGGCCGATTCCGTCCACCGCCAGAGACCACAAGCGCGCCAGCGTCAGCACACCCCAGGTAAGGCCGAGTGCGGTAAAGATCAACGGTTCACCGAACGTGAACGCGGCGATGGCCATACCGAGGTTAAGGCCACCGAAAACGGCCCTTGCCTCAGATACTGCCGCCGCATTCGTCAGTTCGATACCCAGCGGTTTTACCAGCAATCGCGGCTTGAAAAAACCAATCAGTCCGAAGAGCAGCGTGATGGCGGCGCCCAGTTTCGGCAAAAAGGGAATGATCTCGTTCATGTTCGGCTCCAGAGCTGTTGGATTGGATTGTTAGAGAGGATTGCGGCATTCCCGCTGCTCCACTGCACCGCCGTGCGATTGCGTTAAACAGATTCGAAATCGGCCAGTGAACAACGCGCCTGGCGGCGGCGATAGTCTTTGAATCCGCCGGGGAACAGAAACGGCGCATGGCCGGTTTCGGTGCGGTAATAACTGTTACAACTCGACGCACCCCAGGAATAGTTTTCGTAATTCGCGGACAGTTCCGCGTTGTAATTGTGTTCCACCTCCGGACGCACACTGATCGCGCCAATACCGGCGCGCTCCTTTTCCTGCAACAGGCGCACTATCGTGGCCGCGTTCTGCTCGACACTGGTGAAGTAGGACACATTAATCGCCAGGCCATTCGGACCTGTGCCGAAAAAGTAATTGGGAAAGCCCGGAACCGCAATGCCCGCATAAGCCTGGGGAGCCTGCGCCATACGTTCGGCCAGCACAGTGCCACCATCACCGCGGACATCGATACGATCGAAATCCAGTACCTGGTAGCCCGTGCAGTAAACGATGACATCCACATCAATTTCACGTCCACTGGTGGTGGTGATGCCCTCCGGGCGCACTGCCTGCAATCCTTCAGCGACCAGTTCGACGTTGTCTCGATTCAGCGCGGGGTAAAAGTCGTCCGACACCAGACCTCGTTTGCAGCCGTAATGTGTATTGGGTGTAACAGCCTCACGCAGTTGTGGATCGTCTATGGCCTCAGCGATGAACTTGTGCACCCGGCTCTCAAACTGCTGCATACGATTGTGGCCCAGCGTTACGCCTTCAAGCACGGTACCCATCAGCAGGCCCTGACCCCAACGCCAGAACTTCAACAGAGGAGGCAGGTGACGAAACAGAAACTTTTGCGTGGGCGAATAGGCTTTCCAGTTGCGCGGCATAATCCAGTTCGGTGTGCGCTGCAGTACAGTCAAGTGCCCCGCTATCGCTGCGACTTCGGGGACGATCTGTACCGCTGCCGCCGCTGAACCAACGATCGCCACGCGCTTGCCAGACAGGTCCACCGCGTGATTCCAGTGAGTGGAGTGCCACCACGCACCCTGAAACGCCTCAATGCCGGACACCTGGGGATAGATCGCCGTATGCTGGCCGCCCATGCAGTTGATTACAACATCAAAAGAATGGGTCTTTTCCCCGGCATCCACGAGTTTCCAGGTTTTGTCGGGCTGATAGTGCGCGCACTTGATCTCGGTATTGAACGCTATGTTCTCGGTCAACCCAAACTCATCCACGCATTGTTGCAGGTAAGCCTCAATTTCGGCCTGACCCACATAGTTGGCCGACCAGTCAGGGTTGGGGCGATAGGAAAACGTGTAGGAGTGGGCCCACAGATCACAGGCCAAACCAGGATAACTGTGCAGGTGCCAGGTTCCACCGGCCGCAGAGGCTTTTTCGAAGATCGTGAAGTTGGTAAATCCCTGCTGCTGTAACTCCCTGCCCACGGCGATGCCTGCGGGCCCGGCCCCGATCACAGCAATACGTGTATTGAATCGGCTATTCATTGCGGTGACCTGTCTGTTTTGCGCTGCACTTCGAACACGAGAAACGCGTTGCCGGGAATCTGACTGAACTGACCGTACCCAGACACGACAAAAAGCTGTCCGGCGTCGAGAAGAATGCCACCTGCGTCTATCGAGCCGCCCATTGCACTACCCCCGTTAACCGCACTGTGGCGCCCGGTGCTGTCAAAAGACCAACGTTGTGTGCCGGTGTCAGCGTCGAAGGCGCGCAGGTATCCGTCCAGGGTCGGCGCGAACACCAGATTATCAGTGGCGGTAATCGCGGCAGAGAAGCCGGGAAAACAGCCTTTGACAGCGTCGCCAGATGCATCCCGGCAATCGCCCGGCGCTGCCACTTCCCAACGCTTGCGACCACTGGCGATATCAACCGCGTGCAGCGAGGGATTGGGCGTGCCATTGAAACTGTCGCCTACCAGGTCGCCGATCGGTCGATCACTGATTGGCACATAGAGCACGCCTCGCTTTTCATCCACCGCCATCGCAAAGTGCACGCCCCCTGCCTTACCGCCCGATCCCGTGCGATCGCTCCACACAGGCTTACCCTGGGCGGCGGGATCCAGCGCCAGGAAGCGACCGTTCTTCTG
>JAUHYL010000113.1 GCA_030426545.1 Gammaproteobacteria bacterium
CCAGCGCATGATCGCGCTCTTCCAGCAGTAAGGTGGCGGAGCCCTCGCCGATGACCAGGCCATCGCGATCCCGGTCGAAGGGCCGCGGGTTTTCTGCGGGATTCTCGTTGCGGGTGCTGGTGGCGTACAGCGTGTCGAAAACCGCAGCTTCGGTAAAACAGAGTTCCTCGGCGCCACCGGCGACCATGGCCACCTGCTGGCCCTGTTTGATCGCTTCAAAGGCATAGCCGATACCCTGGCTGCCAGAGGTACAGGCGCTGGACGTCGTGTAGACGCGTCCCTGCAGCCCGAAAAACACGCCGATATTCACCGCTGTCGTGTGCCCCATCATGCGCAGGTAAGTGGTGGCGTTGATGGCGCTCATGTCATTGTTCACCGACATTCGGGCCATCTCCATGATGGCGTCCGTGCTGCCGGTTGAGGAGCCAAACGCAACGCCCACCTTGCCGCTTTGCAACAGCGGATCATCCAGCAGGCCGGCGTCCTCCAGCGCAAGTTCCGAGGAGCGGGTTGCCATCAGCGCAACGCGGCCCATGGAGCGAATCCGTTTGCGACTGTAGTGGGCGGGCACCTCGAAGGGGGCCGGTCCTCCCAGGCGGGTATTCAGTTTGTCGTGGCGTTCCCAGTCCTGCATATAGCGAATGCCGCTATTGCCTGCTTCCAGGTTCTGGCGAAACGTCTTCCAGTCGCCGCCCAGCGCACTGATCGCACCGACACCCGTCACCACAACGCGTTTCATCAGTGCATGCCCCCGTTAACCGATATCACCTGTCGCGTGATGTAGCCGGCTTCATCTGACATCAGGAAGCTCACCAGCGCCGCGACTTCCTGCGGTTCACCCATGCGTCGCATGGGCACCAGCTGCATTGCTTCCTTCAGAACCATTTCATCGACCATATCGGTATCGATCAGCCCGGGTGCCACGCAGTTGACGGTGATTTTGCGCTTCGCCAGTTCCACGGCCAGCGCCCTGGTGGCGCCTACGATGCCCGCCTTGGCGGCGCTGTAGTTCACCTGGCCGCGATTGCCCATCAGTCCGGATACTGAAGAGAGCGTGACGATACGCCCCCCCTGGCGCGCACGTACCATGGGCATGGTGAGCGGCTGAACAACGTTGTAGAAACTGTCCAGATTGGTTCGTATCACGCGGTCCCAGTCGTCGCCGGACAGGGACGGGAAGGCGTTGTCCGCCGTCACGCCGGCGTTGCAAACCACGCCGTAGTAAGCGCCGTTTTCGTCGAGGTCAGCCGCCAGCGAGTCGGCGGTGGCCTGCCTGTCTGCAATATCGAACTGCAACAGCCGCGCGCGGCCACCTTCGCCGCAAATCTCGTCAACGACCTGCTCGGCGGCTGCGCGCTGTTGCCGGCAGTGCAACACGCAGGTAAATCCGTCAGCGGCCAGGCGCCTTGCGATGGCGGCGCCGATGCCTCGGCTGGAGCCTGTTACCAGTACTGATCGTTCCATGATGTAGTCCAGAAGCCTATTGGTTCGATGTCGACGGTGTCGTCACTGCAAGCGGCAACAGTAACCAGTTGCCAATACTGCCCAGAAGAACCGTTAGTCCGAAGGCCGAAATCATCGGCGTGTCGCTGAGGGCCAGGAGACCGAAAGAGAGGGCGCTTGTTGCCATTGATAACATAATGGCGAACATGCACTCCTCGCGCTGCGGGCCAGCCTCGTGGCGAAATATACTGTAATCCATCCCCAAGCCCAACACGAGAAACAGCCCGAACACGTGGAACAGTGTTAGTGGCTGCCCCGCCAGGCCCAGCACGGCTATCGTGGCCACGCTGGAAAGCAGCGGCGCGCAGAGCAGTAGCAGCGCCCGTGCCCGGCGATACCTCGCTCCAAGCGCGAGCCCAATGAGCAGGTAGGCAATGCCAAGTTGCACCAGCGCGTTGTTCTGGCGCTGCTGAAGATCGCTGGAGATATCCGCCACGGTGTCTACAAATTCAAGCCACGGCAGTGGGCGGGCGACGGCGGCCAGCGGTTCGATGTCTGAGATGCCTGACAGGCGTATGGCCGCGTAGTAGCTACCGTTGAATTCACCGAGCAGTAGTTGCCCGAGCTGCGGCGGCGCAAAGCGCAGCCAGTTCTCCGCCGTCAGCGCCGGTTGAGTGGCTACCTGTTCGCGCAGTTCCTTGATGGCGGTGTTGTCGAAGCCCAGTTGTTGCAGTAGTTGATCTGCAGCGCCGCCCTGTCGATAAACGCCCGCGCTGAGCAGGTCGCGGTTTTCACGCTGCTGACGCAACGAAGGCAGGTGGTCAGCCGGATTGAGCACGGTGTTTACTGCTTCACCGCGCAGTGGGCGTAGTTTCGTATTCAGTGCCTCAGCCCGTTGCAATACCTGTTCGACGGATGCGCCCCGCACCAGGTAGAACTGGTTTGCTGAGTGGGATGGCAGCAGTGCGTCTATGCTCGCCTGATCCTCCAGTAGTGCATCATCCGCCTGGTGAAAGATGCGCAGGTCAGAGACTGTCTGTACCTGCCATAGCCCCGCGCCGGCCAATAGTGCCAGCGCGGCAAGCATGGCTGTCCGGGCGTGGCTGCGCCCTGCCAGCCCGTCCGGGACGCGGGCGAACTTTTGCAGCGGTGGCCAGGGCGGACGCGCGCTGATCGTGACATGTGGAAAAAGGACGACGACGAACAGCCACGCGCCGATCAGGCCCAGCATGGAAAACAACGCCATCTGCTGCAGGCCGGGCACCGGCGCCTGCAGCAGGCTGCCAAAGCCTATCAGGGAGGTGAGTAATGCCAGCACAAGGCCCGGCATCAATGCGCTGAGATCGGAGCGGCCGCGGGCGTCAGCGCGGGTCAGCGCATGCAGCGCATAGTCCACGGCAACACCAATCAAGCTGGCACCAAACACCAGCGTTAACAGGTGAAGCTCGCGAAAAATGCTCAGCGTTATCAATGCGGCCGACGTGCAGCCGAAGAGAATGGACCCCAGTGTCAGCAGTAATGGCCTGCCAGAGCCGAAGGCCAGGCTAAACAAGGCGATAATGCCCAGTGCAGAGCCCAGCGCAATAATACTGACTTCCTTCTTTGCCTGTGCCGCGGCCAGCCCGGCATGAAAAACGATGCCGGCCTTTCTCAGTGTGACACCGGGATAGTCTGTTTCCAGCGCTGTGTTGAGCGCATCGTCCAGCGCCAGTACCTGCTGTTGTGCGGTCAGGTCGAACGCGCCGGGTATCACCCGGGCACTGATCAGTGCATAAGACGCCCCTGCAGTCTCCAGCAGTAAGAGATCGCCCTGCGCTTGTACGTTTTCGGGCATCACCGCTGCGCCCTGCACGTAGCGATCGAACAGACCCAGGGGGTCCTCCGCCGGAGACGTCAGCAGGGCACCCGCTCCCGGGCGATAGAGTTCGCGCTGCCTCTGCAGCACGAGTGTGCGCTCCTTTGTCTCGGCGAGGTAGCGCCGCTGTTCATCGTGTAGCAGCGTAAAACGATAGGCAGCAAGGGCGTGCGTATAGTTCAGAAACGCCTCTGCGCGGCGGGAGGGTGTCTCCACTTCAAGGGCGGACACCTGCTGCATCCGTTCCAGCACTTCCCCGGCAGCGCTGAGCAATGGCGCTTGCTCGCTCGCGCTCAGTACGTACAGCAACTGGTTACCGTCTTGAGTGGTAAAGCGCCGGCTGGCTTCGGCGACCACTGCGTTACTACCGGTTTGCGGCAACAGGCTCAGCAGATCGTACTTGATCGAAGGGCCCTGATGCAGCAGCCTGGCGGTGCAAACCAGCAGGCCAGCCAGCAGCAGATAGAACAGCCAGCGCAGCACCGACGAAGTCACGGAGTCAGTTTGGTCTGGCACTGTTGTGCACTGTACAAAAACAGCTGCTCACAGGTTTCAGCGGTGATAGTAAACTCGCTGTGCTGCGCGTGAAATTCCAATAGCAGCGCGCCGCCGCGGGTGTCCGCTATTTCGATACGGTTGATGTTTTCATCTCCGCGCAGCTCGACGGTCTGTATCGCGCGCGCCAGGTGACCGCGCAATGGAACGAGGCTGAGTTGCCAGTTGCCGTTGTCAGAAACCTGCCACCGCGACTCAAATTCCGTCGCAAGCTGTGCCTCGTCAAAGCTCAGTACATTGAGCAGAACATCGCGAAAGATGTCATCACTGCGGCTGCGCAGCTCGCGCGCTGATGCCGGCCCATCGTCCATTTGCCAGGTAGTGTCTGGCCGGTAGACGGTTTGTTGCGTGAGTGGTGATGTCGTGGCCCAGTGCACGCCCTGATCGCGCCAGAACACGAAGTGGCCGTTGCTCTCCAGTGGGCGTGGCAGCTTTGCATCGGTTCTGCTTTGCCGAAACTCTCCGGCAATGACTGCCTGATTGCGCAGGCGTGCGGCGACTATTTCGCGCGTTTCTGCAGTAACTGTCGTAAGGGATTTGTGGCTGGCATTTGCCGGGGGTTCGTCGGACAAACCGTACAGCGGTGTCAGTATCAATGCGAGCAGGCAGGGGATGCCCAACCTCATCCGGCTGCGATCCCCAGTTTATCTTTCAGTATCGCGGGCGACTCATAGCACATCTCGTTGGTCGACATATCCACTGCCACCTGCATGGTGTGCCCCTTGGTCAGCTTCTCGCCACTGGCTGCGTCGCGAATGACGTAGGCGATCTTGAGGCGGTACTCCCATTCTTCCAGAGCGGCACTGACGCGAATAAGTTGGTCGAAGCGCGCCGGTTTCACATATTTGAGCCGCATATCAACCACCGGCCAGGCATATCCTGACGCGGCCATTGCCTTGTAGCCATAGCCAAAGGACTCCAGCAGCTCGCAGCGTGCCAGTTCGAAATATTTGCTGTAGTGGCCGTGCCACACAATGTGCATTGAATCCACGTCGTGGAAGGGCACTTTGATGTCGAGGCTGATGTCAGGAAGAGACGGCATGGCGAATGGTGGCAATCAGTGAGTGAACTTGCGCAGTAACAGTAGCGGCGCCCTTGGCAGCATACCGAAGAGCAGCCGCAGGTGCATGCGAATCATGTACAGGTTATCCCACAGCATACGGAAATGAGACGGAATGCCGTCGCGATAGATAACCCGCGTTTTGACCTGTACTACCTGCAGGCCACGCCAGTAGAGTCTCACCAGTATGTCCGTATCAAAGTCCATGCGTTGCCCTATGCGCCGTGTCTGTAGCAACGCGACTGTGCGCTGCAGCGGATAAATGCGATAACCGCACATGGAATCGCTGATGCATAGGGACAGCGTCTCCAGCCACACCAGCCAGTCGGTGAGTTTGCGGCCGTAGTGTCGTGTGGCAGAGATTCCCTCAGCGACTCTGTCACCCGTCACGACGGCCTGTGGCTGCGCGCGCGACGCCGCCAGAAACCTGGGGACATCCTCCAGGTCGTGCTGGCCGTCCGCATCCACCTGTAGTGCGTGGCTGAAACCCAACTGCTGCGCCCAGAGTAGCGCAGCGCAGACCGCGGCGCCCTTGCCGCGATTGTCGTTGAAGCGCCGCAGGCTGATCCACTCGTGTTCACTGGCGAGCGTCGCCAATACCTGCTGACAGTGAGGGTCACTGCCGTCATCAACGAGAATCACGGGCAGTTCAAACGCGGCAAGCCGCTCACACACCCAAACAATACCGTCCGGGTGATTAAAAACCGGTATAACGATACAGGGGTTGTGAGCAGCGTGGGTCACGCTGCGTCAGGCGTTCAGCTCGATGCCCTTTTCGGTGAGCAGTGCATGCGTGGCATCGACAAGATCCTGCACAGTCCGTATTTCCTTGAAGGCGGCGGGCTCGATGCGGCTGCCCGTCATCTCCTGCAGCTGTGCGGCCATATCGACGGCGTCGATGCTGTCAATATCCAGGTCATCGGAGAGCTGCGCATCCAGGTGAACCTGGCTGGGATCGACCTCAAACAACTCCTGCATGATTTTCACAAGTTGTTGAAATACCTGATCTTTGCTCTGCATGGTGGGGCAGCTTCCTGCGAGTGTGTGCTGGGGCGAGGATAGCAGAGAACTCCGGCCTGCTGAAACCCTACTGCGCCGTGTAAAACGCCTCGAGGTCCTGGGTCAGGCGCCGCGACTGACGCGGGCGCGGCAGGCTGTCGTCGAGGTAGGGCGCCACTTCCAGTGGCGGGTGCGCGGTCAACGAGACCTGCAGGGTTGAACGGCTCATTTCATACCACGACTGGTTCTTCATCAGCCTGGCCGGTGTGCAGCGAATCGTGACCGGCCAGACATCACAGCCAGCCTCCAGGGCGATGTTGGCGGCGCCGCGCAAAAAGCGGAAGGGTTTGTCGGGGTGTGTGCGCGTGCCCTCGGGGAAAACGATGAGTGTATCGCCGGCGCGCAGGGATTCTGACGCACGCTGCAGCAGCGTGTCGGAGTCATTGCGAATGTACCCCGCTGCCCTGACGGTGCCCGCGGTGAAGGGGTTGAAGAACAGGCTGGGTTTCACCAGGCAGTTGGCGTTTTCTACGGAGGCGATGAGGTAGACCACGTCGAGCAGCGAGGGGTGGTTGGCAACGATCAGCCGCCCTCCCGATTGCAGGATGTCGAAATTCTGGTGACGCACCTGGATCAATCCGCAGATCTTCATGAAGCGAATAAACGCAGGGAATACCCGTGACAACACTGCGCGGCTCCAGCGCTGTCTTTGTGCCCTGCTAACCGGGAGCAGATAGAACAGCGGGAAGACGGTCAGCGATAGCAACAAACCGGTAAGACCAAACAGCGCGAAACTCAGCCCACTGAATAAGACTTTACGCGACAACAGGGGCGCATCTTCGCCGGCATCCGAAGCCATTTGATGCAGGGACGATTTACTGGCTTCACTCATTGACGGCGGTGCTGCCAAAGGCCTGGTGTGGGCGTGCATCGCTGAGGACACCCACCCCGTCAATCTCAACCAGCAGCTCCCTGCGGCAGATGTCGGCGCGCAGAAATACACTTTGCGTGTGCGGAAAACGCGCGCTTACCGCCTGTCTTACTGTCTCGTAGTCTTCTTCTCGACGCACATACACCTTAAGCAGGTCTGCGGCAGGATGGATGCCCTGCGTCGTGTGCTCAGTGCTGCGTTCAAACAGCGCGTCGAGATTGCTGAAGGTAGTTTGCAATTGTGCCGCGAGATCGCCTTCATGCTGGCTTTCGTGGCCCACCACGCTGGCGGTGCCGGAGATATGCAGCAGCTGGGTCGCACCGCAATCCATCAGCGCGGCGCGCGCAAAAGAGGGGCTGGCCGGGCCGTACTCGCGCGGGTAATGGTAGGCGCTGACCTGTCGGGGGTTCTCAATCGGCCTGGCGGCGTGTTTGCCTGCCAGCAGGTAGACCGCCGTTTTGTCACAGCGGTGACCCAGGGCGCTGGCGGCGGGGTAGGTTTCGTTGCTGTAATGCCAATCGCTGAACGCGGTCTGACGGCCGGCGCAAAACTGCCGGTAGCGCTCCATATCGCCCGCCCCGGCGTTGATGTCGGCAATGTAGTTCCACGCGCGCACGATGCGCGGAAATCCGCGCTGTTGGATAAGGGTCAACAGCTGGCGATAGCTGCGCGATACCTCGTCTCGCAGGGCAAGCGCGTCACCGCCGTCTTCAATCCACCGTGCCACGAACAGGGCGTCTTCACTTTGCGCCCAGTGGCAGCCGTTCTCCTCGCCACTGTGCACCACGCCCGTGGTTCGCCAGACTTCCGTGACGGGCTCGCCGCCAAGTTGTGGCAGGCCACAATGAATGTGCCGGGGGTCTTCCCCGGGGCCACTGTGCGGACCAAAGCTCACCACGGCCAGCGCG
>JAUHYL010000114.1 GCA_030426545.1 Gammaproteobacteria bacterium
GCTGGTTGTGCTGCGCCATCGCAGGCTCGCGCTGGATTGGCGCGTGGTGGGTGCCATCGGGCTGGTGTGCTGGCTGGCGCTGGATCTACCCTGGCAATACAAACTGCTGCGACAGCTGGGCGAAACACGGCAGCAGTTTGCCGGCAAGAGTGACGCGCAAAAGCTGGCAGAGGGGCCTGACGCCGCCATTTATCGCGCCGTTGCCGAAGCACTGACAAAAATACCCGAGGACCAGGCGCGCGTGTTCGTCGCATCCTCCGACAGCTACATCGGCTTACGCAGTGCCTATTATTTTTATCCGCACAATGTGTTCAGGAAGTTTCACGGCCGCGAGCTGCCCTACGACCAGTACCTGCGTCCGGGAGACTACATCTTTGTCGCTTATCCCAGCTCGTTGGAAATCTATCCCGAAAGCGGCACCCTGATCATGAAGCGCAATCGCTACTACATCGACGTGCTCACCGATGGTGAGTCCGGCGCGCTGTTGCGCCTGAGGGCTATCTGATGCAGATCGCCACCACGTTGCTGGCTCTGCTGCTACCCGGCCTGTGCGCCGGCCTGTGCCTGAACCTGTTTGTGCCGCGCGGCACTACCGCACGCGGTTTAAACGTCTGGGGCTTCGGCACCCTGGTGGGCCTGATTGCCCTGCCCCAGCTAATGCGCCTGCTGGATGCGCGCGGCTTTGCACTGGAGTTTGTCAGCATTACCGCCATACTCGCGGTCGTCGCCCTGATCGCGCTTGGCCTGACCCTGCGCTCGCCCGCTTACCGCGCCGCCCGTGCCCCCGTTGAACTTCCCGCCAGCCGCGCACAGCAACTGCTGTTTGCACTGCTGCTCGGGTTGATCAGCCTGCGCCTTATCACGCTCGGGTTGGAAGTCATCTGGCGCCCGCTGTACCCCTGGGACGCGACCATGCACTGGGCGACCAAGGCAAGGGTGTGGTTCGAACACCAGGCCATCGTACCCTTCGTCAACGCGCAGGAGTGGCTGGAGCTGGGCGGTGAAGGTGTGTTTACCGATCGTCACCCGCACTATCCCGCGACCATCCCGCTGTTGCAGGTGTGGATAAACCTGGGCCACGGCGAGTGGAACGAAAGCCTGATGAACCTGCCCTGGTTGTTGTGCCTTGGGGCACTGGGCGCGGCTTTCTACGGGCAGCTGAGGCTATCGGGCCTGTCGACAACAGTAGCCATGGTGGCGACCTACCTGTTGCTGTCCATGCCGCTGATCAACATCCACGTGGCGCTCGCCGGCTACGCCGACCTGTTCCTCGGTGCCAGCTATGGCTGCTCAGTCATGTGCCTGCACAACTGGTTGCGCCGCCGCCAGACCTGGCTGGCCGCGCTGGCGCTGCTGTTCGCGATTGCCTGCCCGCTGATCAAGAACGAGGGCGTTATCTGGTTCCTGTCACTGGTGCCGGCCACCACGGTAGCCTTCATGCAACGCCGCCAGGCGGCGAAGCTGTTTATGCTGGGCTTGCTGGGAGGCATCCTGCTGCTGTTGATCGTGCCCGAGGAATTCGAGGTCGCCGGTTACTCCATCGCGCAGCTGCGCCCTGAATTCAACCTCGGCGCGGTAATGGGCATCGTGCAGAACATCTGGGTGCACGACAGCTGGCACCTGTTCGGTTACTTCATGCTGATGCTATTCCCGCTGGGCCTCGTCATGCCCGGCGCCATGACAAAAACCTACCTTGCCGCGACCGCAACACTGGCCTGTTCGGTGACTGCCTACCTGTTCCTGTTTGTGTTTACGCCATTCAGTGTCGGCGCGGTGAACTTCGCAGCGGTTGGCCGGCTCAGTATTCAACTGGCGCCGGCGCTTATGTTCCTCTGCGCGCTGCTCTACAACGAACTGCTGCGCCGCGAGAAGTTCTGGGTTGCGCCGGAACAGCCCTGAGCGGATAGACAGCCCTGAGCGGATAGACAGCCCTGAGCGCTAGACAGCCCGGAGCGGCGAGAAAGCCCTGAGCGCGAATCAGACCTCAAAGCGACTGCGTAAAAACTCCGAGATTCCGTCTTCATCGTGGTGACCGATAACGGCAGTTGCCGCGCGTTTCACCTCGTCCTTGGCGTTGCTCGGTGCATAGCTCTCATCGGCAACCTCGAACATGCTGAGATCGTTGTCGCTGTCGCCAAAACAGATCACGCGGCTGACCCCGAGGTCCGCCTTCAGCAAATTCACCGCGCCGCCTTTACTGGCATTACTGTGATGCACGTCCAGCCACTGCAGCGCATCCCCCTCCAACGCCGGGCCGCCGTAGGCGACCAGGTGCGGCTCTGCATCGACCATCTCGCGCACGCGCGCGATGGCGCCGCCCTCCCCCAGTGCACTGATGTTGGTAATGTCCACGTCGCCGGGCATGTCAGAAACCGGCAACACGTCCAGCCCCCGGTCGCGGGAGAAAATCTGCGACAGGCGCTCCTCCGCGGCAGTCAGCAGCGGAGGGTGATATACCGCGTGGTGCTCCTGTTGATCCAGCGTGAATATAAAGGGCGATACTTCGGCTGCGTGGAACGCGCCGAGGATACTGCGAATTTCTTCGTTGGTGAGCAGGTTGCGGTGACTGTAAGCCCCCCGATCCGGGTGCCAGACAATCACGCCATTCTTGTAGATATGCGGCAGGTCGAAGCCGTGCCCCTGCAGCAGGTCAACCGAGGCGTGCAGGGTGCGGCCGGTGGCTACCGTGTAGGCAATGCCGCGCCGGCGCAGGCGCTGCAGCGTCTCGCGCGTGTGCCCCGAGACCTCCGAATTCCCGTTCAGCAGCGTTCCATCGAGATCAAAAACAACCAGTTCCATTGCAACCCTGGATTCACAAACACAGGCGCACAGCATACAGCGCCAGGCGCCGCCGTTGCCCGCGCGTTCAGAGAATGAACAAAGATTCATTATCCAAAAAAGATATACATATGTATACTTTTTTGGCTGGCTTGCTACACTACAGCCCATCGCGGGCAGACGCCCGTCTTATCTTTTGCCGCTGTGATTGAGGAGGCCCCATGGCCGAGGCTGCCGAGAACCTGCCGCCCATTGAGGAATTGTTTAACCCGCACTCGCCGGAGTACCTGGACAACCCGGTGCCGCAGTGCCTGGCGCTGACCCGACGCGCCCCTATCGTGTGGTACGAACCCTGGCAGGCCTGGATCGTCACCCGCATGCCCGACATCATGGCCTGCTGGAAGGAGGAACCCCTGTCCTCGGATTTCTACGACTGGGAGTTCGCACCGCCAAGGCCGCCAGAGGACGAATGGAGCAACTTCGAGCGCGCGATGATCGGTCACAGCCTGCTGGCGGATCACGACCACCATCGCCTGGTACGGCGCGTCACCGCCCCGGCCTTTTCGCGCAACGTGGTGGACGCCATCCAGGCGAAAATCGAACCGGACGTACAGCGCCTGTTCGACGAGTTGGGCCAGCCGCAAACCTTTGACTACAAGGCGATGATCGCCGAGCACATCCCGTTCATCTCCATCACCCGCATGGTCGGCATCCCGGAAAAGTACTGGCCCGACATCAAACAGGTCATCATGACCTTTACCGCGGCCTGGAACCCCACCATTTCCGACGAGGAGCGCCAGTCGGCTCGCGAAGACAGCAACCGCGCCATCGACATCATCAAGCAGGTCATTGCCGAGCGGCGCGCAGCGCCGGAGCAGGATGACTTCCTCAGCACCCTGCTGAAAATCGAGGCGGAGAACGAGAAGTTCGTCGAGGGCGATATCGTCACACTGATCCTGGCGTTGATCGGTGCAGGTTCTGATACCACGCTGGTGGCACAACAGTGGTCCGTCTACGCCCTGCTGAAAAACGATCGCGACCAGATAGCCAAAGCGCTGGCCTCCCCCGAGGCATTTTCCAATGCCTTCTGCGAGATCAACCGCTGGGGCGTCTCCTCCAAGATGGGTTTTGCGCGCTACGCACCGCGCGATATGGAATTCATGGGCCAGCAATTGCGCAAGGGCGTGATGGTGCTGATGATGCCGCACCTGAAAGACCACGACCCGGAGTATTACGACAACCCCGAACAGTTCGACGTGGAACGCGAATTCAATCCGGACGTGATGTTCGGCTACGGGCCGCGCTACTGCATTGGCGCGGCGCTGGCCAAACGCCAGCTCTACCTGACCATCTCCGAATTGTTCCGTCGTTTTCCCAACGTCGAGTTGGCCGAGGAGCCCGAGCGCGATGCGGACGATCACAACGCGGTGGTCTTCAAACGCCTGTTGCTCAAAACGAACGTTTAGCTCGCCAAGCCATCTTCTCTGTGACCGGCATCGCCGCAGGCGGTGCCGGTCACATTCACGCGGGCGAGCGATGGCGTGATTCACTACCGGATCACGTGCTAACCTTCTGACTCGCTTTCAGCATTGTAAGGATCACAGGATGGCCACTCCCAAGCGCGCAGCGGACACTCCCTATGGCGTAGAAGTAGAGGCCGGCAAGGCCTATTTCTGGTGTGCCTGCGGACTCAGCTCAACACAGCCATTCTGCGATGGCTCGCACAAGGACAGCGGCTTCTCGCCGGTGCGCTACGACGCCACCGAGGACGGCAAGGTGTACTTCTGCGGCTGCAAGGCGACCGCAGGTCAGCCACTGTGCGACGGTTCGCACAATAGCTGAGCCATTCAACCGGCGTGGAAGCCTTCAAGACAATTCTCGACCGCGCCCGCAAACGTCACGGCGGTGACAGCGGCCTGCAGGCGCATTTGCCTGACGTACGCAGCCCGGCAGCGCTGAAGCGCACCCGGGACGATCGCTGGCTGGCGGAGATGACGCGATGCACCTTCCAGGCCGGCTTTGTCTGGCGCGTTATCAATCAGAAGTGGGATGACTTCGAAGACGTGTTCTTCGGTTTCCCGCCAGAGAAGATTGTACTGCTCAGCCCCGAGCAGATTGACCGCATTGCCAGCAACCCGCGCATCGTCCGCAACCGGCAGAAAGTGCTCTGCGTACAGGCCAATGCCCAGTTCATCCTCGACATCGGTAAAGAGCACGGCAGCTTTGGCAGGTTCGTCGCGAGTTGGCCGGAGGACGATCACATCGGGCTGTTCAACGTGCTCAAAAAACGCGGTGCCCGCCTGGGCGGCATGACCGGACAGCGGGTACTGCGCAGTCTGGGCAAGGATACCTTCATCGTCACCGGTGACGTGGTGCGCTGCCTGCAACGGGCCGGCGTGGACATTCGCGACAACCCCACCAGTGCGCGCGACCTGAAGCGGGTACAGGCGGCTTTCAATCAGTGGCATGAGGAGAGCGACCGGCCCTACAGTCACATCAGCAGGATCTGCGCGCTGTCCGTCTAAGGCGCAGGGGCGCATTTCCTCCGTTCCAAGTCCCGTTCTTTCAGCCCCGTCTTTCCCGCCAATATCGCGACAACCTGACGCTCCGACCCTCGTGCCCGGGACTATTGATGCAGATCAAAGAGCCATCGATAGCGCGCCAACTTACTCGATTTGAGGTATGAGCGCGCGACGCGGCAAACGCATAGTGGCCACTATCACCACTCAGGAGAGCCACCATGACTGCGGCACAACCGAATCTGACCGATCAACTTTACCAGGCGGCGCGGGACATGCTCCCGGCGCTGCGCCAGCGCAGCCAGGAATGCGCACAGCTGGGCCACCTGCCCGAAGCCACCGTGCAGGAAATGCAGGACGCGGGCTTTTTCCGCATCATGCAGCCCGCGCGCTACGGCGGCTTCGAACTGGATCCCGAGGTGTTCTTCCGTGTGCAGATGATTCTCGCGGAAGGCTGCATGTCGACGGCGTGGGTTCTCGGTGTCGTGGCCATTCACAACTGGCAGTTGGGGCTGTTCGACGACCAGGCGCAGCAGGATGTCTGGGGCGATGACGACGCCACACTGATCTCCTCCTCCTACATGCCCGTGGGTAAAGTGGAGCACGTGGAGGGCGGCTACCGCTTGTCCGGCCACTGGGGTTTCTCTTCCGGCTCAAAGCACTGTAAGTGGGCATTCCTCGGCGGCATGGTGCCGCCAGCCAATCCGGGCGAGGCGCCTGACTACCGCACCTTTTTGGTCCCCCTTGGCGACTACGAAATCGTCGACAACTGGGATGTCAGTGGTCTGGAGGGCACAGGCAGCCACGACATCGTGGTGAAAGATGCGTTTGTGCCGGAATACCGCACCCACCGCTCCATCCACGGCTTCGAATGTGACAGTCCCGGCAACGCGGTGAACGAGCACTACATATTCCGCCTGCCCTTCGGGCAGATTTTTGTGCGCGCCGTGTCGACATCCAGCATCGGTTGCCTGAAAGGTGTGGTAGACAGCTACATCGCGGTGAACAAGGAACGCGTGGGATTGAACGACGGCAACAAGATCGCCACCGACCCGGACGCACAGATGGCCCTCGCCAATGCCGTTTCCGTGGTAGACGAGTGCCAGACCGTTATGCTCCGCAATTTTGACACCATGGTGGAAGCGGCGCGCAATGGCCAGCAACTGGATATCGACGAGCGAATCAAAATGCGCTTCGACGCCGCACTGGTCTCGCGCAAGTGCACGGATGCAATCAACCTGATGTTCATCTCTTGCGGTGCGCAGGGCATTTTCCGCGATCACCCGCTGAATCGCGCCTGGCTGGACATCAACGCGGGCCGTACACACGTCGCCAATAACCCGTTCAAGTTCGGGCGCAATCTTGGCGGCACCATGATGGGCGGCGAAAACACCGACTTCTTCCTGTAGCCGGGACAGCGCGGTTCGGGCAGCTGAACCGCGCTATTGATCTACATCAAGCATTGCCGTGATCCGGGGCAGCCTAGTCCATTGGGACGATGGCAACGGCGACCCGGGCAACCAATAATTCACAACTAATTGTAGCTACCCCGACTCTCAACCGGTTTTTCACACAGCTTTCGAGGAGATACCAACATGACCGCAGCAGAAAAGCGCACGGCGCCCAAGCGTGAACCCTACGTGATCAAGGCCGACGAGCGCGAAGAGCGCTACGCCCGCGGCTGGTACGTGATCGGCAACACCGGCAGCGTCAGCCATAAGCCGCGCGAGCTGTTTGTCTTCGGCACTAAACTGGTTGCCTATCGCGGCAAGGAAGATGGCGAGGTTCATATCCTGGACGCCTTCTGCCCGCACATGGGAGGTGATCTCTGCGGTGGCGAGGTAAAAGGCGATTCAGTAGTCTGCCCGTTCCACCTGTGGAGCTGGGGTTCGGACGGCGTCTGCGACGACATACCGTACGCGAAGAAGATCCCGGAAAAAGCCGTTATCAAATCCTGGCCGGTGCTGGAGAAAAACGGGCTGGTGTTCGTCTGGCAGGATCCCGAGGGCAACCCACCCATCCCCGAGCAGGAACCTGCGCGCATGGAAGACTGGTACTCGGGGGAGTGGACCGACTGGGAGATGGCGGCAATACCGATCGAATCCCTGGGCCGTGAACTGGTGGACAACATGGCAGACATGGCGCACTTCGGGCCCATCCACTAC
>JAUHYL010000030.1 GCA_030426545.1 Gammaproteobacteria bacterium
CCAGTCTGGAGGCACCGCGCAGACCTCGACCGGAGTGCTTTGCGGTATGCCTTCCAGCAACGCGCTGACTCCCTCACTGACGCCGTCCACCTGGGTGCTGTAACTGGCGTGCAATACCGCACTGCCAAGCGCGAACTGCTCGAGCAGGCTGTGGGCGTACTGCCATTCGCGCTCTGGCGTGGCATGGGGCATACCGCGCTGGGCCTGCAGCGAAAGTGGTATTAGCGGGTTAGGCCGTGGCGCGGCGGGCCAGGCGCTACGCTGCATACCGATCATCCACAGCTGATCAAAGCTGAGGCCCGCAGCTTCCAGCGGGCCCAGCACCTGCACGGCGCTGTCAGCCGTTTCAGGGTGCGATACCTTGCGCGCGCAGGCGCCGCGTAGAAGCTGCAATGCAGCTTGAAACGACAGGGGGTCACAGACCAGATCCAGCGCGCCAAATTCATCCAGCGTATCGTACCAACGTTGCACCTGCTGAAATTCAAGCGAATCCAGGCCAGCCTCCCCGGGCCAGCCCCAAATATCGAGTACGCTGTTAAATAGGGGGATCCAGCTTGAGGGCAACATCTTCTCGCGCGTCTGGCGCAGGCCACTGACTGCGAGCAGGCAATCTCCGAATCGCAGCCTCTTGTCCGAATTGGCGTTGCTGGCAAAACTGCGCAATGCACCGGCATCCACGCGCTCGCTGCCACCCTCAAAGAGACGGCGCAGGAAAATCTGGGCTGCCGCCGATTCCGCGTCAGA
This sequence comes from Gammaproteobacteria bacterium, assembly GCA_030426545.1. Classification (GTDB taxonomy): domain Bacteria; phylum Pseudomonadota; class Gammaproteobacteria; order Pseudomonadales; family Halieaceae; genus Marimicrobium. Next base: position 745 of record JAUHYL010000030.1, read on the forward strand.
AAGCGCGACGAACTGACTGTTGAAAAGACGTACCACCTCGGCGACCGGAACGGGCATTTCGACCAGTTCCAGCAGCGTCAATGCGGTGCGTATCACAGGCACCTCTGACAGCGGCATACCGGCAGAGAAGTTCACCGGCAGGCTGGCATAGTGCTCCCCAAGGCAATCAAACTCGCGCCGCAGTTCATATTCCAGCGCCGCCCGATCGCCGGCAGTTCCATTGAAAACAATGGCCACGGACTCATCGGGCGACTTCTGCTGCTGCGCTGCGGCCCAGGCAGCCACTCCCTTGATTTCCGCACGCCCATCGGTAAAGGGGTGTACGCACACGTCGCCGTCAGCTCGGCCGGTCTCAAATCGCTCTACGCTTGAACCTTGAGACTGCAGGCACGTCTCGAGTAACGGGGCCAGTTCCCCCACCTCCAACAGCACCAGGTCCGGCTTTGCAGCGCGCGTGGTGGCATGACAGAGCGTGCGCAAACAGTCCGCGGTGGTACACAGGCCCCGCTGCTGCAATTTCCGCTCGAAGTCGTCCTGCCAGCATAAGAAGCGCTGGCAATCCCCCTCGAGGGCAAACAGTGAACGCAATGCCCGCCCGGCGCCCTGTGCGTCCAGGCTGATTTCCCAGCGCAGAAGCAGCTCCCGGGCCTCGCTGGCAAGCTCTGCCGCACCGGCAGGGTTGATCAGGCCCGCATCGTCATCTGCCTGCTCAAGGATAATCTGCTGCCAGAGCTGCAGTTCCTGCACCTTGCTCAGGGGCAGCACAGGAGGGAGTTCGCCGCCGCGCACTGCCGCATGCCACTGCTGCAGCAGCCAGCGCTCCATCGGATAGACCGGCAGTGGTTCCCAGACTTTCGCTCCCGCTTCGCTGTGCGACCGATCCCACTCCATCTTGACTCGCCGGGCCAGGCGAGCATTCGGGGTAAGCAGCAGGCAACCTCTCTGTATAAAGGGCTGCAGGTCGGAAATATCGTAAAGCCTATGCGCCAAGCTGTTCAGACCTCAAAACCAGAGCCAACGGAGGCAGCGTTGCGTGCAGGCGGGGTGCAACGCCAGAGCATCAAGTGTGCAGGGAACCGCATGGCATGTCGAGAAAGGGCCCGGGACACCTGGCTGAAAAGCATACACACCCGGGGCCACGCTACAAAAACACCTCCGGCTGCTATAGAATGCCGCGCCCGGTGCAAGAAGCGTTGCACGCGGGCCACGTCATCTCAGATTGGCAGCATGAGCGTAAACACATGAGCAATAGCGACGTGCACGAAGTGCACAACGTCAACGTCGGTTCGCAGAACGTACTGATAACACCCGAGGCGCTGAAAACTGCGCTTCCGATGTCAGCGTCCGTTCACGATACCTTGGTAGAGAGCCGACAGATCATCGAGAATATTCTCGACCGCAAAGACCACCGCATCTTCGTCGTCGTGGGGCCCTGCTCTATTCACGACCCGGAAGCCGCACTCGACTACGCGCGTCGATTGAAGAAAATCGCCGACGAGGTGGCCGATACCGTGTATGTCGTTATGCGTGTCTATTTTGAAAAGCCGCGCACGACGGTTGGCTGGAAGGGGCTGGTCAATGATCCGCACCTGGACGATTCCTTCAAGATTGAGGAAGGCCTGCACATCGCGCGAAAGCTATTGCTGGATATCCTGGAAATAGGCCTGCCCACCTCCACCGAGGCGCTGGATCCTATTTCGCCGCAGTACCTGCAGGATCTCATCAGCTGGACCGCCATTGGTGCGCGAACCACCGAATCCCAGACCCACCGCGAGATGGCCAGCGGGCTGTCCTCTGCGGTTGGCTTCAAGAACGGCACCGATGGCGGACTCACCGTGGCGACCAACGCCCTGATGTCAGCGGCCAAGCCGCACCGCTTTCTCGGTATTAATCGCCAGGGACAGGTATCGGTATTCACTACCCGGGGTAATCCCTACGCGCATATCGTACTGCGCGGCGGAGAACAGGGGCCCAATTACGATTCAGTGCACATCAAGCTGGCTGAAGATGCGCTGGCTGCCGCGGGCGCTTCCGGGAACATCATGGTGGACTGCAGTCACGCCAATTCCAGCAAGAAGCCTGAGTTGCAGCCACTGGTGGCCGACAACCTGTGCAACCAGATTATCGAGGGCAACCAGTCGATAGTGGGAATGATGATCGAGAGCAATCTCGAGGCGGGTAACCAGTCCATCCCCGGCGACCTGTCGCAGCTGAAGTACGGTGTGTCAGTGACCGACGGCTGTATCGACTGGGAGACTACGGAAGCCTGTCTACGGGATATGCGCGAGAAGTTGAAGGATGTTCTGCCCGCACGTATGAACTGAGGCGCCCTTCTCCCGCCCGGCGCTCATCCTGGGTCACCACGCAGCTAGCTGTTCTGCTGTCCGGGCGGTAAGCCGACTAGTAGTACGCCTGGCTGGTATCGGTGTGATCAGTGATATCCCTGACTCCGGCAAGCTGTGGTATCTGCTCTAGCAGGGTTTTCTCCACTCCGCCCTTCAGGGTCATATCGACCGCGCTGCAGCCCTGACAACCACCGCCGAACTGCAACACCGCGAACTGGTCCTCGGTGACTTCCACGAGGCTGACCTCACCGCCGTGCGCAGCCAGCGCGGGGTTGACCTCGTTATAGAGCACATAGTTGATGCGGTCTTCCACCGGGCTGTCATCGTTCACCCGGGGCATTTTGGCGTTGGGCGCCTTGATGGTGAGCTGCCCACCCATGCGATCCTTGGCGTAATCGACCAGTGCGTCTTCAAGAAACGGCAGGCTGCGGCCCTCGTACCAGACCTTGAACCTCGTGAGTTCGCGTTCTTCATCGCCGTCTTGCACGTCGCCCTCACGGCAGTAGGCGATGCAGGTTTCGGCACGCGGCGTGCCGGGCTGGTTGATAAACACCCTGACGCCCAGGGCATCTTCCTGTTTCGCGAGCAGTTCTGCGAGGTAATCCTGCGCGGATTCAGTGATAGTGATCATGCAACAAATCCAATCCGAGTAATTTACTCGGGTATTCTACCAAAGTAATGGCCAAAAGTGTGAGACTGACCGAGAACTCACAGCAATTCACAGCCATAATCTGCTAAGATAAATGGCTTTTTTGGGCCCCGAAGGGTCCGAAATTCAGGCCCTTACGGCCCGTTTGATTGTACAGGAATGCTTGATGAGCAGCTCAACAGACACGACCCAGACAGCCACCAACCGCCTCGAGCAGGCGCTGCGCGACCGCATACTGGTCATCGATGGTGCCATGGGAACCATGATCCAGGCCGAGAAGCTCGAGGAAGCGGACTTTCGTGGCGAGCGCTTTGCGGATCACGACGCAGACCTGAAAGGCAACAACGAGCTGCTGAGCCTGGTTCGGCCGGACATTATCGAGAAGATACACCGCGCCTTCCTGGAAGCAGGCGCCGATATCATCGAAACCAATACCTTTGGCTGCACGCGCATTGCCCAGGGGGACTACGGCCTTGCCCATCTGGCCGCAGAACAGAACCTGGCCGCTGCCCTGATCGCGCGTAGCGCGGCCGACGCCATGACAGCAGAGACACCGGACAAGCCGCGCTTCGTCGCCGGTGTGCTGGGCCCCACCCCGAAAACCGCCTCCATCTCGCCGGACGTGAATGACCCCGGGGCGAGAGGTATCTCTTTCGACGAGTTACGCGAAAATTACGCTGAGGCAACCCGTGCGCTGATCGAAGGCAATGTCGACCTGATCATGATCGAGACGATCTTCGATACGCTCAATGCCAAGGCAGCCATATTCGCCGCGCGCGAGGAAATGGACGCGCTGGGGGTAGACCTACCGCTGATGATTTCGGTGACCTTCCCGGACAACAGCGGCCGGGTGCTCTCGGGCCAGAACCCGGAAGCTTTCTGGAACTCGGTAGCGCACGCCAGGCCGCTGATTGTCGGCAGCAACTGTGGTCGCCCCTACCGCGATATCCACACGTTCGCCGAGGATCTGGCCAATGCGGCAGACGTCTACTTCAGCGCTCACCTCAATGCCGGGCTGCCCAATGCATTCGGTGAGTTTGATGAGACACCGGAGATCATGCAGGGCGAGTTTGCGGAGTTCTCCAGCCGTGGGTTTCTTAACCTCGCCGGCGGCTGCTGTGGCACAACGCCGGCGCACATCGCTGCGATCGCCAGCGCGGTGGCGGATGCCAGGCCGCGCTCACTGCCCGTTCGCGAGCCGGCCTGCCGGCTGAGCGGCCTTGAGCCATTCAACATCACCGGAGACAGCCTCTTCGTGAACGTTGGCGAGCGCTGCAACGTAACGGGCTCGGCTCGCTTCAAGCGCTTGATTCTGGAAGGCAGTTACGACGAAGCGCTGGAGGTGGCACGGCTGCAAGTGGAGGATGGCGCACAGATTATCGACATCAACATGGATGAGGGCATGTTGGACGCCAAGGAGGCCATGGTCACCTTCCTCAACCTGATCGCCTCGGAGCCTGATATCTCGCGCGTCCCCATCATGGTTGACTCCTCCAAGTGGGAAGTCATTGAAGCCGGGCTGAAGTGTATTCAGGGCAAGGCCGTGGTTAACTCGATCAGCCTGAAGTCAGGCGAAGAAGAGTTCCTGGCTCAGGCCCGCCTGTGCCAACGATATGGCGCTGCCGCGGTGGTGATGGCGTTCGACGAAGATGGCCAGGCGGACTCGCTGCAGCGTCGCAAGGAAATCTGTCGGCGCAGCTATGACCTGCTGATAGACAAGCTGGACTTTAACCCCAACGACATCATCTTCGACCCCAATATCTTCGCAGTGGCCACCGGCATCGACGAGCACAACAACTACGCCGTTGATTTCATCGAGGCCACACGCTTCATCAAGGCGGAGTTGCCGGGCGCGCTGGTGTCCGGGGGCGTCTCCAATGTGTCGTTCTCGTTCCGGGGCAATAACGCGGTGCGTGAAGCCATTCACTCTGTGTTTCTCTATCACGCGATTCGCGCTGGTATGGACATGGGCATCGTCAATGCCGGGCAATTGGCAGTCTATGACGATCTGCCGGAAGAGCTGCGCGAGGCGGTAGAGGATGTCATTCTCAATCGCCGGGACGACGGAACCGAGCGGCTGCTGGAACTGGCAGAGCGTTACCGCGATAGCGGCAGCGGTGAAGCGCGCGTGGAAGATCTGGCCTGGCGAGAGCAGGACGTCTCCAAGCGCCTGGAGCACGCGCTGGTGAAGGGCATCACCACGCATATTATTGAGGATGCCGAAGAAGCCAGGCAGCAATTTGAGCGCCCTATCCAGGTCATCGAAGGCCCGCTGATGGACGGCATGAATGTGGTGGGCGACCTGTTTGGCGATGGCAAGATGTTCCTGCCCCAGGTGGTAAAAAGCGCGCGAGTCATGAAACAGGCAGTGGCCTACCTGCAACCCTATATCGAAGAGGGTAAAGAGGAAGGCAACTCCACCAATGGCAAGATTCTCATGGCCACAGTGAAGGGCGACGTACACGATATTGGTAAAAATATTGTGGGCGTGGTGCTGCAGTGCAACAACTTTGAGGTGATCGACCTCGGGGTGATGGTGCCCTGCGACAAAATCCTGGAGACAGCGCGCGCCGAAAACGTCGACATCATCGGCTTGAGCGGGCTTATCACGCCATCGCTGGATGAAATGGTCAATGTCGCGAGCGAGATGCAGCGCCTGGAGTTCGACGTACCGCTGATGATCGGTGGTGCAACGACTTCCAAAGCGCATACAGCGGTGAAGATCGATCCCCAGTACGACCGCGACGTTATCGTTTACGTGCCGGATGCATCACGCAGTGTGTCCGTGGCGACTCAACTGGTGGGTGATGGCAAGCAGGCATTCGTCGAAAAACTGCAGAAAGACTACATTGTAGTACGCGAGCGCGTGGCCAATCGAAAGCCCGGCTCTCCTCCGCTCAAGTACTCGGAGGCGGTAGCAAATGCGACGGCGCTCGATTTTACTGACTATCAGCCCCCCGCCCCGACGTTCACCGGCACGCGGGTATTCGACGATTTCCCGCTTGAAAAGCTGGTGGATACGATCGACTGGACGCCCTTTTTCATCACCTGGGAACTGTCTGGAAAGTATCCCGCGATACTGGACGACAAGGTGGTCGGCGAACAGGCCAGGGAGTTGTTCCAGGACGCCCAGGCCATGCTGCAGCGCATTGTCGAGGAAAAGCTGCTCACCGCCAGAGGCGTGGTCGGTTTCTGGCCAGCCGCGCGTGTGGGCGCTGACGACATCGCCGTGTACGCCGACGAAAGCCGCTCGGAAACGCTGGCAACCCTGCATCATCTTCGCCAGCAGAGCGCGCGGCCAGAGGGCCAGCCCAACGTCAGCCTGGCGGACTTTGTCGCGCCCGAAGAATCCGGCGTGGCCGATTTCATTGGCGGTTTCTGCGTGACCACCGGTCACGGCGTAGAAGAACTGGCGGCGAAGTTTGAAGCTGCCCACGACGACTACAACAGCATCCTGCTGAAGGCGCTGGCCGATCGCCTGGCGGAATCTTTCGCCGAACACATGCACCGTGAGGTGCGCACACAGTTGTGGGGCTACGCGGCAGACGAGGCCCTCGATAACGAAGCACTGATCCGTGAGCGTTACCGAGGCATCAGGCCAGCGCCCGGCTACCCGGCATGTCCGGATCACACCGAAAAAGCCACGCTGTTCGATTTGCTCGACGCAGAAGCGGCGACCGGGGTGAAGCTGTCAGAGAGTTATGCCATGACGCCTGCTTCGTCCGTGAGCGGCTTTTACTTCTCGCATCCGGATTCGCGTTACTTCAGCGTCGGAAAAATCAGCCGCGACCAGGTTGAAGATCTAGCGCTACGCAAGGGCGAATCCGTGGAGACGGTAGAGCGCTGGTTGCGGCCGGTACTGAACTACTAGCCGGCACTGATCGACGGGATTGGGGCCCGGATCAGGCCGCCGCAGCCGGGACTATTCGCAAGGGTTTAACGGTTGGGTTGGAAAGCGGCACCGGGTGGACGGTACGCCCACCCGGCCGGAGAAGGTTCAGGAAGGCATTCCCGCCAGCCACAGGTACATGGAAAAGACCACGACGGCGATGATGGCCGTCGCGGCCCATGCGTCCGCCACCCCGTCTGCATCGCGTTCGGTTTGATTGTTGTCCGCCATTTCTAGCTCCAGAGTCATGTTAAATCGGCGCGCATTATAGCAGCAAACCCCGTTGGCCCAAGTCTCTAATTGCCCTGCCCCAGCATTGATTCCCGCGATTCGCCGCGGTTGTCTTACTGCGTTATCGTTCGGACCCAAACAGACCCGTTTTTCAGGTAAGATTTCGGCCGGAAAACAGAACGACGCCACTATGCAGACACAGCAGCACGAGGTACTTGAGGGCATCAGCAACTGGCTGCACAGCGATGCGGATTGCTGGCTTTGCGCGGTGGTTGCAACGGTCGGCTCATCGCCACGCCCGGTGGGCTCTCTCGCAGCACTGCACCGGGATGGCCGACAGATCGGGTCACTCTCTGGCGGCTGTATTGAGGAGGATCTTGCTCGACGCCTGCTCGCGGGTGAATACGATTCGCCCGCGCCGCAGCGTGTTGAATACGGTGTCACTGCGGAGGAAAACGAGCGGCTTGGGCTACCCTGCGGCGGCAGGTTGACCCTGCTTGTACAGAGACTGCAACGTGCAGATCAGGCCTGGCTCAGCGAGACATTGCGTTCCCTGCGCGAGCGCGAATGTATCGAGCGTCATGTCGATCTGGGCTCGGGGTCAACCGAGCTTCAGCGAGTACCTGCATTCACCCCTCTACGACTGGATGAAAAAACGTTGCGACAGTGCTTTGGGCCGCAGATGCGCATGTTACTGGTTGGCGCCGGCCAACTCGCTCACAGCGTGGCAGAACTCGCTCAGGCAATGGACTATGAGGTTATCGTCACCGACCCCCGGGAAGAGGTGTTGCGGCAGTGGGCCGGGCCCGATGTGAGGCGGCTGGGCGGAATGCCGGATGACGTCGCCAGTGCACACGCGGCCGATGCACAATCAGTGGTCATCACGTTGACGCATGACCCAAGAATCGATGATATGGCGCTGATGCAGGCGCTGGAAACCGATGCCTGGTATGTGGGCGCGCTGGGGTCTGAACGCACCACAAAAAATCGCTTGCTGCGTCTGCGTGAGTTGGGGGTCAGCGAGACAAACCTGGCCAGGCTGCACGCCCCGGTTGGGCTGCCAATCGGCAGCAAAACACCGGTTGAAATTGCCGTTGCCATCATGGCACAGCTCACGCAGTTACGTCGCAGCCGCGCCACTTGATCCCCGCCATGGTGCAGCCAGAACCAATGCACGGAGTCGCTGGCGTGCTGGTGCTTGCCGCCGGTGCAAGCAACCGTTTCGGCAGCGACAAGCGACAGGCAGTGCTGGATGACAACGTCAGCGTCCTGGACAGGCTGCTGGCGACTCTGGAAGAGTCTGGCCTGGAGGTTTGCGTATGTCTGGCGCCGGGCGACAAGGACCTCAGCGCCAACCTCGCCACACGCGGCATTGCCTCCGTCTACTGTCCCCGTGCCCACGAGGGTATGGGCGCAACGCTCGCCCACGGCATCACCGCCGTGCACACATGGCCCGCTACACTCATCGCACTGGCTGACATGCCGTGGATCGAAGTCTCCACGTTCCAGGTGCTGGCAGGCCATTGCAGCGCTGACACCATCGTCGCGCCCCGCTTCGATGGGCGCCAGGGCCACCCCGTGGGGTTCGGCAGGGCCTTTTATCCACTGCTGCGCGCACTTGCGGGCGACACGGGCGGACGCGATATTCTGCGCTCCAACCCGGCCAGCATACAGTTCGTTGACGTTGACGATCCGGCAATTCATTGGGATATCGATACGCACGCCGATCTCACGCGTGGCAACACCACGAACTGACGCAGCGCCGGGAATCACAGCGCATTATCCATGCGTCAATCAAGGGTATCTCACGCCCCGGGCGGCTCGGTATGGCTTTCGTACTCGGAGGCATAACTATATGAATAATATGACTATTTATTGGCCGATATTTTCTGGTAAGGTAGCGCCTCTTCGCGCGGCGCCAAAGGCTGGCCGCTCCACACAGGAAGCCTGAATGTACGTTTACGACAAAGTAGACCAGAAGATTATCGACGAGAGGGTTGCCCAATACCGCGACCAGACCGCGCGCTACCTGGCGGGGGAGCTGAGCGAAGAACAGTTCCTGCCCCTGCGCCTGCAAAACGGCCTGTATATACAGCGTCTCGCGCCCATGCTGCGCATCGCCGTACCTTACGGCCTGCTGAATACCCGGCAGGTACGCAAGCTTGCGTGGCTGTCACGCGAGTACGACAAGGGCTACGTTCATATCAGCACGCGGCAAAACGTACAGATGAACTGGCCGCAATTACCCGAGGTTCCGGACATCCTGGCGGAACTCGCCGCCGTGGAGATGCACGCCGTTCAAACCAGTGGCAACTGTATCCGCAATACCACCACCGACCAGTTCGCCGGCGTTGCACCGGATGAGTTGACCGATCCGCGCCCCTACTGTGAACTGATCCGGCAGTGGTCTACCTTTCATCCGGAATTCGCCTTCCTTCCCCGAAAATTCAAAATTGCCGTCTGCGGTAGCGAATCAGACCGCGCCGCTATCTACGCCCACGACATAGGGCTGGAACTGGTGCGGAACGATAAGGGAGAAATCGGCCTCAAGGTATTGGCCGGCGGCGGCCTGGGGCGCACACCGGTGATCGGCTCAGTGATCTGTGACTGGCTGGCGCCACGCCACATGCTCACCTACCTGGAGGCGATACTGCGCGTCTACAATCAGCACGGTCGGCGCGACAACAAGTACAAGGCGCGTATCAAGATACTGGTGCGCGCGATGGGCGTCGACGCGTTTCGGGCGGCGGTAGAAAAGGAGTGGGCTGCCATCAAGGACGGCCCCAGCACACTGACCGAGAACGCCTTGGCACACGCCGCATCGTTTTTTACCGACCCGCCCTACGAGACTTTGGACGGCGCCGCAGCGAACCGTGAACTCGCCGACCTTTGCAGCGAAGACGCGATTTTCTCGAACTGGGTAGAGCGCAATACCCGCGAACACCGCGTGGACGGTTATCGCAGTGTCACCGTGTCGCTGAAAGCCACCGGCTTCCCACCCGGAGACATCACGGCTGAGCAGTTGGAGCAGCTGGCAGACCTGGCGGACGAGTTCTCCTTTGGCGAAATTCGTACCACGCATCAGCAAAATCTGGTACTTGCCGACGTGCGCAGCGCGGATCTTCATAGTCTGTGGCAGCGGCTACAGCCCTTGGGCCTCGCCACCGCGAACATCGGCTACCTCACCGATATGATCTGCTGCCCCGGTGGAGACTACTGCGCCCTCGCCAATGCCAAGTCCATTCCTGTCGCGGAGGCCATACAGGCGCGCTTTGATGATATGGATTACGTTTACGACCTGGGCCCCATCGATGTGAATATCAGTGGCTGCATGAACGCCTGCGGTCACCATCACATTGGCCACATCGGTATTCTCGGCGTGGACAAGAAAGGCCAGGAGTTCTATCAAGTGTGCCTGGGAGGAAGCCAGGCGAAAGATGCGTCTATCGGCAAGATTCTCGGACCGTCCTTCAAGCAGGAGGACATGCCAGACGTGATGGAGAAAATACTCGACACCTTCGTATCGCTGCGTGCGGAGGAGGAATCGTTTCTGGATACCTACCGCCGTGTGGGCATTGATCCTTTCAAGGAGCGCGTCTATGCCGAAGCTGATTAAAAACGGCACCATTATCGGCGATAACTGGCTTCCCGCTGACGACACCCTGGAGCAGCCGGCCTCGAATCAGATTCACACCCTGTCGCAGTGGCAGGCATTACCCGAGAAATCGGGGTCAGCGGTTCAGCTGGAACCTGGTGACGGCGTGGAACCGCTGCTGGAACACCTGACCGATATTGCAGTCGTTGCCGTTAATTTCCCCGGCTTTATGGATGGCCGCGGCTTTTCCTACGCAAGGGAACTCCGTGAGCGTGGCTATCGCGGTGAAATCCGCGCTACAGGCCACTTCATACGCGACCAGTTGACCTACCTGTCGCGTGTTGGCTGTGACGCTTTTCAGTTTGCCGACGAGACGCTACTGGAGCCGGCGCTGGCCAGCCTGCAAGACTTCAGCGAGTATTACCAGGCGGCCATCGACCAACCACAGCCGCTGTTTCGTCGACGCGCCTGACGCGCGGCGTTTCCTCCCTGATCAACGCGGCGTGTAAATACCGCGACCGTTTCCTTTCCCGCCGCGGGTTGTTTACACTCTGCGGCGTGAACAGCAATGGCGAACCGACGTGAGCACGGTCACTTTTGAGTTTTTTCTGATTTTCTCCGGTGCGGCGCTGTTTGCTTCCATCGCTCTCTACACTCGTCAGCCCCTGATCATCGCCTATATCGCCCTGGGAGCCTGCATCGGGCCTTATGGCCTTTCGCTGGTCACCGATCTGGATCTGCTCTCGCAGATTGGGCACATCGGCATTATTTTTCTGCTATTCCTGCTCGGCCTGGACATGCAGCCACAGGCGCTGTGGGCCACACTGCGCAACTCGACGGTCGTGGCGCTGTTCAGCTCCACACTGTTTCTCGGCATGGGCTTTCTGGTGGCGCACCTGTTCGGTTTCACCCGGCTCGAGAGTCTGGTGATTGGCGCAGCGATGATGTTTTCGTCAACCATTATCGGCATCAAGCTGCTGCCTACTACCGTGCTGCATCATCGTCACATTGGTGAACTGATGATTGGTCTCCTGTTGCTACAGGATTTGCTGGCAATTGTTGTCTTGATGGTCCTGTACAGCGCAATTCAGGGTGATGCAGACAGTATGCTTCCGGGCCTGGCGCGCTCAATGCTCAGCCTGCCGCTGCTGGTAGCAGGCGCCCTCTTCCTGGTGCGTTATGTACTGCTGCCCTTGATCACCCGCTTCGATCGATTCCACGAGTACATCTTTTTGCTCGCCATCGGTTGGTGCCTGGGCGTGGCCGAGGCCGCGGGTATGGCCGGGTTGTCCGAGGAGATAGGGGCATTCATTGCAGGTATTACCATTGCTACCAGTCCCATATCGCAGTACATCGCTGTCAGCCTGAAGCCCCTGCGAGACTTTTTCCTCATCCTCTTTTTCTTTGCCGTGGGCGCGCGGTTCGACCTCAGCGTTCTCAACCAGGTGCTGATTCCAGCGCTGGTACTGTCTGCGCTGGTTCTGGCCCTGAAACCCGTGGTTTACCGCTTCCTGCTGAAAGGCGTCAGTGAACAGGGCGGTCTCGGTTGGGATCTGGGTTTTCGCCTCGGTCAGGCCAGCGAATTTTCGTTGCTGATCGCCTACCTGGCCGCAGGTGGTGCGCTAATATCCGAGCAGGCGTCCCTGCTGATCCAGGCCACGACGATTATTACCCTGCTGGTCTCTTCCTATATCGTGGTATTCAACTACCCGACGCCAATTGCGCTCTCTGATCAGTTGCGTCGAGACTAACGCAAGCCGTCAATCTGCAGAATTCGGCGCAGGCTTTGCCCAGTGCCATGCTTTGAAAAAAGTCGTTCCAACCAGTAGCAGGGCCGAACCGCCTGAGGTAGCGTCCCTGGCCAGCACCACGTTTTTTCAGGCACAAAAAAGCCGGCGTAAGAGCCGGCTTTTTTGTGCCTGGGCTGCGCGGGGCTACAGCTTGCTCTCCAACTCGGGCAGCGCGTCAAACAAGTCTGCCACGAGGCCATAATCAGCTACCTGGAAGATCGGCGCGTCCTCGTCCTTGTTGATCGCAACGATCACTTTCGAGTCCTTCATCCCCGCAAGGTGCTGGATGGCACCTGAGATGCCGACGGCGATGTACAGGTCCGGTGCGACAATTTTACCCGTCTGGCCCACCTGCATATCGTTTGGCACGAAGCCGGCGTCCACCGCCGCGCGAGAAGCGCCAATGGCAGCACCCAGCTTGTCAGCAATACCTTCGAGCAGCTTGAAGTTCTCGCCGTTCTGCATGCCGCGACCGCCCGAAATGACAACCGATGCAGCGGTGAGCTCGGGGCGATCAGATACGGCCACTTCTTCCCCAACGAAGGTGGATACACCCGCATCGTGAACCGCGTCGACCGCTTCCACGCTTGCGCTTCCACCCTCTGCAGCCACCGCGTCGTAGGCCGTGGTCCGTACTGTGATCACTTTCTTGGCATCTGCACTTTGCACAGTCGCAATAACGTTACCGGCATAAATTGGACGCTGGAAGGTGTCGGCTGACTGTACCGCAGTGATGTCTGAGATTTGCGCCACATCAAGCAAGGCCGCCACGCGGGGCATGAAGTTCTTGCAGTTGGCTGTCGCCGGGGCAACGATGTTGTCGTAGTTTGCGCCAACCTCAGCGATCAGCAGGCTAACATTCTCAGCGAGTTGGTGCTCGTAAGCCGCATTGTCAGCTACCAACACTTTGCCAACGCCGGGAACGGCTGCAGCAGCATCGCCTACCGCCGCGCAGTTTGCGCCGGCAACGAGGATATCGATGTCTGCACCCATCACCTGGGCTGCAGCTACCGCATTCAGCGTAGCACCCTTGAGGCTGCTGTTGTCGTGTTCTGCAATTACCAGAGTACTCATGAGATTACTTTCGCCTCGTTCTTCAGTTTGTCTACCAGCTGATCGACATCTTCAACTTTGATACCCGCCTGGCGCTCAGCTGGCGGCTCTACCTTGACCTGGGTGAGGTGTGTGGTCACCGATACACCGAGGTCTTCCGGTGTGTACACGTCCAGCGGCTTTTTCTTGGCTTTCATGATATTGGGCAACGACGCATAGCGCGGCTCATTCAGGCGCAGGTCAGTCGTTACCACCGCAGGCAGGCTAAGGCTGACTGTCTGCAGGCCGCCGTCGATCTCACGGGTGACATTGACCTTGTCACCATCGACAACCACCTCAGAGGCAAAAGTGCCCTGCCCCATGTTGCCCAGCGCCGCCAGCATTTGTCCGGTTTGGTTGTTGTCCCCATCAATGGACTGTTTGCCCAGAATAACAAGCTGGGGCTCTTCCTTATCCACCACTCCCTTCAACAGCTTGGCTACGACCAACGGTTCGACACCGCCTTCCGTTTCCACCTGGATACCACGGTCGGCACCCAACGCCAAGGCTGTGCGAATCTGCTCCTGGCAGCTTTTATCTCCGATGGAGACGGCAATCACTTCAGTGGCGGTACCGGCTTCCTTGAGGCGAACCGCCTCTTCCACTGCGATTTCACAAAAGGGATTGATGGCCATTTTGACGTTATTCAAATCAACGTCAGTGCCATCGGCTTTGGCGCGAACTTTGACGTTGTAGTCAACCACGCGCTTAACGGCGACAAGAACCTTCATGGATTCTCCATTCACTTGATAGGTGGGTTTAGAGGGCCGCAGCGACGAAAAAACGGCTGCGTCCGGGCGAATCTGGCCGGCTATGTTGCCCACTATTGGGGGCTGGGTCAATAGCCGTGAGAGACAGAAAAACCCATCCTTGAGCAGGCTCAAAAGATATCAGGTATTCATCAGACTGATAGAACATATTCTTTAGAAATTATATACTTATGCGCCATCACACCCCTGTGGGCGAACGCCCACCAGCTAACCTGATTGCAAGAGGAAAGAGCCGTGGAACGTGAAGCTATGGAATATGATGTCGTGATCGTAGGCGGCGGCCCGGCAGGGCTATCAGCGGCCTGTCGCATCATGCAGATCGCGCAGGAAAAAGAGCAGGAAATCACTGTTTGCCTCGTCGAAAAGGGCTCGGAAGTAGGCGCCCATATTCTGTCCGGCGCCGTGCTTGAACCTCATGCGCTGGATGAATTGTTTCCCGATTGGAAGGAGAGAGGCGCGCCACTGAATACTGCGGTAAAGGGCGATAAATTCTACTTCTACACCAGCTCGACAAAGGCGATCACCCTACCCAACTTTATGATTCCAAAGCCCACGCACAATGAGGGCAACTACATCGTTTCCATGGGGAACGTCTGTCGCTGGCTGGCGGAACAGGCCGAGGGATTGGGTGTAGAGATCTATCCGGGCTTCGCCGCTGCCGAGGTGCTCTACCATGAAGACGGCCGTGTGAAAGGTGTGGCCACCGGTGATATGGGCATTAGTGAAAGCGGCGAACACAAAGACAGTTACATGCCCGGCATGGAACTTCACGCCAAATATACGCTGTTCGCCGAGGGCTGCCGCGGCCACCTGGGTAAACAACTGATCCGGCAATTTTCGCTGGACGAAGGCAAGGATCCGCAACACTACGGGATCGGCATCAAGGAAATCTGGGAGATCTCTCCCGACCTTCACGATGAAGGGCTGGTAGAACACGGTCTGGGTTGGCCCCTGAGTGAAAACGGTGCCAGCGGTGGCGGCTTCCTGTATCACGCGGAAAACAACCAGGCCTATCTTGGGCTGATTACGGACCTGAATTACAGCAATCCCCATCTCAGCCCCTACGAGGAATTCCAGCGCTGGAAGCACCATCCCACCGTGAGCAAGTACCTTGAGGGCGCCACGCGCATCAGTTACGGTGCTCGCGCCATCGCCAAGGGCGGCTACAATTCACTGCCAAAAATGCACTTCCCCGGCGGCCTGCTTATTGGTTGTGACGCCGGCACCCTGAACTCGGTCAAAATCAAGGGCAACCACACTGCGATGAAGAGTGGGCTGCTGGCTGCGGAGGCCGTCACCGAAGCGCTTGCCGCCGGTGAAGCGGCGCCAGCAGACCTGGAGAGCTTCGCTCAGAAGGTGGAGTCATCCTGGCTACACGATGAACTGTACACCACACGCAACTTCTCAGGCTTCATGCACAAATTTGGATTTCTTATCGGCTCCGCCATGGTGTGGATCGATCAGACCATCTTTGGCGGAAAGCTGCCCTTCACACTGAACGACCGGGTTCCTGACCACGCCACGTTGAAGCCCGCGGCGGAGAGCAAGGAGATCACATATCCCAAACCGGACAACAGCATCAGCTTTGACCGGCTGTCCTCGGTCTTCTTGTCGAATACCAATCACGAGGAAGACCAGCCCTGTCATCTGACACTGATTGACCCGGACATACCGCTGTCCAGGAATCTGCCAATGTACGACGAACCGGCGCAGCGCTACTGTCCCGCCGGCGTATATGAAATCGTCGAAGACGAAGACGGCAAGCGCTTTCAGATTAATGGCCAGAATTGCGTGCACTGCAAAACCTGCGACATCAAAGATCCGGCGCAGAACATTGTCTGGGTCACACCGGAGGGCTTTGGAGGCCCCAACTACCCCAACATGTAGCGGGGCCTCAGGGCGTGCCCGGTGCCGTGAGGTCGAAACTGATGCCTCGTGAGCTCACCTGGGTGCGCCCATCCACCTCGCGGGCCATCTCAACCAGCCGATACCACGCCGGGCGCGAGAACAGTGCCGAGAGGCCATAGTCCAGGCCAAGCACTGCAACATCGCCAACCGCAGCTTCCAGAAATAAACCATGTGTAGCACCGACCTCGACGACCTTACCGGTGTTAAGTGTCGCGTTCAGCGCTGCCTCCTCGCTGGTGGACACGTCATCGACATCGGTGACAATTAGCGGGTGCAACTCCACCTGGATACGCCACTTCTCCACTGGCGTGACCAGGTAGTACTTGCCATCCTCTTCGCGGCGCAAAATACTGGCGAACAGGCGCACCAGGGCATCTCGTTCAATCCTTGTCCCCTCGTGGAACCAGTCGCCGTCAGCCGCGATACGAATATCGATGTCGCCAGACAGGGGTGGATCCCAAAGGTGGAGGGGCGGCCCCGCCCTATCCTGCTCGCCACTCACCTGTTGCTCAATCGAATCCAGTTTCTCTTTCACTACTATTCCTCTGGCGTCAGATTCCTGCCTGCGTTATAACAATGACTGACCGGGGACGCTCACGCAGCTATGATTAATTGGTTACGCACCGCCGTTGTCAATTGGCTCAAAAAGAAAAAACCGCTACCGCACACCCCGCTGAGCGACTTCGAGCGTATCAGGCATGAACTCCGTCCGTGTGATGTGATACTGGTTGAAGGCCGCTCGCGCGTCAGCGAAGTGATCAAGCTGATTACCCAGAGCAGCTGGTCACACGCTGCTCTGTACATCGGCCGACTACATGACCTTGAAGACCCTATCATGCGCGAAGCCCTTGGCAAGTACTACCAGGGCAACCCGGACAGGCAACTCATCATCGAGAGCGAGTTGGGCATGGGTACAGTGGTGCGCCCGCTCACAGTCTATGAGGGCGAGCACCTACGCATCTGCAGGCCACGAGGTCTTGGTTTCAGGGAAGGGCAGAATGTCCTGGAGTATGCCATCAGCCGGCTTGGCACCGCTTACGATGTGCGGCAAATCTTCGACCTCGCACGCTTCCTGTTCCCGTGGGTAATCATGCCGCGCCGCTGGCGCTCTTCGCTGTTCAGCACCAACCCGGGCAAAACAACGCATACCGTGTGTTCCACCATGATTGCAGAGGCGTTCGGCCATATCCACTTTCCGATTCTTCCGCTGGTGAAGCGGGTAGAAGGCGGCAAAGTACAGCTGTTTATGCGCAATCCGAAACTGTGCACGCCCAGCGACTTCGATTACTCCCCCTACTTCGACATTATCAAGTACCCCTTCCTGGACTTTCAGCATCACACGGAGCCACGCCTGTTACCCTGGCGCGGCGCCGCTACGCTGAACGAGGAAGAGCGTGGAATGTATATGGCGCTGGACGAAATACGGACAGAGGCACCGTACGAAGATACGCAGTAGTCATTGCTGTTAATCGCAAATTCGACGTGTAGCAGACAGGCCTTCAGCCATTGGCTGCGTCGATTTCACGCGGCATTGGAAAAGAGACTCTGGGCGATCAGGCACAGTCCCCGATCAGGCGCACATTCACTACACCATCAATAGCACGCATTTTTTCCAGCGTGTCGGCAGTCACACCGTCTCCGATATCGATGAGGTTATAGGCAACCTCACCGCGGCTCTTGTTGAGCATGTCTATGACGTTGATGTTCTCATCGGCGAGAATCGACAGAACGTTACCCAGAATTTTGGGGACGTTTTCATTGGTTACCGATAGTCGGCAACCACTAACGCGCTCCAGTTCCAATGTGGGAAAGTTCACCGAGTTGCGAATATTCCCATTTTCAAGAAAGTCGCGCAGCTGATCTGCGGCCATTATGGCGCAGTTATCCTCAGCTTCATCGGTACTGGCGCCGATGTGAGGCATAAGAATGACATCGCTTCTGCCTATCAGGTTCGGCGTTGGGAAATCTGCGATATAGCGGCGCAACTGTCCAGACTCAAGCGCCTCGATCAAGGAAGGTTCGTGGATAATCTCCTCGCGAGCAAAGTTGAGCAGACAGGTACCAGGCCGCGCTGCGGATAACAGCTCCGAATTGACCAGTTCTCGTGTGGAGTCCAGAACCGGCAAGTGCAGGGTAATGTAATCACAACGCGCGAACAGCGCCGCGATGTTGTCTGCCTTCTGCACCCTGCTGGAAAGCCGCCACGCCGCCTCAACGGACAACGCGGGGTCGTACCCCACTACTTCCATCCCCATGGTCAGTGCCATTTCAGCAACCAGTGAGCCAATCGCACCGAGGCCAACGACGCCCAGCGTTTTGCCGATCAGTTCGCTGCCCTTGAATTGCTTTTTCGCGGCCTCGAGTGTTTTATTGAGTTCCGCTTTGTCGGACATGTTGCCCAGGGTGCCGACATACTCAATGCCCTCAACGATGCCTCGCGAGCCAAGAAGCAATCCCGTGGCAACCAGTTCCTTAACGGCGTTCGCATTGGCGCCCGGGGAGTTGAATACCGGTATGCCCCGAGCGGTGCAGGCCTCCACCGGGATGTTATTCACCCCAGCCCCTGCCCGCGCTATGGCGAGCACCGTCTCTGGGATCTCATCCACAGACAACTTATGACTGCGCAGCAGGATTGCATCCGGGTGAGCAAACTCGCTGGCGACCTCATAATCATCGCGCGGCAACCGCTCCAGCCCTTTGACTGAAATCTGGTTGAGTGTCAGTACTTGATTGGCCATGTTTTCTAAAACCTCTTACATTACGACAATGTCGGCGGACTGCCGTGCCGCCTGCTGGTACTCAGCATCTACCAACAAGGCTGTTTCGTTTGAAATCTGCTGCTGCAGTTGCCGCTGCTCTACGGGCGCAAGCGCATTGAAACTCCCTGGCTGCACACGGGTCAACTCAATGACTATGGCGTCACCACCGTCGGTAATTATGAAATCACCCACACTGGATTCCGCCGGTATCGGTAGTTGAAATGCACGGCTGAGCACGGGAGCGTCCACGGCAAATGCCGAGCGATTGGCGCCCAGTTCCACCTGCCACTCATACCCCTTCTCCTGCGCAATTTCATCCAGGGGGCGGCCGCTCTGCAGCTCGGCAATTACCGACTCAGCCTCGCGGGCAACCGCCTCGCGCAATCGCACGTCCTGGATGGTAGCTACAATTGCGCTTCTGACCTCATCCAGTGGTTGTACCTGCGGTTCGTTATACTTTTGCACCCGGAGAACGACAAACTGGTTGCCGGCCACTTCAATGACGTCGCTGTTGTGACCATTCGCTAGCACTTCCTCACCGAACGCCGCATTACGCAGTACAGCATTCTCGAAGATTCCGTCTCCCGCATTGCGTTGCACACCCGATACTTCACTGACTTCCAGCCCGAGCTCATCAGCAGGACTGCGCAGGTCGTCGGCATTGAAAGACAGATCGCGCAGGGACTCTACATCGCGCATCAGCTGCGTTCGCGCTGCTTCCTCCTGCAGTGATGCCTCCAGCTCCAGTCGCATGTCAGCGAGGCTCGGCGCTTCGCTTTTGCGACGCTCGGTCAGGAGAATAATGTGCGTGCCAGCATCGGTTGCCACGGGTTCGGCTACCTCGCCTGGCTGCAGATTGGCGATTACGGCCTCCATTTCGGGCGGGAATGCGTCACCGCTGGAGTAACCCAGGTCGCCACCCCGGTTCGCGGAGCCGATGTCCTGCGAGTATTCCTCAGCCAGCTTCGCAAAATCAGCACCCTCGGCAAGCTGTGCCTGCACCTGAGCAACCTGCTCGCTCACGGAACCCTCGCCTTCGTCTGTTAGCAAGATATGAGAAACGCGGTTTTCGGTGACAGGCGCAAAGTTAGCCTTGATTTCATCGAACGCCTGCTCCACAGCGTCTTCTGAAACCGGTTGGCGATAATCTTCGAGTGCTAGCGATATATAAGCCAGATCCACGGTTTCAGGTGTCATGAAGGCGTCCTGGTTCGACGCGTAGTACGCCTCTATATCTGCGTCGCTGATGGCTTCGGTCTGCGCAAACGACTGGCTGGGAATCGTCATATAGCGAAAGTCACGCTGCTCCGCCACGATACTGGCATTCAGCTCCATTTCGCGCGCTGTAATGAATTCGCTGCCTGCAATTCCGCTACGGATTTGAGCCAGCAGCAGGTCCGCGGACAGGCTTTGCTTGAACGATGAGGGAGTAAAGCCATTCTCCGACAGCAGCAGCTTATACCGCTCCGCGTCGAACTTCCCCTCGATCTGAAATGCCTCCATCTGCGCCACCACAGAACCGATCGCCGCCTCCGAGATAGCAAGGTCCATGCCCTCCGCTGCCTGGGTGAGTATGCGTCGATTGATCAGCCCCTGAAGTGCCTGCGCCTGAATACGCTCATCATCGAGCAGCGCCGGGTCGTAGTTTTCCCCCATGCTGGCAATGAGCCGGCGCGTCTGGGTGTACGTCGCCTGTTGCAGTTCCTGCGCGCTTATCTCTTCGCCGTTAACTTCCGCGACTCCCCCCCCGCCGCCGCCGAACAGAATCGACTCGACACCGAAAGCTGCAAACGAGATAACGATCAGACCGATGATGATTTTCGCCGCAGTTCCCTGGGCGTTCTGGCGGATGTCTTGAAGCATGACTGCACCTGTATAACTAAAAAAAAAGCGCACGTGGAGGTGCGCCTTTTACTGGCTGAGACAATATTACACCACAGGCGGGCTCAGGGCGATGAGATTTGACCGACCTCGGCCCGCTCAGGGGGCGCCGCTATCAGGAATTCACTGAATCCTTGAGTGCTTTCCCTGCCTTGAAGCTGGGCACATTCGAAGCGGCTATCTGAATAGCGGCCCCGGTCTGGGGATTGCGCCCTGTACGCGCATTGCGATGCTTGACCGAAAAGGTGCCAAAGCCGACAAGCGACACCTGGTCTCCCTTTTTCAGGGCATCGGTGATGCCGTCGATAACCGCATCCAGTGCTCTGGCAGCGGATGCTTTAGGAAGGTCGGCTGCCGAGGCAATTTCATCAATCAATTCTTGTTTGTTCACACTTTTCCCCTTCAAATTTTGCTAGCGGTTTGGGTCATTTCGTTTGGCTGGCAAGGCTCTTGATCCGGGCCTGCATTTCGCTGGTAAAGCACGCGAACTGAACGGCCAGCCAGACATCATTTTATGTACATTGATACTGCGTTGCTAAGCGCACGACTTTATACCAAGGCGCAAAGACCGGTCAACAAGCTGCTGACGGGTCAGTGGGTATTAATGCGGTTTTTTTCATCCTCTGAATCCTCGTCAGATGTCGCCAGTGCATCGGCAAGGAACTCTTCATCGGTGAGTTGTTCCGGCATGGACTCCAGCGCTATGGCTAGCACCTCATCAATCCATTTCACTGGGCGAATCTGGAGATCCTCCTTGATATTGTCAGGAACCTCCTTGAGATCCCGTTCGTTCTCCTTCGGAATGATCACCGTCTTGATACCACCACGCCGGGCCGCCAGGAGCTTTTCCTTAAGGCCGCCAATGGGTAGCACTTCACCGCGCAAGGTAATCTCGCCGGTCATGGCCACGTCAGCGCGAACGGGTATTTTTGTCAGCACCGACACCAGGGCGGTGCACATGGCAACGCCTGCACTCGGACCATCCTTGGGTGTGGCACCTTCCGGAACGTGGATATGGACGTCGTGTTTGTCATGGTAGGCCGCAGGAATGCCCAGCATCTGTGATCGACTCCTGACGACAGTGGAAGCTGCCTGAATCGATTCCTGCATGACGTCACCCAGAGAACCCGTTTTTACGTGGCGACCCTTACCGGCCACGGCAACGGCCTCAATGGTCAGCAGTTCGCCACCCACCGATGTCCAGGCGAGACCGGTTACCTGCCCGATCTTGTTGTCCTCTTCAGCGATACCGTAGTTGAACTTCCGCACCCCCAGCAGATCGGGAAGTGAGTCAGCACTGATCGTCTCGCCCGCCTGTGCTTCTCCGAGAGTGATGGCCTTGACCATTTTGCGGCAAACCTTGGCAATTTCGCGCTCCAGCGAGCGCACTCCGGCTTCACGCGTGTAATAACGAATAATGTCGATGATCAGTTCGGCCGCCAGTTCAATCTCGCCCGCTTTCAGACCGTTCAGTTTTATCTGCTTTGGCACCAGATAACGTTCAGCGATGTTGAGCTTTTCGTCTTCGGTGTAGCCGGGGATGCGTATGACTTCCATACGGTCCAGCAGGGGACCGGGAATATTCATCGTGTTGGAAGTACACACGAACATCACATCAGACAGGTCGTAATCAACCTCAAGGTAGTGATCATTAAACGCGTGGTTCTGCTCCGGATCGAGAACCTCGAGCATCGCCGAGGCTGGGTCGCCGCGATGATCCATGCCCATCTTGTCGATTTCATCCAGCAAAAACAGGGGGTTTTTCACCCCGGCCTTGGCCATCTTTTGCAGCAACTTACCCGGCATGGAGCCGATGTATGTGCGACGGTGCCCGCGAATCTCTGCTTCGTCGCGCACACCGCCCAGTGCCATACGCACAAATTTGCGGTTGGTAGCACGGGCAATGGATTCACCTAGTGATGTTTTACCCACACCGGGAGGGCCGACAAGACAAAGTACCGGCCCCTTCACTTTTCGTACCCGCTTCTGTACGGCGAGATACTCAAGAATACGATCCTTAACCTCTTCCAGTCCGTAATGATCCTCGTCCAGAATTGCAGAGGCACGCTTGAGGTCATGCTTGACTTTACTGCGCTTCGACCAGGGCACACTGACCATCCAATCGATGTAACTGCGAACCACAGACGCTTCGGCAGACATGGGCGACATCATCTTCAGCTTGGCTAACTCCGCCTCTGCCTTTTCACGCGCTTCGGTTGGCATCTTTGCCTCGCCGATACGTGTTTGCAGTTCGTCGAGCTCGTTCGGAGCTTCATCCATGTCGCCCAGTTCTTTCTGAATGGCTTTCATCTGCTCATTCAAATAGTACTCGCGCTGACTTTTCTCCATCTGCTTCTTGACTCGACCACGGATGCGTTTCTCAACCTGGAACAGGTCGATCTCCGCCTCCATCAGACCCATGAGGTATTCAAGGCGGGCACGAATCTCGGGGATTTCCAGAATTTTCTGCTTTTCATCCAGGTCGACACTCATATGAGCGGCGATGGTGTCAGCCATTCGGCCTGGCTCATCGATCCCGGTAAGGGATGTCAGCACCTCGGCCGGAACTTTTTTGCTCAGGTTGACGTACTTTTCGAACTGCGTGACAGTTGAGCGCAATAGTGCGTCCACTTCCTGCTCGGGCACATCCTCGCTGATGATCTCTTCGGCGCGTGCGACAGCAAAGCTGCCCTCATCGTCGACCTCCAGAATAGCAGCGCGGTAGCCACCCTCGACCAGCACTTTAATCGTACCGTCAGGGAGCTTCAGTAACTGCAGGATATTGGAAACCGTGCCCACCTGGTAAAGATCGTCGGGCTCGGGAACATCGTCAGAGGCATTGCGCTGGGCGACAAGCAACACCTGCTTGTCATTCGCCATCGCATCCTCAAGCGCCTCGATCGACTTCTCCCGCCCGACAAAAAGTGGCAGCACCATGTGTGGATACACCACGACATCGCGCAATGGCAGGAGCGGTAATTCTATAGCGGAAGACGAGCCCATATGGATCTCCGAATTGAGCTGGATTCAAACAAGCCGGCCGGGAGGAAGTCATGCACCTCGCCCCGGGGCCAGCGCCGCGCATGCCGTGACCGCAGGTGGCCCGGCACCAGTACTCTACTCGTCGGTAGAGGCGGCTTTCGCGGCTGGTTCGCTGTTCTGGTAAACCAGAAGAGGTTCGGAGTCGCCCCTGATAACCGACTCATCGATGACGACCTTGCTGACGTCATCGCGTGACGGAATGTTGTACATGGAGTCCAGCAACACACCTTCGAGAATCGAGCGCAGACCGCGAGCACCTGTCTTGCGCTCCATGCCCTTCTCAGCGATTGCACGCAACCCATCCTCGCGGAAATCCACCTCAACGCCTTCCATCTCAAACAATTTGCTGTACTGCTTGGTCAGGGAGTTCTTCGGCTCGGTGAGAATCTGTACCAAGGCGCCGACGTCCAGTTCCTCGAGGGTGGCAATGACCGGCAAACGGCCAACGAACTCAGGAATGAGCCCGTACTGAACAAGATCTTCAGGCTCGAGCTGCGACAGCACCTCGCCGACATTGCCGCTCTCGTCCTTGCTCTTCACCTCAGCACCGAAGCCGATACCGCCTTTTTCGGAGCGGTTGCGAATAACCTTTTCCAATCCGGCAAAGGCTCCGCCACAGATGAACAGGATATTGGAGGTATCCACCTGCAGAAACTCCTGCTGGGGATGCTTGCGACCACCCTGTGGGGGCACCGAAGCGACGGTACCTTCAATAAGCTTCAGCAACGCCTGCTGCACGCCCTCGCCAGAGACATCCCGGGTAATGGAGGGGTTGTCCGACTTGCGCGAAATCTTGTCGATTTCGTCGATGTAGACGATGCCCACCTGGGCCTTCTCAACATCGTAGTCGCATTTCTGCAGCAACTTCTGAATGATGTTCTCGACATCCTCACCGACGTAGCCAGCCTCTGTCAGCGTGGTGGCGTCGGCGATGGTGAAAGGTACGTCGAGGAGACGGGCCAGCGTTTCAGCCAGCAGGGTCTTGCCGCTGCCAGTTGGGCCCACCAACAGGATATTACTTTTACCCAGTTCAACGTCGTCACGGCCCTGGCCGTGGCGCAGGCGCTTGTAGTGGTTGTATACGGCGACTGACAGCACCTTTTTGGCGCTTTGCTGGCCGATAACATACTCGTCGAGAATGGCTTTGATTTCCTGCGGGACTGGCAGGTGATCCTGCTGCGCCCCGCTGCTGCTCTCCTGCACCTCCTCACGGATGATGTCATTACAGAGGTCTACGCATTCGTCGCAAATGAACACGGAGGGGCCTGCAATCAGCTTGCGTACCTCGTGTTGGCTCTTGCCACAGAACGAGCAATACAGCAGTTTGCCGCCGTCATCACCGGAATTCGTGGTTTCGTTACTCATGCGCCGCCCTGCGTCCCGAAAAGTGCCCAGAAATGTTGCCAGATAGCTCTAAGATGATGTTTTTTTGGGGCATTTTCAAGCCCCAATAGGAACTAAATCACGATATTCGGATTTAATCGGAAGCGTTGGTGCGGCTGGTCACAACCTCGTCAACAAGCCCGTATTCCTTGCTCTGCTGAGCGTCCATGAAACGATCCCGCTCTGTGTCGCGTTCGATGACTTCCAGGCTCTGACCCGTGTGCTGTGCCATGAGCTCATTCAATCGCTTGCGGATGATCAGGATCTCCTTGGCGTGGATGTCGATATCCGTGGCCTGACCCTGCGCTCCGCCGCTGGGCTGGTGAATCATGGTCCGCGCATTGGGCAGACAAAAGCGCTTGCCCGGGGCGCCACCGCAAAGCAGGAAGGCCCCCATGGACGCCGCCTGACCTACGCACATGGTGCTGACATCGGGCTTGATGAACTGCATGGTGTCGTAGATAGACAGCCCCGCCGTTACCGAACCCCCGGGAGAGTTAATGTAGAGATGAATGTCCTTGTCGGGGTTTTCCGATTCCAGGAACAGCAGCTGCGCGACAATCAGGTTCGCCATCTGGTCTTCCACGGTGCCTACGGCAAACACCACGCGCTCTTTCAGCAGGCGGGAGTATATGTCGTATGAGCGCTCTCCCCGCGCGGTTTGCTCCACCACCATGGGTACCAGCCCGAGGCTGTTGATGGAATGCTTGCTCTGGCCTGTCGTGTCAAATGACATAGGTCTTATCCCCAAAAAGTATTATGTTAAATAGCGGCAGGCATGATCAGCCTTCTGCGCCCTCGCGGCCAATAGCATCCTGATAACTGCACTGTACCTCGATAATGTCGGCGTTCTGCAGCAGATTATCAACCACCTGATCTTCCATGACCTTGGACTCAACCGCGGCAAGTTCCTGACGGTTCGCGTAATAGTAGTCAATTACCTCCTGGGGATCCTGGTAGGTAGAGGCCATTTCCTCGACGGCTGCACGAACCTTGTCTGCATCGGCCTTGATCTCGTTCCTGGACACCAGCTCCGCCATGATCAGGCCGAGCTTCACGCGACGCTCCGCCTGATCCTTAAACATCTCGGCAGGCAGTAGCGAATCGAGGTCCAGATCGGGCGATCCCGCACCGCCGAACTGCTGGAACATCTGGCCGCGCATGGCGGAAATTTCCTGCTCGATGAGCGCGCGCGGCACTTCCAGCCCCTCGTGCGAGTCGTACAGGCGATCCATCACCTGTTGTTTGACTTTGGATTCGACGGCATTCTTCAGTTCGCGCTCCATATTCTGTGCAACTTCCTTGCGAAACGCCTCTTCGCCGCCCTCTTCAACCCCATACTTGGCAAACAGCTCGTCGTCCACGGCAGCGGGAACCATCTCGCTCACGGTGTTCAGCTTTACCTTGAACTCCACCGCAGCACCTTTCAATTCCTCCGCGTGATAGTCCTCCGGGAACGACAGCGACAACGTTTTCTCTTCGCCAGCGCTCATACCGGCGATACCGTCTTCGAAGCCGGGAATCATGCGGCCCGAACCGAGTTCAAGATCGCTGCCTTCAGCGCTGCCGCCATCGAAAGCCTCTCCCTCTTTGGTACCCTGGTAGTCGATATTGACGCGGTCGCCGTCTTGGGCGGCACGCTCAACAACTTCCCAGCTGCCCTGCTGCTTGCAGAAGGTTTCGATGATCGTGTCTACATCGGCATCGGTAACTTCAGCGACGGGCTTTTCTACTTTGAAATCTTTCAGCTCACTCACTTCGACTTCGGGGAATACTTCGAAGGTCGCCACGTACTCCAGATCTTTTCCCGGATCAATGTTCTTGGGCTCAATGCTGGGCTGTCCGGCGGGCCGCAGGTTTTCCTGCATGATCGCTTCCTGGAAAGACTGACTCATTACCTCCCCTAGCACTTCCTGGCGCACGCCCGCACCGAAGCGCTGGCGCATCACTTTCATCGGAATCTTGCCGGGACGGAAACCAGGCAGACGAACATTTCCCGCCGCCTTCTTCAGACGGTTATCCACCTCTACATCGACCCGCTCAGCCGGGACGCCCACGGTCAAACGTCGTTCCAGGCCCGACGTTGTTTCAATTGAAACCTGCATTCTCATTCCTCTGTATCGGAGCGACGCAGCGCCCCGTGATCCACCGATGATCCCGGCTACTTCTAGAGCGGTTCACCCTGGAGTGTGTGGTGCGGAAGGAGAGACTCGAACTCTCACGCCTTGCGGCACTGGAACCTAAATCCAGCGCGTATACCAATTTCGCCACTTCCGCGTTGAAAACTGTCTGAACGTTCGGCCCTGCTCCGACGCAAGCGCGACGACCTCACCACGCAAAATCAGCCGCAACGGCCGACGCTACCTTCATGATTCGCGTCGCCTGCAGCCTTCAATTACGCAAAGAGGGGGCCCAATTCAAGGCGGCAAATTCTGCCATAAAGGCAACGGCCGATCAACAGCGCAAGCCGCCGAAACACCTGTAATTACGGGGGGTTGGACGAATTGGCCCGGGGTGGGTTTCAGTCAGTGAGGCAGGATGGGTCAAAGCGATACTCACCACGCAGCCAATCGCTGACTTCACGGGCCGCCGGCGCGTCTATTCGCGCGTAAACAGCGGCCAGATCCCTGCAACGTTTCTCACCGAGGCCATCCAGGCCCTCATTCTCGAACAATGCTGCGTCCTGGCTGAAACGCTGCCAAAACGCCTCTCCCAGCCAGTTGCTCAACGTGTGCTCTTCGCCGCAGCCGTTTTCGTATAACCCCGCCAGCCCAAGCAATGCAGGCAAACTCAGCAGCGCCTGATTCATTGGATTGCACAGATGCCCCCGGAGCAGCGCCTGCATACTCCGATCCCTCTCCGGTAAGGGCCGCGCGTACAGGTAGCGGCTGCGTATCGCACCGTCATTCACCGGGTAGTTGTCCCAGAGCGTGACCGCACGCCCCAGTAACTGATGGATTCGCGCTATATCCGCAGACTGGATTGCCTCAGAGCAGACGCGATTGCCCGTCCAGAAGACATCCACCTCCGCCGGTAACAGGCGTCCAAGCTCCGGCCAGTAATCACGCGGCATGGCGCCGAAGTGGCGCTCCAGCACCGGGTCAAAGCTATAGTAGGTGGGACACACCAACAGCCGCGTATCGGGCAGCCACCCGGCGATATCGTTGACGATTTGCGCTTGTCGCTCTGCGAGGTCACCCACATCCCCCGGCATGTCGTCGAACAGGACAGCCAGCAGCGGCGCACCCAGGGCACCCAATTCGCCAATTTTGCGTCGCAGCTGCTCGCGCTCTCTGGTGCCGTAATCCAGATAGAGACCATAGGGCGACAGCCCCACCCCCCAGTTCAGCCCGCAATCACTGTAGGCCTTACCCACCTCCTCGAGCCGCTGACGCTGGATGATGGGCCATGAATCGTGCCAGGTACGGCGCAGACAACTGTCGCTTTTGGGGCAGTAGAGGTAGGTGTTCAGGCCAAGCTGTTTGAGGTAGGTTGCATACCGTTGCCTGGACTCCCACGACCAATCACGGCCGTAAAAGCCCTCGATGACACCCGTGAGAAAATGCGACGCGGTTCCCAAAAAAGGGCTCCATATTCTTCAATAGAATTAGAATATATATATCTATAACAAATTGTTTTAAAAACACGGTAAAACAGGTGTGGAAAATTACCACTATTGCGCGATACTTAAGTCGTGGTCGCCTATCCCCTAGTTTAAACGGGTGACCGCGGGGGCAGTCTCCTGCTCCTTTGTGGAAGCAATTCCTTAATGTTTCACTCCTAATGGTCTTGGTGGGTCCCTTTCGGGACCCCTTTTTTTTGTCCGCTGTTTCTTATTGTTAGCGCACGTCGCCCTCGAAGGTCTGCCGTTGGGGGCCAGGTCAGACTGATGGGCGCTACATGGTATGGGTTGGTCTATCGGAGTTGAGCGACCCGGCCAGGTGATTCTCGATCTTGGCGTTGGCGGCAGCATCCTGCTCGTTGAACTGCACGCCGATCCCTGCCGTGCGATTACCCTGCGCGCCCCGGGGGGTAACCCAGACAACTCGGCCCGAAATAGGAATCCTCTCCGCTTCATCCATCAGGGTGAGCAGCATGAAGACCTCGTCGCCAATGTCGTAGGATTTGTTGGTCGGCACAAATAGGCCACCGTGATCCAGGAATGGCATGTACGCGGAATACAGCACCGCCTTGTCCTTGATGGTCAGTGACAAGATGCCGTTCCGGCTGTTCTGTCTGGTATCGCTCATACGTCGTCCCCCGTATGCGGCCGATCAGATGGTATCACCCCGGCGGGCCTGCCCCAACTCCCTGTGACTTTTTGACAACATTTGATCCACCAGCATCTGGGCGGCCGGATTGGATCCGGCCGCGACCGCTCGACGTATGCGCAGCGTTTCATCCAGCAGTTTGAACAGCGCCCTACCCTCTGTACTGGCCAGCGCCTGCGCCGGTAGCCCCTTGATCCGCAAACGTAACTCACTGGCCAGCATTTGCAGGAAAGCGTCAGAATCTTCGTCGCTGAATCCATTCCATATATCGGTTGCGGTGAGCTCCCGGGCAAGCAGCGCGCGCAGCGCCAGCCTGCCAGCGCTATAACTTTCCACACGATCTTCACTGTAAAGCGCCTGGGCCAACAATGGCCGCCCATCGGTCAGGCTGAGCAGGGATTCCGCCAACGCCGAGTCCTGAGTGGTTTCCTGAAGCCATTGCAAGGCCAGCGCCTTGTCCGGATCAGGCAGCGGCTGCATACGACAGCGAGAGCGAATCGTTGCCGGAATAGCATTGAGGCTGTCGCAAACCAGTATCAGGTAGGTATCGGGCGCCGGCTCCTCCAGTGACTTGAGCAGCGCGTTGTGAGCGTTGAGGTTCAGCTTTTGTGCCGGCGCGAATACCACCACCTTGTTCGGACTGAAGCTTGCGGTACCCTGGGTAAACGCAACAGCCGCACGCACCTGCTCAACCTTGATAACGCGGCTCCCGGTCCCGGGCTCCTGCCAGCAGACATCGCTATTGTGGCCGGCGGCCGCCAGCTCGCAGGGGTGACAATCGCCACATGGCAACCCGTTCTGGGGGTTTGCGCAGAGCAGTAGTCGCGCTAGCGCCTGCGCAAGCCGGCGCTTACCGGTGTCCGGCGCACCGTACAACAGCAAGGCATGCGCAAGCATGCCACGCTGGTACTGCTCCGCTAAGGTCGCCAGTTCGGTTTGATGCCAGGGCAAAGGCGTCGCGTTGATCGGGAGTGGTTCTACTTCCTGGGTCACAGGGCGGTGCCCGCAGCTGACTGCGCCAGCAACTGCTGAACCAGTTGCATGAGCACCTCCTGAACCTGCTCCAGAGGTTGGCCTGCATCGATGACACTAAAGCGTTCCGGCTCGCACGCTGCGCGTTCGCGGTAGGTCTCTCTCACCCGCTCAAAAAAGTGCACTGTCTCCTGTTCGATCCGATCCAGCTCGCCGCGGCCGCGCGCCCGCGTCAGGCCGACAGAGACGTCAACATCGAGCAGAATGGTACGATCCGGGCGCCGCTCTCCCTGCACCATGGTTTCGAGCTGCGCAATAACCTCGGTGTTGAGGCCGCGACCACCGCCCTGGTATGCGTAGGTTGCATCGGTGAAACGGTCACACAATACCCAACGCCCGGAGGCCAGTGCCGGCTCCACCACTTCACTGAGGTGTTGTGCGCGGGCGGCAAAAATCAGCAGCAGTTCAGCCAGGGGATTAACGCGCTGACCACGCACCGCCAACAACGTGTTGCGAATATCTTCACCCAGCGCAGTCCCACCCGGCTCACGCGTGACCATAACGTCAACGCCCTGGTTCGACAGCAGGCTTTCGAGATACGAGATATTGGTAGATTTGCCCACCCCCTCGCATCCTTCAACCGTTATAAACAAGCCTGTGTCCGACATATCCCCGCCGCCCCGCGCGCTATTTACTGCCCGGAGAAGAACGATAGTCCTTCCGGCGCTGTAACTGGTATTTACGCACGGCCTTCTGGTGTTCGGCAAGCGTGGCGCTGAACACATGGCCTCCGTCGCCACGCGCCACAAAATAAAACGCATTGCCAGGCGCCGGGTGCAGTGCTGCGCGCACTGCGGCGCGTCCGGGAAGCGCTATGGGCGTTGGCGGTAAACCGCTGTGCCTGTAGGTGTTGTAGACATTTGCATCGTCCCGCAGATGGCTGCGTGTCAGATTCCCGTCATAGGCGGCGCCCAGTCCATAGATGACAGTGGGATCTGTCTGCAGTCGCATGCCCTTGTGCAATCGACGCACGAACACGCCGGCAATCTGCTCGCGTTCTTCGGGCGCCCCCGTCTCACGCTCTATGATAGATGCCATGATCAGTGCCTCGTAAGGGGTCGCGTACGGCAGCCCTTCGTCGCGCGCCGCCCACTGTTCTTCCAGCAGCGTCTGCAGAATACGTCGCGCCCGACGGAGAATATCCAGATCGCTGTCTCCCCGGGTGTAGCGATAGCTGTCCGGGAAGAACAAACCCTCCGGTGAATCGTAGGGTGCTGCCAATGCCAGCAACGCAGGATCGTCGGGGCCACTCAAGGTTGCGCGCAAACCCTGCGCCTCGCGCAGAATAGCCAGTGCCTGCCTCACCGTAATGCCCTCAGGCAGCGTCACCAGGTACTGCACCACTTCTCCGGCACGCAGCAAATGCAACAACGACAGCGCCGTCAGGTATTCGGGCAGCCTGTACTCGCCGCGCTTGATCTGCTGGTCCAGGCCCGAAACCCGTCCGTACAGTATCAGCAACTCCGGATGGGCGAGGACCCCGTCCGCAGCCAATCGCTCGGTGACGCGGCGCAAGGTGTCGCCCTCCGCAACCGTCAGCCCATAGCCGCCCTGGGGAATGTGCAGTGGGGCTTCCCACCACTGAAGAATCTGCTTGAAAGACAGCGTGGCGAGGGACAACAGCAGTAAAATTGCGATCAACAGCCGGCGCATCAATGCAGCGCCTCGCGGTAGTACGTAAACAGCTGATCCGCGACGGGGTGGGCTGACCACGAGGCGCCGCCGCACTCGCCTATTGCGCGCAATCCAAACAAGGCGTTGGTGTAAAAACACTCGTCAGCGCTGGCCACCTGTTGCAGCGAGATGGTCTCTTCGCTTGCCACAAGCCCAGCCCGGACAGCCCACTCGTTGATGACCAGAGAACGCCGCGTGCCGTTGACACCTGCGCCCTCAAGCAGCGGCGTGATCATCCTGTCGCCTGTTACCAGGAACAGATTGCCGGCGATCAGGGATATCACGTCGCCAGCCTGGTTCAGCATGACACCCTCCTCACAGCCCATCCGCTGCACCTGCTGCGCTGCCATCACCTGATCCAGGCGGTTCAAATGTTTGATGCCAGCCAGTGCCGGCTGCTCCGACAATCGGTGCGCAGGTAGGCCCACAACCGCGGGCGTACCGGGCTCATCACAAGCGCGACTCAAAGGTGTTAATTGCATAACAATCCGCGGCTGCGGATTGCCGGGCGGGGTATAACCACGGGGGCCAGCGCCACGCGTCAGCGTCAGTCGCAATGCAGACCAACGCTGGTTCTGCGCAGCTTGCGAAGCAATGGCCAGATGTTCTTCTACCAGCGGCAGAGCAACAGGCAGCGACAGTACTGCAGCGCCTCTCGCTAAGCGCGCCAGGTGCAAATCAGCAAACAGTGGCCGGCCTGAGTGCAGTAGCAGCGTTTCAAAGATTCCGTCGCCAAAGTCCAGGCCCCGATCAGGCAGCGCCAGCGCATCAGCCGGTTTTCCGTCCAGCCATAGGGAGCTAGCCACACTCACACGGAGTGCTCAGTCAGGCTGGCAGAAAAGCAGGGAACCGTTGGTTCCGCCAAAACCGAAGGAGTTAGACAGCACACAATCGATACTGCGCTCCTGCGACTCATTGGGCACATAATTGAGATTACAACCCTCATCGGCATTGTCGAGGTTTATCGTGGGCGGTGCGACCTGGTCTCGCATGGCAAGGACGGAGAAAATTGCCTCAACCGCGCCCGCTGCGCCCAGCAAGTGCCCGATCATGGACTTGGTGGAACTGACAGCAACCTGTTCTGCAGCGCTACCCAACACATCTTCAATGGCGCGACTTTCGGCAACATCACCGGCATTGGTCGATGTGCCATGAGCATTGATATAGCTGATGCGATCCACCGGTATGCCCGCGTCCGCAATGGCATTGCGCATGGATCGTGCAGCGCCACGGCCATCTTCGGGGGGGAGCGTCATGTGGTAGGCATCGCCGCTCATGCCAAAACCGACCAACTCCGCATAAATCTTTGCGCCACGCGCGCGAGCTATTTCGTACTCCTCTAACAGCATAACGCCCGCACCATCACCCAGCACAAAGCCGTCGCGGTCTTTATCCCAGGGGCGAGACGCGCCCTGCGGATCATCGTTGCGCGTGGACAGCGCCCGCGCCGCGGCAAAACCACCCAACCCCACCGGGGTCGTGGCCATCTCGGCGCCTCCCACAAGCATTGCGTCGCAATCGCCTTGTGCGATAAGACGACCGCCAAGCCCGATGTTGTGCGTGCCGGATGTGCACGCCGTCACCATGGCAAGGTTGGGCCCCTGCAGGTTGTATTTCACGGACAGGTTGCCCGCAATCATATTGATAATCGAACCGGGAACAAAAAACGGCGAGATTTTTCTCGGGCCGGAGGTGCGAATAATTTCAGCGTTCTTTTCTATCTGACCAATGCCGCCAATTCCCGAGCCGATAGAACAACCTACCCGCGGCGCGCTTTCTTCGGTGATTTCCAGGCCGGCATCGTTCATCGCCTGAATGCCCGCAGCCATGCCATACTGAACGAATACATCCAGCTTGCGCGCTTCTTTTGGCGTCAGGTAAGGCGAAATATCGAAATCCTTCACGCTCGCTGCAAACTGCGTGCTGAAGGCAGAGACATCAAACGTTTCGATGGTTGCTGCACCGCTCTTACCGGCGACGATGTTCTCCCAGGTCGCCTCGACGGTATGCCCGACGGGGCTGACCATGCCTAGCCCTGTTACGACAACTCTACGGCCTATCAAAGCTGCAACTCCTTGGAAGTTTGCGGTGCGCTACTTTCTGAGCACGGTAAATCAAACATTGCATGTAGTGCGCGATCGGAAAGAAGAAAAGCCGCTCTATTGAAAAATAGAAACGGCTTTCTGCAGAAGTGAGGGATACGATCAGGCGAGGTTGGTGTTGATGTACTCGATAGCCAACTTCACGGTGGTGATCTTCTCCGCTTCTTCGTCGGGAATTTCCGTTTCGAATTCCTCTTCCAACGCCATGACCAGCTCGACCGTATCGAGAGAATCGGCTCCCAGGTCTTCTACGAAAGAAGCTTCGGTCTGCACTTCTTCTTCCTTCACGCCAAGCTGTTCTGCGACAATTTTCTTAACGCGTTCTTCAATGCTGCTCATGTCAAATGTTTCTCCTGAGGTATGATGCTGATTAACATCCGGATTTGCCGTTTGTGCGCGCAGTTTACTCTGTTTTGCAGGCGAGTAATAATTTTTTTTGGAGCCTCCTGCCAACCATCGAATTCTCCATTTTTATCAATCGCTTAGCCCATATACATACCACCGTTAATGTGGATAGTCTCGCCTGTAATATAGGCAGCTGCATCGCTGCACAGAAAGCCCACCAACGCACCGATTTCAGCCGGCTCGCCCAAGCGCCCCAGCGGAATTTGCGCCTGCAATGCTTCCCGCTGTGCCTCAGGTAATTCGCGCGTCATGTCCGTATCGATGAAGCCCGGTGCCACGCAGTTGACGGTAATAGAGCGCGACCCCAACTCCCTGGCCAGTGCCCGCGAGAAACCGGCTGCGCCGGCCTTGGTCGCAGCGTAATTGCTCTGGCCGGCATTGCCCATAGAGCCCACCACCGAGGTGATGTTGACGATGCGGCCCCATCGCGCTTTCGTCATGCCTCGGGCGCAGGCTTTGCTGAGACGATAAAGCGCGTTGAGATTGGTTTCAACCACGTCACTCCACTCGTCTTCTTTCATTCGCATCAGGATGTTGTCACGGGTGATGCCGGCATTGTTCACCAGTACGACCGGGGGACCGAAATTTTTCGTGACCGCTTCGATAACCTGAGCAACACTTTCACTGTCGGTGACGTTCAACGCCATGCCGCAGCCGGCATTTCCCGCTTCGGCAAGGTAAGCAGAAATAGCTTCTGCGCCCTGTGCGGTGGTCGCCGTACCGATCACGGTTAAACCCTGCGCGGCGAGGGACCGGGCGATAGCTTTTCCAATTCCTCGGCTCGCTCCTGTGACCAGTGCGACTCTCGCTGCTTCACTCATGATGTGCTACCTGTTGGGTTCATTTTTTTGACAAGCAATCGGGCGAGGAATTACTAGCCCAG
This sequence comes from Gammaproteobacteria bacterium, assembly GCA_030426545.1. Lineage (GTDB taxonomy): Bacteria > Pseudomonadota > Gammaproteobacteria > Pseudomonadales > Halieaceae > Marimicrobium. The sequence continues at coordinate 36,446 of JAUHYL010000030.1, forward strand.
CTCGCTCAGTGCGGCGCGCAGCGCTTCCGGGCCCTCTATCGAATAGCTTTGCAGCGACTTATCGATGCGTCGATTCAATCCGCTCAGTACGCTGCCCGGACCGCACTCAACAAACTTGCCTGCGCCGGCATTTGCCATCGCTGCAACGCAGTTTGTCCACTGCACCGGACTGTAAATCTGTTCTACCAGAAGCGCCGCTATTTTCAGCGGCGCACGTTCAGCTTCAGCGTGCACGTTGTGCACCACAGGTATCCGTGGTTCATTCAGTTGCAGCACCGCCAGTTCTCCGGCCAATTGCTCTCCTGCGGGCTTCATCAGAGAGGTGTGGAAAGGCGCGCTGACCGGCAGCGGCATGGCGCGTTTTGCACCGGCTTCTTTCAAGGCCTCACTGGCCTGCTCAACCGCGCCGCTGTGCCCCGCTATCACCACCTGCCCGGGGGAATTGTAATTGACCGCAGCAACCACCTCACCCGTCGCACTCGCGACCTGTTCACAAATGGCATTTATCTGTGCGTCATCGAGACCGATAATCGCCGCCATCGCTCCCTCGCCGACCGGCACCGCACTTTGCATAAATTCACCGCGGCTGCGCACCAGGCGCACGGCATCGGCGAACTGCATGACGCCGGCACAGACCAGCGCGGAAAACTCTCCCAGACTATGGCCGGCCATTACCGCCGGCTCGACACCACCCCCATCCAGCCATGCGCGCCACAGTGCAACAGAACTGGTCAGCAATAGTGGCTGCGTTTTCTCAGTAAGGTTCAGAGATTCCTGCGGCCCATCCTGGGCCAGTTGCCATAAGTCATAGCCAAGCGCCTCCGAGGCTTCAGCGAAAGTGTCACGTACGGGCGCAAACTCGTCGTAGGCAGCGGACAGCATGCCGACCTTTTGCGAGCCCTGGCCGGGGAAAACAAATGCGATAGCGCTAGCAGACATGGAATAACTCCCTCGAGTCTAGCTGGGTGAGGACGAAGTCAAAGACTCAGCCACCCACCGCCAGGCGGCACCATTATTAGAGAAAAGTAAAGTGGCAGCATAGAACACTGCGAAAAAGCGACGGATCCCAACGCCTACCCGCCGTTTGTACGACGGATGCAGGGAAACCATGGGTGGAGTGTTGACAGCGCTCACAAGCAGCGGCGCGGAGAAAGCAGGCGGGAGACTGATGCGTGAGAAGTGTGGCCCTGACAGCCGAACTCTCAATGCGGGGCGCTCAATCCAGGTAAAACCGGACGCGGCGACTCAGTCGTCGCTACCGGTCTCAACTACCTTCTTGCCCCGGTAAAAACCGTCGGCAGTAATGTGGTGACGGCGGTGAGTCTCGCCTGATGTCGGGTCGACGGTCAGTGGGGACTTCGACAGCGAATCGTGAGAACGGCGCATGCCGCGACGCGAGCGCGTCTTCTTGCTCTTCTGAACAGCCATGATGACTAACTCCTAATGTTTCTCGCCGGGCTTCAACTGCGCCAGCACATCAAACGGGTTGCGCTTCTCCTCTACCTCGTCTTCGACGACGGGGTCGGAAAACACGCGGGTTAACTTCCTGCAATGCTCCGTATCGTGGTAGCTGAACGGCGGTAGAGCCAGGATTAGCTCCTCCTCGACCACGGTCATCAGATCGCAGAACTGGTCTTCAACGATCAGCGGCTCCAAGTGCTTCGGTAGCGCCGCTGCCTGCTCATCCGTCCATACCACTGCCAGCTCTGATCGACACGCCAGATGCGTTGGCATCGGCTCCAGACAGCGCTGACATTCAACTTCTACCTCTGCGTCTATTTCCACGCTTGCCAGATGCCGGTTTTCCTCATCCCGGGAAAACCTGAAGCGGGTTGAAATAGTGCCCTGATCACCCACCAGCAAAGCGCGAAATCGAGGCAGGTCGGAGGGCTTGAGAACCGCCCGGATGTCCGACCCGCGCTGCGCAACTTTGCGTATATCCAACGCGGTCGGAAGAGCCTCGGCTGACATAGGCGCGCATCTTAGGGACGGATTGGGTCTTTGTCAAAAATATCTTTAGAATACAAGCAGTTCTCAGACAACCACCCAATATACGTCTGCTATGGATTTAATTCTCGCCTCCACCTCTGTGTACCGCAGAAACCTGCTGGCCAGGCTGCCACTGGAATTTCGCTGCGAGAACCCGCAGGTCGATGAAACAGCAGCGGTCGGGGAGGCTCCCGAAGCGCTGGCGCGTCGGCTTGCACTGGCCAAGGCCAACAGCGTGAGCCAGCGCTTCCCCGGCGCACTGGTCATCGGCTCCGACCAGGTGGCTTCACGCGACGGTCAGTTGCTGGGTAAGCCCGGGAGCGAACGGGCCGCCTTCGATCAGCTGCGCGCCAGCAGCGGACGCCGCGTAGCATTTCATACCGCTGTGGCGCTGGTGGGCGGTCAGGAGGAATGGCAGCGTGTGCATGTGGAACGGGTAGAAGTGAAATTCAGGCACCTGGAACACGCTGAAATAGAGCGCTACCTCGCGATCGATGAGCCCTTTGACTGCGCCGGCAGCTTCAAGGTCGAGCAACTGGGCATAGCGCTGTTTGACGAGATAATCGAACGGGATCCCACCAGCCTGCAGGGACTGCCTCTGATCGCCCTGTGCGGCCTGCTAAGAGAGGCTGGATATTCTCTGCCTTAGTAATTAATTTTCAATCAGTTACGTAATTTATTTAATACATTTTCTAGGTCTTCATCCAGCGCAGCTTCAAGACTGAGTTTTTCCCCGGACAAGCGCGCAAATGACAGCGCCTGCGCATGCAAAAAAAGCCGCTTCAGCCCCAGCTCGCGCGCCAGATCGCGGCTCCTGTCGTCGCTGTACTTGTCATCGCCCAGCAAGGGGAAGCCGGCGTGCTGCGCATGCACCCGAATCTGGTGTGTGCGCCCGGTTATCGGCCGAGCCTCGATCAGGGTGGCGCGTTTGAAGCGCTCCAGCACAGAAAACTCCGTTAGCGCACGCTGACCCTCAACGTGCACGCGCACCATGCGCTCACCCGATTGCAGGACGTTTTTCTGCAGGGGTGCCTCCACCTGGCGACAGTGGCCGGGCCACTGCCCTGCTACCAGCGCCAGGTAGCGTTTTTCGACATGTTTTTCGCGCAGCTGGCGATGCAGTTCTCGCAGCGCCGGCGCGCGCTTGGCGATCAGAATCAGGCCGGATGTATCCCGATCCAGCCGATGAACAAGTTCCAGGTAACGCGCCTGGGGGCGCAATTGGCGCAGGGCCTCGATCAGGCCGTAACTCAGGCCGCTGCCGCCGTGAACGGCCAGGCCCGAGGGCTTGTTCAGTACCAGCAGCTCGTCATCTTCGTGTACCACCCTCCCCTGCAGTTCCGCCTCGAGAAAAAGCGGTACGGCGGGCGCTTCTCCCGGCTCGCTCTGGCGCAGTGGCGGAAGACGCACGCTGTCGCCCGCCACCAGGCGATAGTCGGCACGCACACGGCCCTTGTTGATGCGCACCTCGCCCTTGCGGATAGCGCGGTAGATTCGCGTGCGTGGCACCCCTTTGAGCTCACGCAGGAGGAAATTGTCCAGCCGCTGCCCGGAGTCGTCTTCCTTTACGGTGACAAACTGCGCGACGCGACGCGCTGATTGCGCTCGCTGTTCAGCCATGAATATCCCGGCGATGTCTTTCTATGTTCAATTACGGTATAGTCCACTACGTGGTTGCCGATGCGCCTGCCAATTTCACGCGCCATCGACTACTCAAGCCCCGGCGAGCATATTGAGCTCAGCAGAAGATACTGGGTTTCGCCGGCTCAACCACACTGACACGAGCACGTCGTCCTGCGTCTGTGAACCGCCAGTGTACGCGGCACAGCAACTGAAAGCTAAAGCGCTTGAAGCCAGGTCGACGTTTAGATGAACCGAGCAGCATGCTGCCGGGTCGCAAGAATCAGATATAGAGAACTCTCAGCGTCGTTGCTGAACGGTTGCCGATCACTCATTAGACATCGGTGCAGCGACACCAGAAAGACCGGGAGAACTTAACCGAACTCCTGACTATGGTTTCGCAACGGTTTTACAACTACGGTTGCTCGACGCTGTAACGGCGCCTTCCACAGGAAGCGACGGCAATAACAAGCAAACCCCTTCCTGCACGCACCAGTGCTGCAGGCCAGGCAAAGGCGCTGGACAATGATTGTCCAGACACCACAGCTCGTTAAGCGGCTCTCGCCGCCTTTGTAACTGATCTCCCGCCCCGTCGGCCGGCTGCCAACTATGGCACGGCACTATGAAAAAAATGTTAATCAATGCAACTCAACCTGAAGAGTTGCGCGTGGCAATGGTCGATGGTCAGCGTCTGTACGATCTCGACATCGAAAATCGCACCCGCCTTCAAACCAAGGCAAACATCTACAAAGGCAAAATAACCCGGGTTGAACCCAGCCTGGAGGCAGCTTTTGTCGACTTTGGCGCGGACCGTCACGGCTTCCTGCCGCTGAAGGAGATCGCCAGGGAATATTTCTATCGCAGCCCCAAAGACGCAGACGGCCGCATGAAGATCCGCGACGTCGTCAAGGAAGGCACGGAAGTGATTGTCCAGGTGGACAAAGAAGAGCGTGGTAACAAGGGCGCCGCACTGACCACCTTCATCAGCCTCGCCGGGCGCTACATGGTGCTGATGCCCAACAATCCACGTGCGGGTGGCATTTCGCGGCGCATTGAAGGCGATGACCGCGATGAATTGAAAGAGGCGCTGCGGGCACTCAACATCCCCAACGGCATGGGCGTCATCATTCGCACCGCCGGCGTCGGCCGTTCCGCCGAAGAACTGCAGCGTGATCTGGACTACCTGGTACACCTGTGGGAGGCGATCGCCAAGGCAAACGAGGAGGTGAAGGCAGGAGAGCTACTGTTCCGCGACAGCAACGTGATCATCCGCGCCATTCGCGACTACCTGCGCGATGACATGGGGCAAGTGGTGATCGATTCGCCGCAGGCGTTTGAGCAGGCTTGCGACTTTGTCAGCCAGGTAATGCCGAAGTTTCACAGCCGCATCAGTCTGTATGAAGACAATATCCCGCTGTTTAACCGCTACCAGATTGAAAGCCAGATCGAAACAGCCTTCCAGCGTGAAGTACAGTTGCCTTCCGGCGGTTCCATCGTCATCGACCCGACAGAGGCGCTGGTTTCTATCGACATCAACTCCGCCCGCGCCACGCGCGGCAGCGACATCGAAGAAACGGCACTCAACACGAACCTGGAGGCCGCGGACGAAGTGGCCCGCCAGTTACGCCTGCGCGACATGGGTGGCCTGATCGTCATCGACTTCATTGATATGCTCGCAGCACGCAACCAGCGCGCGGTGGAAAACCGCATGCGCGACGCGCTGAGCATGGATCGCGCTCGCGTGCAGGTCGGACGCATTTCCCGCTTCGGTCTACTGGAGATGTCACGCCAGCGCCTGCGCCCCTCACTGGGCGAAACCAGCGCGATTGTCTGCCCTCGCTGTACCGGCCAGGGCTCGATCCGTGACACCAAATCCCTTGCTCTTTCCATTTTGCGCCTGCTCGAAGAAGAAGCCATCAAGGATCGCAGTGCAGAAGTTCGCGGAATTGTCCCCGTAGACGTTGCCGCGTATCTACTCAACGAAAAACGCGGTGCCCTGGGCGAAATAGAACAGGAAACCAAGTCGCGCATACTCGTTATTCCCAATCCCAATCTTGAAACACCGCATTTCGAGGTACAGCGGCTGCGCGATGATGAGGTGACCGGCGACCAGGAAGTCAGCTACCGGGTCGACATTGCCGTTCCCGATGCAGAGGCCGTTAGCGACACCCATTCCGCCGAGATACCGGTGCAGGAAGCCGCTGTTCAGGCCATACGTCCAACCGCGCCCAGCCCGGCGCCCGCACCCGCCGCGCCAGTTCAAAAGCAGGCAGCGGCGACAAATCGCGACGGACAGCGCATGAAGCGCAAGGCCCGACCTAAAAAGAAGGGCTTCTTCGAAAAATTATTCGCCACGCTGCTGGGTACCAGCGCAGCAGAAGCCGGTACCGAGAAACGCAGTGGTCAAAAGAGCGCTGCGAGCGCAGGTAATCAGAAAAATCGAGCAAGCTCTGGCAGCAATGCCAGCGGCGGCGGACGCCGCAGGCGCAGTGCCGCCAATCGCGCCCGAACAGGGGAACAGCGGCAGCAAAAGCCACAGGATGCAGAGAACAAAGCCACCACTGAACCCCGCGAAAAACAGCAGCGGGAAGACGGCGGTGAGCCTCGCCGACGCAGCAGGGGTGGCCGAGGCCGCGGTGGCAATAACCGCGGCAACGAAGGTCGCAACAATGAAAACCGTGGCAGTCAAAATCGCGGTAATGACACCCGCAGAAGCGCGAATAACGATTCCGCAGATGAGAATTCGCGCGATCAAAACGTCGACCAGGTGGCTGCCAAGCGTGAGGAACAGGGCCAGGATCGACCGCGCAAGCGCCCCAGTGAAATGAAGCGGGGTGAGCCGCAGCGCCGTCGCAGAAATCGCGGACGCAAGCCGTCAGAAAACGGGGGCGCTGCCAACGAAGCCGTCGCTGATGCGAGCACCGCAGCTGCTGTCGCGACCACGGCGGCCAATGTCGATGAAGCGCAACCCAGCGTTCAACCGGTCGCGCAGTTGCAGACGTCCACAGCCGAGGCACCAGCCCCGGCCGCTGAGCAACAGCCGGCGATGCCGGCGAGCACAGATTCCGCGGCTGAGCTTTCGACCGAGCAGGAGGCGACCCGGCCAACCCGCGCGGAAACACCCGTGAGTCCGCCAGCGGAGGTAGCAAAACCGGAGGTAGCACCGGCAGCCGCGAGCGAGCCTGAGGCCAAACCGCCCGTAGCGGACGCTGTTGCGTCGCAACCGGCGCCTACCGCCCCGGCTGCGGCAATCTCCAACGATGGTTTGACCGCAGATGGCCGCGCCGTGAACGACCCCCGCGTGGAGCCGAAGCCTGTGGCCGATCTCGACATCACCACCACGCATCCGGTCTTGTTCACCGACAGCGTGGCACCGCCGGTGGAACCCAGCGGCAGCGTTCCGCCGCGTGCAATCAACGATCCGCGTGGTCAGCGCAGTGACGAGGGCATGGATCAGGCGGCAGCACAATAATACGACGGAAGAATTGCTGCGGCCTGCGCCGCAGCGGTTGTCTCCGCCTATGAGCGCTGTATAATCTCGCTCGCTCGGCCGCGCGCCGGTGCGTGTGAGATGAGTCAAGAAAATCAGGTTTCCGGTGGGCTGGCTGAGTGGTCGAAAGCGGCGGTCTTGAAAACCGTTGGAGGTTTATCCCTCCCCGGGGTTCGAATCCCTGGCCCACCGCCATATGGGGCAAAATATATAAGTAAATCAATTACTTATTTACTAGCCCCCTCCCCTACCCACGAACATCCCAACATAGGCGAAATGCTGAGCTATTCAGTGCTTTGCCGTGGCCATTCGTCAGGTTCCTGCGTCCATCGCGGCGCAAGTCGGCCCTGAGGGCAAGGCCATGCCCGTGGGAGCCTAACCACAACCACCCAAACGGAGTTGACTATGGTTACGACAAATACTACCAGCGAGATAGGCCTGCTCCAGGATCAACTGACCTCAATTGTCGAAAAAAGTATTGGAGAGCGAAAATCCACCCAAGCGGATAGGCGATTTCTTCGGCGATGAGCTATCAATCCCTTTCAATGAAATAGAGGTCAGAGAATTGATATCAGCCTGATTCTGCTCCTGGTTTTTCTCCGCGAAGCGTGCCGTCGCGGCCAGGGGATGGCAGAAAGGGTGCTTACTGCCGCCTTCGGAAATCTGCCGTTACCCGGCCCGCACACTAGGAGGGTCCAGGTATAAGTCCCAACGCACACTAGGTGTTGCTTCTCAATGCGGCCACACGGCTTTTGGAGGTATTGATGGTGTTCACGGAGGAGGTAGAACGCGGCCAACACTTGAGAGCAATAGAAGAATAGTCCTCTCGATTGAGCCGGGCGCTCGCGTTATTGCGGCGCCCTGATTATCTTCAAAACACAGCAGCAAGTCACCCGACACATTCAGCCTTACCGCCTAGGAGACGTTTCACACTACCTATCAATGGTGGGTTTTTGCGATATCAAAACATCAGCTCGGAAATTGCTTGTTCTAAACTCCTTGTGTGATGGTCTTCTGCATAGTTTTCGAGACTGAGAATTGTCGGTATGACCAAGGTCGAGCGTGAGGCTTCGTCGCTGATTTTATGGCCCTTGTCGCTCAAGCTTTGCGCAACTACCTGGCGAACTGTATCTGAATGCTCACTCTTTAGAAGCGCTATCTTTGGCCGAACGATTGACAGCACATTGTCTCCAAATTTCAGCGCTTCTCCTCGCGAAGGTATCTTCCCATTGTGCACTACGTCATTTCTTAGCTTAGTGAGTTTATTTCCTAGTATGTCTGGTGGTTCGCCAAATTCTCTCAGAAAAACAAATACAAATGCCCCCAGTTGCCTCTCGGATCGACTCGCTACCCGTTTCCACGCATCGGAGAACTTCTCGTAATCGACACCACCGGATAGACAAAGCACCCTAATAGCAAACTCATAGAATCTCTCAAGTGATGTAGCAAATGAGGCTATTGCCTCACGATAGTATCCATCGCGTATAGCGTAGGCGCCTATGTCAAAATGGACTTCCCAGGGTTTACTAGACGCCCTCTAGCCTCGAAAAATACGCTTCTTCAAACTTAACCGGTGAAATGCCTCCGGTATGACTGTGGCGCTTCACTGGATTGTAGAACATCTCAATAAAACTG
>JAUHYL010000115.1 GCA_030426545.1 Gammaproteobacteria bacterium
CCGACAGGCCCGGGCGGGAGGTGCTTATGGCTGCATGCGCGGATGGTTCTGCAGTGGCAGAGAAGCTGGGTTGATTTTCACGCTGCGCTGCCTGCTCGCCGCGGTCTTCCGCAGGCAGTTCTACCGGCATATCCTTGCCGGCACGCTGCACTGTTGTCCCGTCATGAAGCCCCGAATCCGCCCCGGATTCGGCTCCCTGTGCGGGCTTGTCGCCGTCGCCACCCTTGCCCAGGGCATTGACTGCTTTTTCAATAATACTCATGGCTATTCCCGAGTTTGACGTCGTCCCTGCTCTTGTCGTCCCTATTCTTATGTTGGGTACGGGTTTTATTCACTCTACATAAACTCAAGCCCGCCGGTCCCGACAATCATTCCGGCGTAGGCAAGCAATAGACAGACTGTTAGCGCCGTGAAGGCTACCAGAGCGTAACGCTCCCGCCGCTTCTCCTCGGGTAACAAATTGATACTCACCGCGCCCAGCACCGGCAACCCCGTTGCCGATGACAATGACCGGGTGTCGAAGAATACCGGGTTGATCAGCGACACAAGGAAGCTCACCCCGGTGCCCACGGCCAGTGCAGCGAGCAGCACGATGCCGTTCAACAGCGTCTTGTTGGGCTCGCCGGGCTTCAAAGGCACATAGGGCGGATCAATCACACGGAAGGTAACGTCGCTCGCTTTTTGCTCGATATCCTGCCCCATGCGCGCGGTTTCCCGCCGCTTGAGGAGCGCTCCGTGCTGACTCTTGATCACACCGTAGTCGCGATCGAGCTGCTTTAGCTGCCCCTCAATTTGCGGAATGGTGTTCACCTTTTGTTCAAGTTCTTCCACCCGCTCTTCGTACTCTTCGACGCGCACCCTGAGTGCGGCCACTCGCGATTTGGACTCGGACAAGCGTTTCTTGAGATCGAGATACACCGGACTGTTCGCCATACCCGAGAGGTCACCCAGGTCATCCAGTGATTCACCGGCCTTGTGTGCCTCGTTCAGCTTGCGCACCTGCTCTCGACGGGCGCGCTCTTCGGCTGCTTTCTGGCCGCGCAACTCGTCTACCAGCGACTGCACCATACGCACTTCGGGATGTCGATTGGTGTACTTGAGCTGCAGTGCGCTCAACTGCGACATGGCCATGGATATCTTTTCGTCGGTTTCGGTATTTTCCGGCGGCAGCAGGCTTCGCGGATTCTTCCGTTTGACCACGGGCGACAAAGAGGGAACGTACAGCGGATCCTCACCGTCGATCTGACGCTGCAGATTAACGACCTTGCGCTCCTCCTCCCGCAGGTTCAATTTCGCCTGGCGCAGACGGGTCCGTGTGCTATTCAGGTTGCGGTAGTACCCGCCCTTCCCGCCCAGCGTACCCATATGCTTCTGGCGGAAATTCGCGGATCGCGTTTCGGCAGCAATCAGTCGCGCCTCATACTCCTTGATCTGCTCATCGAGAAAATCCTGTGCACCGGTACTGTCCTCGCGTTTGCCACTGAGCGAGCTTTCGATGAATACGGTGATCAGGGCCTGCGCGATTCGTTTCGCTGTATCCCGATCCGGATCGGTCACTCGCACCGCGTACAGGGACTTATCCTGTCGGCCGGCTCTCAAGCTGATCGATTTCGAGAGGTCTGACAGCAGCTTCTCTTTTTCCTTCTCGGTGGTCACCTGCAGATCGAGGTCGGTCATGCGCATCAGCTTTTCGAGATTGGGACGACTGAGAAGCGTCCTACTCAATAGACCGATTCTTTCCTCGACATTTGGCTGCACAGCCAGCCCCTTCAACAGCGGGCGCAGGACACTGTTGGTATCCACGTAAACACGCGCCGAAGCAACATAGGATTCAGGCAACTGCCAAACCCAGATCCAGCCGCCCACCGCACCGATCCAGGCAACAAACAGCGCCAGCCAGCGGTGGCGCCATACGCCCCAAAGGTAGGAAAGAAGTTGGCCGAGAATTTCCTGCATGCTTAGGCTCTCTGGATTCGCTCGCTGTTATCCGGCCCTAGAACCAGGACTCAGCGATAATAATGATGTCACCGGGCATCATGTTCAGGTTGGCGGAAATATCACCCTCCCGTACCAGATCATCCAGGCGCAATTTGTAGGTTGTCTGTTTGCCGTCCACGGTGCGAATCAACACAGAGTTGTTGCCGTCGGCATAGGCGGTCAACCCGCGCACATTGATCATGAGATCCAGCAGCGTCATGTGCTTTCTGAAAGGCACGCGCTTGGGGCTGGTCGCCTCACCCATCACCCGGATCATCTGTTCCGGTACACCCGCAAATCCTCCGACCATGACACTGACCACAGGTTCACGAACATATTCCGAATAGGCGCGTTCAATATCGCGGGCAAGTTCCGTTGAAGTCTTACCGCTGGCCTGCAAGTCTTCCACCAGGCGGGTAGTCAGCTTGCCATCGGGACGGATGATCCCCTGCGTGCTGAGTTCTTCATTGCCCCAGACGTAAATAATGACATTGTCGCCAGGCCCCAAAACATAGTCATAATCAACTTCAACATTTCGTTGCGATTCGGGTACCGGCGGATACGAGGTCGAGCCGCATGCGGCACACAACAGCAGGCCGAACATTGTAATCACCGTCAACAACCACCTGGGAAGTGAGAAGTGCTCCGGCATGGCCATCTGGGAAGTCATCTGGATCTCCTTTGGGTAAGCGTAAACCCTTAATTATTAAAGCAGTCTAACACGGTGCTCGAAGCGGGAATCCCACGTCGGGCGTACATTGTGAACAACGTCACAGAGATATTTCAGGGCCATTTTCCCGCTGATTTTCGAGAGTGCTGCCCCTGTTTTCCACAGTGAAAATACCCCGCAATCGTCCCGGCGACAAACACTTTGTTGCCCCGGATTTGCCTCAGGGTTCTGCGGGTCGATAGATTTTGACCTGAACGATTCGAAAGCGCTCTTTGTCCTGTGCTTCTGCCGCTGCAGTATCGGCATTGGAGGCCAGCGCAGTTCCCCTCCCCTCGACGGTCAAACGGGTCCGCTCGATGCCCGCGGCCACAAGATACTCCTCGACCACCCGGGCCCGGTCCCACGAAAGATCCAGGTTATACACCGCGTCCCCGGAGCGATCGGCAAACCCGGTGATCTCCGCCGTACTGCCGATATGCGTCTGCAGCAGGCGCGTTGCCTCGTTCAGCACATCGAGAGCAGATTCACTGAGCGAAATGCTGTCAAAGGCAAAGCCAACCAGCAGCGTGAGATCCCCAGTGGCTGCCACAGCGCTTTCCGCCGGGGCAACTGGATCGCTGGCGATATCAGCGGCTTCCTGGTCCCCGGGTAAACCCGCCGGGACGGCGGCGGGTGCACTTTCAACAGCGACGGACGATGGCAGGCCGGCCTGGCGCTCGCTGTCCACAGGCTCTGCGGGCTGTGTGAAGGCTTCGGTTTCAAATTCGATCTCGTCGAAGGCTTCAGGTTCAAATTCGATCTCGTCCTGGGCTACAGGCTCGGTCTCGAGCAATGGCATGGCCTCCCCCGACAGCACAGGGTCAGCGCTCTGACTGGGAACAGCCTCGACGAGAGGTTCCGGCAAATTATCCAGCGCTGGTGTCGCCTCGGACTGGACGGGTTGCGGCGCCGACTCGGCCGGCGTCGCCTTGTCAGCCAACGCCGACCCGGCGCCCTGCTCATCAGGTGTCGAACGCGGCACACCCACCGCCACATTGTCCTTGCGACCCGACAGCCAATCGGGAACCTGCTGCTCCAGCACTGGCAGCAACAGGGTTGCCATCAGTACCGCCAACACAATCCCGACCACGGTAAATAACAGCAGCACCCATCGGGAACGGCGTGGCGGTGGCGCCGGCCGCGACCGTGGACGTGGTCTGGCGGTTGCAACTGGTCGCGCGCCGTTGCCGTTACCCTGCGCCGGCGTTCGCGGTTCCCTTTCCTCGAAAACAGCTCTGCTCTGGTTGCCCACTCGTGCCACATCACTATTGCGTTGCGGTGCGTCTGCAGCGGCCGCCTGTTCGCGAGCCTGGGCAGCGGCCAGGGCGCTGGCCCTTGTCCCGCTGGTATCGGCGTCGTCGGCAGCTGAGTCATCTTCGCCAGTGTCGCTATTGTCGACGGCGGGACGCTTTGCCTGGGGAGGTTCCGGAAAGGGCGTCGGCTCGGCACTAGACACAGGTTCAGCCGCCTCAGTTGCCTCAGCCGCCTCAGTTGCCTCAGCCGCCTCAGCCGCCTCAGCCGCCTCAGCCGCCTCAGCCGCCTCAGCCGCCTCAGCCGCCTCAGCCGCGAGGGCGACGGTACCGCCGCCGGCCACTACTTCAGATTTTTTTTTTGCGCCCGGTGGGGGCTTGTCAGGGGGATTCGCGGCGGCGCCATCGTCCACGGCGCGCAAGCGCGCTCCGCCCGTCGGTCGTTCCGCTGCTGGCTGCTCCGAGGCGTTTACCCAGTCCGCCTGCTCTTCTACCTCGAAGTCATCCCGGGAAACCGTCGTGCCCGCGGCGAGGCTTTCGGATTGCAGTTCATCCAACACGACGCGCAGATCTTCTATATCGATAGAGTGGCGCTGCTCCACGCCGCCATGCAGAAACAGGCGACTGCAAATCAGGTTAATCCGGCGCGGTATCCCCTCACTGTACTTGTGCAGCAACGGGAACACGCCCTTACTGATCGAGGGATCTCCGTCCCAGCCGACTTTCTTCAGTCGGTGCATGACGTAGGCCTCAACCTCATCAACATTGAGGCCCTCAAGGTGGCAAGCCGCAACAATGCGCTGGTGCACCTGTTCCATCGAGCCGCTCAGTATCAGCTCGCGCAATTCGGGCTGACCCAGGAGAAAGATCTGTAGCAGGGGCTGACCGCTGAGCTGAATGTTGGTCAACAGTCGCAACTCTTCCATTGCCGAAGCAGAGAGATCCTGCGCTTCATCGACAATGAGCAGAGCCCGCCGGTGCTCACGATGCCAACGGTTGAAAAGCACTTCCAGGCGCTGCAACAACTCGGCCTTATCCGCACCGGCCGCCGCTATGCCAAAATTATAGGCAACCGTGCGCAGCAGATCATCGGCTTCCAACTGGGTGCAGACAAGGTTCGCGGTAGAAACATTATCGCGCGCCAGGCTCTCAACGAGTTCCCCGATAAGGGTGGTCTTACCCGTACCCGGCCGCCCGGTTATCATCACAAAGCCCTCAGCGCGCATGAATGCGTAGGCCATATAGGCACGGGCGCGAGCATAGCTCTTGTGTTCGTAACAGAACCTGTGGTCAGGGCTGAGCCGGAAGGGCTCGGCCTTCAAATTGTAGAAAACCTCGTACATCAGGATTGCTCACCAAGGGCTAAAACACAGGCAAATCAGAGCTTTACAGAGTTGTCCTACCTTTGCAAGTAAGCTTACCGTGACTGTGCAGGTGTTTTTTGTCTAAACTGCGAACCACCCGCCATTCCGCTGCCGGCCCGCATGGGGCGGGTCGGTCGACGTGGCTTACCGGAGTGCAATGATGAATAAAAATATGGTGTTCGCCGGCTCAGTGACCGGCATGATCGGGGTGCTGGTCTGCGCCGTCGCAGGTCTGGCCCGGGTGGCCGGCTCCTTTTACGTGCTCGGATTCCAGTCTACGACCCTGTTCAACGTCGGCGTGGGACTGATGGTGTTCGCCTGCCTGATCAAACTGGAAGAACTGGCCGCACGCAGCCGCGAATAGACATCGCAGCATCCGCATTGCCCAGCGCAATGCCAACCCGGCCAGTCCGCAGCACGCCAGGCCACCGTCACGGTGTCAACATTCTTTACAAAGGTACCCACGAGGCTGGCTGCGGGCCGCTTTTAGTGCGATCTATCTTTGTCAAGCTATTGATTAATAAAGAATATTAGCTTTCCGGGAATAGTTATTGCATCCTATAAGTACGACTTTCCTGTCAACGGACTGTGACACCAGTCACAGAGCCGCATCGGGCCCTTAGCCGGAACCATTTGACAGTGGTAAAGTCACACTCATCGACTATCTTCATAGGTGAAGATACGCGTCGCATGAGTCGATCGACGGGGAAAGCGCTGTTCGCTTTTCCCAGCAAGGACGTGAAGAGGTTTAACTTGGATAAGTTTACAGACAACACCAGCGATGGATCCGCTGCTCACACCGACCCGCAGGATTCCACCGAGCAATTGACGGGCGAAAGCCAGAAGCTCGCTGACCAGAGCCGCCGCCGTTTTTCCCGCGGAGCACTGGCTGGTGGCGCCGTTTTGCTGTCCCTGGGCAACCGCGCCGCGTGGGGCGGAGGCTCGCCAACCGTCGTTGACTGCATGTCTGTCATGACCCTGAATTCGTTCAACCCTGATACGGGGATGTTCATGTCTGCGCCAGGAGCCAGGCCCGACCACAATATCGGCCTCGCCTCCGACATTCACCGTATCGGTGGCGCACCGGATTACATCGGCAGAGAGGGCAAGTGGCGCACCTGCACCCACCCCGAAGAAGTCGATCGCATCTGTCTGGTTAAAGGCAAATCCTGTCCGGGCCCCGACGCCTACTAGCCATCCAGTTCGTCTGCGTGCCGGCCCCGGTCGGCACGATCACCAACCCCGCCAAACCACCCTGAAATCATCCGATCTTCCGCAGAATTCGTCGCTGGCACGAAGCATTACTAGTGCTGCCTGATCGCTTTTGAAATAATGCCTGTCGATTAGTGCAGGGTTATCGATATGTCATGGCAAGCAACATCCAGCGGCAAAATTTATGACGCAGGAGAAGGGCCAGTGGTTTACTTCGAGCCGCGCAGTGGCGATACCCACCTGCTGACTGACTTTTCTGCGTACATGGTAAACCTGCTAAGCCAGCGCGCGATGAGTCTGGAGGAACTTGAGGTGGCGGTGGCACCCAGCGTCGAGGAAAACCGGGCCGGCGACCTCAAGCAGTTCATCTCCCAGGTTCTACAGGACCTGGAAACTCTCGACATCGTGAAGCGGGGATAGATGCAACTCCATCATCTCCACAGCGGCGACCTGGAGGATACGCTGGCTCGGGGCGAGTTACGGCTTCGTGTCGGACCCTACATCTACCGCATGCAGAGTAACCTCAAACCCGTCGCGCAAGGCCTGACAACGCTCTACGCTGATTTTCCAATTGCCGACACAGGAGAGTTTGTCGATTTTGACGTCGCTCTGGTGCAGCGCGGGCTACGGCAAAAGCTGAATCACCGCTGCGAGTTTCTTTTCGACAGACAAAACCCCTTTGAGACCATTGCCACAGAACAGTCCTACGCCTTCATGGAATGGGGCATGAACTGGTGCGTATCACTGCACAGCAACGAGTATCTAAAACTGCACGCGGCCGTCGTTGCGCGCAACGGTCGGGGCGTGATCATGCCGGGCGTTCCAGGCGCAGGGAAAAGCACGCTTTGCGCAGCGCTCGCCCTGCGGGGCTGGCGCGTGCTGTCCGACGAG
>JAUHYL010000031.1 GCA_030426545.1 Gammaproteobacteria bacterium
TGCGGTACCCGCACATCGGTGAAGGAAACGTGGGCGTGATCGGTGGGCATATTAAACGTCCAGAGATACTCCTCTACTTTCAAGCCGGGTGCGTCCATCGGTATCAGGAATGCGGTAATGCCGCGCGCGTCACCGGGCTGCCCGGAGGTGCGCGCCATGACGAGGTCTGCATTTGCCGCATGCACACCGGTATTCCAGGTCTTCTCGCCATTGACGATCCAGTCATCTCCATCGCGTACGGCCGCTGTTTCCATATAGGTCGCGTCAGAGCCGTGGGCCGGTTCCGTGATGCCGAAGGCGAAGCCCTTCTGTGCATTGCGCAATCCCTCCAGCCACTCCGCTTTCTGCGCCTCCGTCCCGTACTCCAGCAGAAGCAACAGCCCGATGTTATTGCCGACGATGGAGTGTTCGTTCTGCAGGTCGTTGTGCAGGCCCAGGCCTTTCGCAGCGAGATGTTCGCGAATGATCGCCATGCCAAGATTGCTGCCGTCGCGTCCGCCAAATTCGCGTGGAAAGGGGTAACTGAAAATACCGGCTTCCAGTGCCGCCTGCTTGGCTTTGTGCAGCAGTGCCTCCCACTCGGCGTTGGGCAGGCCGTCTCGCTCCCAGTCGGTGCGCGCGTCTTCCCGGCGGTGGTCAAAGAAGCGGCTATTGTCATCCTGCTGTTCGAGGGGCTTGATAACCTCCTCGATAAAACGGTCTACTTCCTCAAGAAATGCCCCGATCTCCTCGGGAATATCGAAATCCATAACAAGTTCCTGTCAATCAGTGGTTGCGTCATGCAGCGCTGCCGCGGTCAGTTAGCTTCGGGCGAAAACCGCTCAAAGTAAAGGCATTCGTCCACCGAACGGCGCGGCGGTGTGCCGTACTTTCCAATCGGCCAGCCGATCGGGATGAGTGCACAGCTGGGTGTTTCCTCGGACAGGTTGAGGTAGTCATCAATCTCGCGCTGCACGGCTGTGTGTACCGTGGTTAACGAGGCGCCCAGCCCAACGGCACGGCAGGCCAGTAGAATATTCTGGATCGCCGGAAACAATCCCTGCGTTTGCTGCTGGCCGCGGCGCGTCCAGCCCGCTACGACCAGGTGCACAGGAACCGTGTGCAGGGTGTCGGCCAGATGCATTGCGGCCCGGATATTGCGCCGCTTGCGCTCAGGAAAGTCCGGCGCCTGCGCTGCCTCCACCGCGGGTGCGATGTACTCGTGAAAAACGCGGCGGTAGCGTTCGGCGATAAATGCTCTGCGCTCCGACTCTGTCACCGCGACAAATACCCACGGCTGCCGATTGCCACCGGAAGGCGCAAAAGTGCCTGCCTCACACACTTTGCGAATTAGCGCTCGCGGAACCGGGTCGGGTTTGAGGCGGCGTATCGCACGTGTGGTACGAATCGCCTCCAATAGCGGAATGTCTTCTCCAATACGCTCAATATCCACAGCAAGGTCCGTTGGCATCGAAGTCTCCATTCTCATCGACTGGCGACAAATAGCAATGCATGACGGTGTTAGAGTGGTTGAGGCATGGCACGACGCTGTGCAAGGCAGAACTGGAAAACCTGGCGCAACCTTGCTGTAATCCCGGTTTGAATTTTCAGGAGCAACCCACCATGACTGACCGAGTCTCCATAACCGTCGACAATCACATAGCCGATGTGCGCCTAAATCGCGCTGACAAAATGAATGCCCTGGACAGCGCGATGTTTGAGGCGATTATTGCCGCGCAGGATGAACTGGCCAGGACAGACGGCGTGCGCGTGGTCGTACTGTCCGGGGAGGGCAGGGCATTTTGTGCCGGCCTGGACCTGAGTGCGCTGACCGGCGGCGGGGATTCCGGCAATGACACGGCCACTGCGGTGCAGTCGCTGCAGACGCGCACACACGGCAATGCAAACCTGTTTCAGGCGGTAGCCGTGGGCTGGCGTCAGGTGCCTGCTCCCGTCATCGCCGCGGTGCATGGCGTGTGCTTTGGCGGGGGGCTGCAAATCGCCAGCGGCGCCGATATTCGAATCACCGAACCCGATGCGCGCCTCGCTGTGATGGAATTGAAGTGGGGGTTGGTGCCCGACATGGGCGGCTATGCATTGTGGCGCAACACCGTGCGCGATGATGTGCTGCGTGAGCTTACCTACACTAACCGCGAGTTCAGCGGCGAAGAGGCGCTGCAATATGGCTTTGCCACTGAGCTGAGTGACGATCCTCACGCTCGCGCCATGGCGCTGGCGGCCGACATTGCCGGCAAACATCCTGCTGCCATTCGCGAGGCGAAGCGTCTTTTCAATCAGCTGCCGGATATGCCCGAGGATGACATCCTGATGGCGGAGAGCATTGCCCAGGAGAAGGTCATGCGCACGCCCGACCAGATTGAAGCGGTGATGGCGTCTATGGAAAAGCGCGCGGCCAATTTTTCGGAATAGGTTGTGCTGGAAAACACGGGCACGCTGGTTGGGGCAGCGGCCCGGCGCTGGCAGCGATGCTCAAGCGAGTGCTAGTAAAACGAAAGAAACCGCCGCAGAACGCTGACATCGTCTCTATCCTGGGCTTGCAGGAGTAGCATGTCAGCGATGCAGTTTTCGAGGCGTTCGCGAGTCAAATCGCGAATGTCATTCTGCAGTTTTTGCGATAACGTCTTGTTTTTGTACTGCCTGGTCTCGATCGGCTCGCCGATACTGACATAGGCGCGCTGCGGTCTGGGCATCAGCGTGCCGAACAGGCCGCGAGGAATGGGAGGCACCTGGTCCGAGGCCAGGTACTCTTCGGACGCGCCAAACAGCTTCAGCGCGCCACCAAGCCAGGATTGCGCCACCTCTTCGCGATCCATGTAGCGGCCAAACCATTCGTCCGGACCGACGATGCCCACTGGCACGATCGGTACGCCATGTCGGGCGGCCATGCGCACGAATCCGGTGCGCTTTTTCCATTTCAGCGTGTAGCGCTCGCGCAGGTCCTTGTTGGCTTCATAGGCGCCGCCGGGAAAAAGCAGGATGTCCTTGCCCGCCTCAAACAGCGCATCGCCTATCTCAGCGTGACCCATAACCGCGCCCATGGAAACGACCCACTCGCGTAAACCGGCATACCGATACATGATTTCGTCCGACATGCCGCGCACAAAGCGGCCGCTCGCGCGCTGCAGGGCAGGAATAGCGACGATCACATCCATTGCCATGGTGGAGTGATTACCGATGTACAGTACAGGCCCTTCAGGGATGTTCTCGCTGCCGACGACGGTTGGATTGGCAAAGAGCTTCACGATGCCGTGCATGCGCTCAATGTTGCGCATTTGTTTCTCTTCGTCGATAGCAAGGCTGTAGTCGATAATTTCCTGTATGACTGCCGGGTCGGTTTCACGTGCCCTGTTGCGCTGGGTGTTGCTCAAAAGCAGATTCTCCTGGTTGTATTGGGCGCGCCAGTCAGCGCCGTTCTGTGCGACGACTGGCAGGCAACTGCCGCATTCTAGCGCTTTCGATAGTACGTTCGATAGTAACGCTGTAGCGGGTACAGCCTGCCTTTTGCCGGTTGAGCAAAAATGGTAGTCCGGTCTGTGATGTTGTTCCGCTTTTCTTCATCGGCTCTGGCGTTGGCGGGTGCAACTGGGTGATAGTGGAGGCCTGCCCGGTTCAGCCGGGATGAACAACACCATGAATAAAAACAGGATTTTCCGGAGTTTATCGCGATGAGTAGAGCGAAGCTGCTGCCCCTGGACAACCCGGTGCGCGACTACGCCTGGGGTGACACCGAGCGCCTGGGCGCGCTGTTCGGCCTGCAGAACCCCGAGCGGAAGCCGCAGGCGGAAATCTGGATGGGTGCGCATCCGGGCGCGCCCAGCATCGCCAGATTCCCAAGGGGTGAAGGCGAGGGCGAATCGCAGAGGCTGAATGAACTGGTGGCCGCTGCCCCTGAACAGGTGCTGGGCGAGCACACCAGTGCAAAATTTGGCGGGCAACTGCCGTTTCTATTCAAAGTACTGAATGCCGGTCAGCCGCTGTCGATTCAGTTGCATCCTACCAAGGCGCTCGCCGAAGCGGGTTTTGACCGCGAGGAAGCGGCTGGCATTCCCCGCGATGCCGCGGAACGCAATTACGTGGATGCAAACCATAAGCCCGAACTGATCTGTGCGCTCACACCGTTTCGAGCCTTGTGCGGGTTTCGCCCGCTGGACGAGATCATCACCGACCTGTCTCGTCTGCAGAGCACGGTACTGTCAGGACCGCTGGATTCACTGGCAGCCGGCGGCGATGCACAGGCCCTGCGCGACTTCTGCAAGTGGCTGTTGCAATTGTCGCAGTCGGAAGTGAACAGCATGCTGTCCGATGCGCTGGATGCCGCGACGCACATCGATGAGCCGGCTTTTCGCGAGCTTCTTTCGTTACATGAGTATTACCCCGCCGATCGTGGCGTCCTGTTCGGCATTTTGCTGAACATTGTCGAACTGCAGCCGGGTGAGGCGTTGTTCATGGCGCCGGGGCACCTGCACTCGTATCTGGGTGGCGTGGGGCTCGAGATTATGGCCAGCAGCGACAATGTAATCCGCGGCGGTCTTACCCCGAAGCACGTGGATTGTGAGGAGCTCATGCGTCTTGCAACCTTCGAGCCGCTGCCGCCAACACAACTGCTTGTGCAGCCTGAACGTCGTGGCGCGCAAACTTACTACCCCACACCGGTCGATGACTTCGCACTGGCGCTGGTGGACGTGGAGGGCGACGGCGAGATCTGCGACATCCTCTCGGCGGAGATCCTGTTCTGCGTTAGCGGTGAAGTGTCGGTGACTTCAACGGGCGAACGCGTAACCCTCGCTGCCGGTGAAGCCTGCCTGGTGTGCGCCGATGCTGGCGGCTTTACGCTGGGTGGAAGCGGCCAGTTGGCGCGGGCAGCCGTCGCTATTCCCTGATTGGTGGATTTGGCCGGCCGCGACACTGTTCCCGGACAACGATCATTGGCCTGACTGGGTGGCGCGTCGCGTTGAGCAAAACGCAATCAGTGTTGTACCAATACAGAGGTACCCTAGTGCTTTGTGTATGCCTGCGGTAGGCTTGCCGATCTCACAGGATAGTGTCCGTAGCAGAGAGGCTTTGGCGTGAAACGTGTTGTACTCATTTTTTTGCTGGTGATCGTGGCTGTTCCCCTGGTAATGCTGGGCATCGCGCATCGCCAGATCCGCACCATTGCCCCGGCGCTACCCACACTCGATGCCATCGTTGCGGCGCTGGCAGTGGAAGCCGCCCCCACGCGTTTGTACTACGTCAACACCGCCTCGCAGCGCAATCCTGCTGGCAGCCTGGGTCATCCGGGGGTGGTGATCGAGTGGAGCAATGGTCGCAGCTTTCTTATCGACACCGGGATGCCACCGGCGCAGGCCGTGGCCTTCGGACGGCCCATTGAGTGGTTACTGGATGCCGAACCCACGCAGACATTCGGCAGCCTGGCGGACCAGCTGGGGGAGGGCGTGAACAAGGTCGCAGGCGTCGCGTTTACCCACCTGCACAGTGACCACACCGACGGCCTGCCGCAGATTTGTGCCCGGCAGCAGACGCCCGCCACCGTATTTCAGACGCCACTGCAATACGAGCAACGCAATTACACCACCGATATGGGTTTTGAAGCGCTCGCGGCTGCGCGGTGTGCGCGGGTGAAACTGCCGTCGGCCGACATCATACCGCTGCCGGGCTTTCCGGGGCTGGTAGCGATTTCTCTGGGAGGGCACACGCCGGGCAGCACGCTGTACGCTGCGCGGGTCGGTCAGCACTACTGGCTGTTCTCCGGTGATATCACCAACGACAAACGCTCCCTGCTGGAAGACCTGCCAAAGCACTGGACATACAGCCTGTTGGTTGTGCCGGAAGATACGCAACGGACAGCGCTGCTGCGCAACTGGTTGCGCGCCCTCGATGAAAAACCCAATGTGACGGTGCTTCCCGCCCACGATGTTGACGTCATGGGCGAGCATCTTCTCGCACTGCAGGCCACACCATGATTCGCGGTGTGCTGTGGGATTTTGGCGGGGTTATCACTACCAGCCCTTTTGAAGCGTTTAACCGTTTTGAGCAGGAACGCGGCCTGCCGCAAGACTTCATCCGCTCGGTAAATGCCACCAACCCGCGCGACAACGCCTGGGCGCAGCTGGAGAGCGATGCGATCGATATCGCGAGCTTTGACGCGCTATTCGCCGAGGAGACTGCCAGGGCGGGCCATCGCATCGCCGGCGTGGAGGTGCTGGCGTTGCTTTCCGGTGACGTGCGCCCCGAGATGGTGGCCTCGCTGCGCGCGATCAAGGAGCGCTACGCGGTGGCCTGTATCACCAACAACGTTAAAAACGCCGGGAAAGGGCCCGGCATGGCCGCCGACAGCGGCAAGGCGAAACAGGTCGCTGAGGTGTTGTCGTTGTTTGATTTTGTGATCGAATCCAGTGTGGTTGGACTGCGCAAGCCGGATCCGCGTATCTACGAGCTGGCCTGCGAAAAAATGGCGATCCAGCCGGAGGAGGCGGTTTTTCTGGACGATCTGGGCATCAACCTCAAACCAGCGCGGGCCATGGGTATGCAGACGATCAAGGTGGTGACTGCAGCGCAGGCCCTGGAGGAACTCTCCGCACTGCTCGGAATGTCGCTACCGCCGGTGGGGAATAGTTAATCGCCCGGTTCGCACAGACTCTGAGACCGGGCCAGTGTGGCTGATCAGCTCGCGGTTTTCTGCACCATGACGTACTGACTCAGTCCGGTTCCCTGCAGCTTATCCTTATCGACTTCCCACTGCTTGGCGAAAAACGCCGCGCCGTTTTCATTGATGAACGACATCTCGCGCCACAGTATCGGTTCAAAAAACTCACTGACCAGATCTATCAGGTTGTCTTTACTGAAGCGGCGCACCGGTAATCCCTGGGATTGTTCTTCCGGCTTCAGTTGTGCGTAGCGATTGAATTCCTCCTCGGAAATCTTCGAGGCGTTTGGCGAATAGCTGAACGAAAACCCGCCGTACTCTGCAGGCACGTGCGTCGTTGAAATGATAGCCGTGCCATGGGGTTTCAGCAGGGTGGCAACTTCTTCCATCAGTTTGCGACTGGCCACCGTGGAAATGTGCTGCAGCACCATACCGACGACGATAAAGTCGAATTGCTTGCCCGGATTCTCTGCGATGTATTTGCTGGTGGTCTGGCACAGGACTTTACAGGCGGGGTCATCGTGCAGCGCCTCATGGCAGATCTGCCAGCGCTCTTCGTCCGGCTCCAGGGCCACCACCTCTGCCGCGCGCTCACGGGCGACGCTGGTCACCCTGCCGACACCGGCGCCGACGTCGAGGATAGCGCCCTCCCTGTACACTGACAGCAGTGTACAGATCAGCTCCAGGTAGTCGTGCTCATGATGACTGGTGGTGTCCCCGATTCTGTTGTCCAGACTGTTGGAGAAGGGATCCAGCTTGCCGTCGTCGAAATGATAGACGTACTTTTTCATAGAGGCAGGGTTCCTGCAGGGTAGGGCTGAAGGGAATAGTAGCAATTCTCAGATGTGTGCAACACAACGCTGGCGTGATTCGCATCGACCGGTGATAAAAGTTGGGCAGGGAGTCACAGTTTTTCCCCGGCTGCCGGAGAGTAAACAGTGGGCTTTTGCCAGTTCCACGGTGGCCCTCAGGGCTGCAGAGACTGCAATAGCTGCTCCGCTTCGTCACGCTCGCTGAAGCCTTTTGCCCCCGGTCCGGTCAGCTGTCGCAGCACATCGATTGCCTCGTCCTGCCGTTCCAGAGCGGCGAGGATCATCGCCCGGTGATATCGCAGATTGGGATTTTCCGGCTGCAGTTTTAGCGCTTTGTGCACCGTGCTCAGGGCGGCAGTGTGCTCGCCGTTGAGGTGTTGAATGACCGCCAGTGTGTCCAGGACACCTGCGTGATCCGGCGCGGATCGCTGCGCGCGCTCGGCCAGGTTGAGCGCCTGTTTAGGGCGATCGTGTCGCAGTGACCAGGCCAGGTTGTTCAGGGCTGCGAAATTTTCCGGATCCGCGTCAATGACCTGACGGTACAGGATGCGGGCCCGCGGCTGTTTGCCCTGTGCTTCAAGCAGTTGCGCTAACGCCAGTTTGACGGGCAGTTCGTCCGGATGCTCCTGCAGCCAGTTGGTGAGGTCCTCGGTGGCCTTGTCGTAGGCCCCTGACTGCATTCGGTAGTTACTCAGATCCAGTACAAGTTCAGCCCGGGGCAGTTGCGTCAGCGCCTGCTTTGTCAGCTCGATCGCCTCGTCATAGTCCTTACCGCCGGCGGCGGCCGCGGCACGCAGACGAAGAATCAGGGGTGATTCGGGGCGCGGATGTATCTGCTCCAACAGGCGGCTGTAGGCGGCGAGCTGATCGACATCGCCCGCCTGCTGCGCGGCGCGGGCAAGGCCCACCAGGCTGCCCATGTGGTTGGGATTACTTCTGCTGGACGCAAGCATGGCAGAGCGAACTTCCCGCAGGCGCCCGTTACGTGCGGCCGCATCCACCAGGGTGTAGTAGAAAGCTTCGCTGCCTGGCTGGGCGGTGAGCAGCGTATCAACCTGAGCCTGGGTGAGCGCGCGCTTGCCCTCGGCCATACTCGCCAGCAACTCGAGGCTGAACAGGCGTGGCGCGCGACGCTGCAGTTCGCTGAGCGGCTCAAACAGCTCTTCGATTTCGTACGGCTTGCCTTTGCCGAGGTAGAAAAGTGCCAGTTCGATACGTGGCGCCAACGCAGTGGGGTGCGCTCTCATGGCCTGCGCCATGCGACTCAGAAACGCTGCTTCATTGGCTTCGTTCAGTTCAAGTTTGGCGAAGCGCAGCAGCGTGGGCAGGTGGTAGGCGTGTTGATTGAGAATCTGCTGATAGTAAAAGCGCTCCTGACCGGACTTGCCGGCGGCGCGCGCCAGATCGGCCAACATCAGGTTGCTTACCGGGTCACTCGGCTCGCTTTCCAGTGCGCTGCGCAGGATTTTGGTGGCGTCGCTTTCACGGCCCGCGGCAAGGTAGACCTTGGCCAGGATGTGATGACCGCTAAGATCGGTGGTGTCCGAGAGCTGCATGTCGCGCGCGGTCGCCATCGCCGCCTCATAGTCCTTGTTCTGCAGAAAGCGAAGCACGGTGAGCAGGTCGTCTTCCGGGTGCGTGTTTTCCTGGCTGCTACCGGCCTTTTCTTCGGCCGTATGATCGGCCAGCGCCGCGGCTACCAGCTCAGAGTTCCTGGGCACTTTCGGTACCGGGTTGCTATCGGGCATCCTGGCTATCCAGGAGTAAAGCGATAGCGCCCGTTCCGCTTCTCCCTGGTGGGCCAGTGCGACCGCAGACATTGACAGCGCTTCGAGTTCAGTGGGGTTCTGATCCAGAATCGGTTCCAGCAGCGCCTGCGCATGAGCGTAGTCTTCGCGCCGGATTTCCAGCGCGGCGAGCAGCTTCCTGGCTTCCACATTGTTGGGAAAGGCTTTGTGGTAGGCATCGGCAAAGGTGAGCGCTTCACTTTCCTGCCCGCTCAGCAGGTACGCTTTGCCGAGGGAATAACTAATGAGCGGATAGTTCTGTGCCAGGGGAAGTGCCCGGCTCAGTGTGTCAATCGCGCCGCGATACTCACCGGCCTGCATGTGCAGCAGGCCCTGTACGTAATTGACTGCGGGATTCCCCGGCGAGGATTGCATCATCAGCTCAGCGTCACTTCGCGCGCTGTCGAAATCGTTCATGCGCAGGCTGTGCAGCGCGCGATTGACGCGCGGGTCTATCCACAATGGCTGCAACTCGATTGCCTTGTCGAACGCCGCGCGTGCTTCGTTATGTTGGTTGCGATCCAGCAGTACCAACCCCAGGAGTTGCCAGGCGCGTGGATTGTCGGGATCGGTTTTCACCGCAGACATCAGGGACTGCATCGATTTGCCGGCGTCTCCCTGCAGTGTCAGCAGGGTGGCGCGGGCCAGTTTACCGTCGACACCGGCGGGATCGCGCTCGTCGGCCTCGGTGGCCAGTGCCGCGGCGCGCTGCATATCCCCCAGCGACATTGCCGCAAGGGATTGTGCGCTGAGCAACGTGGCCTCCGACGGCGGTGACAGATTGCTTGAGTCCAGTTCGAGAACGTCGCTGTAACGGCCCAGGGTGAGCAGGGTGTAGGCCAGCGTGGGCACAATGTCATCGTCAGCCCAGCCAGATTCCTGTGCGCGTATCAGTTCTGCCTCCGCATCCTGCGGGTAACCGATGTCCAGCAGTAGCTTTCCCGTCAGCCAGCGCGCCTCGGCGGCGGTGGCGTCGATTTGCAGCGCGTTGGCCAGTTCGATTTCAGCGCTTTTAACATCGGCTTGCGCCAGCGCGGCTTTCGCGCGTTGCAAATAGTCCTCGTCGGACGATCGACTGCAGGCGCCCGCCAGCAGTGCGCACAAGAGCAGGGCCAGCGTGCGGACGGGCAGGCGCGGTAGGTTTTTCATGTTGACTCCGGGTTGTTCAGGCAGGCTGTAGCGTGGGTGCGGATTGCGGACCTCGCACCAGGCGACCGTTCAGTTCGCCTGTTGACTGGCCCTCGCGGAAGGCCACACGGCCAGAGATAATGGTGGCGTTATAACCGCTGGCGGTTTGCATCAATCGCCTGCCGCCTGCGGGAAGGTCGTGCACGATGTGTGGGGCATGCAGCGTGAGCCCGTCGAAATCGATGACATTGATGTCGGCTTTATAGCCGGGCTGCAGAACACCGCGGTCGCGAAGGCCAACCTGTCGCGCGGTTTCACTGGTCTGCATGGCGATCAGCTTTTCCAGCGGCAGTTTTTCACCGCGTGTACGATCCCTGCCCCAGTGCTGGATTAATGTCGTTGGAAAACTCGCATCGCTGATCATGCCGCAGTGTGCGCCGGCGTCCGCCAGCCCGGCCACGGTGTAGGGGTGTTGCAACATGGTGCGCACGTGATCCAGATTGCCCGGTTCGTAGTTGAACAGAGGCTGGTAAATCAGCGCCTGGCCATCGTTCTGCAGCATCACATCCAGCACAACTTCCTCCGGCGCAACGCCGCGGCGACGAGCCGTCGCGCCCATGGAATCTTCTGGATCGGGTTCGTAGTTCGCCGGTTCGCCAAGACTGAACATCTTGTCAAAGCTGTACAGGACTTCGTCCATCAACTCCACGCCGGTGCGTGGGCAGGGCGTGGAGAGCAGGCGCTCGCGGAAATTCGCGTCGCGCAGGGCCGCCACCTGTTCCTGCAGCGGCTTGCCGGCGATTTCGCCGTACACCGGGTTGAGAATGAAAGGGTTGGCCGTGGCTGTCAGGCCCATCAGAACGCCCGTGGCGCGCGGTGGCACCTGGCCGTACATGGGAATACCTTCGGCTTGCGCGGCACTGATGCCATCCAGCAACTGCAGCCACCACTCGGGCCTGGCATCCTGCTGCTCAACGGTGAGGGAGATCGGCGCGCCTGACTCGCGGGCCATCTTCTTGAACAAGGCAAATTCCTGCTCAAAGTCATAGAAATCGGAGATGCCCTGCAGCACACCCTTGCCGGTGGCGCCAACGGCCCTGGCGATGCCGACCAGTTCATCTTCGTGCGCGGTGATGGAAGGCGTCAGAACACCGGAGGAGTCGCGGTGCTTTTCGGTGCGTGACGTGCTGAAGCCCAGTGCGCCGGCCTCGATGCCTTCGGTGACCAGCGCGGCCATCGCGGCGATTTCCTCGCGGGTCGCCACCTCGTGATCTGCCCCGCGCTGGCCCATGACATAGGCGCGCACCGCACCGTGCGGAACCTGGGTGGCCACATCCAGCGCCAGTTCACGCCGATCCAGTGCATCGAGGTACTCGGGGAAGCTCTCCCAGTCCCACTGGATACCTTCGTGCAGCGCCGTGCCCGGAATATCTTCCACACCCTCCATCAGGCCGATCAACCAGTCGCGTTGCCCGGGTTTGCAGGGTGCGAAACCCACACCGCAGTTGCCCATCACGATGGTGGTGACGCCGTGGCAGGAGGAGGGCGCCAGCAGTGGATCCCAGGTCACCTGGCCGTCGAAGTGGGTATGAATGTCGACGAAGCCGGGGGTGACGATTTTCCCTTCGGCGTCCACTTCCTGCTTCGCGCTACCGTCGATGTCACCGATGGCGACAATGCGCTCACCGTTTACGGCCACATTGGCTTTAACCGGCGCGGAACCCGTGCCGTCATAGATCAGCCCGTTGCGAATGATCAGGTCGTACATGCCGCCCTCCTTGCTGTCGTAAGGTCAGAATCACCCTGGAGAAGCGCTAAAGTATAACCGATCGGGGAGGGATAGCTGTACGGATCACGCTCGGCAGATCAGCCGGCCTGGACAGGAGTTGGTGAATACGGGCGCACGCAAGTGCGTGCGCCCGGTGCAGTGCAGACTGCGTTGCCGCAGCTGTTCCCCGATTTAACGGGGTGTGTTCGCCCTAGAAGCTATAGCGCAAACCGGCCTCGATGGATTCACCCGACTGTGGCGCAACGTTGCGCAGGAAGGACGTGGACAGGCGAATCTCTTCGTCGCCAATATTCTTCCACTTGACGAAAGCCAGCAGCTCGGAGCCCCGGTTGAACGTCCAGCGGTAATCGGCTCCGAGATCCCAGCGGGTGTAGCCCGCGGTTTCGGTTTCGAAGTCACCCGGCTCGTCCTGTTCCTCAGCATCCAGCACGTTTACCGAGACACCGAATTTGTCGCCGCGCCAGGCAAGTTCAGCGCCCAGCCGCAGCGGCGGGAGACGCGGCACATCACCCGAATCGTCAAACTCGCCCGAGATCATGTCCCCGCGCAGGCCAAGCGCCACATCGCCGGCACCGAGTCTGAGCAGCTGGAACTCGCTGCTGAATTCGACACCGTAGAAGGTCGTATCCTCCTGGCTGTAGAGGTAGATCGGCGTTTCATCCGCGGCTTCGCCACTGTTGCTCAGAAATATGTAGTCCTCGAATGCGTTGTAGAACACGACGACCTCGGCCCACGACGTCTGATTGCTCCAGGACAGGCTTAAATCGGCATTGAGCGATGTCTCCTCGTCCAGATCAGGATCGCCGATTTCTATGATGCCGGTGGCGGCATGCGTTACGAGGGCTTCTGCATCCGTGGCGTCGACATTGGAAAACAGCTCCTCGGTCGCGGGCGCGCGCTGTGCGTGCGACAGTGAAAGGCCGGTTGTCCAGTTCGCGTTGAAATTCCACAGGGCTGACGCGGAAAGGCTGTAGGTGAAGAAGCTCTCTTCATCTGCCCGCTCGGCATCAGGATCGCGCTGCACCCAGTCGCCGCGCAGGCCGGTTTCGAACACCCAGTCACCGTGATGAAAATCTTCCACGATGAACAGGCCGAATTCGTCGCTCAGGGTCTTGGGCACATAGGCCTCCTCGCCGACAGCGGAGAAGTCATCAGAGCGCCACTGCAGGCCAATGACACCGTGCGCACCGAACAGGGCCTCATGCACCAGTTCCAGTCGGCCCTCCCAGGTTTCGCGGTCGAACTCCGTGCCCGTCTCCACACCTTCCAGTTCCACGTGCTCGTAATCGGTGAAGGTCATGAAGCCGCGCAACACTTCAAAGCCCTGCAGCGGATCGTGCAGATGGATCATGGCGTCGTAACGGGTCTGTTCCAGGTCGATACGGATGACTTCCTCTTCTTCGCCATGCTCCTCGTCATGTTCACCTTCCTCTTCGTTGTGTTCTTCCTCGTGTTCTTCTTCGTGGTGTCCGTGCGCGCCGGGTGGAATGCCGTACTCGGTATCCAGGTGGCTGATTGAAAAGCCTGCGAACCCTTCATCGCCGATGTGGTAACTCACGCCCGCGGTGAATGCCTCCGTCTCGGAATCGCTGTTGGCGATGAACCCGTTGGTGTTCTCGGCCTCCTCGTGCTCGTGTTCCTCCTCGCTGTGCTCTTCTCCCTCGCCGTGTCCCTCCAGCAACTCCTCCTGCGCTTCCAGCGCTGCCTCGTCAATGGCGTAGCCCGGGATGTCCAGGTTATCCGTCTCGCGCGCCGTGCCGCTCAGGTGGAATGCCAGCGCACCATTGCCGCCCTCCAGGCGGAACACGCCGCTGTCCATGGAGGAGGCGTCGTCATAGCGATACTCGAGTGCACCCTGTACGCCATCGATGGGCGTACGCGGGATACGGTTGTCGATGATGTTAACCACACCGCCAATGGCACCGCCGCCGTAGAGCAGGGTGGACGGACCGCGCAGCACCTCGATCGATTCTGCAAGCAGCGGTTCCACACCGACACTGTGATCGGGGCTAAGGCTGGACGCATCCGCACTTAGCGTGCCGTTCTGCAGGGTAATCGCGCGAGGACCCTGTTGCCCGCGAATCACCGGGCGGCCCACACCGGGACCGAAGGAGGCATTGGCCACCCCGGGAATACTTCCCAGCGTCTCACCGATGCTGGTCGCGACCCGGCGCTGTAATTCGTCGCCGGAAAGTACGGTGACCGGCAGCGCCGTCTCCGCCTGTTTTTTATGGATGGGTATCGACACCAGAACATGCTCCATGGGCAGAGATTCCGCGCGTGCGAACCCGCTGGCAACCAGGCCAGCGGCAATAGCTAATCGTTTCATGACAACTCCTGAGTTTCAGTAAATGCTGTAACTGATTGTGTGCTTCAGGTGTTGTAGGGGGGTGCTCTTGCAGGGGGGCGGAGTGTGAAGTGTGCCAGTACCAGGGCTGCAGCCATTGCCTGCGGCGTTGGCTCGGCGTACTGCGCGGGCATGCGCACGGGGGTGGAAACAAGTGCGGAATCGGCGCTGCTCTGACAAAGCAGGCACTCGGACGCGTTATCGCTGGCGGCGTGGCTGTGCTGCGCTTCCAGCATCTGGCCGCCAAACACGGCCAGTGCCGCCACCAGCATCAGGGCGCGGCACAGTGCGGTGCTGTCAGTTAGCGGTTGCTTGAGCATCGTAGTGAAAAACCAGATTCGAGGCGGTAGTCTATATCAGGCGCCTGCATTAACACCACCCCCGGGAAGGACTTCCACAGCGCTGCCTGTCTTTTCATGTTGAACACCGGTTAAGACATAGCATGCACGCTGCGGGATGCGTGTACACTGCACCGGTTGTGCGGCGTCATACCTTGCGGTTGTCACACGATTTACCGCGCCTGCAACCCAAGTTTTTTTGACAGCCTCTGGAGCGTCGTAAATGAAACTCTATTCCTTTGATATCGCCCCCAATCCCGCCCGGGTAGTTGCCTATCTCGACGAAAAAGGCATTGAGCTGGAACGCGAGGTGGTCAACCTGCTGGAGGGAGAGCAGCGCTCAGAGTCCTTTCTCAAACTCAGTCCCGCCGGGACCGTGCCGGTGCTGCAGCTGGACGACGGGGAATGTATCACCGAGAGCCTGGCGATCATCGAATACCTGGAAGAACTTTACCCGGAGCCGCCCATGATCGGGCGCGATGCGTTGCAGCGTGCGCGCACCCGGGCCTTTGAGCGCAGTGTGGAAATGGGTGTCCTGTGGCCGATCATGCGTATCGTTCACGCCACCAAATCGCCGCTGGGCCTGCCGCCAAGCCCTGAAGTCGAGTCGCGTGAGTGGGCGCGGCTGAAACCCGCGCTGGAGCGCCTGGAAGCAAGGTTGCCGGCGCAGGGCTTTGCGCTGGGCGACGCGCCCACCATTGTGGACTGTACCTTGTTTGCCGCGCTGCAATTTGCGCAGCTGTTTGACCTGACGTTTTCGGATTACCCGAAGGTCGAGGCCCTGTATCAGCGCTTCAAGCAGCGTAGAACTGGCTGAACCATTTTCGGTATTTGGCGATGGGGCCGTCACCGTCACACAGTATCGGGTTTTCCACGTAGCGTTTGTTATTCCAGATGGGGATGTCCTGCTCGACGCCGCCTACCACGTTGTCGCGTGTTGCCTCCGCGAGAAACTGGTTCATGTCTGTCTGTGTGCGCGGCATGGTGAAGGCGAAGCGCAGGTGGGTGCGTTGATCGTCGATGGGGGTCACGGTGCCCAGCATGATGACTTCGAAGGCGCGCGAGATGCGCTGCACAGTTTGTCCCGGGCCGATGTTGGTAGAGTCAACGTGAATGAATTCCCAGTCGCCTTCTGCTTCTGAAAAACTGCCGTCTTCTGTCAGGCGCGGCACCTTGTTCTTGATGCGCGTAAGCCGCCGGATGCCGTCCATGCTGACTTCGCCCTGCGGCATTTCCTGCGCATTGTGCACGAACATGAAGTGCGCCACGTCAGCGCCATTTTCTCCACACTCCTGCACGATGGTATTGATCTCCCAATCGTAGGTATCCGGCGGTGTGAATTCCTCCGAACTGAACTCGGGTATTTCGTCCACGTCGAACGTGGGGGCTGCGCCGTTCGGATGGTACCAGGCCCAGATCATCTGGTTGCGCTCTAGCACCGGGTAACTGTGCATCGCCGGGCCCTGCTGAACTTTTGGCGGCATGTTGTTGGCGTAGGGCACCTCGCGGCAGACGCCGTCGCCATCAAACTGCCAACCGTGAAACGGGCAGGCCACGTGCTCGCCGAGCACAGTACCGCCGTGGCCGAGGTGAGCCCCCAGGTGCGGGCAGTAGGCGTCAAGCGCCCGGGCGTGGCCGCCCTCGGTGCGAAACAACACCAGTTCGCGGCCAAAGTAGTGCAGCGTCTTTAACGCACCGGGCGCGAGTTGATCGGAATACTCCAGGGCAAACCAGCCGAAGGGAATGGGCTTGTTGTAACGCATGCTTGTCGTCCTGCCGGGTGGGCGAGCCAATCACATCCGGGCGCCTGTCGCGGTGGGCGCCGTCGGGAACGCGCTGTCCAGGCGCGATGTGACACTTGATCTTGAGGCTACAGACTAATAGGGTGTAGGCTAGCTTGTCTACGATCAATTTCCCGCTTGCAAGGTAACCTACCATGTCCGGATGCCCCCATTTCGATCTCACCTCCCCAGAGACCTACCAGGGCAACGTGCCCCGCGATACGTTCCGCTACCTGCGCAACGAGGAACCGGTGTACTGGCACGAAGACCCGGAGCAGGGGGTCGGCTTCTGGGCTATCACCCGCCACGAGGATCTCGATTTCGTGTCCAAGAATCCCCAGCTGTTCTCCTCCGAGGCAAAAACCTGCTTTCTCATGGAATCGCCGCCTGAACGTCTGGAAATTCTGCGTAACCAGCTGATCAACATGGATCCTCCCCGGCACCTGAAGTATCGCCGCCTGGTGCGCAACGCCTTCACGCCGAAGAAAGTGGATAGCTACGAGCCGCGTTTCCGCGAAATTGCGCGGGAAATTGTCGATACTGCTGTCGTGGGTGGTGAGTGCGAATTCGTGGAGGACATCGCCGCGGAACTGCCGTTGATCGCCATCTGTGAACTGATGGGGGTGCCGCTGGACAAGCGTCACCGCGTGTTCGAGCTTACCAATATCATGTTGGGCCTGGATGATCCCGAGCTTTCTACCAGTGAGGAAGACGGCGAACTGGCCATGGCGGAAATGTTCTTCTTTGCGCACGAACTGGCGGAACATCACCGCGCCAATCCACAGGACGACATCGGCAACATACTGCTCAACGGTACGGTGGAGGATGAACCGTTAAATGACGAGGAGTTCTGTCACTTTTTCCTGTTGTTGATACTGGCTGGCAACGAAACCACGCGCACCGTGACGTCCCAGGGTATGCGCAACCTGATTGAAAATCCCGAGCAGTACCAGGCGCTGGTTGATAATCCCGAGATGCTGGAAGGCGCCATCGAGGAGTTCCTGCGTTTCAATCCGGCGGTGATCGCCTTCAGGCGCACGGCAACCGAAGACATAGAACTGGGTGGCAAGCTGATCAAGGCCGGCGACAAGGTAGAATTGTTTTACCAGTCCGCCAATGGGGATGATGCGGTTTTCAGCGACCCGGACACCTTCGATATTACGCGACAAGAGCGCGAAGATGTACGCAACAGTCACCGCGCATTCGGCATCGGTGAACACTTTTGCATGGGCTCTCACCTGGCGCGGCTGGAGTTGAAGGTCATCTTCGAAGAAATTCTGCGGCGTGTGCGCAAGCCGGAATTCAATGGTGAGGTGAACTACCTGCGTTCAAACTTTATTCACGGCATCAAGAAGATGCCGATCAAGTTTGAGGTGGCCTAACCCGGGCGCAACACCTGCACCGACTTCTCCCGCGACTTCGTGCTGTTTACGGAGATGCGCTGGTGCCCAGTGCAAAGCGCCGGTATTGCGGCACGGTTCTGACGATAGTTGGCTAGCGGCGTTACGCGATGGCGCCGGATTCGTATAGCGCATCGATCTCGGCGTGGTCGTAACCAAGGTTAAGCAATATCTCCCGGCTGTGTTGCCCCAACTCGGCGGCAACCGCGCCATGGTTCGGCGGCGTGCCGCCAAACTGTGCGGGGTAACGGGGCTCGATCATTCGCCCCGCCGCGGGGTGCTGCGTCTCCACGAAAAGTCCGTTGGCCTGCATCTGCGGGTGTTCGGGTAGTTCGTGCAGGTGGTAGGCGCGGGCGCAGGGCACGTCGGCCTCTTCCAGTCGCGCCATGGCGTCTTCGGTGGGTACCTGTGCAGCCGCTGCCGTCACCTTTGCCAGCGTTTCCTTTAACAACTCACCGTTGACGCTGCGCTCAGTGATCGTCGCCAGCCGCGGGTCACTGGAGTCGACGCCGAAGGCCGCGCAGTAACCGTGGAAGTGGTGATCTTTCACCGGTGCAACCTGCCCGTAGCCATCGCTGAAACGCACCAGCGGCACACCCTTGGACAGGGCAATGCCTGCTTTGGCACCGGGCTCCAGAAACGCGGCGGTTTCTGCCACGTCCGGCCACAGAAAGCTGGTGACCGCGTCGACCATCGCCAGTTGGATATGCTGGCCGCCGGCGCCGCGCTCGCGAGCGAACAGGGCAGAGGTAATAGCCTGGCAGGCGAACATGCCGGT
Source organism: Gammaproteobacteria bacterium (assembly GCA_030426545.1). GTDB lineage: Bacteria > Pseudomonadota > Gammaproteobacteria > Pseudomonadales > Halieaceae > Marimicrobium. The sequence continues at coordinate 18,807 of JAUHYL010000031.1, forward strand.
CATCTTGTCGCCGAACAGCTGGTAATACTGCATGGGTTCACCGGTACTGGTATCGGCCTGGCTCATGGCGACGCCGGCGAAGGCCTGGATGACATTGTCGTAGGCGGCTTTGCCCGCCAGCGGACCCTCGTGACCGAAACCTGTCACCGAGAGATAGACCAGTTCCGGGTTGATCGCCGCCAGCGTGGCGTAGTCCACGCCCAGCCGTTCCGCTACGCCGGGGCGGAAGTTATGTGCCACCACATCGGTCTCGGCCACCAGTTTGTGCACGGCCGCCAGTGCGTCCGGCTGTTTCAAATCCAGCGCCAGCGAGCGTTTGCCGTGATTGACCGCCTGGTGCAGCGCGCTGAAGCCGTTGCGCACGGCGCCCAGGTAACGCTGCACGTCGCCAAGGCCCGGCGGCTCTATCTTGATCACATCGGCGCCCTGATCGGCGAGCAGGGTTGTTGACCAGGGTGCGGCCAGCATACTGCCGATATCCAGAATACGAACTCCCGCCATCGGGCCCTGTCGTTCGGCCATGCGTTATGCCTCCTTGTCGGGTTGCTCGGTTGCGTCGGGTTCTGCGAACTCAGCCTGCGAGCGCGCTCTGCCACCGGGCCCGCTGTAGGCCATGCCCAGTCCAGGCTCGGTAGCGCCGTCCCAGGCGGGCAGGGTATCGCATGCCGCCAGCCAGGCATCGATCAGGCGGTCTTCCGCAGCGTAGTCGAAGGGGTCCTCCAGCACCATTTCCTCGGTGCCGCCGGGCAGTGGCGGGTTGGCCAGCAGCCAGTCTACGGTATCGCGCAGTGCCTGGTGTGGGGCAACCTTGTCGCTGTAGCCCAGTTCGTGGCGCAGGGCGCTCACATCCTGCACGCGGTGGCTGGTCTGCGGTTGCATTACCAGTGGTTTCGCCGGTACCGCCAGTTCCCAGGGCATGTTGATCACCTGCACCTCGACGCCCATGTGTGCGGCAATGATGTCGGTGACCTGACGCAGTGTGAGTACCGTGGCATCGGCCACGTTGTAGATTTTGCCCCGGCTGACTGCCGGTTTGTCTACCGCCAGCAAGATGGCGTGGGCGATATTCTCCGCGTAACCGAAGCTGTGCAGCGTCAGCCCGCCGTCCGGCAGTATGATGCGCCTGCGGCCATCGCGGAAGCGACGCACCAGCAGCCACTCCCTGGGCACCAGTTGGTAGCGCCCGTACACGTAGGGATAACGGAAGTGCGTGGCGTGGGGGATTTCCTTGAACAGGGCGCGCTCCGTGCGCACGATGCGCCAGCCCTTGGAATCCTCGGCCTCTTCTTCCACCAGGGTGTGATCTTCGCGCACGGGTACCGGCATGCCGCCAGCGCCGTAAAGTGCCGGGTTCATGTAGCCGCGGTAGGCCGGGCCGCCTCCCGCTGAAAGAAAGCGCTCACAGCGGGAGGTCATGACCTCTGCAATCGCGCGCAATCTGCCGTAGGTGGCGATGCAGAGATCAAAATGGCGCGAGGACAGCGCGAGCAGCAGGCTGTCGTAGTCGTAGGGGTCGGTGTGGATATGTTCCACTTCAGGGGGAATTTCATCCACCTCGTGACTGCCGCGGTGCAGGATTGCCACCTCGAAGCCGCGCTGCAGCAAGCCGTTGACGATGTAGGGGCCGGTGGGACCGGTGCCGCCCACTACCAGGGCCGTTTTAGCCATAATGATCCTTTTGAACGCGCGCGGAGCATGGCTCCGGGCTTACTTGTATAACGATCGTCGAAGCCTGTGCGGGTCAGTGTTCAATCCCTCCGCGGGCGCTGACTTGCGCAACGGTCAGGCCGCCTTGGGCGCCTGTTTGATCTCGGCCATGTCTCGCCCGATGCGCGCTGCAGCGGCCTCAATCAACGGGCGATCAAAACCAAACACGTCCACCGCTGTCTCGCCCAGCATGGCGCGAATTTCGTTCTCGTCGACATCGTGGAACGTGGTTTGCAACTCCTGCAGGGTGTTTGGCCAGGTGCCTTCCATGTGCGGGTAATCAGAGCCCCACATCAACTTGTCTACTCCGATGTCATGGCGGAATCCCACCTCATGGCGCGGCAGGAATGAAGCACCCAGGTAGCAGTTGCGTTGAAAGTACTCTTCGGGGGTGAGTGACAGGTCCTTGGTGAAATGCGCGAAAATCGGGTTGTCGATTTTGAAGCGCAGTTTGCGCAAGGTCTCCAGAATCCAGCCACAACCGGCCTCGGTGAAGACCAGTTTGATACCCGGATGCCGCTCGAATACGCCGGACCAGAGCAGCGCGTGGAAGGGTCGCTGGGCGTAGCCGTCTACCTCGGTAATGAACATGGGTGTCGCGCAGTGCACGTCGCCGTAATCCGGCGACCAGCCCGAGTGCGTGTGGACGGGCATATTCAGTTCTTCGCAAACCTGCCACAGCGGCTCATAGTGCCGGTAATGGTGGTAGTAGGGGTTGTCGCCTGTACTGGTGGGCAGCAATACTCCGCCGAACAGGCCCATTTTATGCGCCTCGCGTACCTCGTTCACGGTGACATCGATGTCGTCGACATTGACGATAGCCACGCCGGCGTGGCGGCCCGGGTTCTGTGCGCAGAGCTCTGCCAGCCAGCGATTGTAGGCCTGGTTGCCGGCAAGACTCTGCTCACGGGTGACATCGTGGCGATACTGCATCAGCCCCGCACCGAAAGGCGCCATCTGCGGGAAGATCACTTCTCCGGCGATGCCATCGTCTTCCAGTTCCTGCAGTCTAACGTCGGGCAGGTACTCGCCGCGCCGGGGGGCAATCATACTGTCGGGATCGCAGAGAAAATCCCACAATTCCTGGTCGGAAGCCTCGTAGGCCTTTTGCGCCGACGTGGGATCCATGCGACCCGCGCCCTGTTCGCCAGAGCGGCTGTTGAACTCCGCGGCGGCCTCCTGGTCGAAAAACGTGCCCATGCGCTTCATCATTTCGCGTGCGTATTCCAGCCACCAGGCATCCGCTGCGGCGTGGAAGCGCTTATCCATATACGGCTTGTAGCCCTCGGGCAGTGCTCCGGCATGGCAATCGGAGCTGATCATTACCACTTTCGACATCGGTTTCTCTCGTATGCATTAAACAGGCTACAGCAGTGTATTGAGGGTGCAGCATGGACACAAGTTACAGACTGGACAGGGTGGCGGAAGTGGCGCGAGGCAAGCCGCGAGCCCCTGCCGGGGCGGAATTCGGCGCTTTTCGAGCAGGCGTCAGCCGCCTGGATGTGAACTGCGTCACAGCGGGCTGCCGGTGGCTGTAAAAAACTTGTCATTCCTGCCTTTTTTTGGCGCTTTGAGCGCGGAAAAAACCGACAATAAATAGAGTGGTATAACGCCTGGAGGTAGCACGGCAGGCTGGATTCTGCGGTGCCGGATACAGTGCCGGGTGCGGCGGCTATTCGACGGGTGATTTGGCAGGTACGTATAGCGCAAGGGCCGATTAGGCCAGGAGCGAGCAGTGGGCGGTTTTCAGGGTCAATCCAATGCGGCACAACGCCAGGCGGCAGCGGGCGGTGCGGCGGCCGCTGGCGCTGACGATTCGTTGCTGCAATGCCTGCTCGCCCTCAGCCAGATTCACGGTAACAGCACAACGGCCGAGGCCGTCTGCGGCGGCCTGCCACTGCAGGACGGTAAACTGACGCCCGCCCTGTTCGAACGCGCCGCAAGCCGCGCAGGTCTGACCAGCCGCATCCTGCAGCGCAGTGTGACCGAAATTGAAACGGCGCTGCTACCGGCGGTAGTGCTGCTCGCCGATGAACGCGCCTGCCTGCTGTTGGGATGGGAAGACGGTGGTGCCGAGGCCCGCGTGATTTACCCGGAACTGAACGATGCAGCCGTGACGGTGCCGCGCGAATCGCTGCAGCAGGCGGCAACCGGCGCGGTCATCCTCAGCCGTCCGCGCTACCGCTTCGATGCGCGTGCGCCGCGCAGTGCCGGGCAGGCTCGCGGGCACTGGTTCTGGGACGCGATACGCGCCAATATGCCCGTGTACCGCGATGTGTTGTTGGCGGCATTGTTTATCAACCTGTTTGCGCTGGCGCTGCCGCTGTTCACCATGAACGTCTACGACAGGGTTGTCCCGAACCAGGCCATTGAAACACTGTGGATGCTGGCGGCCGGGGTGATCATCGTGATGCTCGCGGACATTACCCTGCGCACGCTGCGCGGCTACTTTCTCGATCTCGCCAGCCGGCGCGTAGACATACGCCTGTCCGCGCTGATTATGGAGCGCGTGCTGGGGATGCGGCTTGAACACCGTCCGGCGTCTGTGGGTTCCTATGCGGTAAACCTGCGCTCGTTTGAAACGGTGCGCGATTTTATTACCTCGGCTTCCATCACCACGCTGATCGATATTCCCTTTGCGCTGATTTTCATTGCGGTGATCGGCTGGATAGCCTGGCCCGTGCTGATACCGGTAGCGATCGGCCTGTTGCTCGTGCTGGGCTTTGCACTGACGGTTCAGACGAAACTCAAGGAACTGGCGGAAACCACCTACCGTGCCAGCGCCATGCGGAATGCCACCCTGATCGAGAGCCTTGTCGGGCTGGACACCATCAAGTCGATGGGCGCCGAGTCACGCATGCAGAAGCGTTGGGAGGAGAGCACCTCCTTTCTCGCCCATGTCGGCGTCAAACTGCGTCTGCTGTCCAGCTCGGCGATCAACGTCACCCAGTGGGGCCAGCAGATGGTCGCCATGTTCGTCATCATCACGGGTGTTTACCTGATTACCGCCGGTCAACTGAGCATGGGCGGGCTGATTGCCTGCACGATGTTGGCTGGTCGAATTATGGCGCCCTTCGGCCAACTCGCCGGTTTGATAACGCAGTATCACAATGCGCAGATAGCGCTGGAAAGCCTCGAAGAAGTGATGGACAAGCCGGTGGAGCGACCGGAGGGCGCGCAGTTTTTATCGCGTGAACAGTTTCAGGGCGAGCTGGAGTTTCGCGATGTCTCGTTCAGTTATCCCGGCGCGGAGGTGGAGTCGCTCACCAGGATTTCATTTCACGTGAAACCCGGTGAGCACGTCGCCATTCTGGGCAGGGTGGGGTCAGGCAAATCCACCCTGCAGAAACTCGCGATGGGCCTGTACCAGCCTACCTCGGGCGCCATTCTTATCGACGGCATCGATGTGCGCCAGTTGGACCCATCGGAATTGCGCTCGCGTATTGGCTACGTGCCACAGGACGTGACGCTGTTTTATGGCAGCCTGCGCGACAACCTGACGCTTTCGCATTCGCAGGTGACCGACGCGCAACTGGTGCGCGCCATGGAAATTGCGAACCTCAACGAGTTTGTCAATCATCACCCGCAGGGCATCGATATGCTGGTGGGTGAGCGCGGTGAGTCGCTGTCCGGCGGTCAGCGCAAGTCCGTCGCGCTGGCCCGGGGCGTGGTGCAGGAACCGGCGATGGTGTTGATGGACGAACCCACCGGCTCTATGGATCACTCCACCGAGTTGGCGGTGAAGGCGCAGCTCAAGGAGTTTGTGCAGGGCCGCACGTGGCTGGTTGTAACCCATCGCAATTCACTGCTGGAAATGGTGGATCGCATTATTGTGGTCGATCGGGGCCGCATCGTCGCTGATGGCCCGCGCGATACCGTGGTGGAGGCCCTGCAGCAGGGCCGTATAGGCAAAGCGCAATGAACCGCCCCGGGCACATCAAGGATCTGCAGACCCAACCGGAGGTCGACGAGCCGTTGGCAAACGGTGTTCCGGCAGGTCGTCTCGCCGATGTGTTGGCAGGGCCGGCACAGGGCGATAAGCCGCCGCCCTTTGATTGGCAGGCCGATGCGCACCGTGCGTTCATCGAGCAGCAGCCGCTGCGCGCCCGCGCGGTCCTCTACGTGGTGGCACTGACTGTGCTGGTGTTACTGATCTGGGCGGCCCTGGCAAAAATCGATGAGGTGACGCGAGGCACGGGGAAGGTGATTCCCTCGCGGCAGGTGCAGGTTATCCAGTCGCAGGACGGCGGCGTGGTGACCGAGCTACTGGTGCGAGAGGGTGACGAGGTGAAAGTGGGTCAGCTGCTGGTGCGCCTTGATCAGACGCGCTCGCAATCTACCCTGCGCGAGAACCGCGCTGAGTTTCAGGCGCTGTCGTTAAAGTCTGAGCGCCTGCGTGCCGTTTTGGAAGGCACCCCGTTTGCGCCGGACGAGGCGCTGGTGGCCGCGGTGCCCGATATCTTCGAACAGGAAATGGCCCTGTTCGCTTCCACGCAGTCAGAGCTGGCCAATGCGTCCCGGATTGCCAGCGAGCAGCTTACCCAGCGCCGCGAGGAATTGTCCGAAGCGCGGGCGCGCGAAAGCCAGGCGGCGCAGTCACTGGTTCTCAGCCAGCGGGAGCTGGATGTTACGCAGCCGATGGTTGCCTCCGGCGCAGTCTCTGAAGTGGAGATTCTGCGGCTGCAGCGTGAAGTCAATCAGCTGCGCGGCGAGCAAAAGCAGGCCGCGGCGCAGATCAAACGGCTGGAATCGACCATCGTTGAGGCACAGGCGAAGCTCGGCGAAGTCGAGATCGAGTTTATGAACCGCTCGCGCCGCGAACTGGCAGAAACCTTGTCGCGGCTCAATGGTCTCCGCGAAGCGGGGCTGGGCTTGTCCGACCGGGTAAAACAAACGGAAGTGCGCTCCCCGGTGAATGGCACAGTGAAGCAACTTTACTACCACACCATCGGTGGTGTGGTGCTGCCGGGTAAAGAAATTATCGAAGTAGTGCCCGCCGATGACACGCTACTGCTGGAGGTGCGCGTGCGGCCCAAAGATATCGCCTTTCTCGTGCCCGGTCAGGAAGCGCTGGTGAAATTCACCGCTTACGACTTTGTCGTCTATGGCGGCCTGAAAGGCGTGGTGGAACACATCGGCGCGGACACTGTGATGGATGAAGAGGGCAACCCCTTCTACGAAGTCAACGTGCGCACCCACGAGTCCGGTATTGCCCCCGACAAGCCCATTATCCCCGGCATGACGGTTGAGGTGGATATTCTCACCGGCAAAAAAAGTGTACTGGCGTACCTGATGAAGCCGGTGTTGCGGGCCAAACAATACGCCCTGACGGAGCGATGATGAAACGGTTATTTCTAACCCCATCGACAAGCGCGCGTGAGCGCTGGTGCGAAGCCTTCGAAACGGTGCTGGTCGCTGATCACGGCGTGCAGCTGTCGTCTGCCGACAGCGCAGCGTACAGCAGTCTCTGGCTCGATCTGAGCACGGTCGATGAAGCCCGCAGCCTGACGTTGCTGAAAAGCGCCCTGCAGGCCGCGCGCCCGGTCGTGGCGATGAGTGCGACCCCTGATGAGTCACAGGCTTTCTCGCTGATCAAGGCGGGTGCGCACGGCTATTGCCACGTGGAAGCCGCGCCGGAGCAGTTGCGGGAAATTGCCCTCGTTGTTGAGCACGGCGGATTGTGGATGCCTCCATCCCTGATGCAGCGCTTTCTGGCGCTCTCAACCCGCGTCGCGGTAAAGCGCGCGCCGGAGTGGCAGCAAACCGAGCAGTTAACCGAGCGAGAACTGATGGTCGGTGAGCGCGTGGGGCAGGGCGCCTCCAATCGCGAGATCGCCGCCGACCTGGGCGTCAGCGAGCGCACCGTAAAAGCCCACCTGACCGCCATCTTCGACAAACTCGGCGTACGTGACCGCGTGCAACTGGCCCTGACAATGAACAACATCGAGGTCCCCCCGCAACGCGCAGTGCAATGATCCCTATCCTCCACGCAACACCGCGGCTAACAGCGCTAACCCCTCAACACACTCTCAGCAAGCAGTCTCTCAGCATGGCCTGACGGTGTACGGGTAACGGGGTGAGTATCCCAGCCTTCCGAACCCCGTTACCCGTACACCGTCAGGCCCTGATCCAGCCCACCTCCACAGCTACCCATCCAAACCCACCCAACGCGTGAAACACATCACAGTTCCAGCAGCCAGCCCCTCCCCCTGCCCAAAAGTACAATGTGCCGCCACCCCCCAGTCCCTAGCATCAGTAACCATCACTAATAGCCGCTAAGCGCCAACGACAAGGGCGCCGGCACAGGGGAGAAAAACCATGGCTGAGCAAACGATCGCAACCGTCTCGTCCATCAACGGCAAGGCCTTCGCAAGAGGGGCTGATGGCGAACTGCGCGCATTGCGGGAAGGCGACGTGCTGCGTGCGGGGGAGACCCTGGTGACGCCCGCGGGCAGCAACGTGGAGCTCACGCTTGTGGACGGCACAGTGATGCCGGTGGCTGATGTTGCCGAGATGGCGATCAGCCCGGACCTGGTGGCGTCAACAGCGAGCGCTGCAGATGAAAGCGCCGTGCAGGATGAAACCGTCAAGGAAGTGTTGCGCGCACTGGAAGAGGGCGAGGATATCAGCAGTACGCTGCAGCCCACCGCCGCCGAAGGCGATCGTGCCGCGAATGATCCGCTGTTGGATAATGACGGTCACAGCTTTGTGCGCGTGGCGCGTATTGCCGAAGATGTGCCCGAGTTCAGCGCACTGGTCGGTGCGCCGGCCGCCGTGCCGGAGCCCTTTGAGCCCGAGGCCGACCTGATCTCCGTCGATGCCCAGGATGATCGCAGTAGCACCGAGCAGGGTGTACCTGTCGACATCGACGTACAGCGCAATGACAGTTTTCTTGAAGGGTCCACGGTTACCACGGTGACGCAGGCCGAGAATGGCCGCGTCGTTCTTAACAGCGATAACACGGTGACCTATATCCCGAACGACGGGTTTGTGGGTACGGATACCTTCAACTATACCGCCACCAGTGTCGATGGTAATGGCCAGGATACGGCAACCGTGTTTGTGGAAGTGACGGGAGAGCCCGTCGAACCGCCACCCCCGCCCCCCCCGCCTGCGCCAGAGGATCCGCCAACCATCAGCATCGGCGATGACATCGTGGTTGAGGGGGATAGAGCAGAGGTTGAGGTGACCCTTTCGCGCCCGTCGGAAGAATCCGTTACCGTGCGCTTTGCGACCTCCGATGATACGGCAACCGTCAGCGGCGGTGACTACGACGCCGAGACCGGTACGATCACCTTCGCGCCCGGTCAGACCGCCGTTACCGTGACCATCCAGACCAACGATGACAGTATCCTGGAGGGCGACGAACAGTTCCTGGTCAACCTGAGTACGCCGGACAACGCCACCATTGCAGATGGTACCGGTATTGTTGTGATCCGCGATGGCACCGAGTTGCCGCCACCGCCACCTCCACCGCCGCCTATCCCGACCGATGTGCCGCAAATTTCCATCAGTGACGCCGAGCCGGTATCCGAAGGCAATATAGCCACGTTTACCGTAACGCTGAGTGAACCCAGCACCGAAGTCATCACCGTGAACTACACCACGCAGGACGGCAGCGCGAAGGTGGTTGATGGGGACTTTCAGGCAACGGCAGGCACGCTGGTGTTTAATCCCGGCGTCACCTCCTTGCAGGTGACAGTGCAAACCGATGACGATCTTTTTGCCGAGGGCACGGAGAACTTTTTCCTGCAGCTTGGCACTCCCTCCAACGCCACGATCGCGGACGGCCAGGGCGAAGGCAGCATTGTCGATGAAACCGACCCCGGACCCGAGGATACGGTCTACGCCAACATTGAGGTCGATCTGGCAAGTGTTGCCGAGGGCGGCCAGCTGACTTACACAGTTTCACTGGTAGACGAAGACAATATCGCCGTGAGCGTGCCGGCTGGCAAGACGGTCAATGTTGCGCTGGACTGGAGTGGCGTTGCCACACCGGGTGTTGATACCAGCGCGTTGCCCGCCTCGGTTAACGTGAGTGGCGCAAGTAGCGCACAGTTCACGGTCGATGCACTGGATGACTATCTCGACGAGGGCAGCGAATCGTTGATCGCCACCATTAGCGGTGTTACCGATGTCGACGGCACCTTTGAAGTGGCTGCAATCGGCAGCAGCAACGCGGCCAGCAGTGCGATCACGGATGAGCCGCAGCCCGGCCCCGAAGACACGGTCTACGCCAATATCGTGGTAGACCTGCCCAGCGTTGCCGAGGGCGGACAGCTTACCTATACCGTGTCGCTGGTGGACGACGACAACAACGTCGTCAATGTACCGTCCGGCAAAACCATCACCGTTGCGCTGGATTGGAGTGGCGTTGCCACGCCCGGCGTGGATACCAGTGCGCTGCCCGCCAGCGTGGATGTGAGTGGCGCAAATTCGGTGCAGTTCACAGTCGATGCGTTGAATGACGTGCTCTCTGAGGGCTCCGAGTCCTTGATCGCGACCATTAATAGCGTTAGCGACGTCGACGGTCTTTACGAGGCCGTTGCACCCGGCAGCAGCAACGTTGCCAACAGCGCCATCATCGACAGCGATGAGGCGGTGTACGCCAATATCGTTGTCGATGCCGCCAGCGTGGCAGAGGGTGGCCAGCTCACCTATACCGTGTCGCTGGTCGACGAGGACAATATCGCGGTCGCCGTGCCGTCTGGGAAAACCGTTACCGTGGCACTGGAGTGGAGTGGTGTGGCAACCGCGGGTGTGGACACCAGTGCTTTGCCGGCATCCGTAAATATCTCGGGTGCAACCGACATGCAGTTTACCGTCGATGCGCTGGACGATTACCTGGCGGAGGGCAGTGAATCACTGATCGCTACCATTACTGGTGTTACCGATGTCGACAGTACGTTTGAAGTCGTTGCCATTGGCGCAAGTAACGTTGCCAATAGCGCCATCACCGATGAACCGCAGCCCGGCCCGGAAGATACGGTCTACGCCAATATCGTGGTAGACCTGCCCACCGTTGCCGAGGGCGGGCAGCTTACCTATACCGTGTCGCTGGTGGACGAGGACAACAACGTCGTCAATGTGCCGTCTGGCAAAACCATCACCGTTGCGCTGGATTGGAGTGGCGTTGCCACGCCCGGCGTGGATACCAGTGCGCTGCCCGCCAGCGTGGATGTCAGCGGCGCAAACTCGGTGCAGTTCACAGTCGATGCGTTGAATGACGTGCTCTCTGAAGGTGCCGAGTCCTTGATCGCGACTATTAATAGCGTTAACGACGTCGACGGCCTTTACGAGGCCGTTGCACCCGGCAGCAGCAACGTTGCCAACAGCGCCATCATCGACAGCGACGAGGCGGTGTACGCCAATATCGTTGTCGATGCTGCCAGTGTGGCAGAGGGTGGCCAGCTCACCTATACCGTGTCGCTGGTCGACGAGGACAATATCGCGGTCGCCGTGCCGTCGGGGAAGACTGTCACCGTGGCCCTGGACTGGAGCGGTATGGCGACACCCGGTGTGGATACCAGCGCATTGCCGGCCTCGGTGAATGTGAGTGGCGCCAGCAGTACACAATTTACCGTTGACGCCGTCGATGATTATTTCGCCGAGGGCAGTGAATCATTAATCGCCACCATCTCCGGGGTGACCGATGTCGACAACACGTTTCAGACGCTGGTTATCGGCGCTCAGAACATTGCCAACAGCGCCATTACCGACGAACCCCAGCCGGGCCCCGAGGATACAGTCTATGCCAACATCGCGGTAGATCTGGCCAGTGTGGTGGAGGGCGGCCAGCTCACCTACACCGTTTCCCTGGTGGATTCAGGCAATAACGCGGTCTCTGTGCCGACGGGAAAAAGCGTCAATGTTGAGCTGAACTGGACTGGCGCCGCGGCTTCGGGAATCGACACCGACGCGCTGCCGGCGAGTGTCGACATCACGTCCGGCTCGTCCGTGCAGTTCGTGGTGACCAGTGTCGATGACACTGAAATTGAGGTCAGCGAATTACTCAATGCCACGATCAGCACGGTTACCGATACCGATGGCAGTTTCGAAGCCGTTGCGGTGGGTAGCAGCGCTGCCGTCAGCTCGACGATCCTGGACAACGATTCCGACAGACCCGTCGAGCTTTCAAGACTGACCCGGGTAGAGGTTGATGAGTCCGACCTGCCCCAGGGAAATCCCGGCAGCCCCGGATTCCCCGTCGCGCTGGGTACCTTCAGCTTCTCGACCCCCGATGGTTTTGACAGCTTCATTTTTGGCGGCCAGGGCGGCGCGGTGACACTCACCGGTCTGGCTCAGCTGCTCGGCGCAATAGGCACCGGAGCGGTGGGCACCGGCACCATCTACAACCTGGGTGAGCACGGTACGCTGGAGTTTTATGATGCCACCGGCACACCGGAAACCGGGATGACGATCAATTTTGCTTACACGCTCACCAGCGCCGAACACCATCCGCTCACTCCGCTGCCGAATGCCACCGGTATCGGTGTGGATGACGGCTTTGACGGCTTCCTGCTGCAGGTGAGGGATGCCGGGTCTGGCCCTTTGCGGTCCGCCGGTGGCGTTATCGAGGTGAAGATCGTCGATGATGTTCCCGTGCTGCATGATCCAGATACTGTACTGGTTGACGCCGGCTCGAACGTCCCCGGAACGCCTGTTGCTCTCAACTTTGGCGATGCCGCCGGTGCGGACGGTATAGGCCAGATTGTCTTTGATGGCGTTGTCGATGGCGCGGAGGCCCGCAATGTCATCGGGCAGACCCTGCACATCGGTGATGCGTGGAAACTCTATACCTATATCAATGATGCCAGGGACACGCTCTGGTTGGCCACTTCTGATCCAGAGGCGGCTGCACCCTCCCTGATTGGTTTAACGATTACGCTTGATGGTGACAGCTACAGCGTGCAGTCAAACGCGCCCTTGTTACAGGCGGTTTCACGCGCGGTCTACGATGATGGCCCCATCCACCTGCGCTTCGGCGTGTTGGGCACCGATGGAGACGGCGATGACGCGCCGACTACACCGCTGCAGGCGGACATCAACCTGAGCATCGTGCCAGGCAGCGCCAACGTTGTGCACGCGAGCGGCGCGGACGATACGCTGGCGGCTACGCTCGGGGATGATCTTTTCGTCTGGGAACTTGCCGATGCCGGCACAACGGTAGCCCCGTCGCAGGACGTGGTCACTGATTTTGGCGCAGGCGGCCTGGATACGCTCGATGTGCGCGATCTGCTGCAACTCGAGGGGGAGGGCTCTGGCAACAGTATTGGCAATCTCCTGGAGTATCTGCACGTTACCGAGGACGCTGGCAACACGGTACTGCATATCAGCAGTGAAGGTGGCTTCAGCGGCGGTGTTTTCGATCCCGGTGAGGTCAACCAGACGATCACGTTACAGGGCGTTGACCTTGTCGGCGGCAACCCGGTTCAGGATGTCATCGAAGATATGCTGTCCAGTGGTAGACTGATTACTGACTGATGGCTGGAACGAGTAACCGGTCTTTACAGAAGCAGGCGGGGTGAAGCGCGATGCCGTTCGTAAAACGCGATAGCAGTGCACAAATCTGTGCCGTGGCGGCACAGGCAAACGCCGAGTGTAGCGAGGAGGTTGCGGCGGATGATGCCGATTTGCGCCGCTTTCTCGCTACGCTGGGTGAGGGTGTAGCGGCACCACTGGATGCCAGCGATCAGGATTTTATCCGGGTGCTGGAGGATTTGCTGGAGTTGCTCACAGACAAGGGTGTCATCCTGTTCACGGAGCTACCCGAATTTGCCCAGCGCAAGGTGCTCAACCGTCGTCGCTTGCGCTCAGAGCTGTCACAGGCGCTGAACTTGCTTGAGGACGAGTAGGCGGCGATCTGATCGCCTGAATCAGGGTTTTTCGACGTAGATAACGGTCGTCACAACCCGGCCTGGTGGAGACCCGGCGGCTATTCCGTCAACCTGATACCCGGCCCCGTGGCACCGTCCATGCCCAGTTGGCGCAGCGTAGTCCACTGTGCATCGCTGTGCACACCCTCGGCGATTACGCGCACGCCAATGGCATGTCCCAGGGTACAGAATGCGCTCAGCAAGGTCTGGCTGTTGTTGTTCCCAGTGATGTCACGCACGAAGCTGGCATCGATCTTCAGGTAGTCCAATCCCACGTCGTGCAGGCGCCCCAGCTCGGCCAGCCTGTGGCCGGCGTGCTTGATGCCCACGGTGACGCCGCGAGGCTGCACCACCGTGCACAGCTGTTTGAACGCTGCCAGGTGACGAAAAACGCTGTCTTCGGTCAGTTCCAGCCAGAGTAGGGTTGCAGCCTCTTTATTCTGCTCAAGCTGCTTGTCCAGCCAGCCCGGAAAGCGCTTGTCGTACAGCGCTGCCGCACTGAGATTTACGGCCACCGGCTGTGACTGTTCCGTTGCTCGTGCCAGGGCCATTGTTACCACGGCTTTATCGAGCTCACCTTCGAGTTTCAGGCGATGTATCCATGGGAGGAACTGCGCGGCGGGTAAGCGGTTGGCTCCCTCTGGGAGCGTGACCGGGGATTCGAAGTGAATCAGATCGCCTTGATGGTCCAGCACAGGAAAATGGGCGAGACCCAGTTGGTCCGATTGCAGGGCATGCTCCAGCACACTTTGCCAGTGCTCGGCCCGCTGCTGGGTGGGTTGTGCAAACGGTTCTTCGGGGGCGCAGTAGACAAGCGTTGCGTGCTCGCCCTCCTGGGCTGTCGTCAGTGCGGTATCCAGCCGGGTGAGCAATTGCGCGACCGTATCGCCCGGTTGGTAGATCGTGGCTGAACCGGGCGTGGAACATTCGTGATCCAGCTGGTGTTCGCTGAACACTCGGTTGATCAGTTCAAGAACGTCGCGCGCGAGCGCTTCAGCTTCGAACTCTCCCGGGGCGACCAGCGCAATGTCGGAGCCATTCAGGCGGCCGCCGGCCCAGCCGCTATTGGGCGCCAGAAATCGGATCAGCTTGTCCCCGATGTCACACAGAATCTCATCGATTGCCTTGCGCCCGTAGTCACTGTTGAGCTGCGCAAGTCTTCCAATCCGCAACAGGACCAGGCTGCCGGAGGATTCCGCTTCGCGACTCTCCAACAGGGCGGCCAGCTTTTGCAGGTAGGGTTCGCGCTGGGTCAGGCCGGTGACGGGATCAATTTGCGCTTCACGTTGCCAGCGTTCCAGGCGCTGCGCCTCCTGGTCAAGCACGCCTTTTACGTGTGTAGACATGCCGTTCATGGCCCGCACCAGCTGTTTGAACTCCAGGGTTGCCGGTTCCGGAATCGTAATAAAGCGGCGCGCCCGCAGCGCATCCGCCTGTCTTACCACTGCATTCAGCGGTCGCAGAATGCCCTTCAATGCTCGTGCGCCAATCAGCCCGGCGAGCACGGCTGCGAGCAGGAAGATGCCCGCCTGACGGATGCTGCCGCGCCATAGCTCGCCGTAGGCAAAGCGCGAATGGCTGCGCAGGGTGAGTGTGCCCGCCTGCGTCCAGCCTGCCTGCACGCTGGCCACGCCCGGTTCTGCTTTGATGGGGAAAAGGCGCACGAACCAGTCCGGGGCGCCACGGGCCGGACGTTCATCGACGCGCAATATGGCACTGTTCCCCTGTGGATCAGTGAGTTCGATGTGTTCGTAAAAGCCGGTGTCGAATTGTGCGGCCAGGGTCAGTTCCAGCAATACTTCGTCAGCGCCCTGCTGCGAGAGCGACAGGGCAAGTGCGCTGGCGTTATCTGCATTTTTCATGCTGAGCTGCTGATTCAGATAATCCCGTGCAGAGATTGTCGTCACCCAGACATTGATGGTGAACACCACTGCGAGCAGCAGGGCAATCGCCACCCACAATTGCTTATACAAAGACATTAGCAGTCTCCAGTTGCCTTGTTGGTTTCATCCCAGTCCCTCTGCGGCGGCTCGGCGCAACACATCGCGCCAGCGAGAAAGCCTGGCGGCGGGTTTGCGCGAAGCGGGTTGGGCCGCGCCGCCAACCCAGATGCCATTGCTGTTGAATCCATACACGGGCGTGAGATCGTTTCGCAATGACGCTTTTTGAATCTGTGGAACAATATTATCCAGCACCAGCGGGTCAGCGGTCGCGGTCGGGTAGTAGGCCAGTACCATGTGCGGCTGACTTCGCTCACCGCCGGCTCCTCCGAGCTTCGCTTTCACATAGGTGATACGCAGCCTGTCGACATCCACGCCGGCCAATACCAGCATGGTGTATTTGGCAATCGCAAAGTCCTCACAATCGCCCATGCCGCGGCCGAGGAGTTCCAGTGGTGTCGCCCAGTAGTCGTGTTGCTGCCAGATGCTGATGTCAGTCACCCAGCGCACGCGTGAATTGAAAAAGTGGTTGGCGCGTTCCAGCTTCGCCGGTTCCGGCAAGTTTCGCATGTGTGCGATCTCGCGCTGCCAGTTGTCGACCTGCTGCGCGGTCTGTTCCCCGTAGCGGCTGGCGGCGAGTTTACGCATGCGATCAAAGTCGACTTGCGCGACCGCTACGGCCGCTGCAAGAAGCGTTGCGTAGAGCGTGACATGCGAAAAAATGGATGGGCGGTGGATGCGGGTCAGCGACAACTGATGGCACTCACTGTTGCAAAGCGCTGCACGCTGTCAGCGCCTGGTTCGTGGATGGAGGGCCGATAGTAGCTGATTTCGATCAGCGACGGGTCAGGGTGCGGACAATTACTGTAAAACTGCCAGTATTCTGTGAAATAGTTCCCGAAGTTAAATTCCTCCCGCTGCCAAACTGCGAGAAAATGGGGAGGAAACCGACCGGCGCAACGATCATATCATTTGAACGTCCGCGGACTAAGGCGGGCGACTGAAACAGGGGCGATAATAATGTTATTCATGGCAGGGTTTGCAAAGCAGGGCTTACTGGGGCTGATCTTTTCTTCCGGCGCTGTCGTTATGACAACTGCACAGGCGCAGGATGCAGCACAACTGCCGCCTGAAATTTCCGGGCTGCGTGAGACCGTGGTACAGGGTGTAACGGTTAGTCCCCGCGTGAACGCAAGCTGGTATCAATTTGAAGCTTCCCGCGAAGCGGAGCGCGGCGCCTGGGGCGGATACCTTCCCAGCGTGGATCTGTACGCGGAATATGGCGAAGAAGAGCGCGAAACGCCTCTGGTCGATCTCGGTGACTACACGCGTGATGCGACGCGTTTCAGCGTCACCCAGATGTTGTTCGACGGATTTGCCACGCGCAACGAAGTGGCGCGTCTGGGCTTTGCCAAGCTGTCAAACTACTACGAGTTCAAGCGCACGTCCGAGGATGTGGCACAGGAGGTTGTGGATGCCTACCTCGATACCGTCCGTTATCAGCACCTGGTGTCATACGCGCAGGATAACCTCGAAGTACACCGCAGGTTATACGATCGTATTGCCGAGCGTACCGGCGGTGGCGTCAGTCAGGGAGTGGATCTCGACCAGGCCATCGCGCGGGTAAGCCTGGCGGAATCCAATCTGGTTACCGAGTCGGCGAATCTGCATGACGTATCAATGCGCTTCTACCGCCTGGTGGGCAGCATGCCTGCGGCAGATCTCGCCGTGCCCGCAGTGCCGTCCGGGCAGATACCCGAGATGCGCAGCAGGGCATTGGAGCTGGCCTACCAGCGCAGCCCCGTGATTGACGCGGCCATAGAAAATCTGCGCTCTGCCCAGGAAGCACTGGATGGAACCAACGCACCGATGATGCCGCGGTTGGACTTGCGCTACCGCAATGAGGTTGAGCATGACACCGACGGGCTGGACGGTCGCTTCGATGAGGAGGCAATCGAGTTGGTGCTGTCCTACAACCTGTACCGCGGCGGCTCAGACAGTGCGCGCAAACGGGAGTTTTACAACCTCTATAACGCGGCTATCGAGGAGCGCAAACAAGCCTGTATCAATGTGCGCCAGGAAGTCATGATCGATTTCAACAATATTGATGCGCTGCAGAACCAGGTAGTGGTATTGGAGCGCAATCTCAGCGCCCAGGATCGCACCCGCAAGGCCTACCGCGATCAGTTCGACATCGGCCAGCGCTCGCTGCTGGACCTGCTGGACAGTCAGAACGAGTATTTTGATACGCAGCGCGCTTATATGGCGGCGGTGACGGATCTGGTGAAAGCGCAGTCCAGCGCGTTGTCCAACATGGGCCTGCTGCTGGCCGCCATGGAAGTCGATGGGTTGAACGCAGATAAACTGGCGGAACTGGATCTTGACCTGTCTCGGGACGAGGACGACGACAATGCGCGTGATCTCTGTCCCCGCGAACCCGGTGCAACCGCAAGGGTAGACCGCGAAGCGCTGTACTCGCGCCTTGCCGGACGTGCGGACTAGATCTCTTGTTTGAAAAAGGTGCGCGTCTGCGCTGACGCTTCTCTCTAGGTGGTAAGGTCGCGCGGCTTGCGCCACATCAGCCACAGCGGGGGTGCCGATTTCGCAAAGCGAATCTCCCGCATCACTTCAAATCCGTGCCCCTGGTAAAAGCCCAGGTTGCGCTCCTTGGAGTTCTCAAGGTAGGCGGGCAACCCTTCGTCATCGCAGCGCCTGAGAACGTGAGAAATGAGCGACGAGCCAACACCCTGACCGCGGGCCGAGGGTAGTGCCCCGATCGCAAAAAGGTAGTAATGCGGTTCACTGGGGTGATACTTCTCCGTCACCATACCGCTTCTCGCCATACGATAGGCGCCTTTCATCCCTCCCAGGCTCAGCATCTTCCACACGTTTGAAGGACGATAGCTCCACTGCAACTTCTGGTTAGGCCCCAGCCACACGGCAGCACCGCGCTCTGCGTGATCCAGGTAGGAAAGATTGTGCTGCAGGAATGGCTCCAGCGTGATTTCGAAAAAGGGCACCAGGGTGGAGGGGTGATTGCACGACCAGTTCATGACAGGATCGTCGGCAAAGCACTCGGCGAGTATCTCGATCGTGCGTCTTTCGTTGGCGCTGTCTACCGGCGTAAAGTCCACGGTATTCCCTTCGCAATACTTCTCATGCGCAGTATAGACCGCGCAGGAGTGCGCCTGCCAACTTCCTGAAAGAACTCACTGTGGACCGGATAACTGATTCTCTGGTCTTCTACCGGCTGGAAGCGGCAGTCAATGGCCCGATGTCACCGGGGTTGCGTGGCGAGTATCTTGGCAGTCCGAGCTACGCAACCCCGGTGACATCGGGCCAACCCCGTACCGGCCTGCAAATAAAATCAAACCCAAAAAAAAGAGCCTCCAGAGAGGCTCTTCAGTATCACGACGGTCCTGAATACTATTGAGGACCCGACGGAACGGTGAGTTTTTCCATGACCTGGTCCAACGAGAAGCTGGCCGCTTTCTGCCGCGGGGGATACTTCTTGAACGTCGCCAGGAACTGCCCCACGTAATCCTGCGCAGGAACAAGCAGATAGGCCCTGTCGATCAGCCAGTCGAAGTAAGTGTTGGATGTGATCAGCGCGCGCTCGTAGGGATCGCGGCGCAGGTTTACGATATAGGGCAGGCGCAATGGCACGAAGGGTTCGATCCATGCCTGCAGAGTGGCCTCCGCGCGCTGCTCCATGAAGATTAACTTCCAGTCATTGTAGCGTAAAGCGGTCAGGTCGCCGTCGTCGGAGAAGTAGAAAATCTCCTTGCGCGGCCCCATTTCGTTCTCGCCCGTCAACAGCGGTAAGAAGTTATAACCGTCCAGGTGAACCTTGTAGCGGCGACCGATCGCACGGTGACCGTCCAACAGTTTCTCCTTCACATCCGGCTCGCCGGCGGCCGCGAGGAATGTCGGCAGCCAGTCCATGTGGTGCATGATCTCGTTCGAGATGGCACCTGCCTCTATCTTTCCGGGCCACCGCACCATGGCGGGCACACGCCAACCACCTTCCCAGTTGGTGTTTTTCTCCCCACGGAAGGGCGTCATGGCCGCGTCGGGCCATGTATTCATGTGTGGGCCGTTGTCGGTGGAGTAGAACACGATGGTATTTTCGGCAATACCCAGTTCATCCAGCTTGTCCAGGAACAGGCCAATGTGGTCATCGTGTTCCAGCATGCCGCAGGTGTATTCGTCCGCGCGCGGCTGTTTTTTCTTGCAGGCGGCCATCTTCTCTGGGCTGACGTGGGTGCGGAAGTGCATGCGCGTGCCGCTCCACCAGACGAAGAACGGCTTGTCTGCCGCGACTGCCTTCTCGATGAATTTCATGGCTTCTGCGGCGGTGTCATCGTCCACGATTTCCATGCGCTTCTTGGTCAGCGGGCCGGTGTCTTCGATCTTGCCATCGGCCGACGAGCGAATAACGCCACGCGGACCATACTTTTCTCGGAACGCCGGGTCCGTCGGGTAGTCCTCGTTCTCCGGCTCCTCCTCGGCATTGAGGTGATAGAGGTTGCCGTAGAACTCATCGAAACCGTGGTTGGTCGGCAGGTGTTCATCGCGGTCACCGAGGTGGTTCTTGCCGAACTGTCCAGTCATGTAGCCGTGGTTCTTCAGCAGGCCAGCAATGGTCGGGTCTTCCTCCTGCATGCCCAACTCTGCGCCGGGCAGGCCGACTTTACTTAGGCCGGTGCGGAAAACGGACTGTCCCATGATGAAAGAGGCGCGGCCCGCTGTGCAGCTTTGCTCGCCGTAGTAATCGGTGAAAATCATCCCCTCTTTGGCGATGCGGTCAATGTTGGGTGTTTGATAGCCCATCAGGCCCATGGTGTAGGCGCTGATATTGGACTGTCCCACATCGTCACCCCAGACCACCAGGATGTTGGGTTTGTCCGCGGCTTGCGTGGCTATCGAGCAAAGCGTCAGTAGCCCTGCAAGCGCGAATCGCATAGCAGTGTTCATGCACTAATCTCCGTTTGGGTTGCGCGCGCACTGAATAGTGCGAGACGGGGTAAAAGACTAGGCAACTTTCAGCCAGAAGTACAGAGGCAGGCCGAATCAGTCGTCCTGGGGCAGCGGGGATGGCAGCGTGCGGTCGCTCTCGCTCCGCCGGACATTTTGTCGTACCTTAGTGAGGATTGATTTCAGCGTCGATGGCGCGTTTTTTTAGTTCCTATCACTCGGACAAAAGGTTTACGTATGCTCAGATTTCACCCCCAGAACGTATCCGCTCGTCGACTGCCCGGATTTTTCAGTGCGGGTCTGCCGTTGAGCCAGCGAATCGCGAAAGCCGCGATCAAGGGTTGGTTGGTTACGTGGCTGCTGCTTTTCGGCGCAGCGAGCATGGCGAAATCGGCTCTCGACCCAGACGTCCTGCAGTCATGGGCCGATAGCACCGCGCGCGACCGGATAGTCACGTTTGTCGAGCAGGTAACTGACCCTGATTCGCCGCTCTACGTGGCGCCTGCCGATCGTATAGCCACTTTTGATAACGATGGCACGCTGTGGGGCGAGCAGCCGATGTATTTCCAGGCGATTTTCGCTTTTGACCGGGTTCGTGCACTGGCTCCCGAGCATCCCGAATGGAAAACGCAGGAGCCATTCGCGTCCGTATTGCGGGGCGAGCCGGAGAAAGCACTTGCCGGCGGCACCGAAGCGTTGCTGCAGCTCGTCATGGCCACCCACGGCGGCATGACGACGACGCAGTTCGAACAGGTCGTCATGGATTGGCTGGATACCGCAAAGCATCCCGTGACCGGGCGCCGTTACACCGAGATGGTGTACCAGCCCATGCTGGAGCTGCTGACCTACCTGCGTGCCAATGGCTTCAGCACGTGGATTGTCTCTGGCGGCGGGATCGAATTCATGCGGCCCTGGGTGGAGCGGGTGTACGGTATCCCACCGCAGCAGGTGGTCGGTTCCAGCATCAAAACGCGCTATGAAGTACGCGACGGCGTGCCCGCACTGGTGCGACTACCGGAATTGAACTTTGTCGATGACAAAGAGGGTAAGCCGGTCGGTATCAACCAGCACATTGGCAAACGACCGATCATGGCAGTGGGCAACTCCGACGGCGATTTCCAGATGCTGGAGTGGGCCACCGCGGGAGAGGGCGCACGCCTGGGTGTGTTTGTGCACCATACCGATGCCGAGCGGGAGTGGGCCTATGACAGGGATTCGCACATCGGGCGCCTGCAGCGCGGGCTGGATGAGGCGAAGGAACGCAACTGGCTCGTTATTGACATGAAACGCGACTGGAAGCGTATCTACCCGCCGCAATAAAACGCCATTGGTTTCAATGCGCCGCGGCCCTGGAGGTGGCGGCGCTGGCAATAAAGCCGCGTATCTGCGCCGTCGTTTCCTCGGGGAAGAACTCAAACGCCGCTACGTGGGTCCCCCAGCGCGCCTTCCAGGCCAGGTCGGGATGGTCGCCGGGAATGGTGGGTGCCAGCCACAGTCTGACCCGGGGGTTGCGCGCCGCCAGTTCCCTCGCATAGGGCAACCGTGTGACGGGGTCGTCAGGGTCCTGAATCAGCAGCATGGGCAGCGCCAGTTCCGCCGCCCTGTCCAGCGCCTGCGCCTTGCCCGCGGGCAGGCCGTAGAAGGTAGTGGCGGCCCAGGCAGCGGGAGCGAAGAGGGCGGCCGGCAGGCCGGTTTCCACCCAGCCTCCCCGAGCGAACACGTCGTGGCTGTGTAGCAGGGGATCCAGCAGGATCAGTGCGTCGACATCAGCGCCGTGGTGCGCGGCGTGGATGACAGTCGCGCCGCCCATGGAAATGCCCATGGCGATAAGCGGCAGATCGGGTGTTCGCGCGCGCGCCCAGCGCAGGGCGGCGAGCGCATCCTGCGCCTCGCTGCGACCGAACTGCATACCCGGCGCATGCGCCCCCGACTCCCCGTGGTTGCGCAGGTCGATCGCCACCACGTTGATATGGCTGTCCACCATCGCCCGGTAGAATCGCAGCGAGCGGAAGAATTCACTGTGCCGGTTGGAACCTCCGCCGTGGATGAACACCAGCGTGGCTGTGGCGCTGTCTGCCGGCATCCACCATCCCGCCAGCTGCAAGTCGCTGTCGGCGGGGGTCAGGCTGAAGTTTTCATAGCGCAGGCTTACATCTGCCGGGCTGGTGGTCAGCGCAATGCGTTCAACGACCAGCGATTGGCGCGGTATCGCTATCAGGGATAACCACAGGTAGAGCAGCACCATCAGCGCTGCTGTCGCGAAGGCCAGTTTGCGAAACGTCATGATCAAAAACTCGGCAAGGGGCGAACGCTGAGTCTAGCTGAATAATGGCAACGCCAGCAGATCCGGCTCGCGGAAAAGTCGCGGTGCTCGCCCACACATTTTTACAGCTTTGTTGCAAAGCGTGCGTCCCGGTTGCGGCGCATCCTGATACATTGATCGACAGGCAGATCACGTCAGGCCTGGGTCAATATGATGTTCCACCTCTACCACTCCTTAAGCAAAATGGCGTTTGCCGGAATGGCTCCGGCTCTGCAATCGCCGGGCATTTGCCTGCGCGTTGCAGCGGCCTGCGACGGGCGCATGGAAGCGGGAGGACGTGTGTAATGATGGGAAGCGGGGCAGAGGTGATTCACGCGGGTGACGAGGCGAGCGGGACGCCGCCCACCCGGCAGCACAAGGCCGGCGCAAACGCGGCAACCGCATCTCGTGCGGAGCCCGCAACGGCAGCGATCGCCGAGCGCAGCGCCCAGCCTGTCGCGTCGCCCTCCAGCGCTCTCCCGGAGGGCTTAGGGCCCTCCGGGAAACCGGCTGAAGCGGAGCTGTCTTTCATGGTCTTCGTGACGGACGACGACTATCGTAGCGCCTGGCGACCTTGCCCGGCGTTTGACGAGGAAAAGCCGAAGGACTGAGGCCTTCGGCTGTGTCGCTTAGGCTTGCGGTGTAATGTCGTTGATGTGCTCCAGCGCGTCGCTGTACTCCGTCAGTAACCGGAATACGATGTCGCGGCAGGATTCAATCGTGTTGATCTGGCCAACGACCTGGCCAATCGGATTAAACGCGACCTTCTGTGTTTCTCCCGCGCCGGCATAGCGGTGAGTGCGGCGCACCGCATCAAAGGTGAGGTAACCCTGCAGCGGCATGGGCAGTGGGTCAGGCGTATCGTCGCGTTCCCAGGCCTCGGTCCACTCATTTTTCAGCACGCGCGCGGTCTTCCCGGTGAAGGAGCGCGAGCGCACCGTATCCTCTGAGGTGGCCTGCATATAGGAGTCGCGCTGAGCCGGCTCGGCGTGAGCTTCCTCGGAGTTGAGCCAGGCGGAACCCATCCACACACCCGCGGCACCCATGCCCATGGCCGCCAGCATCTGGCGGCCGTTGGCGATGCCGCCTGCCGCCAGTACCGGCAGCGGCGCCAGCGCGTCTACCATTTGCGGCCACAACACCATGGACGTGACTTCGCCCGCGTGGCCGCCACCCTCGGAGCCCTGGCAAACGACAAAATCCAGGCCTGCTTCCTTGTGTGCGATGCCGTGTTTGAGTCTGCCCGCGAGGGCGCCTATCAAGCGCCCGGAATCCTGTACCTGTTTGATAATGTCTGCCGGTGGTGTACCCAGGGCGTTGACGATCATGCGGCACTTGGGCCGGGTCAGCGCCTCATCCACCAGTGCCTGAGCCTGCACGGCAGAGAAGCTGAGGGTGACATCGTCGTCCTTGTCGGGCCATTCGGGCACGCCGTGATCGCGCAACAGCTTCTCCGCAAACTCGCGATGTTCGCCGGGAATTGCTTCGTTCAGCATCTGTACCAGTTCTGCGGCGCTGGTCTTTTCCATACCTTCGTACTTCTGCGGGATGGCGGTGTCCACTGCGTAGATATGGTCGCCGATATGCTCGTCGATCCAGTCCAGTTCTTCACGCAATTGCGCGGGTGAAAACCCCACCGCGCCGAGTACGCCAATGCCGCCGGCTTTGCTCACCGCCACCACTACGTCGCGGCAGTGGGTGAAAGCGAAAATCGGTGCGTCTATGCCAAGCTCTTTGCAAAAGTCGGTCTGCATGGTGTTCCTCGAGTAGCGGCCACGGAAAGCGGGATTAGCTGCATCACAAGGTAACGAATCGGAAGATCATGAGGAATGGCCACAGAGGCCGTGAAAACTAGCAAATTGTGACTGCGTGGAGGGGGTTGCGTGTCAGGCTGACAGTAAGTTGCGCCCACAGGGCGTGGGGAAATCCAGCGAAAGTCGCTGTCTGGGTGCCAGCGTCTGTCGTATTACGGTCTCAGTTGCATGCTGAACAGGCTGCGAATGCGTCGTTCTGCCTGCAGCACCTGCTCATGGCGCTGGCGCAGCGCTCGATTGCGATTGGCGTCCTCTTCGACGCGGCTGCAGTGTCTGGCGAAATTTTCCTCGACCTGCTTGCCCATGACAGACATCCATTCCAGATGTTGTTGCCAGGTTTCGTCCCCGAGGTGCGCCGGCTTTTTCAGCTTCGATTGGTCCATGACCATCGTCCCCCGCACTTCCTTGCTGGCGACAACCTGCCGCCTTGCTTGTACTGCAACATAGCAACCGGGAGTGGACAACGCGCTGCCACGAGAATTGTGAAACAGTTCGATGTATGTGCCGGGATGTGTGCGCCAGTTCTCGAAAAGCCCCGGCTGCAAGGAAGACTGAGGGGGTTGGAGTCTGTGCGGGATCAGGCCGGAGGTGCAGGCCCGGTTCGAAGCTACTCCGAGCGGAGCGCCTCAATAGGGTCGAGGCTGGCAGCGTGCATGGCCGGCGATATACCGGCAACCAGTCCCACCGAACAGCTCAGTGCGAGCGAGGCCATCATGTACCCCGGGTTCAGCGTCACCGGCAGGCCGGAGGCGAAGGTGTTCAGGGCAACCACCATGATCACCACCACGCTGATACCAAGCAGACCGCCCAGCGCGGAAAGCAGT
>JAUHYL010000116.1 GCA_030426545.1 Gammaproteobacteria bacterium
CTCGCTTTTCATCCACCGCCATCGCAAAGTGCACGCCCCCTGCCTTACCGCCCGATCCCGTGCGATCGCTCCACACAGGCTTACCCTGGGCGGCGGGATCCAGCGCCAGGAAGCGACCGTTCTTCTGTCCCGCCAGCAGGTAGTCCCTGCCCGCAACAGTGGCCAGTATGGGTGGCGCACCGAAATCCAGATCCTCACCCTGCTCCTCCGGACAATTCGGGTGATACCGGGTAACACAGGCGAGATTCCAGACATCGCCGCCGAGGAACTGGCGCTTCCACAGCCGCCGACCGGTCTTCATATCGAATGCCAGAATCGCATCGCTGGTGTCGGTAGCGGGAGCAGAATAATTTTCTCCTGTGCCGACATACAGACGCTGGCGTTTCAGATCCAGCGTCGGTTGAGACCAGACAGGCGCGCCTGAGGGGCCCTTGCGATCAGGCAAAAATCGGCGCGGCTCCACGACGCCGGGCTGCTCTTCAATTGTGTGCGCTCGCCACTGGATATCGCCGGTGTCCACAGACACGGCAACGATCGAACTGCGAAAGGTACAGCAGGCATAAAAGGGGTTAAGCGCTACTGCCAATTCATAGGACGATACCGGCTGGTAGATGACGCCCTCATGATCAATCGGTGAGCCCGACAACATGCCATAGGGATGGTCGCTGACGTTAACTCGCCAGTTCTCATTGCCCGTGAGCAGATTCAGCGTAATCAGTTCGCCGGCCCAGGTGCCAAAGGCCAGCAGATGCTTTTCGCCATGGCGGATATAGCGCAGTGCGGTGCGCACCATTGCGTCAGCATCGTAACGCCAGCGCTGGCACCCGCTGTCCCTGTCCAGTGCGTATACTCCACCGTCTTCATCGGCGATCACGATAGTGTTGCCGGTTATCAGCGGTAGCGCCCGGGGCGACTCGGCACCCGGCAGTGCAAAGGCCCACTTGAGCTGCAGGGATTCGACGTTGTCGGGTGTAATGCCGGCACGGCTCTCAGGAATAAACCGATGGTTTTTCTCGTTCAAGCCCCAGCCATTGACGCGCGCAGTGGGATCTATGCCTGCCACCTCGCCGGGCACACAATCGACGCCCGCCAGCGCCGCGAGGGGCAGGCCGGCCGGAAGAATCATCATCAGGTACAAGCAGAGAGCACGCATCGCAGCGATGCTAGCAAAGGCCACCTGCATGTAAAGCAGCGCGGTACAGCTATTCGACTTCGATGCGAGTATTAAAGTATTGCTGGTACGGTGCCACGCGCGCACGCTCCTGCTCAACGTCCAGACCCGTATCGGCAAAGCTGTAGCTGTGTGCGCCGTGCTGGGCCGAGGAATGCTGCGCCAGGTAATCCCGCATCCGCGACTCGGTGCCGGGCTCCAGCTCCCGATCCAGGAACGCGTAAATTCGTTTGAGCTGCTCAACCGGCGACGACATGAACTCGTAGAAATCGATGTCGATAATCCGGTTGGGCGCGATACGGCCCCGACCGCGGAATTCGGCAGAGTTGTTCAATCCCAGCGCATTATACTCCGCCCACTCGCGCGCAATTTGTACCGGGTCGACATGGTCGCTGGCCATTTTGCGCAGGTGGGTGACCAGACTGGTAAGCGATGCCAGCATCTTGAGCGGATCCCGGTGCGTCTGTATGAAGCGTGCATCCGGGTACTCGGCCAGCAGTTCATCGAGTGACCACAGGTGCGCCGGCGATTTCACTACCCAGGGCTGCACCGGGTGCTTCCACTGCAGTAGCTGCAAAAAGCGTCGGTGATAGCGGTAGGCTGGCGCGAGGTCCGCCTCGTCCTTCAACCAGGCGGTATAGGCGGGCACGTTGTAGTTCGTCCAGAACATCAGGCTGGTAAACGCACTGGCGGTAAAGCGCACACACTCCTGTGGCAGCTCGGCGCCCATGCGGTGCATGCGTTTAAAGGCAGGCAGTATCACATCAGTGCGGTCCAGGTTCTTCTGGATAACAGCGATTCGCGGATCGTTCTCATAGTTTGCGCTGTGCGGTGGCGGGAAGGGGCGATCGACCTCCCAGGTGCGCGGCACACGCAAGCCGGGATCCAGTGCCATCAGCTCGTGCATGATGGTGGTTCCACTGCGACCCTGCCCGATGATAAAAACCGGCTCGCGTATGTGCAGTGCCGAGATTTCGGGAAAGCGCTTGTGATAGTCGACAAGTTGCAAACGGTTGGCCAGCGCCATCTGAATTTCCTGCTGGGCGATCAATCGGCCCAGCGGTGAAAGACGCGCTTCATTGTGCAGGCTTTCCAATAATGTCGTTAGGCCTTCCCTGAAATCGTCAGCGCCGAAGTCTTCCAGGCTGGTCTGCTGAATTGCGCCGGCGAGCAGTGCCTGCTCGGTGAGTGCATCAGACTGAAAGCCAAACTTTTGTGCCAGGGAAAGTACCGCGTTCAAAGACCTGATACGCAATGGCAGGGTCGGGGCCGTCAGCATGCAATTCTCCTATTGGGCGCGCCAGCCTTGTAGCGCACGAGCGCAGCATTCTACCGGCTGGCACAGCTCGTAAACAGCCTGCCAAGTCCAACTGATGCGGCAATGGTGTACCGTTTCGTCGAGCTGGCTTTCTGCTGAGGCACGTCGCAAACAACGGGGCTGGTAACGTGCACTGTTTCTGCGTGCTTGACCGCATTCTGCCTGTTTGCCATGCTCAAGCGGGTGCAACTTCAATTGCCCGCCCGCCGTTTGCGACGTATGAAACAGAGGAAGCCAGCCTACATGCCCATGTCGCAAGATGAAATCGCCACCCTGCGAGCGCTGATGGAATACGAGGCCGCACGCACTGCGCCGCCCCCCACTTTTCCAACGCTGCCGGATATACCCGCCGGTCGGTACATCGACCCCCGTTTTCACGCGCTGGAATTGGAACACATCTGGCGCAAAAGCTGGCTGCTTGCCGCACACATCGATGAGCTTCCACAAGCGGGGGATTACATGACGTGGGAGAACGCCGGGCAGCCGGTAGTCCTCATTCATGGCGACGACGGAGAGGTGCGCGCTTTCTACAACACCTGTTCCCACCGCGGCGCACCGGTGGTGACTGATCGGTCCGGCAACAAGCGGCGCTTTACCTGCCCCTATCACGGCTGGAGCTACAGTCGAGAAGGCGAGTTGCGCGGCATTCGCGATCCGGAGGATTTTCGCGATCTGGATTTTTCCAGCCGCGGCCTGACGAGCATTCGCTGTGAACGCTTTGGCAATCTCGTGTTCGTGAATTTCGACCGGGATGCACCCACGTTGCTGCAGTGGCTTGGACCTGTCGCCCAGGAGTGGGAGGAGTTTCAGTTCGACAACTGCCGGTTGGCGGCGCGCCATGTGTTTGAACTGGACTGCAACTGGAAAATCGCCATGGAGGCCAACACAGAGGTCTACCATGTACGCACCATTCACCCCACAACCGTGGGCCCGGTGCTGGATGACCGGCGCAACGTCAATACACTTTATGCCAACGGGCACGGGCGCATGATTGCCCCGACCCCACAGGGTAAGGCCACGCTGGATATCATGCCGGTCTCAGCTGACATCGCGGAAATTGACACCGTGGGCGAGATCGCCCGCACCTGCACGCAGTCCTATGGCCTGTTCCCCAACCTGGTAGCGCCACTGAGTCAGCACGCTATACCGCCGATCCTGTTCTGGCCAAACGGCATCGATAAATGCCGCATGGAGACGTGGACCATGGCGCCCGCCTGGAAAGAAGGGCTGCGCCCGGACCTGTGGACAGAAAACGATGGCGAAACGCTGTGCGCGGTACTACAGGAAGACACACTGTTCGGCGAAAAAATTCAGCGCTCAATGGAATCCTACGGCTTCAAGGGCGTGCCGCTAAGCTACCAGGAGGCGCGCATCTATCACTGGAACCAGGCCGCGGACAACATGATAGGAGTGGACAACATACCGCCTGAGTTACGTGTACAACAGGTCATTGGCGAAGACTGGATCTACCCCAACGACCCGCGCAGGGAATTGCTCAATGACTGAAACCAGGAAAACGTTTTGCCGTTTCTGCCATGTGTTCTGTGGCCTGGAAGTTGACGTACAGGACGACCGGGTGATCGCCGTACGCGGTGATCACGACAACCCGGTATCGGAAGGCTATACCTGCCCCAAGGGTCGCGCCGAGGTTGAGCGCATCAATCATCCTGATCGTCTGCGCTCCTCGAAAAAACGCGTGGGCAGCGAATTTGTAGACATTGACAGTGGGCAGGCGATTGATGAGATCGGTGCAAAGCTGCGCGAGCTGGTCGACACGCATGGTCCGGAGGCGGTGGCGGTTTACGTCGGCTGCGGCGGCCACCGCACCTCAGCGGGGGGCCCCTGGTTCGTGGCGAAGTGGCTGCAGGCCTTTGGCTCACCGCGTCTGTACACGTCACTGACCATCGATTCTCCATCGCTGATTATTGCCTTCGACCGATTGTTCGGAGCCCCTCTGCCGTTGAGTGTGTTCGATATCGATCACGCTGACAGCGCCATGTTCGTGGCTACCAATCCGGTGGTGTCGCACCTCTGGTCAATGCCACAGTCCAATCCGTCGACGCGACTGAAAAAGGCGCTTAAGCGCGGCCTGAAACTGGTGGTGATCGACCCGCGCCGCTGCGACGTGGCAGACAAGGCACACGTTCACCTGCAGGTGAAACCGGGTGAGGACGCAACGCTGCTGGCCTGCATTATTCGCGAAATCATCGACAACAACTGGCACGACAACGATTACGTGCAGCGCTATGTCAGCGGTTTTGATGAGCTCTACGAGGCGGTGAAGCCCTTTACGCTGGAGTACGCCGCAGCACGTACCACCTGCGAGGCTACCGATATCGTCGAGGCGGCCCGCACCTTTGCCTGTGCCGATAGCGGTGCCGCCCTTTCGGGCACGGGCCTGCACATGGCGCGACACCAGAACCTGACAACGCAGCTTGTACAAAACCTGAACGCAATTTGCGGACGCTTCGACCGGCGTGGCGGTATGACGCGCATTACCGGGACCCTTGGACCGGAGTTGCCAGACGAAGGCAATCAGCCACTGCCGATCTCGTTACGTACCGAGCAACGTTCACGCATCCGCGATATACAGGGCATCACCGGGCTGTTTGGTTACCAGGAAATGGCGACCAATACACTCACCGACGAAATCCTTACGCCCGGCACCGGACAGGTGAAGGCACTGATTGTGAACGGTGGTAACCCTGCGCTGGTTTTCAGTGATACGAACACCACGCTAAAAGCTTTCGAAGCACTGGAGCTTCTGGTGGTCAATGACCTGTTCATGTCTGCCACGGCAAAACATGCTGACTACGTTATGGCCGTCAAGCACCCCTTCGAGCGAGTCGATATACCGATGCTGTCCGACGCCTACTTTCCGTTCTCCTTCAACCAGTACAGCGAGAAAATGGTAGAGGCGACAGACGATGTCATTGAGGAGTGGGAGTTTTTCTGGCACGTTGCGCAGGTCATGGAGAGCAATTTCTCCCTGCCTGGCATCGAGGCCAGCGCAAGCCCGACTACCGATGAGGTGATTCAAGCGCTCACACCGGACGCCCGTGTGAGCCTGGAGGAAGTAAAACGCGCAGGCCCCTCGGGGAAGGTCTACGACGAGGGCATACCCCGGGTGGGTGGCGTCATTCCCGATATGGTGGGACACGCTGATCGTCGACTTGCGGTGGGCCACCCGGAACTGTTGCAGGAACTGGCCGAGGTACGCTCAGAACCGGTCATAAACGGCGGCGGGTACAGCGAGAACCAGGCCTTTGACTTCCGCCTCATCACCTACCGGATGCCGGAGGTTTACTGCACTACAGGCAACAACCTGCCCAGTCTGCGGCGCAAGCGCCGCTATAACCCGGCACTCATGAACCCGGAAGATATGACCAGGCTGGCGCTGACCGATGAGGACCTGATCACCATCGACAGCGGTCACGGCCGCATCGAAGCGGTGGTGGAATGTAGCGACCGCATCGCCAGCGGAACGGTCGCCCTTGCCCACGGTTGGGGCGACCCGACAGACCCGCGCCCGACGCGGGAGAAGGGCAGCAACGTGCAGCAGCTGATCCCCAGGGACAGCAATTACGACAAGGTCACCGGGCTGGCGCAGCAGAGCGCTTTTCCGGTCAATATCGCCCCCGCTGGGCCCTGAGGCGCCTGCGGGGCACAGCGATCACGCCGTGCAGCAACAGCGCGGCCCGAAAAGCACGTAAATAGTCCTGCATTTTTTCCCTAGAAAGACGCCTGCGCTGCGCATTAGCATAGCGACCATTCCGGCAATGACTGTAACGAGAACCGGAGCACTATTAACCGCAAGGAGTAAAGACATGTTCAAGAAAACTGCAATTGTCGCCGGCCTTGGCCTGGCGCTTTCAGCCGCAGCCCAGGCTGATTACAACTTCGAAGCTGGTGCCGCCATCTCTGGTGGTGACGTTGACAGCATCGGTGTGAGTGGCCGCTACTTCATCGGCGGTGTCGATGACAGCAAGGGCCCCTATGGCCAGGCCGCGTTCCTGGACCACGCTTCCAGTGTTGGCGTCAACTACACCGACGGTGAACTGGAAGGCGCTGCCGACGTTGAAACCGAGGCTTACAGCATCGATGGCCGCTACGTCACTGAAGGTTCTGGCTGGATTTTCGACGCCGGTTACGACTACACCGAGTTCGATCCCGGCAATGCCGAAATCGACACCTTCAACCTGGGTTTCGGTAAATACCTGACTGACACCACAACTCTGACGCTGGGCTACGAGAGCTCAGACGCGGAAAACGCTCCCGAGATCGAAAGCTACCGCATCGACCTGGATCACATGTTCAACTGGGAAGACAGCGGCCTGAAGCTGCACGCTTCCTACGGCTTCATTGACCTTGACGACGACGAAGAGCTCAGCGGTAACGACGATATCGACGCCTGGGAAATCGACGCTATCTGGTACCCCTGCAAAAACTTCGGTATCGGCGCTGCCTACAGCAACACCGAATACCAGGGCGAGGAACTGGAAGAGTACGGCGTACTCGGTGAATACTTCATCACCCAGAGTGTGGCAGTGACTGTTGCCTACCTCGAGGGCGAAATCGAAGACACCAACGTCGAAACTGACTCGTTTGTAGTGGGTGTTACTGCCCGCTTCTAATCGTTCCGGCATGTGCAAAAAGGGCGACCATGGGAGACTGTGTGAAAACATCTCCCGGCTCTGACAAAATACCCGTATCGCGAGATACGGGTATTTTTTTATG
Organism: Gammaproteobacteria bacterium; assembly: GCA_030426545.1. Lineage (GTDB taxonomy): Bacteria > Pseudomonadota > Gammaproteobacteria > Pseudomonadales > Halieaceae > Marimicrobium. The sequence goes on from JAUHYL010000116.1 coordinate 7,227, forward strand.
CGCCATTTGGATGGAGAGTCGCGTGACCAAGGCAGCTTGCTGCCAGATACACTCGA
>JAUHYL010000117.1 GCA_030426545.1 Gammaproteobacteria bacterium
CGGTGGGCTACAGGTGTTCGGCTTGATGGGTCTTGTGTATGGCCCGTTGATCTTCTCCCTGGCGCTGGTGTTGTTCCGGCTCTACGAAGAGGAGTTTGAGCGCTTTCTTGATTCGCAGGACAACCGCTAGTCCAGCGAGCGCGGTTAATCCTGCGCGGGCGGCTGGACGGATTGCGCGGCCTTGTCAGCAAACCTGCGGCGCAAGCTTGGCTTGTCTACCTTACCCGCGGCGTTCAGTGGCAGTGCGTCGATGCGCAGCCACTGGCGTGGCGTTTTGTAACCTGCCAGCAGTGCGCGGCAGTGAGTCGCAAGTGCGTCGTCCGACACCTCTGTCTGCAACACAAGCACAGCGCAAACCAATTCACCCCAACGGGCGTCGGGCAGTCCGATGACCGCGCAGTCGGTCACTGCCGGGTGCCCGCGCACGACTTCCTCGACCTCGCGTGAGGCGATGTTTTCGCCACCGCTGAGAACCATGTCTTTTTTTCGATCGACAATATAAAGATAGCCCTGCTCGTCGAAGCACCCGATATCGCCCGTGTGTAAGCCGTCGGCGCGCAATGCATCGCGCGTCGCGCCTGGATCCTGCCAATAGCCTGCCATGCACTGCGAGGCGCGCACCACGATCTCGCCCTGCTCGCGCTGTGCACACGGTTTGCCGTCATCATCAACCAATGTCACCTCGGCGGTAGGCAGGGGCCGGCCCACGGATTTCAGCAACCCGGGGTTGTCCAGTGCCTCGCGGTGATCTTCGACCGTCAGGAACGCCACGCTGCCGCACAATTCTGTCATGCCATAGCTCTGGCACAGACCAACCGACGTTTCCCGCAGGAGCTGCTGTAGAAGCTGCAATGGCATGGCCGACGCACCGTAGCCGATTGTACGTACGCCCGCGAGATCTTCGGCGCGAAAGTCAGGGTGCTCCAGGAGCATGGCGATCATGGTCGGTGCGAGAGACATTGTGGTGACGGCAAGCTCGCGGCATGCGCTCAATGTCGTGGCCGCTTCGAAGGCGGGGGTGAGCACAACGGCAGCCCCGTACAGATGCTGCAGCAACACGTTGTGTGCCGCAACATGAAACAGCGGAAAAGGATAGAGATACCGGTCTGTTGGCTGCACGGGTCGCGCGATGGCTGCGGAGCGGAGCCCGGCCATAAAGCCCGCGTGCGTGAGCAGGGCGCCCTTGGGTTTGCCGGTCGAGCCCGAGGTAAACAGGATCCAGGCCGTATCGTTCGCTTCAATGTGCGGCAGTTGCGCGCTGTGCGTGGTAGTCAGCAGCCTCTCGTAGTTCTGGTCCAGTGCAACCGTGGTCGTGTCACCTGAAAACCCCTCCTGGTCTTTTAGCCGGGCCAGTAGCTGAGGTTCCGCAAAGACCTGTTTGCAGTCTGTGCGCGCGAGTTGGTCAACCCACTCCGCCGGGGCCAGGCGTGCGTTCAGGGGCACCAGAATCCTGCCCGCGGCGGGTATCGCGTAGATCAGTTCTACAAATTGCGGTGAGTTAAAAGACAGTACAGCAACCCGGTCACCCGGCGCGCCGGTCGTGGTCAAGGCACTGGCCAGTGCGTGCACACGCGTCTGAAGTTCCCGATAGCTGATGGCCTCGTTGCGCCAGAACAAGGCAGTCGCGTCGGGCGTAAGTTCAGCTTGCCGCTGGAGAATAGCGGGCAGTGTCTGGCAGTCTTCGGCGGCAGTGGACACGGTGGGTGTAGAACTCTGCGGCGATCAGCTGACGCTGACGATGCGCGGCGTTCGCGACGGCATACGGGTGGTGAGCTCGTAGCCGATGGTGTTCCCCGCATAGCGCGAGATTTCGTCTACCGAGAGCCCGTCGCCCCACAGCACAACCTCACTGCCGGGTTGCACATCGTCCAGATCGGTGACGTCTGCCGTCAGCATGTCCATCGATACCCGGCCTGCCAGACGTGCTCGTTGGCCGTTGATCAGCAGCGGGGTACCGTTAACCGCCTGCCGTGGGTAGCCGTCACCATAGCCGATAGCGATGGTTGCAATGCGCGACCTGCGCTGGCTGACAAAGGTGCCGCCGTAGCCTACCGCTGCGCCGGCCTCTACTTCGCGTAAGGCAATAACACGTGAGGTCAGGGTCATGACCGGGCGCAGGGCGTCCGCATTCGGGTGCATATCCGGCAAGGGCGAGTTGCCGTAGAGCATGTAACCGGGGCGCACCCAGTCCAGATGACTGCCCGGCCAGGCCAGCAGCGCCGCGGAATTAGCGGCGCTGCGCGGTGCGTCGATTGGCAGTGCAGCGAAACGCTCGAGTTGTCTTGCGGTGCGAGCGCTGTGCAGGTTGTCTGCACTGGAAAAGTGTGTGTAGAGAACCGGTGCGGCAGCGCAATTGACGCAGCTGACCAGGCGCTCAAAAAAAGCGGGCGCGTGTGCACTATCGACACCCAGGCGATTCATGCCGGTGTTCACCTTGAGCCAGCACTGCAGCGGTCTAGTCAGCTTTCCCTGTTCCAGCCAGGCCAGTTGTTGTTCGCTGGCGACGGTGATCCAGAAATCGCGCTGCGCCGCCTGTTCTAGCTCCGATGGTTCGAAGAGCCCCTCCAGCAGGAGGATGGGCGTACGTATGCCCGAATCGTAAAGTTCGATCGCCTCGTCCACGCTGGCCACCGCCAGGGCGTCGACAGCGGGCTGCAGTTCCTTTGCAATGGTCACGGCTCCGTGACCATAAGCGTTGGCTTTCACCACGGCCATCAGCCTGGCGCCTGGTGCCAGCGAACGCGCGTGCCGCACGTTATGCCGCAGCGCGTCGAGATTCAGCAGGGCCTGGGCCGGTCTAGCCATCGATCAGTGCGGTCCTAGTAATCGTATTTGTGTTGGCTGAACAGTGTTTGTGCCGCGTGCCAGACATCACCGGGCGCGCCGTCGCCCACCGGGGTACCGTCTACCGCCACCACGGGCGCGATGTCCTTGCTTGAACTGGACAGCCATACCTCGTCCGCCTCGCGCAGTTCCGCCAGGGTCACCACGCGCTCCTCAATCGGAATGCTGCCGTCGGCGCGAAGTATTTTCAGTAGTAGCTGACGCGTAATGCCGGGTAGCTTCTGCTTGTCGAGTTCCGGCGTGGCCACTACACCCTCCTTTACCACGTAGACATTGCATGCCGCTGCTTCGGTAATCTCACCCGCACTGTTGTACAGAATCACCTCATCCTCGCCGCGGGCGTGACTTTGCTGGTAGTGCATCACGTTCCCCAGCAGGGCTGTGGTCTTGATGTCGCAGTGTTTCCAGCGTAAATCCTCGGCAGTGGAGACGCGAAACAGCCTGGCCTTCGACTTGTCGGCCGATGGCGGTTCGGGAATCTCGTAGGCGAGGGCAAACACCGTGGGTGCAATATTCTCGGGGTAGGCGTGGTGTCTGCGGTTGTCTGCGCCACGGCTGATATGAATGTAGATGGCCAGAGCGCCACCGCCGTTGCGTTCGATCAGTTCTTCGGCGATGCGCCGCCACTGCGTGTGTTCCAGTCGCAGTTTTATTTCCAGTGCATCCAGGCCCTGCTGCATCCTTTCCAGGTGCGGCCCGAAGCCGACGAGGCGGCCGTCGTAGGAGGGGATGACCTCGTAAATCCCGTCGCCGAAGAGAAATCCCCGGTCCATGGGGGAAATCCGTGCCTCGTGCATGGGCAGGTAGTCGCCATTCAGATATACGGTATTCATAGGCGCGCCATTGTGACACAAAAAACAATTGCCCCGAACAGGAAAACGGCACCGGGAACACCGTTGCAGCAGATAAACGTGAGCGGGCGAACCCAACGCGGCTGCGCAACATGCACAGCGATGTGCAGTCAGTCCGCGATCGCTAGTTGCCGCTGGAATTCACCAGCGCTCGTAACTCCTGAATGATATGCGTGCCGACACGGGCCTCCATGCCGTCTTCGGTCAGCGTTTGTTCGCCGGTTACGCCATCAACGCTGCCGCGAGTACACAGGTAATTGAGAATACTCACCGGGGAAATGCCCGCCAGAAGATCGCGGCGCGCCCAGTGTCCGAGCATGGCAAGTAGCCCGTAGGCGCCCCAGTTCGACACGTCCGCTATCAACAACTCGTCGCAGCGTGTGACCGATGGCTTGATATCGAGGCTGCTTAGCGCGCCGGCTATATTGCCCATACCGATTTCATTGCCGCCGTCGCCGATGGCGAGGGTGGGGCAGTCTGCCAGCGTAAAATATGGATCGAAAAAGAAGCAGCGCTCGGTGATATCCTCGCCGCGCATATTGTAGTAGTGGCCGTCAGCCGCCAGCCCAGGTCGCTCGATGGAAATGACGGCGGCGGGGCGCAAATGCGCAAGTCTTTCGCGCGCTTCTTCTTCCGCATGGTCGATAGTGGGTGCGGTGAGTTCAAGGACGGCGTAATCATGGGCCAGTACAGCGGACAGGGGCGGCCCGCAAACCAGCAGCGGATCGGCACCCAGTTCCTGTAAACAGTTGTACAGAATAATGGCACCGACAGGCCCGTCTGTTTCGAAGGTGCCGGTAACCGGGAAACCGGTGCCAATCAGCACGGTGCCCTCGAGGTCGCGCAGGTGGCGCGCAGCCCGCAGGTAGTATCCCGGCCGCAACGCCCTCTGCGCGAGCTGCATATTGCGCGGATTGTGCGCTACCAGTAGCGCCTCGATTGCCTCGCTGAGCTGTTGGTCGTTCACTCAGTGCTCCCGTAGCGTCTTGCGCAGTGTAAAGCGTTGTTCCAGCGACAGAATGCGCCGTGCCGTGCCCGGTGTCACGGCGGCAAAATGCACCGTGTCGCCGGGCCGCAATTGGGCCAATCGGGAAGCGTCAGTACGCAACGCCGCGCCCATTTTCGGGTAACCGCCTATCGTCTGGCGGTCGTTGAGCAGGACGATGGGTTGCCCGTCGGGCGGAATCTGAATGGCGCCGTGGCAGATACCCTCTGACAGAACACCGTTGATATTGCAGCGAACCGCCGAACCGCTGAGGCGATACCCCATGCGATCACTGCGCTCGGTCACCGCATACGGTGCACCGAAGAAGCGCCGCTGCTCTGTACGATTGAAGTGCCGTTGCTGGTAACCGGGTATCACGCGCACGGTGGCCTGGCCCGGGTAGCGCGGTTGCTCGGACAGCGGCAGATACAGACGCCTGCGGCGTACGTTCGCCTGACAGGGCAGTTGATCGTTTCGCTGCAGTGCGACGCCGTTTAGCCCGCCGACGCCTTCACGCATAACCGTCGATGCACTGCCGAGATAGGGCGGTATGCGAAAGCCGTCTGCCACACCCAAATAGGCGCGGCAGCCACGACCTGCATACTCCACGCGGATGCGGTCGCCGGCGGCGACCGGGTGCACACACCAGCGCTCGCACTCCTGATCATTGATCAACAGCGGCATCTCTGCGCCGGTGAGGCAGACCCAGGTGTCGACGAGGCTCTCCAGTTGTAACCCGCCCACACTGATCTCTATGGCGCAGCAGTCGGGCATATTCTGTAGCAGTTGGTTGCAGTAGTGAAACGCCTCGAAGTCCATTGGGCCACCGTTGGTGAGGCCCAGCCGATGCGCCCCGAAGCGACCGGCATCCTGTAGCAGGCTCAGTACGCCACCGTGCAACACACGCATGCTCATGGCAGTGTGCCTCCCAGTGCAAGGTACTGCTCGCGACTGATTGGTTTGAAGCGCACCCGATCGCCCACTGCCACGGGCATGGGGGGGTCGCCTTCCGGGTCGAACATGCGCGTTGGACACCGGCCTATCAGGTTCCAGCCTCCGGGCGAGTCGGCCGGGTAAACCGCAGTTTGCCTGTCGGCGATCCCCACGGAGCCGGCCGTAACACGCTCGCGCGGTGACGCGTGCCGGGGTCTGGCGATGCGCTCGTCAAGCTCGCCGAGGTAGGCAAAGCCGGGTGCGAAGCCGATGGCAAACACCTGGTATTCCCGGGCACTGTGCAGTTCGATCACTTCCGCGACCGCCAGGCCTGCTTCGCGAGCCAGCGTGGTTAGGTCCGGGCCCGTCTCTGCCGCATAGTAGACCGGCAGTTCCACGACGCGACTGCCCGTTGACGGTTCGGCGGCTTCACGCTGGAAGATAGCGCGCAGTCGCCTCGTCATCTCAACGTGGGTGAATTGCAGCGGATCGAAAATAACCAGCAGGGAGCTGTACGAGGGCACCAGGTCGACCACGTCATTGCCGAGGTGCGCGTCGATCAAGGCGGTGGCGCTGTGTACCTGTGCGCCGGTGGCAGCGCTTATCTCGTCGCCAAAATACAGCATGAGCGCATCTGCGCCGACACACTGCATTGTCGGTGAAAGCGATGGCAACATGCTTCAGGCTGCTCCGACGATCTGGCGAATTTCGCGAATCTGCTCCGCCGCCCCGGGACTGTCGCCATGCACGCACAGGGTTTGCGCATGCAAGGCCAGCGTTGTTCCTTCGGCGGTAACGACCTGCCCCTGCGTGCAAATCATGCGCGCCTGTTCCAGCATTGCCTCTCCACTGAGTACAGCCCCTGGGATGGAGCGCGACTGTAGCGAGCCGTCGGACAGGTAGCGTCGATCGGCGAACGCCTCGAACTGCAGCACCAAACCGCGGGATTCGGCCTCGGCAAGATGCTGTTGCCAGCCTGCCGTGCTTTGCAGCAGCAGTGTATACCTGCGGTGATAGGCGCAGAGGGCGTCCATGACTGCGCAGCGCACAGCGTCGTCTGTCATCATGTCGTTGTACAGCGCACCGTGCGGTTTCACGTGTGAGAGTTGCATGTCGCTACTGGCGGCCATGCCTTCCAGCGCGGCAATTTGATAGTGCAGTACCGCCTGCAGCTGCTTTGCTGGCAGTGACATCGAGCGACGACCAAATCCCTGCCTGTCTGGATAGGACGGGTGCGCACCGAGGCTGACGCCGTGCTCTCGCGCCAGCGCAATGCAGCGCTGAATGGTCAGTGGGTCACCGCCGTGGAAGCCGCAGGCGAGGTTGGCCTGGTCGATATGGGGCATTATCGCCGCGTCGTCACCGACGATGTTGTCGCCGTCGCTTTCACCCAGGTCGCAGTTCAGCAGCACTTACATCACCGCCAGTTTGCTGTTGCGAATATCGGTAATCAGCATGCAGCCCGGGCTGTGGGTAATTGCCAGCGGCAACTTTGCGTTGGTCAGCGCCACCTGTGGGGTGACGCCGCAAGCCCAGAACAGGGGTAGCTCACCGTCGCGCATTGACACCGCAGCACCAAAATCGGGGCGGGACAGATTTTCAATACCAATCTGCGCCGGATCACCGAGGTGCACGGGCGCTCCGTGCACTGCC
>JAUHYL010000032.1 GCA_030426545.1 Gammaproteobacteria bacterium
GCCAACGGCTGGACTTTTACCTGGATCAACACCGCGCGCGGTATGGCCCACGTCTGTCTGCGCCAGGTTGACCCGGCCGAGGTATACCGGCTGATGCGCGAAGAGAACATCACCATGTTTTGTGCCGCGCCCACGGTGTTGATCAGTATTGTGAATGCGCCGGAAGAAAGCCGGGCCGGAGCACCGCGCGGCATTCGCCTGTTTACGGCGGGCGCGCCGCCAGCGGCGGCAACTATAGAGATGGTGGAGCGCGATCTTGGTTGGGAACTGACCCACGTTTACGGCCTGACGGAAACTGCGCCACTGATTTCTATCTGTGAAGACCTGCCTGAACATCGGGAGCTTGACGACCAGGCGCTGGCCACCGTCAAGGCGCGCCAGGGCGTGGAACTGGTCAGCTCGGGCGAGTTGCGTGTAGTCGATGAAGAGGGGCGCGCCGTCCCCCGCGATGGCCAAACACTGGGTGAGATCACCGTGCGCGGCAATGTTGTGATGCAGGGTTACTACAATGATGTGGAATCAACGGATACCGCCATTCGTAACGGCTGGTTTCACTCGGGTGACGCTGCCGTCGTGCACCCGGACGGTTACATGGAAATCCGCGATCGTTTCAAGGATGTGATCATCAGCGGCGGCGAGAACATCTCCTCGGTAGAGGTGGAAGGTTGCCTGCTGCGCCATCCCGCGGTGCTTGAAGTTGCGGTGGTAGGCATGCCGCATGAAAAGTGGGGAGAATCGCCGCATGCGTTCGTCGTGCTGCAGGCGGGTGCTGACGCTGGCGAAGAAGAGCTCAAATCCTTTGTGCGCGATAACCTCGCACGCTTCAAGACACCGCAGTGGGTGAGCTTCGTCGAAGAGTTACCCAAGACGGCCACGGGAAAGGTGCAGAAATATGTCTTGCGCGGCAATCAGGCGGGCATCGCCAGACAATAGCCGTGCTCGCCCGGCCATCGCGCCCGTGCGGCGTATCGATCAGACGCCGAGCATCTGGCTGACAACCACTTCCATCAGGGCCGCGCCTACCCAGGCCAGCGGTGGTATCAGCACATAGAATGCCAGCCGACGCCAGATGCTGATATCCAGTGGCCAGGTGTTCAGTGAGCGAACCCGGTCGCGACGCTGTAGCAGCAGCTCCAGCTTGTGCATCTCGTCAAGGCTGGTTTTTTCACTGGCGCTTTTGATCAGCGCGTCGATTTCAGCGCCAAGTTCGGCTTTGCGTGTTGCCATGCGCCTGTGGAGCGCCCACATCGGCCGCACCAGCAGGGCAATGGCGGCAGGCGTCGCTACCAACATTGCCGACAGATAATTGTCCAGTCGAAACTGCGCATCCAGCGATTGTACGGTGGCGATCGCCATACTGCCGACGACAATCACCACGTCCAGCATGCCAACCCTGGCAAAGGGCTGAAGTTCGCTTTGTTCGAACAACGAAAACTCGATCGTCTTCCCCAGTGACGAAAAGATGCGCGCGATGTGCAGGCGAACAAAAAGCAGTCCGCCAATGCAGACCCAGAGAAATATCTGACCCAGAATGATACTGACACTGTTCCAGTCTCCGCGCAGCGCGGGATCAATCTGGGTGGCGGGAATGTTAAACGCCAACGCATAGACAAGACCACCGACAAGCCCGCTGGCCAGTGCACGCCCGGGAAACTTGATGATGTCAGCGCTGATGTTCTGCGCGGTTGTATTGCCGGCTTCGAGCTGGCGCGCGAGTGCGAGAGAATGGCGTTGCGTGACAAAAAAGCAGGCGAACATCCACATCGGAACCAGCACAAACAACAACAGCATGCCCACAAGCTGAGGCTGCGTGTGTATACCGATTGCGCTTAGATCCGCCTGCCATATTTTTGAGGGATAGAACATCGCCATGTTGAGAGCGATGATGGCAACGCAGGATAACCATACTGAGTGCGGCGACCGAAACACGGCTTGATAGTAAAGGCTGTCCGGTATGCTTGCGCTGTTTGGCATGTGTGGTCCGGTCGCGATCAACAAGATTGACGGTGTGATTGGCTGTAGCGAGTTGCGGCAAACGAATACTTGAGGAGAAACGGCGCGCGATTACCGGGGCATCCCACAATCCCGATGTCGCGAATTGTGTGCCTCGGCAGAAAAGTTCTACTCAACACGGAGTCACTTCCACTGGCACGCTATTGAGCGCAGCGTTGCCCGAGAGCGCATCCAGCAGCCTGTCGTCGGTCAGGTCGTTGCAGCTGACGCCCGCATTGCGCACTGCGATGTCCATGCGCACGCCGGCACGACCGTGTCCGTAACCGTGGGGCAGGCTGGCGACGCCGGGCATGATTTCGTCGGTCGATTCTGCGGTCACGGTCAGTTTGCCCACGCGGGAACTCACTTCCACCATGGCGCCGTCTTCTATGCCTCGATCTGCCATGTCCTGCGGGTTCATCATCAGTGTGCAGCGATCCTTGCCCTTCACCAGTCGGTGAAAGTTGTGCATCCACGAGTTGCATGATCGCACATGCCGCCGGCCTATCAGCGTCAGGGCGGTGTTGGAGCTTGTGCCAAAATGCTGCCGCACTCTGGCCAGGTCCGCCATGGGTTCGGGCGTGTTGCAGCGAATCTGTTTCTCCGGTGTCATAAGTCGGCCGGGCAGGGTGGGGCGCAACGGCCCCAGATCAACGCCAGAGGGATTGGCTTTCAGCTTTTCCAGGCTAAGCGCGTGTTCGCTGCCACTGGTTGTACCATAAGGCCCGGACTGCAATCCCATATCAATAATCTGCGCAGGCTCGACGGCTGGCTGACTGTCCACGCCCAGTCTGGCGGCCAGTCGTTGGCCCAGTTCACTGAATATTTCCCAGTCGTGCAGGCTGCCCTCGGGCTTGTCGAAGATGGCGTCGTTGAAGCGCGCCGTATTGCGCACCGCGTTTAAGTGAAACGCCATGTCGTAGTGATCGTGTTCCAGCGGCGAGGTGGGCGGCAGGATGATATCGGCGTGGCGGGTCGTCTCGTTGATGTACGGGTCAAGAGAAACCATGAAGTCCAGCTGATCAAGCGCGGCGTCCAGCTGGGCGCCGTTGGGTGTAGACAGCACCGGGTTGCCTGCGCCGGTAAACAGCACCCTGATACGCTCATCACCCGCGTCTGTAATCTCTTCTGCGAGTGCGGCCACGGGTAGCTCGCGATCAAACTCCGGCAGCCCGCGCACCGTGCTGTGGTGGCGTGCAAATCCGCCGGGACTGCTGTGTTGCACATTATCCAGAGCGGGGCTGGTAAACAGGGAGCCGCCCTCTTTATCAAGATTGCCGGTGGCGATATTGATAATCTGGATGAGCCACTGATTCAGTGCGCCAAACTCCGTTACCGACACGCCCATGCGTCCGTAGCAAATACCGGCCTGCGCAGCGGCCAGTTCGCGCGCGATGCGCCTCAGGGTATCCGCGTCAATACCGGTTTGGACGGCGGCAAATTCGGGGGTGAAATCCGTGATGGCCGCCGCCACGTCTTCCAGCCCGGTGGTATAAGCCGCCAGATGTGCCGGGTCAGCCAGGCCTTCCTCGAACAGCGTATTGAGCACTGCCAGCAGAAACAGGACGTCACTTCCCGGGCGGATGAAATGGTGTTCGCTGGCCAGTTCAGCCGTTTCGGTCCGACGCGGATCCAGCACTACCAGCTTGCCGCCGCGCGCCTTCAGCGCTTTGATGCGCTTGCGCACATCTGGCACGGTCCAGATGCTGCCATTGGACGCGATTGGATTGCCGCCCAGCATCAGGAAGTAGTCGCTGCGATCGATGTCCGGTATCGGGAACAGTAGTTTGTGGCCGAACAGCCAGAGTGCGGCGAGGTGGTGTGGTAACTGGTCAACGGAGGTGGCGGAAAAGCGATTGTTGGTGCGCAGCAGTCGAAACAAATTTCCCTGGTGGGTCAGCATGCCGTAATTGTGCACCGCCGGGTTGCCGAGGTAGGCGCCAATGCTGTGCACGCCATGCTGCTGAACCGCTTCGGCCAGTGCCTGGGCTGTGCGCTCCAGCGCTTCATCCCAGGTCTCTTCACGCCAGGTGACGCTGCCGTCTGCTGCAACCGTGCGGGCAACCGGCCTGCGCAACCTGTCCGGATCTTCGTGCAGATCCTTCAGCGCCACCGCCTTGGGGCAAATATGACCGCGGCTGAGGGGATCATTGGGGTCGCCCTTTATCGACAGTACCTGCTCGCCCTCGGTTTCGATGACGAGCCCGCAAATGGCCTCGCATAGGTGGCAGGCCCGGTAGTGTGTAGTGGACATGGAATGCTCCGCTGTGCTGTGAAGCACCTAATATCGCAGAGTTAATGGCAGTTCGAAAGCGTTGCTGTTGTGGGAGCAAGGGGCCCCGTGCCAGGCAGGCCTGCGCCGGGCGAATGGCTTCGGGTGGTCAGCCACGTACCAGACCCATTGGCACCCGGGATTTGCGGCCTTCCGATGCGCCGATTCCGCGCAGAGAATGTGTATCCGAGGCTTACGCCCTGTCGCTGCCGGCTTGTTCGTTGGCGCTTGCTGTTGGCGTTGCCTGGCTATCCGAGATAATTTCAGTGCCGCTGGTGTCGCCGAGAGTGCCGGGTGGTTCAGCACCGGCGGTGCTGGCGGTTTCTCTGTCCCCGATTACGATGGTGCGAACACGGGTTGCATAGCGGCGTGGTTCCAAAAACAGGTTGTCTCGCTCGGCGATGGCGCGGATCACCTCCGCACCGAAGAAGAGGATAATTGAGGTGTAGTAAATCCACAGCATGAGCACAAAAATCGAGGCCGACGCCCCACCCAGCTCGCTCAGTTTACTGTTGGCAATGTATAAGCCGATGCCGTACTTGCCCAGCAGCAGCATACCCGCAACCAACAGACTGCCACGGATTTTCAGCGTATCCGGAAGATACACGTCGGGTAGAAAGTGAAACATGCCATAGATGACGCTGGTGATAAGGAAGACCAGAACCAGCATCTGCAGCAGTTGAACAATCACCAGCGCCGCGTCATTCAGTAGTTCGAACAGGTAGTCGTGAAATGCCAGCACCAGCGAGTCCAGCACCAACGAAATGATAAGTAGAAAGCCCAGGCTGAGAATAATCCCCAGCGAGATAACCCGATCCAGGATTTGTTTCAACAGGCCGGCGCTGGCTCTGGGTTGCACACGATAGATGTCGTTGAATGTCGATTGGATCTGCACAAAGATGTTGGTGGCAGAGAACACAAGGATGGCGATACCAACAGCAAGTTGAAGCGCGCCCTGATTCTGGTTGTCCAGCGTGCTCAGCAATACGCTGATGCCCTCTGCTGCGCGCTCACCAAGCAAGGCCGCAAACTGCTGGGTAATCTGTTGCTGGAAGTTGATGTCCGCCGCCAGAACGCCGGCGACGTAGACCGCGATATAGATGATAGGCGCAATAGAAAACAGCGCGTAAAACGACAGCGCCGCTGCGTTACGCAGGCAGTTGTCTGCGAACAGGCCTTTCACCGCGTTGAAAAAAATGGAAAAAGCGCCCGACAAACGTTGTAGTGCGCTGTGCTCGCGCTCGACATTGTGTTCAGTGCGCATCCTGGCGGTTCCTCACCACTTTATCCTGGTCTGGTATTGGCGACCTTTGAGCGTCGTATTGACTGTTCCCTGTCAGAGCAGCCGGGACCGGCTGTGTGTCGGCCCCGGCCTTTTACCCTATGCAGATTGCCAGATGGCAGTTGGGCATTTCAAGCCGCGAAATTGCGGCAGCCCAGCGTTTTTCACATTACGGTTTGCGCGCAGTGATCATGTGGACGACCAGCATAATAATGCCAATGATGAACAGCACCCAGGCAACCTGCCCCGCCACTGCTGCTACACCGGATGCGCCCAGTACGCTGGCTACAAGACCTACGATCAAGAATATCAGTGCCCAATTTAACATGACTCTACTCCTTCGTTAGTGGTTTCACGGTTTGTTTTCAGGTGGCTGTCAGCCAGGTCGCGCGACTAGCTGCGTGCGACGTTCAGTTTGTTCTCGACGGAAGCTACGCCGTCAACATTCTTCGCGATGCGTTCGGCAAGATCTCTTTCCTCTGAAGACGCTACTTCTCCTCGCAGGGTTACCTTGGCCGCCGCAACATCGACATTGATGTCCAGGCCGCTGGTTTCACTGTTTGCCAGCAGATCGATTTTCACTTCCGCAGCCAGCGTGGCGTCGGCTACTTTGCTCGAGAAGCTGTCGTTGGAAGGCTCCAGTTTCTCGCCGTTCACGACCGTCAGGCGGTTGTCGACGTGTTGAATGCCGTCAATACCCAGCGCAATCTGACCGGCCAGTTCCTTTTCCACCGCCGAGTTCACCTTGCCAGTGAGCAGTACGGTATCGCCCTGCACGTCAGGGTCGATGGAAAAATTGTTCAGGTGACGGTTTAACAGGTAGGCCGACTCCAGTTTCCCGGCTCGCCAGGCGTCGCGGGCCATTGCCTTGCTGTCGGACACAAACTCGCTCTGCGCTGCTTCGGTGTCGTCCGCGGCGACCTGGTCTGCGGCCAGTGCAGGCGTTGCCGCTATCAGCCCCGCCATCAATGCGCCATAGGTGAGTTGTCTAAGTGCTGTGTATTGCATGTTTGTCCTCCTGGTGATTGGAAAGTCGCGTTGGAACGTTCTCCTTCGCGGTTGTGGTTCACGTGAGGAATAGCAAGCGGCGTGCCAGCTCCATGCGGGCAGGCGTAAGCTCCCGAATTCGTTTGGGTTTTGGGGAAGTGTCGGCCAGGGAAGCAGCCGGTTTGGTGGGAAGACAGGGGCGTAGTTTGGTAAATCTGACAAGCGGCGGGGCAATTTTACACGGCGTGGAATACCGTTGGGCCGGTCGATAGCGGAGTGAGAGGGCCGCTGCGGGCAGCGTGCCCCGGCGTTTCTAACTGCTGCGCGGCAGCTTGGGGGTCAGTCCACGACTTCCTTCTTTAGATAGCTGGAAAGTTGAAACACAAGAAACCCTACGATGGACAGGGCGATTGCGATTTCGTACTTCTGATAGGCCACTGACAGGCCAATAGCACCGGTGAGCCAGATGCCGGCAGCGGTGGCGGTGCCTGAGGTGCCCACATCGGTCTTGATGATGGAGCCGCCGCCGATGAAGCCCATGCCGGTAATAATGCCGTACATCACACGCGCTTCCGCGTCGGAGCCCTCGTAGACGCTCATGCCAACCAGCATGAAAGCACAGGAAGCGATGGCAACCAGCGGAAAGGTGCGCAACCCGGCCCCGTTGGCGCTGTGCTCCCGATTGAGCGCGATGGGCGCGGCAAGCAAGAGCGCTATGCCCATCCTGGTGAGGTTTTGAATGACCTCTGCCAGGTCGATGTTCAGTTCCATGGCTCTCCGGGGACGCTTTCGTAGCTGGAAAGAGGGGATTGTGCCGTGTGTGACCTGGCACACAAATGCCCAATTTGGCCGTCAACCTACGCCTGACGCCGCGTTCCGGGGCGCACGGGGGGCGGAGCAACGCGGAATCTCCGCCCTCGCACATGAAAAGGCAAGCCAATTCATTGGATTGAGCGCCGAAAATGGGGCCAATATTTTCTAATATTTCCCTATTTTTCTATTTACATTCCCATAAGGTCAGTATTTGGCCACTTTTTATGTGCCCTAGTTCGCATTATTCCCTAGAAAGCATTTAATCCGCTAAAGATATTCCTAATATTGCCGATGGGGATGCCAAAAAAATCAACCCAAAGATCCTTAATGGACAAGGTGGACACAATGAACATTATATCAAAAAGGGGCGTACTTCTGGCCGGCGCTGCCCTCGCGGCGACGCTCAACAGCCCGGCTTCAACAGCGGCAACCGGTTCGGTAGCCGTGGATATCACTTTCCCGCCGTTGGTGGTGCTTTATTACTATCCGAATATCGACATCACCGTCGACCCGGATGACCTTGAAGACGCCATCCTCAGCAATGCGAGTAACGCGCACCTGTCGTCCTGTACCCAGGGCACCAGCGGCAGCGTAACGGAACTGCAGTGTGAAACCTCCGCAGACCCGACCGCGCTCAGCTCGGCAACCGGGGTATCTGGTGGCACGATCACCTATAACGCCAATATCACTGGCGACCCGACAGTAAGCACCGCCGTGGATGGCACGGTCAGCGTTTCCCTGGAAAACTCCTGGGCGGTACGCGCGCTTGCCAGCGGTCTGACCGCCAGCGTGGCGCTGAGCGGATCCGGTGACTTCAGTAATGAAGCGATTTCGCCGACTTCTCCGGACGCGTCGCTGACACTGGGTGGCGGTAACGACAACGTCGGCGATCTGAGCTTCGATGTAGACCTGGACAGCCTGTCTGGACTGACTGCATCTGACACTCTGACCATTACCGTCACAGCTCCCTGACACGGTGAAGACATGTGCCCTCATGCCAACTGTCACCGTGGTAACGGGATTCGACGCAGCGTACTGGCCGCTATAGCCGGTACGCTGCTGCTGACTCTCGCCGCACCGGGCTTCGCGCAATCGGCGTGCACGAACGATGTGCCCGTCGTCTTTCGCGATGGTTCCAGTGACAGCGTAACCCTGAAAGCCGCGTCTGTGCGCAATGTCACAGGCAGCAACAATGACGACAGGTCCGTGAGAATAAACGGCCGCGGGCCTCTGCCGTCAACTGCGCGAGGCGGGAAACTGGTTGTCGATAGCTTCGACACTGACCTGTTTCCGGCGAGTGCAGTACGCAACGGTTTCAATCGCAACGTCGGTCGTTTCTGGGAAGTCAACTTCCCGCGCGATATGTATGTGTTCGATCGACGCAGCGATCTTGATGTAGAGGTGAAGATAAGCGTCTCGGGTGAGCAAAGCAGCGCCCTGGTCGATCCTTCGTCTTCGGTTGCAACCTTTCAAGCCAGGCAGCGCGATATCAACACTGCCTGGTGGGGCGGCAGCAATTCCCTGCGTCGTCTGCGGGGCACAGTACGTTTTCGCTACTCCGATTTACACGGCCTGGCACAAGCGGGGACACACCGCGCCAAGGTCAATGTATGTATAGAAGTGCGAGGTCATGTATGAACACGTTTACGCGATTGGCCATATTGCTCGGCGCAGCAATACTGGCAAAAACAATTGCGCCTCTGGCGCACGCCGAACCGCAGGCACGACTGGCAGTTTCACCGGAACGCTACACCATAGATTTTGACGAGCGCGGCGGCAGAACACAGTCGCTAATGATCAAAAACCTCAGCGACGAACCGCTGACAGTGAAGCTCTCTGTGGCGAACTGGGACCTTGACGAGCAGAACCGCGTCAAGGAAATTCCGCCCGCTGAAGATTCACTGGATCAATGGCTGGTGGTCAATCCTCTTCAGGTCACCATCCCTCCCGACAGTCCGCAGACTATCCGTTGGGCGATACTGCCGCGCAAGCAGCCGGTGCCGGGAGAATACCGCGCACTGATCTACGTAGAAGAAGTGTTGCCGGAGCGCGCGCCACAGGCAAATGCGTCTCTGCGCTTCAACATGCGCATGGGTATTCCGATCTACGCGCACTTTGGCGAGGAGGTCGTAGACACCGTCGCGCTTGCACGTACCAATAACGATGATGATTCTGCGGTCAGCATTGCATTGCAAAACAAGGGCAATAGTCACGCCCGCCTCCAGGGCCGCTACGGTATCTGGCCCAGCGCTGAATTTCCCGGCAGGGAGAAAGCCCTGGCGGCACTGCGCAACACCCGCAAGGGTCGCAATGAAAAAGAACAGGCATTCACCGATGTCGCTATGCACGACGTGGTGCTGCTGCCTGACAACATCCGCTATGTAACCGTAAACCCTGATCTGCCCCGATCCGGAGAGTACACCGTGCAGTTTGATGCCAACTTTGGTGACGAACAACTGCAGGACACCGTGATCGTGAGGCAGCCTGATTGAGCAGCCCTCATGTCAAAGCCACCCCGCAATCCGGGATTTCTCGCCGCGGTGTGTTGTGCCCTGTTGCTTGGCACAGGCACTGTCGCCAGCGCTGAGCAGCCGGGTCCAGCACGCGCAGATATCAGCAGCGCTACGCCGGAAGTTCCGCTCATTGAAGGTGATCTGCGGCGCGAACTGATAGGCCTGTTCGTTGACGAGGAAGAACGCAATGGCCTCCTGGTAATCGCCCACGGAGAGGATTACCTGTTGCCTCTGGACCGCATTCTGACGGACATCGGAGCAACGCTGGAAGTGCGTTCCGGCGCATACTGGTTTTCTACACCGGCGGGGGATGTGCCGGCAGGCAATGCCCTGGTGGCTGCGTCCTCTGGCGCGTTAATGATCAGCGTGAGCCAGCTGGATGAACTGCTCAAGTTGCAGGCCCGCTTTGACACCGCAGAGTACGCGCTGTTTGTGTCGCGGGCCTGGTCGGATCGCTCGCCGGCCTATGCTGTTACGGAACTGCGTACACCTGAATTCAGTCCACCATCGGCGAGCATTCGCAATATTCGTGCCGACTACAACTACTTCTCAACCGAGCAGGACAGCAGTCTTTGGGCGGAATATTTTACCGCGGGCAACCTGGGTGGTGGAACGTGGCAGGCGCGCATGGAGCAGGATCCGGACAATGATTTGACCCCTTACGACTACTATTGGCGTAAACAGGGCGACAATAACCAACTGCTGTTGGGCAATGCCAGTTACTCACTGCACCCACTCATGGAAACCCTGGAGCAGACCGGCGCGCAGTATCTTTGGAGCAATCAGAATTTTGATGATGTCAATGTGGGTGGCTTGCGCGCGCTGGATGACGCTCTCAATTATGGTTCCGGTACGCGGCACATCGCGGGCAATGCTGAGCCCGGCGCAATCGCGGAGCTGCGTATCAATGGTGGTGCAATCGCCCGTACCCGCGTGCGTCTTGATGGTACGTTCGAATTCACCAGTGTAGACGTGCCGCAACGTGGCAGTGCAAGAATTGAAGTGTTGGTGCTGGATCGCAGTGGGGTGCTGCTGGAGACTTTCGACTATTCCCAGCGCGCCGGTTCCGGCCAGCTTGCAGCGGGCCAGCACACTTTGTTCAGTGCAGCCGGCCAGCAGGGCAATCCGCTTACCGACAACGCCAGCGACAACGACGGTATGTCCGGCGCACTACAGTGGCGCTACGGTTTGAATGAACGTGTAACCCTGGAAGTCGGCCACCAGTATGATGGCGATGAAGGCTCGTCGCTGGCAGGCGTCTCAATGTCGCTGGGTAAGCACTGGTTCACCCAGTTGGCCGTCTCGGATGCGCGCGACAGAGAGGCGGTAGAGTTTATTGTTGAGGGCGGCGATCAGCGCTGGCGTGTGGATTTTCGTACCCGCGAGTACCGCACAGACCGCAGTGGTGAGCCCGAGCGTCAGTGGATCAGGGACGGTGTTGCCAGTTACCAGCTAGCGGAACGACTGGAGATCGGCCTGGCGGGACGCGATGCTTACACTGCTTTCGAAGACACCCGCTTCGTGCTGCCGAGTATTACCTGGGGCGACGGTCGGTACGCCAACTTCAACGCGCGGCCCAACGCCGGCGGCAATTACCGTTTTGACGCGCGCCTGACCCCCACCCACCGTGATGCAGTGCGTTATACATTTGAAGAAGACAGGCATTTTGTGGATATGCGGCGTCGCGCCCGCAGCGGTCTGGAGTACTACGCTAATTTCCGCAGCGGCGAAGGGTTAAGCGCAACGGGTGAGCTGGGATTCATCAGCTACAGCGAGCGCCGCCTTTGGGAGCGAACCCAGATCGGGCTTGTCGGTTCCAGCGGTGACCTGGGTTACGTGGTGCAGTGGGATGCACGCCTGCTGCCGGGGGTGTACTCCCGACTGCGCATGACAGACAACGCCTACAACAACGAAACGCTTGGTGTTGAATCTGGTTTTTCAGTGCAGTGGGCACTGAGTATGGATTATGCATTCAGCCGCGGTGGAATTGTTGCCGCGGACGACTACAGTGGCCACAGTGAATCCGCTGCGTTGGCAGGCCCTGTTTCTATAGATGGCGCCGCCCTGGGCCGTGACAGCGGCGTGGAAAAGCTGACGCTGATTGTCAATGGCGTCAGTCACACAGCCAACGTGCAGGGCGGTGAGTTCTTTATCGATGGTCTGCCTCCGGGTGTGCACCGCGTCTCCATTGATCCGCGCGATCTTCCGATACAACTGATGCCTGCACCGGATCAGGTCTACTGGGTAGAGCTTGGTCGCTCTGCAGTCACTACCATGCCAGTGGAGTTGCAGGTGCGGTACGCAATATCCGGGCGCGCGCGCAGCGCGGCGGGTGAGGCCATGCCAGGCCTCGCTTTACGCGTGGCGAGCGTTGATGGTGTGCTCGAACGCAGCCTGATGACGGATCAATTCGGTTTTTACCGCGCCGATGAGTTGCCTCCCGGCCACTACACGGTTGAGGCACTGCGTGCAGGTGAGGTTGTGGCCAGGCGCAACGTCGATATCAGCGATGCCTTTCTGTTCGAGCAGGACCTGATGGTGCCATAGCGGGTAGCGGCTCACCGATTCCCGCCCGCATTGTTTCTGTTTGGGCTATTCTAGAAGTCCAAGCGATTTCCCGAGAAATATTCCATGAGAAACAGCCTGCGCATAACGACATGGCAACTGGTCGTCGCGTTACTCGTATTGACCGGCGGAGCAGCCCCGGCGTCTACGGCCGAAGACTATGCCTACCTTGTCGGCAGGGGCATGACCGATGTAACCGGCCCGCTGGTGGGCGTGCCCCTCTGGGGCTTCGGCAGGCCGGACCAGATCGGGGAGGGGCTGCACATTCGCCTCCGCTCGCGGGCGTTCATAGTCGCTCAGGCAAACAGCCCCGAGCGGCGCCTGGTGTTTGTCAGCGTGGATCTCGGCAGCGTAGACCACCATATGACCCTGGAAGTCGTCGAGCGATTGCAGGTGCGTTACGGTGCAAGCTACACCCTGGACAATGTCATTATCAGCGCCACCCATACCCACGCCGGGCCGGGGGGGCATTGGCACTCGCGCACGGACACCGGCCTCGATGGTGGACTTTACCCGGCGCACTTCGAGGCCATCGCAAAGGGCATCACCGAGTCGATTGTGCGGGCTCACGAAAATCTGCAGCCTGGCGGCATCATGATCAACAGCGGAAGGGTGTCTGATGCAGGTGTGAACCGGTCTGTGGTGGCCTACCTCGAGAACCCGTCGGAGGAACGTGCCAGGTACGACGGCAACACGAATACCGAGATGTTACTGCTCAAGTTTTTTGGCGCTGAAGGAGCAATCGGCCTGATCAATTGGTACGCCTTGCACCCCACTGCGATGAACTACCATAACCTGCTCGTTTCCGGTGATCACAAGGGATATGCCTCCCTCAGGATGGAACAGCGCTTTGGTACGACCTATGCTTCAGAGCATGATTTTGTCGCCGCGTTCGCCCAGGCTGATCCGGGCGATGTTACGCCCAATACCAATCTCGACAATACAGGCCCCGGCGCAACGGACGTGGAGACCACCCGGATTATGGGTGAGCGTCAGATGCAGGTTGCGCAACACCTGTTCGATACTGCCAGCGAATCACTGCATGGGCCTGTCGAGACGCGGCGGGTGTACGTCGATCTGAGCAACTATGAAGTTGACGGCCGCTTTACCGGTAGTGGCACGCAAACAACGTGCCCCTCTGCGTACGGCTACTCATTTGCCGGTGGCTCTACCGAGGACGGCGGAGGACATTTTCTTTTTCGCGAAGGTATGTTGGAACAGCAGGCGTGGCGGGATTGGCTGATACGGTTGGTGACGGGCGCCCCGCGCTGGACGGAGGACGTGAAGTCCTGTCAGGCGCCCAAGCCCATTCTATGGCAGACCGGCACCGGCGATCCGCCCCTGCAGTCGCAGGTGCACTCTTTCACCCTGGCGCGTATCGGCCAACTGGTCATCATTGCCGTTCCGGCGGAGGTCACTACCATGGCAGGGCGTCGCCTGCGCGCGAGTGTAAGACGCGCTCTGGGTGATTGGGCGCAGCACCTGGTACTGGCTGGCTACTCCAACGGGTTTGCCGGCTATATCACCACCCCCGAAGAGTACATGCTGCAGCAGTACGAGGGGGCGCATACACTGCATGGTCGCTGGAGCCTGCCCGCGTATCAGCAAACTCTCAGTCAACTCGCAACGGCCATGGAAGCGGGCTCAACGGTAGAAATGGCCGCTCGCTATGATGACTGGCGCACCAGGGCGCAGGGGATGCCGCTGCCCGCAGGCCAGGTGGGTCCGCCACCGGGCGAGCGTGGGTTTGGTGATGCGCTGCCTTTCAAGCGAAAACGCTACCAGGCAGGCGCCACGGTAGTGGCGGATTTCTGGTCCACCAACCCAACCACGTACTTTGGCAGGGTTGATAACTTTCTCGCGGTTGAAACTGAAACGGACGCGGGGTGGCAAACCATCGTCGATGATGGAAGCTGGGACACCCGTGTGCGTTGGCGCGAAGCGAGCGGCAGTATGGTTGCCCGGCTGAGCTGGATAATTCCAGCGGGTACCGCGCCCGGTAAATACCGCATCCGTCATTTCGGTTATGCGCCGAACGGTTTTTACTCCGGTGCAACGGACGTTTTCGAAGTGATGACGGGCGAACAGTAGCCCGGGAAAGGACGTTGCAACCAAAAAAGGGCCGGCTGCTGAAAGGTCAGGGTGCGCAAACCAGGCTGGCCCGATTGCCACTGTGATCTGAAACCCAGCAGGGCGCGTTGGGGAGGCTGCCACAGGTCTGCGTGAAAGGATTGGGCGATGCAGCGAACAATCCCGCCGAACTCAGGCGATAGGCACCCCCGGGCTTTACAGTGACGTCGCCCTCCTGCGCCAGGTTGCAGGCGGCGCCGAGTGTGGGAAAAGCGATAAAAATGTAGTCGATGCGGCGTGTGACATTGAGGGCGGGGTCTTCGATCGCCTCAAGCGTACTTTGCCTGCCAGAGGTGCAGGCAATCGGGCTGTTATCGGTGCACTCAGGTGCCCCTGCGGCCAGGTGGCTATCCAGCCAGCCGCGCTTCTGCATGGCCAGGTATTCGTCGCTGCCGGGCGGTGCGTTGAAGTCACCGCTGATCAGTGCAAGGTTCCCGGGCGCGCGGGTTTGTTCCACGTAGCGGGCAAGCTGTTCCGCCTGACAGGCGCGAACCGTGCCGGCTTTGTTGCATTCCCCGGGGCAGCTGGCACCACATGCACCGCCCCCCAGGTCAGAACCGGACGCCAGGTGAGTGGTATACACGTCTATCTCACCCGTAGGGTGATCAATGCGCGCATGCAGTGCGTGCCGCGCGAAAACCCGTATCCCGTTGTTGGTATCAAATAGCGGCCCGTAAAAATTGCGTGTATCAACCTGTAACACCCGATAGCGGCTAAGCATCAGTTCTTCGTCTACCTCCGCAACAGCCACCGTGCGCAGTGGCTGGTACACAAGGTAGTAGTCAAAGTCGCAGGCGGCAGACAGGGCGGGCAACTCTGCCGTGATGAGTTCCACGATAGATAGCAAGGGTTGCCCGAGTTCAGTAGGCGCGAAGTCCGCGTTCACCACTTCCTGTAGTGTCACGATTTCCGGGCAGTTTGCCGCGATCAGGTGTTCACGGAGCAACGCAATTCGATCAGCGACCCGACACTGTGCTGTATCGGCTGTCGTGGACGCACAATCGAAGCCGTGCAGCACGTTGAGATTGACCAGTGTGACCGAACCCGAGGCAGGAGCGTCACTGCCGTCGCTACAGGCCGTCAACAACAGGCCTGCTGCCAACAGTGGCGCCAACAGCCGCCCCACACAGGCTGCTAGTTTCATACACAACCTCTGCATACCGTGGGTCGTGGCGCTGATGCATTCAGGCTCGAGTGTCGGCGACTCCCTGATGGCCCGTATGCTGCGTGGGCAAACAAACAACGCTGGCCCGGCAGGCGCCCTATAGTTTGAGCCGGACCATCAGCTTGTACAAGCCATTGAACAGCTTGCCGTAGGGCGGGTACAGCAGCGGCAGGGCTGTAAAGCGAAACTGGGAAAAGACCGGTCGCATCTTGCTGAACTCCACAAAGCCTTCATGGCCGTGGTAGTGACCCATGCCGGAGGCGCCCACGCCGCCGAAGGGCATGTCGTGCTGCGCCACGTGAAAAGAACAGTCGTTGATGCTCACGCCGCCTGAAATGGTGTTCTTGACCACACGATCCTGCAGGGCCTTGTCATTGCTGAACAGGTACAGGCCGAGGGGTCGGTCGCGGTGGTTGATGTAGGTCAGCACCTCGTTGATATCGCGGTAGGTGCGTACGGGCAACAGCGGCCCGAAAATCTCTTCCTGCATGATAATGGCGTCATCGCCAGGGTTGAGCACCAGGTGGGGAGGCATCATGCGCGTTGCCGCATCGGGTTCGAACCCGGGTGCCAGGTTGATCAGCGTTGCGCCCTTGCGTTCAGCGTCTGCCAGCGTGTCTACCAGGCGCTGAAAAGAGCTGTCGTCGATCACTGTGGTGAACTGGCCATTGTTCAGGTCAGGGTAGCGCTTGGCCATTATGCCCATTGCTGTTTGTACAAACGCCTCCTGCCTGGATTCCGGGAGGTACACATAATCCGGAGCGACACAGGTTTGTCCCGCGTTCATAAACTTGGTGAACAGCATGCGGCTCGCCGCCAGTTCCAGGTCGAAGTCTTCCGCGATAATGGTGGGAGATTTGCCGCCCAATTCCAGCGTAACGGGCGTCAGATTCTCCGCCGCCGCGCGCATTACCGTGCGCCCGGTGTCGGCTGAGCCGGTGAAAATGATGTGATCAAATGGCAGCGTTGTGAAATCGGAGCCGCGCACCCCCGGCAAAATCGCCAGGGTGGATTCATCAAAGTTCTCGCCCACGAGCTTATGCATCAGTGCGCAGAGGTTGCGTGAGTTGGCGGCCATCTTGACCATGCAGCGGTTGCCGGCCGCCAGCGCACTGGATAGGGGGCCTACCGCCAGGAACAGCGGATAATTCCAGGGAACAACAACGCCGACGACACCCTTGGGCTGGGCGAGGACGCGGTTGCTGGCGCCGGCAAACCAGATCGATACATCTCGGCGCTGTGGTTTCATCCACTTTTTCAAACGCTTACGGCTGTAGCGAATACCATCGATGGAGGTGAACAGCTCCAGCAATTTGGTTTCCTCGATCGAGCGGTTGCCGAAATCGCTGCAGATGGCTTCGGCGATCGCATCCTGGTTGTCTACCAGTAGGCTCTCCAGCTTCTGCAGGTTTTCATCGCGCTCCTGCAGAGAGGGGTAGGGATTGTCAAAATAGGCGCTGCGCTGAACCTGCAGGATGCGCTGGGCCTCGTTTTGCGGTTCGCTGGGGAATGCAGTGATTTGTGCTGTCTGGGCCATGGTGACCTCCGCATAGTGTGCTGCCAGATACCCATGAAGACTAGCACAGCAGTCGGCCATCTGCCGCCCGCATGACGGCGCCGCCCGGATGGACTCACCGCCGCTGAGAGATCGCCGCCCGGCCCATCCCGGGTGAGGTATTCGCAGACGCGGCCCGCTGTTCAGAAGCTGTTGGGTGATGCCCAGAACGCACAGTGTTCCGCACGCGGTTCTGCTATCTGGCTGGTTGTAGAATCGATAAGCAGGACCCTGTCGTCGGCGGTACTGTAGGGCTCCCATGCGCCGGTGTTGGCGATATCTGTTGCGTTGGGATTGCCACTGCGTGCGAAAGAAGACCAGTACTGCGCCATTGTGGCCTCTATAGCCCGGTCGGTATCAGACGCGGGATAGCTTTCGAGTTCGCTGACCTTCTGGAAGATGTAAAATAGCTCAACGCCGTGAAACGCACCCAGCCGTTGCAGCGGAGTGCTTTCGAATCCCTTGGCGAAGCGGTACACATACACCGGTTGTGAACTTAGCGCAGCACCCTGTGCAACACGACGTGCCGGACAGATGAACTGGGAATCGGTTGATAGTGCCGTGTACGCCGCGGCCGCACTGGCATAGTCTGCGACAGGGTATTGTGCCAACACCTGGTTACCAAAGTTGGTGCCGAACTGTGCGTACACCAGCGTACGATACTCGCTCTCAGTAATACTTGCGCCGATCCAGTGGCGTGTCTCATCGGTATTTGCGCCGATAATGAGCGGGACCTGGTTGTGCGCGCCCGCGGCAATCAACTCGTCGGGTGAGCCAGTCAGAATCTCGCCATCGACGATCGGGCCGATATTCTTGCCGACAAACGCGCCATTCGCCATTTCAGGCCCGAGCGCATCGAGCAATGTGTCTACGGGCAGCGCGCGCAGGCAACTGGCGTCGCTGGTTGAGTCGCAGCCTGCCGCGCTGGCGACGGCGAGGCCGTCCGCTTCAGCCTGGGCAAGGGACTGTTGCCGACAGCCGCCGCTTTGCATGATGGCCGCGCCAAACAGGCCGCTGGCCAGGGGTGACGCAACCAGGCTGCAGACGTTCCTTGCCCCGGCCGACTCGCCGAATATGGCCACTTGCCCGGGGTCGCCACCGAAGCGTGCGATATTGGCCTGCACCCAGTGCAGCGCGGTGAGTTGATCCAGCAGGCCATAGTTTCCTGAGCGGCCCTGGGGATGCTCCGCGGATAACGCGGGGTGCGCCAGGTAACCCAACGCTCCCAGCCGGTATGCAAGGGTGACAACAACGCTGTCTGTTTTTGCCGCTAATGCCGCGCCGTCATACAGGTTCAATCCAAGCTGTACCTGACTTGGCGAGCCCATCTGGTTGCCACCGCCGTGAATGAAGACAAGGACGGGGCGCTCACCGTCGGCCGGGAACTCTGCGTCCGGCGTCCACACGTTGAGGTAAAGACAGTCCTCGGCGAGACTGGCGATGTCACCTTCCCTGTCAAACTGCGCGCACGATGGTGCGAACTCGAAGGCGGTTTGTACCATTTCGCCACAGTCGGGCTGGGCCGGTGGCTGCCATCGCAACGCACCGACGGGTGGGCGTGCGTAGGGAATACCCTTGAAGGCGACGATACCCTGCTCAACGCTTCCCTGGAAACTGCCGCACGCGGTGCCCACGGTATCGGGTGACGGTGGTGTTTCTGGCTGCGGCTCTGTGGATGGTGGTGGAACGACCTCTGCGCTGCTGCTGTTTGAGGAAGAGCCGCCACCGCAGCCAACGATGATCCCGGACAGGATCAGCAATACGATCAACCTTGGCATAATCATGCTTGCGCTCTCTTTTTCACTGATTCTTATAGTCCATGGCATGCCCTGTTGGCGCTACCCGGCTCGAAAGTCTTTATGCAATGAACACAGTCTGCATCAGAACCGTGTGAACGAGGGTTGCGCAGTGTAAACATTTGTATCGGGCCAATGTGCCGCGGCAAGCGGCCACAACGAGCAGCGCGACCGAGCCGCCAATGTACGGCTGGCCGATAGTTGTCTACGGAAAATTGCCAGTCGACAGCGGTTAACCTCGGAGGGAATTGGGTGGATACTTGGCGCTGACCTGTTAAAACAACTGCAATAAGAGAAAACGCCAATCAATATGCTCTCAAGACTCATCGCTCTCAAATCCCTGCTGCTGGTTGTTTTCCTGAGTGCTTGCGAAAGTCGACCTGTGCTGGAGTACGCCCTGACGCTGTCGCCTCCCGTGGATGCGGAAGCCGGGGAATCTGTGCTCGCGGCTGCCGTCTCGGATGATGGCCAGTATGCCGCCGTCACCACCGTTGATGGCGCAGTGAGCGTATGGAACGTGGAGCGCCGCGAAGAGATTCAAAGCTGGCCTTCCGCCGAATTTGGCGGCGGTGCGCGCTTTCTGCACTTTACCGCAGGCGGAGCGCTACTGCTGCTGGCAGGAATAGACTACTCGGTAGAGCGGCCGGCTGAAGCGGAAGGCGATCTCAACTATTTCATGCTGCGCAGCACCGATGATGGCGAAATTGTGCGTATCTGGGCACTGGAGGGAGCGCGGCTGACGGCAATATCGGCAGCCGCCGACGGTTCCAAAATCCTGGCAGGTTTCTCCAATGGCCTGATCACGCTGTTCAATGTTGATGCATCCACGCGCGAGGATTTTTCACTACACACCGGTAAGATCACCGATATCGAGCTGTCGCCGGACGGCAGGTTCGCAATCAGCAGTGCCGTGGATACCACGGCGTTGTACTGGAACGTTGACGATGGTGAGGTACTGCAGCGCTTCAGCCACCGCAACCGCGCCACGGTTGTGGCCGCAGACACTACTTTCAGCACCGGGTTTTCATCCGATGCGCTGGACAACCAGCGCCTGTGGGATTTAACCAGCGGTAGCGAGATAGCCGCGCTGGGTCATCAACAGCGCTGGATGTATATCTCCAATGTGCGCTTTTCCTCCAGCGGCAAGCGCCTGCTGGTCGCGTCGCCGTCCAAGGCGGTGAGTGTATGGAATGCAATCAATGGCGACAGGATTGCCAGCTGGCATATCGACCACCCGGTAGTTGACGTGGCCGAGACCAAGCTTGGCGACATAGTGAGTATTGGGTCTACCGGTGTCGTGGAGGTATGGCGGCGCGAATGGTGAAGGGTGGCGCCCAGCCCGGGGGTTATCCTGCCGGGGGTGTAGCCGAGTCTGTCAGCACTGCGCCGACCCGCGCAAACGTCAAAGTGGTATAGCCGGACTACTGAGTTTGTTTGCAGGCTTCTATGTCGTCGTCAGACAGGCCCATGTCCCGCGCCGTTTGTTCGAAATCCTCTTTGGTTGCATTGGCGTCGGCAATATCGCGGGTTGTCTCCGACACGTCGCGGGCAATGTCGCTGTCCCCCGCATAGCGGGAAGCTGTGCGTGAAATGCTGTTGATGAGGCTGGACCAGCCTTTCTTCTTTTCCTGGTCAGCTTCTGCTTCCGCCATTTTGCGCTCCAGGCAGGCCTGCTCCGCTGCAACGCGTTCTTCTTCTGTCATGGGCGTTGCCGCTGGTGTCGATGCTGGCGTGCTGCCCGCCTGTTTCATCTTCGATTTGATGACGCCCGCCAGCTGGGGGCTGACCTCCCCGGTAACTTCCAGCTCATTTTCTGCCTGGAACTGGGAGATCGCGATCTGGGTTTCCAGGGTTTGTTTACCGTCTACCGCCCCGGTGTCATAGCCTAACGCGGCCAGGTCTGCCTCTATCATTTTGGTCAGATCGTCGGCTGAGGCCTGAAATGCCGCTGACCAGAGCAGGCTGATGACGGCGAGAAAAAATAGGTTGCGCATGTTGTGCTCCACTGGAACGCCTGACTCCTGAAAACATAGCCCATTTCGCGGCGCGCGTCAGCCTGGAGCGGAATGTCCCTGCCGCCCGGCGCGCCCTTTGACCCGCATCGCCGGGCTATGGCATGTTGTGATGCTTACTCCGGGAGAAGCTGCCATGGCCGTTGTCCTGCATCAGTTCCAGTTTTCTCACTTCAACGACAAAGCGCGCTGGGGCCTCGCCCTGAAAGGCGTCGCCCATGAGCGCCGCACCTACCTACCCGGGCCGCACATGGCAGCGCTGAAAAAGCTCTCCGGTCAGCCCGCTACGCCGGTACTGGACTGGCACGGCGAAATTATTCCCGGCTCGGCGGCAATACTGGCGCGGCTGGAGCGGGAGATCCCTGAGCCCGCGCTGGTGCCGCTGGAGCCGGATCAGCGCGAGCGGGCACTGGCATTACAGGCGCATTACGACGACGTGCTGGGGCCGGCCACTCGTACGGTCATCTTTTCGGCTCTGGTGAACGAGGGCGCCTATATGACAGGCATGTTTGGTGCCGGTAAACCGCTGCTGAAGCGGCTGGGCTACCGGGCGATGTTCCCGCTCGCGCGGGGCCTGATCGCGAAAGGCAATGGCGTGAACCCGGAGAACGTAAAGCAGTGCGAAGCCGTAACCGCGCGCACTCTGGATGAAGTCGCAGAGCTAACGCAGGCCAGCGGCTATCACGTTGGCGAGCATTTCAGTATCGCGGATCTGACCGCGGCCTGCCTTCTGGCGCCCCTGGCCAATCCGCACCATCCTGATATGGCGCGGCCGCAACCGGTTCCGGAATCGGTGACCAACATTCTCCAGCGGTACGCGACCCATCCCGCCATAGCGTGGGTGCAGGCAATGTACGACAGGCATCGGCCGTAATTCGCGAGCGGGGGAGCGGCTCACTCGCCTCGTTTAACAAGCCTGAATCCGCTGTAGCAATTGCTGGCGCCGCCCGGACTCACGATTGAGTACCGCGTTACCCGCTCGGTGGCAGCGCCCGCGAACAAGGCGATACGACTGACCGGCGCGTTAGCGCTCTAATATAGCCGTGACGCCCTGTCCTCCCGCTGCGCAGATGGAGATCAGGCCGCGGCCCGTGCCGCGCTCCTCCAGCATTTTCGCCAGTGTCGCGACAATACGACCCCCGGTCGCGGCAAAGGGGTGGCCGGCGGCGATGGAACTGCCGTTGACGTTGAGCTTGTCGCGGTCGATGGCGCCCAGCGGGGCGTCCAGGCCCAGCTTTTCGCGACAGAACGTCGGGTCTTCCCAGGCTTTGAGTGTGGCCAGTACCTGTGCGGCAAAGGCTTCGTGAATCTCGAAGTAGTCGAAATCCTGCAGACTCAGGCCCGCCTTTGCCAGCATGCGTGGAACCGCGTAGGCCGGCGCCAGTAGCAGTCCCTCGGGCGGGCTATTCTCGCCGACAAAATCCACCGCTGCGGTTTCCACGTGTGTCAGCCAGGCTTGCACTGCGAGACCGCTTTCCTGCGCCCATTGCTCGCTGCCCAGCAGCACCGCCGACGCACCATCGGTCAGCGTGGAGGAATTGCCGGCGGTCAGGGTGCCCTGACCGCTGGAGCGGTCGAAGGCCGGGCCCAGGCTTGCCAGCTTTTCGTAGCTGCTGTCAGGTCGCAGGTTGTTGTCGCGTTCCACCCCCCGGAAGGGCGTGACAAGGTCGTCGAAAAAACCGCGCTCGTAGGCCGCCGCCAGATTCTGATGGCTGGCCAGCGCCAGTCTGTCCTGCTCTTCCCGGGGTATCTGCCACGCCTTCGCGGTAACTTCGGTATGGCCGCCCATGCTCAGGCCGGTGCGCGGCTCCTCGTTCTGAGGAATGGCGATGCCAAGGTGCCAGGGGCGTAGGCCGGCGAGCGCTTTCAATCGCTGACCGGTGGTTCGCGCGGCGTTCACCTTCAGCAGCACCTGGCGCAGCCCCTCCGCGACGCCGATGGGCGCATCGGACGTCGTGTCTGAACCGCAGGCGATACCGCTGTCGATTTGCCCCAGCGCAATCTTGTTCGCGATAAGGTTGACGGCCTGCAGGCCTGTACCGCAGGCCTGCTGAATATCGATGCAGGGGGTGGTGGGGGAGAGCCGGGTTCCCAGCACCGATTCGCGGACCAGGTTGAAATCCTTGCTGTGCTTCATCACGGCACCGCCGACTACCTCGCCCACGGCCTTATTGGCCAGATCGAAGCGTTGCTCCAGCCCGGAGAGCGTTGCAGTGAGCATATCCTGGTTGCTGATAGCGGTGTAGGCGGTGTTGGATCGTACGAAGGGGATGCGATTGCCGCCCAGTATGGCGACGCGGCGAACTTGAGTGGACATGGTAGGCTCCAGGATGGGTTACCGGGGTGGCCAAGTGTAAAACATTGCGCTGAACATCTGTAATTCCTGTCGGGATCAATGCAATCTCCGGGTTAGCCTCTATCCTATTCACCTGTAAGCTCGGCGGTCCAACCAGGCGCAAAACGGAGGAAACCCATGCCAGATAAAATAGAACAATTTCTGCGTTCCAATGCCGGTAGCGCCATCGCGGCCAAACTGGGGCTGGTGGTGCCGGATCTCGAACGCTACGAAAGTGGCAGCGGCCTGCCCACCGGGCGCGTTGTGCTAGCCGGCGGTGCTCACAGCGAGGCAGCAACGCTGGCGCTACGCGAACAAATTGACGCTCTGGGACTGGATTGCTTCGTGGTGACCGGATCAGACAGCAGTGCCGCCTTTGGTGAGGACGGAGCGGAGAAATGCGCAGCGCTGGTCTACGACGGTCGCGGGCTTGGCAATGCGGGCGACCTTGCCGACTTGCACCGCTTTTTCTCACCGGCAGTGCGCCGGCTGAGCAACAATGGGCGCATCCTGGTGATTGCCGAGCCGGTGGAGGCCGCTGACAGCCCCGAGCGTGCGGCTGCGCAACGTGCGCTGGAGGGTTTCACGCGTTCGCTGGCCAAGGAAATTGGGAACCGGGGCAGTACCGCACAGCTCTTGCTTCTCGATCGCGGCGCAGAAGCCGCGGCACGCACGACACTGGGCTATTTACTGTCCACAAAGTCAGCCTACATTGATGGGCAGGCGGTGCGCGTGCGCGCCGCGACTGCCACGCCAGGCAGTAACAATGAGAAGCCACTGACCGACAAGGTGGTGGTGGTCACCGGTGCCGCCCGCGGTATCGGCGAATCGATTTGCCGGGTACTGGCAAGGGAGGGCGCGCGTATCGTTGGTGTGGACATTCCGCCTTCCGCTGACGAACTGCGCGCTGTTATGAACGCTATCGGCGGTGAGCCGCTGGACGCGGACATCACGGCTGAGGATGCCCCGGCAAAGATAGCCGCGAAGGCACTCGAACTGGGCGGCGCTCACGCGATCGTGCACAACGCCGGAGTCACGCGCGACAAGCTGTTGGTCAATATGTCTGAGCAGTGGTGGGACATGACTCTGGAAATCAATCTTGCCGCGGCACAGCGCATCAGCGCGCATCTGCTCAGTGAAGGTGCGCTTAATGACGGAGGGCGCATTATAGGCGTGGCGTCTATGGTGGGTATCTCGGGGCAGCGCGGACAAACCAACTACGCCGCTTCCAAGGCGGGTGTGATCGGCTACGTTGACTACATGTCGCGCGATGCAGCGCTGGCTGCGCGTGGTATCACCGTCAATGCGGTGGCACCGGGTTTTATCGAGACGCAAATGACCGAGGCTATTCCGGTGTTGACGCGCGAGATTGCACGGCGCCTCAACTCGCTGTCTCAGGGTGGACAACCTGAAGATGTGGCCGAGGCCATCGCCTGGTTTGCGCACCCGGATTCCACGGCTATCAACGGCGTAACGCTGCGCGTTTGCGGCCAAAACTGGATCGGCGCCTGAGCCGCGGAGGACAGCCATGAACGAACAACCGCGTAGCGTCGAACTCACGGCCATTCCTGCGATGCCGCGCATGCTGCTGGCGGCGGCGACCACGCGTAAAAAATCCCGGACGGAGCCTGTGTTCAAACCGCTGGTAATCCGCGCCCGGGGTATACGCGCCGAGGCGGCGAAGCTGGCGAAGTTCTGCCGGGTGTGTGGTTTCGATGAAGGCGGACCCTTGCCCCTGACGTATCCGCACATCATGGCGTTTCCGCTGCACATGCAACTGATGCTGGCACCTGAGTTTCCGTTCACCCCGATGGGCGCAGTGCATGTGCGTAACGACATTCAACAGCAGCGGTCGCTGGGTGCTGATGAATCTCTGGATTTCGAAGTGCGCCTGGGCAGCACCGAGCAGGTTGAAAAGGGCTACGAGGTGGACATAGTCACCGAGGTCAGCGCGGGCGGAGAACTGGTCTGGCGGGACCTCAGCGTGATGTTGATACGCAAGCATGGCTCCGGCGTGAAGAAGCCAGCGAAGGCCCGCTCTGAAGGGGAGGCGTTTAGCGAGAGCCTGCAGTGGCACCTGGACGCAAACCTCGGGCGCCAGTACGCGGCGGCCTCTGGCGACTACAACCCCATTCATCTGTATCCGCTGACCGCAAAACTGATGGGATTCCGGCGCCAGATCGTGCACGGCATGTGGAGCAAGAGCCGCTGTGTAGCGCATTTACTGCCCGCAGCGTTTGAGGGGGCGGCCAGCGTGAACGTGGCGTTCAAGTTGCCTGTTTTTCTGCCCGGTTCCGTAACACTGGTCTACAACCGGGAGCAAAGCGACGCGGCGTTTGAGTTGCGCGACAGCAGCGGGGTGAAGCCGCACCTCGCCGGCGAGCTTACGTGGGGCTCTTGATCCGTTGGCAGATTGTCGATTGGGCATGTGCCGCTGGGACGCTGTCGACTGGGCCGTTGGCGCGCATCCGACTTTCTGACTAAGCTGTGGTACACACAGGTTGCGTAGCGCACCGAATGAAAACCGGCTATGCGCCGTTGTGACAATCCAGACCACTTTCCTGCAAGTAGATAATAACCAGGGTGAAGGCGATGTTCAGATGGCAGTATCTAGGGCTGGCGATAGTGTTTTTGTGGTTCATGGTCGGCGGCATTACGCATTTCACTTCGCCGGAATTCTTCGTCAATATCATGCCGCCCTATATCGGCTGGCACCTGGAAATCGTTTACATCAGTGGCGCACTGGAAATCCTCGGTGCTCTGGGGATTCTCCTGCCTGCAACGCGCCAACATGCCGGTAACTTCCTGATTTTGCTAACCATTGCGGTGACACCGGCCAATATTCACATGTGGATGAACCCCCACCTGTTCCCTGATGTGCCGGAGGCATTCCTGACGGGCCGTCTGGTCGTTCAGGTTCTCCTGCTGGCGTGCATCTGGTGGTCTACCCGGCAGCCCGCGGAGCAGGCGGCGTCCTGAAGTCAGTGTGGCCGACGATAGGTAAGGCGCTGTCAAACTGGCTGGCCAAACTGCCGCAATCCGATACCGTTTACCATCGCGACCATCGCGACCATCGCGACCATCGCGACCATCGCGACCATCGCGACCATCGCGACCATCGCGACCATTGGATCAGGTTGCGCTCCCGGTTGGCTTGCGTGCGATCACGTAACCAAAGCTGAGCCAGCGGCCCGCATCGACTTCGATCATGTGCCGATCACCTTCCGGGTTGCGCCGGCACTCCCAGTCGTACTGTGAAAACTCTACCCACCAGTCCCGTGCATCCTCGGCGTGTCCTGCCTCGCATACCTCAAACCCGGCCTGTAGAAAGCACTCGACAGTCTCCTCGGGTGACACGACAAACTTGTCGAAGGAAAGCTCGCCCTCGGATACCAGCGGCGCAAGGTCGGCCGGAGGGGGGAAGCCCTGGTGCATGGGCTCTGCCATACCGAACAATGCACCGGGCTTCAACACGCGTAGAATACTATCCAGCGCGGTGATGTAAGCGTCGTTGCCATCGAAGCCGCGGATCATTTCCAGGGCCGTTGTTGAATAGGCCGCGTCAAAGGTGTTGTCCATAAACGGCACGTGCGGTACGCCGGCCTGTATTCCCGTGACGGCATTCTCCACGCCCCATTGCCGGGCATTGCGCCGCAGGTGGTCAACGTAGGGTTTGCCGTCTCCCTCCGAATCGAAATTGTCCACCCATGGGTCGATCGCAATAACCTCGCACCCGTATTCCTTTGCCAGGAAGCAGGTTTGAATACCGCGGAATATCCCGATATCCAGTACCGTCATCGCGGGCGATAGTGCAATTTTGTCAGCAACAAATTCCGCGGCTCGCAGTGCGCCGGGGCCGCTGCACTGGGAGTAGATGTGTACCAGGTCCGGGTACTTCGCGGCTTTTGGGTAGTGTGTCAACGTTACAATAGTGAGCGACCGCTGCAGGGTGACATTCTGCTGCTTTGCGCTTGCTCAATCTCCTTTGACTGTATTTAACCTGAATTTGACGGCGCGTTTATCGCCTACTGCACTTTGTAAGTCGCCAGTTTGCGAAACCGGGCATGTTCACCATCCATGACAAAAAACATGCGTGGCTTGAACCCGTAAAAGATGTCGTTCTGCGCTCGAATGCTCGCGGTCCCGACCTGCGCGGACAACTCGTTACCGCGCATTTGCACGTGTACCCTTGCCCATTCGTCCGGGCCCAACTCGATACGGGACTGAGCGAGTACAGTTTTCAGCTCAGGCTCTGTTTGATCAGGATACTTGATAATGGCAAGCCATCGCTGCGACACCATAACCATGTACACCGCTTCGCCAGTATTCAGCCTCAAGCTGTGGCACGCCTCGGCCGGGCAATTGACCTCATAGGTAATGTCGCCATCACTTGTTCTCAATGGAATGCCCAGTTGTACAGGATCACGCTGGCGTCGCTCGGTACTGCCGTGGAGTTCGCCGTCTGTAACACGCCATTGTCCCTGTGCATTCACGGCAGGGCGTCGCAGCAGTAGGTTGAGATCCAGCGGCTTGAATTCGCTGCTTGCGACGAGCGCGAGTTTCACGGTTGACGTTGCCGATTCGGGAGCGGGGGGCAGTTCACGGCTGTAGCCGCCCTCGCGGTATCGGGTGATCAGGGCATCCAGCCTGGTCGCTATGTCTGGATGAGTTGACGCAAGGTTCTGGGTCTCCTGTTCATCCTCAACGATGTCATAGAGCTGGGGTTTGAACTGATCTGCGCGTTCTCTGATGTATTGCGCTCGAGTGAGAGGGTGATAGTCCCCGTCAATCCACTTCCACGGGCCCTGGCGAATAGCGAACGTTCCGTCATGGCTGTGCAGAATCATGTCTGGACGAATCGGGGCGCTGGCCTGACCAAGCCATGCCGGGAGCATGCTGAAGCTGTCCTCTGCAGCAGCTTGCTTGTCGGGCAGCGGCTCTCCAACGAGTTCGGACAGCGTGGCAAAGGTGTCAACGAGGTTGAGCATTTCGCCACTGGTCGAGTTGGCCGGCACGTGTCCGGGCCAGCGCACCAGGTAGGGGACGCGAAAGCCGCCTTCCCAGATGTCGTGTTTCCCGCCGCGATAGGGGCCATTGATCCGTAATCCCGCCTTCCATGCCTCGGTGGTGAACATGCGCTTTCCCGGTTTGTGCACGCCGCCGTTGTCGCTGGTAAACAGGACAATGGTGTTTTCGCTGAAGCCTTTGCTATCCAGCGCGTCGAGAATGGCGCCCACAGAATCATCCAGTTCGTGTATCCAGTCCCCGTAGGCGCCGGCGCCACTGGTTCCCTGCGTTTTCGCGGAAGGCGTTATCGGCGCGTGCACAGCCACCGGGGTAAAGAAAAGAAAGAATGGCCTGGCGTCGGACTGTGCTTCAATCCATTGCACAGCTTTTTCGGTAATGAATGGCATTACATCGACATCCACCCGGTGTGGCGCATCCAGTCCGAGGTAGGGTCTATTCTTATAGTCCAACTGAGCCTTTTCCGGGTTCTGTCGATTGGTGCGCAAGCCCCATACCTTGTCGTTCTCCACGTAGACGCCCGTTTGATCGCCATGATTGGCGGGTACCCCGAAGTGGTAGTCGAAACCGATCTCCAGGGGGCCTGGCCGCAGTGGCTGCGTATAGTTGGTTTTGCCGCTGCTGCCGTAGCCGAGATGCCACTTACCGATGGCGCCGGTGGTGTAGCCCTGCTGTTTGAGCAGTGAGGCGAGCGTGGGGCGTCCCCGCTCAATGAGCAGCGGAGAGCCTGCCTTGAGCACGGAGCGCTTCAGGGAAGTACGCCAGGCGTAGCGCCCGGTGAGCATTGAGTAGCGAGTTGGCGTACAGACAGATGAGTTTGAGTTGGCGTCGGTAAAGCGACGGCCTTCTTTTGCCAGGCGTTGGATGCTGGGTGTCTTTACCAGTGCGGGATCTGCGCCGTAGGAACTGGCGCTGCCGTAGCCGAGGTCGTCGCTGAGAATGATGACGATGTTGGGTTTGAGATCGTTCCGGGCAAGTGCCGTTTGGGCGAGCAGCACGCAAACGATGGCGATCAAATAGCTGGCAACGGTGCGGTTCATGAGGATAGTTATGGCCGGGTAAGGTTCTATCGGGTGTGGCCGAGTAGTAGTTCCCGGCGCCTACAGAGTAAAACGTAAATCACACAATACAGTGCGATGACGGTGAGGCCCACCCACTGAATTTCAAACGGCGTAAATTGATACAACATGATAAGCGTGAACATCGCCAGAGCGTTAAACACTATATAGTTGCCGCGGCCGAGTTTGTCCACGGTTGTCCCAAGATTCACTGTATACAAGCGTATCAGCGAGTCCAGCGAGTTGATGACGAACACCACGCCGACAGTGATAAGACAGAACTTTACCGTGTCACTCAATTCAAGGGCGTACGCGTGATAGTAATACAGCACCGAAAACCAGATCGCGATGGGAATGGAGGGAATCACCAGCAGCGTAATGAGTAGATTTCGGGTTTTCATCGGGCTCAGGAAGCGGGAGACAAACTGTCCAATCATGATGCTCCAGGCAAACCACCAGAAAAGATAGAACGCATGATAATCACTCATTGGCGCCACGAAGCGGTGCAGGTTGACGAAGTAGTCGCCAAGATTGGCTGCGCTGCCAAGGAATCCGCCAAGTCCCATATCGCTGTCTATCCACAGGAAGGCAATCAGCGCAAAGAAGAGCCAGACTGATGCGATGCTGAGAATTTTCACGTACTTGACGTCGGTGCTGGACAATACTGCGGAAAGCACCACGACAGCGACGAGGCCGTACTGCGCAGCGCTGGATATGCCCTCAATGTAGGAGGGCAGGTAGCTCAGAAACAAAAAGCCAGTAAATGCGCAGGTGGCAATGATGACGCCGTTGTTGACGAACTTCACGGCGGGTATTTCAAACAACCCCAGCTTTGGCTCTACAGCACAGAAATAGAACGTTGTAAGAAAGTAGAGCGCCCAAACCAGAAAACCCCACATGCCAAATTCTACCGCCAGCGGGTTGGCGAACTGGTAGGTGTTCTCCGCCGCGTAGACGGGAAACTCCGTCAGCGGGAACATTATCAATCCCACGTCCAACCCGGATGTAAAAAGGATCGCACAGAATGCGAAGCGGGAGCTGGGTAGGGAGCCCTCGCAAACAGTATGCCCCCAGCGCAAAACAATGATCGCCGAGGTCAGCAGGCTCACTGCGACGGCCGCGGTCAATATCGTGTTCATCACGTTGACTGGCCCGCCCTAGTGTGTGGAGCGCACAGGTGAGTTGGGACGTTGCCGAGTCTGCCACTGCGGATCAATCCATGTGCTTACCGTTGAGGGCTCCAGTGGATTTTTACCCAGAATCATGTCGCTGGCTTTCTCGGCGATCATGATGGTCGGTGCATTCAGATTGCCGTTGGTGATGGTGGGCATTATCGACGAGTCCACAACGCGCAGCCGTTCCAGGCCGAGTACCCGACACTGGCTGTCGACAACCGCGGAGCGATCCCCATCGGCACCCATCTTGCAACTGCAGGATGGGTGATAGGCGCTCTCCACGTTCGCCTGTACCCATGCATCAATTGCGTCATCATCATTTACCAACTCGCCGGGCTGAATCTCTTCGCCCCGGTAGGCATCCATGGCCGGTTGCTGAATGATCTCTCGTGTCAGGCGAATACACTGGCGCCAGTCACTGCGATCCTCGTGGTGCTGCAAGTAATTAAACAAAATGCTTGGTTTGTCCTGGATACGGTTGCTGGTGACGTTTACCCGGCCGCGACTGCGAGGCTTGTTCGGCCCGACATGAACCTGGAAGCCGTGCCCCTCAACGGCTGACTGTCCGTCGTAACGCATGGCGGCAGGAAGAAAGTGGTACTGGATGTCCGGCCACATGACGCCAGCGCGTGAGCGAATGAAGGCGCAGGTTTCGAAGTGATTGGTTGCGCCCAGGCCATTGCGCAGCAATAGCCAGCGAGCGCCGATAAGACCCTTGGCAAACAAGCCAAGCTTGCCATTGAGGGTAATCGGCTGCTTGCAGCGAAACTGAAAATAGACTTCCAGGTGGTCCTGTAGATTTTCTCCCACACCGGGAAGTTCGTGCAGCTGTGGGATGTTGGCCTGTTGCAGAATGGCGGCCGCTCCAATGCCTGAATGTTGTAGCAGCGTGGGCGAGCCGATGGCGCCCGCACACAGGATAACCTCCTTTGACGCGTTGGCCTGTCGCAGTTTGCCGCGGTGTTCAAATTCAACGCCCGTGGCTCGCTTGTTTTGCAATATCACTTTATGCGTAAGCGCGCGGCTCAGCAGTGTGAGGTTGTTGCGTTTCTTCACCGGATGCAGGTAGGCATCTGCGGCGGACCAGCGCAGGCCATTCTTCACTGTCATATCCATGGGGCCGAAGCCTTCCTGCTGTTGCGCATTGGTGTCGGGTGTCAGCGGGTAGCCTGCTTCGCCGCCCGCATCAACGAAGGCCTGGTAGAGCGGGTTCAAGCTGCCGCCGTTGCCAGCGCAGGTGGCGAGGGGGCCGTCACCGCCGCGAAACGCGTTTTCGCCACCAATCCAGTTTTCGCTGCGCTTGAAGTAGGGCAGACACTCACGATAGCTCCATCCCGCTGCGCCCTGCTCCTGCCATTCGTCGAAATCGCAAGGATGTCCGCGTACGTAGACCATGCCGTTGATAGAGGAAGAGCCTCCCAGCACTTTGCCCCTGGGACAATGCAGCCGACGGCCGTTCAGCGCCGGTTCTGGCTCTGACTCGAAGAACCAGTTGAAGCGTGGGTTGTTCATGGGGTAGGAGAGCGCACTGGGCATGCGTATGAACAGGTTGGCGTCGCTGCCGCCGGCCTCCAGCAACAGTACGCGGTTGTTGCTCTGCTCGGTCAGCCGGTTCGCGAGTACGCAGCCCGCCGAGCCGGCTCCAACAATAATGTAGTCGTACTCAGCGGCGGGCATGCCAGTTCCTTTGACGGATTTATCGATAGCGTACTGGATAGCGCATTATTAGTAGGGGCAGTCTACATCGCCCAACTCTACATAAACACTTTTTAGCTGAGTATAGTGCTCGATCGCCGTCGGGCCGTTCTCTCGGCCAAGACCGGACTGCTTGTATCCACCAATCGGCATCTCGATTGGCGTGATGTTGTAGTTGTTGATCCAGCAGGTGCCCGCCTCAAGTTTTGCAATGACGCGGTGAGCACGCGCGAGATTTTGTGTGAACACCCCCGCCGCGAGTCCATACTCGGTATCGTTGGCCCTTTGAATCACCTCGGCCTCATCGTTAAAGCGAAGTACTGACATGACGGGCCCGAAGATTTCCTCCTGCACCATGGCCATCTTATCGCTGCAGTCGGTGAAAACAGTAGGTTCCAGGAAAGCGCCGGCGGCCAGCGCCGGATCAGCGGGCGGCTTGCCGCCGCAGCGCAATACGGCGCCGTCACGCTGCCCCTCTTCGATGTAGGCCATTACCTTGTTTCGGTGCTCCTGCGATATTAGTGCGCCTACCTGTGTTGCGGGATCCATTGGGTCGCCCACTTTCAATTTCCGCGTGCGCTCCAGTAAAGCGGCGACAAATTCATCGTGGATGCTCTGGGCAACAAAGACCCGTGTGCCATTGGTGCAGATCTCGCCCTGCGTATAGAAGTTGGCCAGCATCGCGGCCGAGACCGCGTTGTCCAGATGCGCATCTTCAAAAATAATCAGTGGAGATTTTCCACCCAGTTCCATCGAAACCTGTTTCAGGGTAGTCGCCGCATCGGCCATGACTTTTTTGCCGGTAGCAGTTGAGCCCGTGAGTGACACCTTGTCGATGCCCGGATGTCGCGACATGGCCTGGCCGATGTCGGCATCACCAAAGACGACGTTGAATACACCCGGCGGTACACCTGCTTCAGTCAGTATCTCGGCGAGCTTCAGGCAGCTTAGCGGCGTCAGGCTGGCGGGTTTGTAAATCAACGCATTGCCGCAGGCCAGTGCCATCGCCGCTTTCCAGCAGGCGATTTGAATCGGGTAGTTCCACGCGCCAATGCCTGCGCAAACGCCCAGTGGTTCCCGACGTGTGTAGCCCATGGCGCCGGGTAAATCCATCTGGTGGCCGCGAATCGTCGGGGCGACGTGAGCGAAATACTCGATGCAATCAGCGCCCGACATCACGTCGACGCTGTTTGCCTCCTGCAGAGGCTTTCCAGTATCCAATACCTCCAGTCTCGCCAGCTCTTCATTGCGTCCGCGCAACAATTCAACGGCTTTCAGCAATACTCTGCTGCGTTCCGTGCCGCTCATTCCTGACCAGATTGCAAAGCCCTGCCTGGCCGAGTCGACCGCCCGATTGAGATCTTCAATACTTGCCCGCTGTACCGTACAAATCACCTCGCCCGTTGCAGGATTATTGGTGGCGAAAGACTCGCCGGAAGTGGCATGGGTGTAGGTGCCATGGATGTAGAGAGGTTGTTCGGGCAGTTTCACTGGTTCTTCCGTGTCGACAGGGTAAGTGGGGCTGATAACCGAGAGGCTGTGGTAAAAGCACCGCGGCTGCAGGCCAATCCCGTATTTTATGCAGCCCTCAGTGTAGCGGAGCGACCCAGCTAACGATACCATCGAGTGTCTTGCGGCGCGGGTTCCGCGCGCCTGTGAGGCGTTTATCGGTGCACCCTCAGTCGGGTTTATCGGTTGCCTGGTGTCGCTCGTAGTGCGTTTATCCCGGCTGGGGTTCCATCGCGTCGAAGGATTGAGGAGGAAGTCAGGATGATATTGGTTCGCGCATCTCTCGCCGTCTGGTTACTGGCCATCCTTGCATTGAGCGCAGGCGCACAACCGACAACAACACAGTTCTCCCCGCTGTCATTGGTGCCTCAGCCAGTGCAAACCACCGTTGGCGAGGGCAGCTTTGTATTAACCAGAGATGCTGCAGTCGCTGCCCCCGCGGAACTCGCGGGTTCTATCGAATCCACGCGTATGCTGTTGGGCCCGGCGACGGGCTTTGCCTTCGGCAAATCCACGCAGGAGAGGCATACCCAGATAACATTTTTATACAAGCCGGAACTCGCTCCCGAAGCCTATCGCCTGGATGTCAGTGCGGCAGGCGTTCGTATTGAAGCGGCAGGCGAAGCCGGTGCCTTCTACGCCCTGCAGACCCTGCGTCAGCTGCTGCCTGTGTCAATCTACGAGAGCGCTGCGGTCGCTACCAACTGGCGTCTGCCGATCGTTCAGATCGCCGACGAGCCACGCTTCAGTTGGCGCGGCATGCATCTGGACGTGGGCCGCCATTTCATGCCGGTGCAGTTCATCAAAAAGTACATCGATGTGCTGGCATTACACAAGATGAATACCTTCCACTGGCACCTCACCGAGGATCAGGGCTGGCGGATTGAAATCAAGCGCTATCCGCGTCTTACCGGAGTGGGCGCCACTCGCGCGCAGACGGTTGTCGGGAACCCGCTTTTCCGCGATGCCGACGAGCTGGAATACGATGGCCTCCCGCACAGCGGTTTCTACACACAGGCGGAGGTTCGGGAGGTGGTGGCCTATGCCGCGGCGCGGCACGTTACCGTTGTGCCCGAGATCGAGTTCCCTGGGCATGCCCAGGCCGTCATTGCTGCCTATCCGGATCTCGGCAATACCGGCAGGCAGCTCAAGGTGAAAGAGGAGTGGGGTATCAGCAAGCACACGCTGAAACCTTCTGACGAAACGCTGACGTTCTATCGCAACGTGCTCAGCGAGATCATTGATCTGTTCCCGTCGCGCTACATTCATATCGGTGGTGACGAGGCGCCGAAAGATGAGTGGCGTGACAGCGCATACGCACAGCAGCGGATCAGTGAGTTGGGCCTGGAAAATGAGAACGAGCTGCAGAGCTGGATGATTGGCCAGTTGAATACCTTTCTCGCCGCCAACGATCGCCAACTTGTGGGCTGGGATGAAATCATGCAGGGAGGCTTGCCGACGGATGCCGTAGTAATGAGCTGGCGTGGCATGAAACCGGGATTGCGCGCCGCCGAGGCCGGTCACGATGTGGTAATGGCGCCGGTGCAATGGACGTACTTCGATTATTACCAGGGTGACAGTAGTAGCGAGCCGCTGGCGATTGGCTCTTACACACCGCTGCGGGAGACCTATGCGTTTAACCCCGCGCCCGAAACACTGTCTTCAAGCGCGCGGGGACACATCCTTGGCGCGCAGGGGCAGGTCTGGACCGAGTTCATTAAAACGCCTGACCATGTTGAGTACATGGCCTTTCCAAGGGCGATAGCGCTGGCGGAAGTGGTTTGGACAGCGCAAGCCGCGCGCGACTACGAAGCCTTTTTGCAACGCCTGCCGCAGCACCTGGAGCGACTGGACAAGCTGGCAGTAAACTACCGCCCGTTGGGTAACGACACGCTCAGTTTTGGGTCGCGGCTCAGCAACTGGTTCTGGGATCTGGGCATAGGTCTCTATTTCTGGTGGCAGGACTAGGCGCTCCCGGTGGGCCCGGGTGTCATGCTCCGCACCTCGATCCCTGTTGTAGCAGGCTTTGGCGCGGTTACAGGCTTGCCTGCAACACGTTTGTTCAAGAGAGGCTGAGATGCAACTCGCCGCAATCGACTGGCTGATAGTCGCCCTGTTTATGGTGGTTTCGCTGTTGACGGGTGTTCTGGTAAGCAGACGCGCGGGAACCGACGCGGAATCCTATTTCCTGTCGGGACGCAACATGCCCTGGTGGTTGTTGGGCACATCCATGGTGGCGACCACCTTCGCGGCCGACACCCCGCTGCTGGTGACGGATATCGTGCGCAACGATGGCGTCGCCGGTAACTGGGTCTGGTGGGCGTTTCTTTTAACCGGGATGCTGACGACCTTCGTCTATGCACGTCTATGGCGCCGCTCCGGTGTTTTCACTGATCTGGAGTTCTACGAGTTGCGCTACAGCGGTCGCGCCTCCAGCGCGGTGCGCGCCTTTCGTGCCGTCTACCTCGGGGTGTTTTTCAATGTCATGGTGATGGCAACCGTTTGCCTGGCGGGGATTAAGATCAGTGCCGTCATGCTGGGTGCCAGCGCGCTGGAAACGATCGTGGTCGCGGGCACGGTAACGCTCGTTTATAGCGCCCTTGGCGGGTTTGTCGGTGTGGTGTTGACCGACCTTGTTTTATTCATCATTGCGATGGCAGGCGCTGTTGTCGCGGCCTGGTTTGCGCTCGATCACCCCCAGGTAGGGTCATTGTCTGCACTGCTTTCGCATCCTGAGGTGAGCGACCGGCTGTCACTGCTGCCGGATTTTTCCCGTTGGGATCAGGCCGTGATGATCTTTGTGATCCCGCTGGCGCTGCAGTGGTGGAATGTCTGGTACCCGGGCGCTGAGCCCGGTGGTGGCGGCTATGTCGCTCAGCGCATGCTCGCTGCGCGCTCGGAACGCCACGCGATGGGCGCTGTTTTGTTTTTCCAGGTGGCACACTACGCCCTGCGTCCCTGGCCGTGGATCATCGTGGCGCTGGCTTCGCTGGTCGTCTTCCCCGATGTGGCGTCTCTCGCCGCCGCGTTCCCGGGTATCGAAAGCAGTGTAATCGGCGAGGATCTCGCTTATCCGGCGATGCTGTCTTTTCTGCCGGCGGGCGCGTTGGGGCTGGTGTTGGCCTCGCTGGTGTCTGCCTTCATGTCGACCATGTCCACCCAGGTTAACTGGGGTTCATCGTACGTCGTCAACGATGTTTACCGCCGTTTTCTGTATCCCGAGGCGAGTGAGCG
This sequence comes from Gammaproteobacteria bacterium, assembly GCA_030426545.1. Lineage (GTDB taxonomy): Bacteria > Pseudomonadota > Gammaproteobacteria > Pseudomonadales > Halieaceae > Marimicrobium. The sequence continues at coordinate 37,114 of JAUHYL010000032.1, forward strand.
CGATCTGGTGCGTGTGGGTCGGCTGACCTCAGTGGCGCTCATGGCGCTCGCCTGCGGCGTCTCCCTGTTTCTGGAGAGTGCGCTACAGGCATTCAATGTTTTGCTCAGCATCGGTGCGGGCACGGGCCTGCTGTTTATACTGCGTTGGTTCTGGTGGCGTATCAGCGCATGGAGCGAGATAACTGCGATGGTGGTGTCCTTTTTAGCGGCGCTGTACTTTCATGCGGCGCCGCTGCCCGGCTGGGAGCCGTGGCAGAAACTGATCGCCCCGATCGCAGTCACTACCTTTGCCTGGCTGGTTGTGACGCTGCTGGCTCCGGCAACGGCGCCTGCAACCCTGCGCAAGTTCTATTTATTGGTACACCCCGCCGGGCCAGGTTGGGCGCGTGTGCGTGCAGCGTTGCAGGCGGATGGGCAATTGACAGAGCCCCGCTTCGGCAGTTTGTCGTTGGCCCTGCTGTGCATGTTCGCAGGGAGCATTGCGGTGTACAGCCTGTTGTTCGGGATCGGCTACCTGCTTTACGGGGAGACCTTGCTGGCTGCCTTGCTGTTCGGATTGGCGAGCGCTGGAGCGGCCTTGATTTTCCATAGCTGGAACAGGCTGTAACATCGATCAGTCTGGTAGGCAGCTGGCGGGCGTTTTCAGCGCAGGCATTCTGCCTGCGAAAAGGCCCTAGTCGAGTTCTTCGTCCTCTTTGAGGCGCTCCTGGCGACGCGCTTCCTCGGCCATAACGGCCTTGATTTCCTCCATCACTGCGTCGGTGTCGGCGATATGGGTGTCGAGCTCGAACTGTCCGCTCAGCGTGCTGTCCGGGAGAAGGTTCCCGTCCTCGAACAGGTCCCAGATCTCGGCGGCATACTGTGTGTTGAGCAGCGCGGGTTCGAACAGGCCGTAGTAATCCGTGATGTTCTGCACATCGCGATCGAGCATTGCGCGAGCGTTGTTGTTGGCTGCCGCGTCCACCGCCTGGGGCAGGTCGATAATGACCGGGCCTTCCTCGTTCACCAGCACGTTGAACTCCGACAGGTCACCGTGCACGATGCCCGCGCACAACATGCGCACCACGTACTGCATTACCAGCGCGTGATCTTCCCTGGCCTGTTCGGGCGACATGGTGACGTCGTTGAGACGCGGTGCCACTTCGCCCGTTGAATCGGTGACCAACTCCATCAGCAATACGCCGTCGAAGCAACCATAGGGCTCGGGTACGCGCACACCGGCCCGGGCCAGTTTATACAGCGCATCAACCTCTGCATTCTGCCAGGTCTCTTCCTGCTGCCGGCGCCCGAAGCGCGAGCCCTTCTCCATTGCCCGCGCGCGCCGGCTGTTGCGAACCTTACGACCCTCGGTGTATTGCGCGGCCTTTTTGAAGCTGCGCTTCATCGCTTCCTTGTAGATTTTGGCGCAGCGAATATCCGAGCCGCACCGAACCACGTAGATGTCTGCTTCCTTGCCACTCATCAGTGGGTGGATGACTTCGTCAATCAGTCCGTCGTCAACCAGCGGTTGCAGACGTTTGGGAACCTTCACAGTGGGTACCTGTTGAATCTGGAATGTGTGCGGCCGCTCGGCACTTTGCTGCCAGTGTACTCGATAATGATCAATAGTCGTCTGCGTCTGCGTCTGCGTCTGCGTCTGCTCCTGGGCCTGCGCCGGCCGACGCTAAAGAATCTCGACTACACCCGTGTCGCCGTCCAGTTTCAGCCTGTCGCCGGTTGTGATAACGCGGGTGCCGACGCGGCTGTTCACCACGCAGGGCAGCCCGTACTCGCGCGCGATGACCGCACCGTGTGAGACAGCGCTGCCAAGGTCGGTGACAAGGCCGGCGATCATGCTGAAGTAGGGCGTCCAGCCAATATCGGTGATGGGTGTGACCAGGATTTCGCCGGGCTGCAGCGCCGCTGCTTCGTCCAGTGTGTGGGCTACCCGGGCAGTGCCGGTGACGATACCGCCGGATGCCGGGCGCCCCACCAGTTTTCCGTCCTCGGTGCTTGCTGTTTGCTCCTGCAGTGGCATTGCCCTTCCCACGCAGATTTCGGGAAAGTTAAAGCGCTGCTGGAAGGGCAGGGCGTCACGCCTGCGTTGCGCGCGGGCCACCATGTCCGGATCGCGTGACTGTACGAAGTCGGGTAGTTCATTGAATGCGAAAAAATAAACCAGGTCCGCATCGGGCAGTGCGCCTTCTTCAACCAGCAGGGCTCCCAGGTGAGCAAAGGCAAGTTTGAAGCGATGTGCCACGGTAACCAGGTGTGACTTGGTATGTTCGCGGCGGCGCACGGCATTGTGCGCGCGTGGCAGTATCCACTGCAGACCGCGGCTGAGGCTGTCCAGGTTAATCTCGCCGTGGTGAGCCTGGCGTGTGCCGGCGCCAGAGAGTCTGGCCCGCGCACCAGCCTGCATGCTCTGCACCAGAGACTCTGGATCTTCTGCCCAGGCCGGGTCGCGCATGCAAAGTTCGCGATAGCCGCGGTGCCCGTGGCCAGCAAGAAACTGGCTGAAGAGCGGGCTGATCACGGGGTGATCGCGCAACCAGGACAACGCTGACGGTGCGTCGACGCTGCAGAATTGCTCCCGTGCATCCTCCTGCTCGGCAATTCGGTCCACCAGCGCGTCCAGTTCCACCAACATTTCAGCGCTTTCCACACCGTTGGCGCCGGCCAGCAGGCGCACGGCCTCTGCCTGCTCTTCGGGGGTGGCGTGATTGGATTGACTGGCGACCATGTTCTCTACAATGGCGGACAGAAACCCCGACAGGGCGGACGACTGGATGTGTACCGCCATCGCGTGCTCGTAGAAGGCTGCCCTGGTTTGCAGCTCCGCCATCATGCCATTGGCATCGGGCAGATGTGCCACGGCAAACGCCGCGACTTCCTGATCGAAGCGGTCGACCACCTTCGGTGCCGTGAGCGCGTAGTGGAATAGCCGTACTGTATTGATCACACGGCGCAAAAATGGCTGTGGCGGCAGGGCCTTCAGCTCCGGGACCGGACGTCCGCAAAGTGTTTGCGCGGTTTGCTCTGGCGTAGAGCCCAGTACACCGGAGCTCATGACGATATTGCCGGTGAGGTTCAGGAACAGGTGGCCGAAGTTCCATGCGGTCACCTGCCATTGTGGCGAGATTTTCTCGCGCGCTCCGACGGCCACCTGCATGTGTTGCAGGCCGTAATCAATGCTCCAGCCAGTGAAGGATCCGGTGAGGGGAGACACCGCCCCCGGCATCATCTCGCTGACATTGCTGATGGTGAGTACATCGTCCGGTCGCGGCAGCGGGGTGTCGAATTCGTTGAGGTCGGCGGGCAGGGTAGTGATTGGCCTGGCCTGTAGCCAGAACAGCTCACCGGATTGATCAATGGCCCACTCAAGATCCAGCGGCTGGCCCTCGTGTGCTTGCGCCTGGCGCGCCTGCCGCGCGATCAACGCCAGTTCCTGATCTGACAAAACAGGCGTCTCGCCCGCCAGGGCTTGTTTGATGACGTTATCGCTGTCATCCAGTGCATAGTGGTCGGGTGTTGCTTCCCCGCTGACCAGCGCCTCGCCCAGGCCGTTGACGGCGTCCACGATCAATAGATCGCGGCGTGCGCTGACCGGGTCTGCTGTGAAGACCACACCCGCGCAGCGTGCGTTAACCATGCGCTGCACCACGATATTCATGCTGGCGTCCAAACCTTCACGGCGGCTCTGGTAGTGTCGCGCGCGATCACTTTGCAAAGAGTTGACGCAATCATCGATGGCGCTGAGTAGCGCCTCGTGGCCGTTTACGTTGAGTACAGTTTCGTACTGCCCGGCGAAGGAATCCTCGGCGCCGTCCTCTCCCTGCGCGGAAGAACGCACCGCGAGCGGGTTTTCACCGAGCGCGCGGCTGGCGCTTTCCAGCCCGTCAGGGTATTGGCCGGCGCGGGCATTGCGTATCACGAACGCGGGCGGTACGGACAGCCCCATGCTCTGCAGGCGGAAAAGGCCGTAGGCTTTGCCGCCCACACTGTCGTCGGTGACGTCTTCTATGGATAGAATCTGAGGCGTTGCATCGCCCCCATCCGCATTGGCTGGATGTTGCATTGCAGTTACTTTCCAGTGGGTGTTAGTTGAGGAACTCCGGCTCGCGCGCCACCAGTTCGTCCCACAGTGGCTGAAACTGGAACCACCCGGCGAGGTCGTGGCCCTGCGCTTCAAACCCCTCAACACAGAGTTGTTCCGGAATTTCGATGGGTGCGACGCCAGATGACATTGCAAGTAGCTGACTCTGGCAGCATCGCTCAAGTGCAACAAACCACCAAACGGCAGCATCCACCGATCCACCGCTGGTAATAAGGCCGTGGTTCTGGTGGATCAGCGCCTTCCTGTTGCCCAGCGCGGCAGCCATCTGGCGCGAGACGCCGGTATCGACAACAACCGCACCGCTGCCCGCATCGCACAGGGCCACGTCGTTATAGAACTGGGTGTCATCCTGGGAGATCATTTTTAATGGAACACCCAGGCTGGAAAAGGTGCGTCCGTACATGGAGTGAGAATGGGCGGCGGCAACGATGTCGGGCCTGGCCTTGTGTAACTCACTGTGAATGGCAAAGGCCGCCGCGTTTACCGGCCGCTCACCAATCACGACCTCGCCTTCGTGGTTCACACAGATCAGGTCGCTGACTTTCATCAGCTTGAAGTTGTGGCCGAACGGGTTTACCCAGAATCGATCCGGAAATTCGGGATCGCGCACTGTGACATGCCCCGCAACACCCTCTGCGAGCCGCAATCGACCCATGGTGCGCAGGCCCGCGGCAAGGCGTTGCTTGCGGTGCAGGCGTTCGGCTTCAACGTCTTCGAATTCAGTGGTTGCGGTTTCCAGGACTGCGCTCAGCCCCGCTTCGAGGGAGTCTGCCATGTTGTGAATACCCCATTGTGATCAGTGGACAGAGTATAAGGCATTCACGGGCGTTTGCGCTCGGTGAGCGCCATTCTGGCGTGAAATGTCGGACGGCAGGCGCAGGCCCCTTCGAGCGAGGCGGGCTCGATGAGGTGGTTTACCTTACCTGAACATCAACAATGTCCGGCTGGGTAGACGTGCCCAGCTCGGCAAGCGCCCTGTCGTCGTCCAGCAGATGGGCGGCAAAAAACCTCACGCCGTAGGTGGCGGTGATCTGCCGCGCGAGTGAGTTGTCCAGGTAGTTGAAGGCCTCCGGGGGGTTGGTCTGGCGTTCGCCGTCACCGCACCCTGCGGCAAAGCCGGGAACGATTCCCGCAATGTCCGAGAAAGACCAGTGCCCGGCATCTGCCACCTCGACTTTCCAGCTCGGGCTCGCGGCTGCTGCAAAATTCGAGCGCATGACGAGGTTGCCCAGTTCGCCGATACTATTGTCCTCGGTTGCGATCAGATACAGCGTAGGTTCTGCGATCTGCGCCACTGCAACCCCGGTCAGCACCGGGTTTTCAACGGGCGCAGCCATGATCAGGCCAGCCTTGAACCGGTCATCGTCCTGCAGCAATTTGCCGGCGGTCACGGCGCCAAAACTATGCCCCGCCACGCCAAGCCTGGAAGCGTCGAACCGGTTTTGCAGGTTGTCAGGCAATGCCGCCGAATTTGGGCTCAGCAACTCGTCGACGACGGCGGCAATATCATTTGCCCTGGTGGCCAGAAACGCAGTGTCAATCAGAGCGCCGTTATCAAACAACGTATTCATGGCATGGTCTGGCGCCGCGACGGCGATGCCGTGGCTTGCCAGTCGCTCAGCCAGCGAGAAGGAAGAGTAGCGCGTGCATTCGAAGCAGTGGGAGAAGACCACCAGTGGAAACGTTGACGGCGCGCTCGCGGGGGCCAGGTCTCTGCTGGAGAAGGTATCTTGGCGGACGCAGTTTTCCGGGTTTTCCTCCAGCAGTGAGGCAAGGTTGTCTCTTTCCAGTGTACTGCTGGCAAAGTCCAGTATGGTCTGCGCCTGGCCGTTGCCCCTGGCCGGATACCAGAGTTCCACATCAAGCACTCTGCCTTCCTGTTGATTGATGACGCTGAGCGTTGTATTGCCCACCGG
>JAUHYL010000118.1 GCA_030426545.1 Gammaproteobacteria bacterium
GACGCAGCGGGAAGCGCTCTCCTGGCCGGCCTTCAAACGTTGCGTAGGACGTGGTGGATGACGCCGTGGGGCCGCGGGCAATTGAACGCTCTTCGTCGGCCAGGGTGCGCACCATGCGCACCACTGACTCCGGCAGATCGATCACCACATCGAGCACATCGATGTTCTGGAGCGTAAACACCGCCTCCTTGGCCTGCACGTCCTCGAAGTTTTCCACCAGTCTCTGGGCCACGCGCCCGGCAAAGGGCGAATGCAGCACCGTGTAGTCCAGATCCTGCTTCGCCTGGGAGAGTGCGGCTTCCGCTGAACGGAAGTTCGCCTCCATACGATCGTAATCCATGCGCGAAATATTGCCGTCGACGACCAGTTCCCTGGCGCGCTTAAAATTTCGCTGCGCCTTGTCGTAGCTGGCCTTTCGATCCTGGTAAACCAGGCGATAATCTGTGGGGTCCAGCCTGGCCAGTACCTGGCCCTTGTTGACAAGATCTCCCTCCCGGACCGGTATTTCCTGTAACTGTCCGGCGACCCTGAAAGCGAGTTCCGCGCGCTGCGCGGCATCCACACGACCCGGGAAAGTTCTGACGGCATCCGCGCTGCCCCCGGCAACCACGAAGGTTTTCACAGGCCGCGAAACAGGTTCCACCGGCGGTGGTTCCTGGCCACTACAGGCACCAAGGAGAAAAACCAGGACGAAAACGCTGCTCGCTACCCGAAACATGCCATGCCTCTCGCTGCTGTTTTGTAAATCAGAATGCGCTCACCGACCGTCTAAGCGGCGGCAGATGGTAGGCGCCTCAATCCGCGTAACCGCGCAATGCCTCGCACTGGACCTGCCCCTTGCAATAGAGCAGCCCGCGTTCGGCGTTGGCCCGGGCCTGCGCCCTGTCGCCCCTGGCGCTGTGGGTTTTCGCCAGTGCGAGATAGATCTCGGCACTGTCGGGGTCTATGCGCTGGGCGCGCTCCAGGTAACCCAGCGCCTGCTCATAGTCTCCACGCGCGGCAGCGCTATCGGCCTTTTGCAATAGCGGCCTGTAGGCGGCCACCGCGCCGGGATCATCCGGCATCACATCGGGCTGAGGTGTCTTCGGCAGCGGAGCAGGCGTCACCTCGGTGTAATCTGGCTGCTTCTCAACAGGCGCAGGTTTTTGCCCCGGCAGATGATAGGTGGAGCACGCCGAACTCGTCGCGAGAATCGCCACTGCCAGCATGCGGGATAGAGACCCGGCCGCGGGGTATATCCGCCGCCTGGCGGCGGTAGTCGTCGGCACAACAATCATCAGCGTTCTCCCCGGAATAGTTTACGGAACCAGTCAGACAAGTTGACCGGGCGTTCTTGCGCAGCGCAGGCCGTGCGCTGGTCAGGCTGCGAACCCGCAAAAAAAGGCAGCATACGTGAGTTGGGGCAGCCTTCACCAGTAAGATATCCGTTGGTTGTATCGATGGTGTGCAGCTCAATACGGTCCGGAGGGCGGTAGTCCAGCGGCTGCCGGCTGGCCGTCGCCATAAAGTTCGCCCATATGCGCAAAGCACCGCTGCTGCCGGTCAGCCCGGTGCTACCGTTGTCATCGCGCCCAATCCAGGTCACCGCCACCAGATCACCGGAAAACCCGGCGAACCACGAGTCACGGCCGTCATTGGTTGTGCCGGTTTTCCCGGCCACGGTGAATGTCTGCGGCAGATAGCGATACACCGAGCGCCCCGTTCCCTGCCTGACTACCTCCTGCAGCGCGAACTGCAGCAGGTAGGTCGCCTGAAGATTGGCCGTTCTGTCGTACTCCGTGAGATAGCGACTGAGGTTTTCGCCCTGTGGGTTTGCGACATTGCGAATACTGCGCAGCGGCATGCGGTAGCCGCCCACCGCAATCGTCTGGTACATGGCCGCCATGGCCATGGGCGAATACTCACCCGCGCCGAGTGTCAGCGCCGGCACATTGGAGATGCCCTCACTCACACCCAGCCGCCGCAAAGTCTGGGCAACAGTGTCCAGCCCCAGTTCAAGCCCCAGGCGTGCGGTGGCCAGGTTGTAGGAATTGGCAAGCGCACTGTAAAGCAGGACATCACCGTGGGCCTGGCGATCAAAGTTGCGCGGCTCCCACGACTGACCGCCGCTCAGCTCCATTGTGAACGGCGTGTCGGACAGAGTAGATGCCAGTGTGTAACGCTGCGGCAGCTCCAGTGCGGCGAGAAAGATGGCGGGTTTCAGCAAGGATCCTGCCGGACGACGAGCGTCCAGCGCGCGATTAAAACCTGCATAACGCGGTTTTCGCCCGCCAATCAGGGCGGCAACTTCGCCAGTATCCAGGCGCGTAACCACGGTAGCAGTTTCCAGCTCTCCCGCGCTGTCGATCTGCTCCATGACGCTGGTGGTGCTCTGCTCCGCGCGCCGCTGCAGCAGCGGATCAAACGTGGTGAAGATACTCAGGCCCTGCGTAGCGAGATCTTCCTCGCGATACTCGCGCCGCAATTGTCGCCGCACTAGGTCGAGAAAGGCCGGGTACGAGCGGCGCAGTTGCGGCCGGGAATTCAGACCCAGCGGCATCTCGCGCGCTATGACAGCATGTTCCTGCGAAATCACACCCTGCTCTGCCATCACCTCCAACACCACATCGCGGCGTTGTTTCGCGCGCTTCGGATTACGCAGCGGGTTGTACAGCGATGGCCCCTTGACCATGCCGATCAGCAGCGCCTGCTGGTGCAGGCCCAGCTGTTCCAGCGGTGTATCGAAATAGTGGCGTGCGGCAAGGGCGAAGCCATGGATTGCCCGGGGCCCCTCCTGCCCCAGGTATACCTCGTTGATGTAGCTCTCCAGGATCTGGTCCTTGTCGTAATGAATTTCCAGGAGTACAGCCATCACCAGTTCGCGCACTTTGCGCACAATGGTGCGCTCCGGTGTGAGGTAGTAGTTCTTTACCAGTTGCTGCGTGATGGTGCTGCCACCGGCGACCACCTGCCCGGAGCGCAGGTTACTCAGCGCGGCACGCGCAATGCCGGTAACCGAGAAACCCCAGTGGGTTTCGAATTCCCTGTCCTCCACCGCCTTCAGGCCGTCGCGCATACTGAGCGGCACGTCCTGCAGTTGCACCAGCAGCCTGTCCTCGCCGTGTTGCGGGTAGATACCGCCTATTTGCAGCGGGTCGAGACGCATCAGATCCAGCGCTTTTCCCGCCGCTGACAACCGGGCGATTCGCTCCGCGCCAAATTCGAGCAGCACGCGCCGGCTCGGCTCGCGTTCTCCGGGGAACGAGAAACCGCGGGTATAGACCTCAAGTTTGTTGCGGTACAGGGAAAACTGGCCCGGTTGTCGCAGCGTGCTGACTTTGCGATAGCCCAGCAGCTCCAATTCGTAGGCCATATCTTCGGCAGACAGTCGCGCGCCGGAAAACAAATCCAGCGGGCGCGCGTAGACCTTGGCCGGCAGCTCCCACATTTTCTCCGTAAAAGTGGAGGTAATGCGGGCGTCCAGGTAGACGACGAACAACAGCGCCAGAACCAGGAGGGCAAAAAAGAGTTTGGTCAGAATACTGCGGACGCCGGACATGGGGTGCGAGTGTACACCAGCGGTTGAAAAAAGCAGCCAACACGTGCCTTTCAGCGCGGTGTGAACCACATCCCAGCGCCTGCAGACGCGCTTTTATTGCGCGCCTGAATGGGCATAATAGAGCGCCTGTCGAACTCGCGGTGAGCTGCAATGAAAAAATACAAGGCGTATGGAATTGGTGCGGCGTTGGTGGACACTGAAATCAAGGTGCACGACGACGAACTGAAGACAATGAACGTGGAGAAGGGCCTGATGACCCTGGTGGACCAGGAGCGTCAGCAGGAACTGCTGAGCCACCTCGAAGGCCACCTGGTGAAGGCCAGTCATGCCAGCGGCGGCAGCGCCGGCAATTCCATGATCGCTACCGCCCTGTTTGGCGGGCCCACGTTCATGTCCTGCAAAGTGGCCGGGGATACCGACGGCGATATCTACGTGGCCGACCTCGAGTCCGCCGGTGTAGACCACTGCCTCAACGGCGCGAGGGAAACCGGCATCACCGGCAAGTGCCTGGTGCTGATATCACCCGATGCGGAACGCAGCATGAATACCTACCTGGGCATCAGCGAAACACTCTCAACCGAGCAACTCGATGCCGATGCGATCGCCAGTTCAGAGTACCTGTACCTGGAAGGCTACCTGGTCACCTCACCCACCGCCCGCGAAGCAGCCATTGAAGCACGCAAGTTGGCCGAGGCCGCCGGCGTGAAGACATCGCTGAGTTTTTCCGACCCCGGCATGGTGGAGTTTTTCCGTGACGGCATCGCCGAGATGATCGGCGACCGACTCGACCTGGTTTTCTGCAACCGCGATGAGGCGCTGGGCTGGGCGCAGAGCGACAAGCTCGATGACGCTGTAGCCGCCCTCAAAGACATTGCCGACAGCTTCGTGATCACGCTGGGTGCAGAGGGAGCGCTGACTTTCGACGGAGAAGAACTGGCAGAAATTCCCCCGCACAAGGTAGACGCGGTCGACACCAACGGCGCCGGCGACATGTTCGCCGGGGCGTTTCTGTACGCCATCACCCGGGGCGAGGATTTCCCGACAGCGGGACGTTTTGCCAGCCTGGCAGCGGGCCGAGTGGTCGCGAACTACGGTCCCAGGCTGCCCGCGGCGGACTACGCTGCACTGCGGGACGAATTCTTCAGCCGCTAAGGGGCTAACGTCCGCCCTGGAACAGGTCAATCTGCTTGTCGGTCAGCGCCCGGAAGGAGCTGCCGACAAAACCGAGGATACCGTCAGCCACCGGCGCCAGCTGCCTGTCCAGGTAGTGCTGATAATCCAGCGGAGCAAGGGGCCTCGCCGCAGGTTCCGCGCCCGCGCTGGTAATCACGTATTCCACCCAGTCACCACGCGCAGGCGCTGCCAGGCCGCGCTCCGCGTACAGTCGCGCCGCCTGCACGTGGGGCGGAATATTGCGCTCGTAATCATCCAACCGACGGCGCAGCCGTTTGCGGTAGACCAGCTGCGCGTCCCGCCGCCCGTCAGTCACTTCTGACACCAGCGCTTTCACGTACTCCTCAAAAGGCTCCAGCACAAAAACGCGCCGGTAGAGTTCCTCCTGGAAATCCCGTGCCAGGCGCGTCCAGTCGGTGCGTACGTTTTCCAGCCCCTTGAACACCAGGCGGTCACCCTCCCCGCTGGTGACCACGCCCGCGTAGCGCTTCTTGCTGCCCTTGTCCGAGCCGCGCACTGTGGGCATAAGGAAGCGCTTGTAGTGGGTTTCAAATTCCAGTTCGAGCGCGCTCTCCAGATCGAATTCCTGCCGAATCGTCTCGCGCCACCAATGATTCAGGTCCTCCTGCAACTGACGACCGGCCGCTTCAGCCTGGGCATCGCTCGATGCTTCCTGTATCCAGACAAACACCGAATCGGTATCACCGTAAATGACGCGATGACCCGACTGCTCAATCCGGTCGCGGGTGCGACCCAGAATCTCGTGACCGCGACGCGTGATGGAGCTTGCCAGGCGGGCATCGAAAAAGCGGCAACCCGGCGTTCCCAGCACACCGTAGAAACTGTTCATAATAATCTTGATCGCCTGGGACAAGGGCGCATCGTCACTCGCCCGGGCCTCATCACGCCGCTGCCACAGCTCCTCGATCAGCGCCGGCAAAATGTGCCCCTCGCGGGCGAAATATCCGCCGATAAAGCCCGCCACGGTATCGGCCTCATCCAGTTCGCCGCTCACACCCCTGGCCAGGCCCAGAGGGTCAATAAAAAACGTGCGGATAATGCTGGGGTACAGACTTTTAAAATCCAGTACCAGCACGTGATCATAAATACCCGGCGTGGAATCCAGCACAAATCCGCCGGGGCTGGCGACCTGATCCGTGCTGGCGTTGGGTGCAACGAATCCGCTGCGGTGCAGGCGCGGCAGATACAGATTGTCGAACGACGCCACCGAGCCCCCCAGCCGGTCGATGTTCAGGCCGGTCATGACGCTGCGCGCCACCGCGAAGTCCATCAGGTGGGTATGCTCGAAAATCCGCGTGACCAGTTCGCAATCTTTCAGGTTGTACGCGGCAAGGCTGCTTTTGTCTTCGAGAAACTGGCGCGTGATCTCCGCGCCGCGATCGCCTCCCTCAATCAACTTCGATTCGCCGAGCAGTTCGGCGGAGACATTGTTGAGGGAGAAGCTCTCGAAACTGTAAAAGGCAGCGCGCAGCAGTTCGATACCGTCCAGCACCACGCGGCCCGGAAACTGTACCGTGAAGCGTTGACCGTCATCGTCCAGCTCTCGCCAGTGCCCGGGTCGCCGACCGCGCCCCAACAACAATCTTCGCCCCAGTTTGTCGCACAACCGCTGCAGGAAGCGCGTATCAAAGTTCACCACGTTCCACCCGATCAATACATCCGGGTCATAGGCCTCCAGCCAATCGTGAAAGGCCTCCAGAACAGCTTCCTGGCTATCGTGGGTAGACACGTAGGGCTGCTCCGCCCCCTCACCGAGCATAAAGACGTGACGCTCCTCCTGCCCCTGCCAGCGACTGTGCACACCGATGGAATATAACTGCAGGCCATCCATGGCGGTCTCGATGTCATAGGACACCACCTTCAGTTGCGGACGGTAGTCCGCGGCCTGCAGACCGGGGTTATCAAGAAACAGCGTCTTGCCGCGTCTACGCGACACACCGCTAACACTGGCAGAACCGCGAATGAAACGCTCCATCAGGAAGCGCTCAGCAGGGTTGATATCTGCCTCCAGTGGATCCAGGCCCTGTGCACGCAATCGATCGGCCGCGCGCCTGGCCTGACGGTGACTGGTGAAATACAGTGCGGCGACGGGCTGCATCTGGAAGTCGCGCAGCTCAAGGGGACGAATATCCGGCGCAAACTCATCGCCCAGCAGCTTGCGCGCCTCACTCAGTGCCGTTTGTGGTAAAAAAAACACGCTGCGCTGGCCGCGAACAACGGCACACAAAGGCCCCTCAGCGGTGGAAAACCAGAATTCCAGCTCCACGCCGTTGGCGGTATCGCGCCAGTTGCGGGTCAGTAGAAACCCAAGATAAGTCTGTGCTGCCAAACTCCAGGCCTGTTTTGCAAGAGAGCGAAAGTTGCGAAGCGCCTCGGGGG
>JAUHYL010000033.1 GCA_030426545.1 Gammaproteobacteria bacterium
GGAGAGAAAGAGGGTGTACCCCAACCAGCGCAGGTTGAACCCATTGGTGAGCGCCTCGCGGGCATAGAAAGCAGCGCGCGCATAGTCTGAGCGATTGACCAGCAATTCGGTCAGGTGTTTCAGTTCGTAGGTCTTGCCCAGGCGACAGCGCTGCAATACCGATGGGTGTTTGCAGTGGCAGATGCCCTTATCGAATACGCGTATCTGGTAGAGCTTCTTGTCCACCGCTGAAGCGGCGGTCGACATATTCAGACGCATGGTGCCGTCTGGAATATTGTGTCGGGACATGACGCGTGTGCTGTACAGAATGACGTCGGCGGCGTCGATCGAGCGCAGAAAAATGTCGCGATCGTTTTCGTAGCGAATGCTTTCGTCCATGCCGCCAATGGCCTGGTAGAAGTCCCGCGAAAAAATGCTGCAATTGAGGTGGGCAAAGCCCTCGCTCAACAACAGAAAATCAGCATCGACGTAGAATGAGTCGTTGATATGCGGCGATCCCGCCTCAACTTCACTGACAAGATCCTCCAGCCAGAGGGGCGCCGCGTGCTCGCTTCCATCGGCGTAAAAAGCGCGCTGGTTGCTGTAGTGGACGTCGATGGTTTGTTGACTGCCGACAATGCAGGCATGGGCCCGTTGCAGGTAGTCGTTGTCCGTCCAGTGGTCGTCGTCATCGAGAAAGCACAGGTAGCGGCCCTCTGAATGAGCCACGCCATGGTTCATGGTATAGCTCTGGCCGTGTCCGTCGGCGCGGTGCTGAAGCCACAGAAAGCTTACCTGGTCGTAGTCCTGCTCCAACTGTTGGTAGGCCTGGAGGTATTCTTCGTCGCAGCCATCCACGATGGCGAAAATCTCACGATCAGCGAACCCCTGTTGGACCACGGAATCCAGAGCGCGTCGAAACAGGACCGGGCGATTTCGAGTGGAGATGATAACAGTGAAAAAGGGGCTGGAATCCGCTGCTGGTGCCACTAAACCGACCTCTGTCTGTATGCTGACACCTGTGTGCTCCTACTGCCTGAGCGGAAAACCGCAGCGTGGGGTGGGTTCGCGCCGCGGCTGTTAAAGCCCGATATCCGGACGCCGACTCTTCGTTATCTGGCTATCATAGAAAGGTGGCTGTATCCCGGTCAACACGGACTGGCGTGAATGTGAACTGCATCCTGCCGTGCGGGCGTCCTCTTGTCCAGTGGCTATGATGCCGCTCACATTTTTACTGTTCACCGGTGTGAAACAGGTGCATAAGTGTATTCAAAACAATAAGATGGCGACTTAATTGGGCACTGCGTGCCGCGCTCTCTGTGCGGGAACAGCGCGGCGCACTGTCGCCGAGAGCATTGGGCTGCGTACAACTTGAATATGCACTGGTTATGAAAACTGCATCCGGTATAGAGGTGCTCGTTCTCGATGCGGATATGGTGCCAGCCCTGACCATCTCAAGGTCTCTGGCGCGTCGCGGCTGCCGTGTCACCGTCGCCAGCCATATCGCCAAGCCTGTCGCCAGTCGTTCCCGCACCAGCGCTGCCTGTTTCACCTATCCCGACCCTTTGTCCCGCGCTGAAGATTTCATCCGCTGGCTGCAGGAGCACACGCAGACGCACGACTATCAACTGGTGATGCCGGTGACGGAGCGCACGCTGGTGCCCTTGTCGCGCAGTCGGGCCTTGTTTGAGCATGTAAACTTGGCCATGCCGGAAGCGCGCAGCCTGGAACTGGTGCTCGACAAGTCGCAGACACTGGCGATGGCAGAAGAACTGGGGGTGCCCATCCCCAAGGGCATCCATGTGCGCTCCCTGGAGCAGTTATATGAACTGGGTGAGACGCTGCATTACCCGGTCGTTATCAAACCCAGCCGATCTATCGGCTCTGGAGAGCAGGGCGCCAGTCATTTGCAGGTTAGCTATGCCTTCGATGCCGTTGGCCTGGTGTCGGGTTGTCGGCACGCACTGCGCTTTGGCTCGGTTGTGCTGCAGGAGTATTTCAGGGGCGATGGCGTGGGTGTCGAACTCATCGCACAACACGGAGAAGTTTTTTACGCCTTCCAGCATCGGCGCCTGCACGAAGTGCCGTTGACCGGGGGTGGTAGCAGCCTGCGCAAGAGCGAGCCGCTGCGACCCGAGCTGCTGGAGGCATCGCGCGCCTTGGTGCGTGCGATGAACTGGCACGGCGTTGCCATGGTGGAGTTCAAACTGGATCGGGCCACCGGCGCATTCTGCCTCATGGAAATCAATGGTCGATTCTGGGGGTCCTTGCCCCTGGCTGACGCGGCGGGAGCGGATTTTCCAGGCATGTTGCTACACCTTGAACTGGAGAACGAACGAAGGCCCGTACCCGACTACCGCGAGAATATGCATTGCAGATTGCTGTCGCGCGATCTGCTCTGGTACGAGTCGGTTCTGCGTGGTGAGGCGGATGAGCGGATTGTCGAATTGCCCGACAGAAAGGCGATTTTGCGGGAGCTAGGGCTGTTTCTGTCGCCGCGACATCGTTTTGACGTGCAGAAACTGTCCGATCCGTGGCCGGGCATTGTTGATATCGGAACCATCATCAACACCTACTGGCAGCGTATATCAACATTGCTGGAGGACAAACGCTTCCTGCGCCGCCAGCGCAGTGTCTGGCGCTCCGGGCAGGTGGCGAAAGCCATTGGGTCGGCGGAATCCATGCTGTTCATGTGTTACGGCAATATCAATCGCAGCGCACTGGCTGATGTCATGGTGCGAGCGTACGCCGAGGATACCGGACTGAGCATACACTCAGCCGGATTTCACCAGGAGAGCGGGCGGCCTGCAGACCCGGTCATGGTGGAAATTGCGGCCGATCACGGTGTTGATATGAGCGCCCTGCGCTCAACGGCGGTGACGGAGGAACAACTGCGCAGGAGCGACATTATTTTCGTCATGGAGAAACGTCATTTCGATCGAATCGTTGAGATGCGCCCTGACGTCGCGAACAAGACCTTTCTTCTCGGCGCCTATCCCGGTGCGGAAGCCGGGCCGGCGGAGATCGAAGATCCTTACGGCCGTTCGCGAGCAGCCTACCTGCGCTGCTTTGAGCACATCTCCGGGGCGATCGATCACGTCAAATCGCTGCTTGCCGTCAGAAGTGCTGATTAAGCCGGGTATGTTCAGCCGCCTCTGCAGCCCCTGCACCGTTTGCCCGCGAGCAGGTAGTGCTGCTTGTAACAGTGGGTCCCATTTTTCAGGTGAGGTTTTGCAATGAGCGAACTTCCTCCGGGTAAATTCCTTGTCATCGGGCTGGGTTCGGGTCGCTCAGGTACAGCCTCCCTGACGAGCCTGTTTAACCGGCAACAGGGTGGCCTGTGTTTTCACGAGATGAATCCCTCCTGCGCTGTGTTCGAGGGCAACCCGCAATCCCAGCTGAATACCATTGCCGAATTCAGCGCTATTCTCAGGGGCGGTGACCGCGCACGTCTTTCCATCGATTATTCGCGACAGATGTCAGTGGATAGCTACGCCCAACTGCAACAGATGCAGGCGGTGAACCTGATCGGGGATATTGCTTTTTACTATTTGAGCTACGTCGAGGAAATTCTCAGGCTTTTCCCGCAGTGCAAATTTGTCTGTATCCAGCGCGACCGCGAGGAAACCGTTCAGAGTTGGTTGAAAAAGTCTGCAATCCAGCGCTGGCCCAGCCTCTGGCTTGGCGATCGTATACGCGCGCTGCTGACGCGAACGCCGTTTCACACCTCGCACAATTACTGGCAGGACCACGATGGCAGCGTATGGAAACCCGATCCGGTCTGGGACAGTGCGTTCCCGACGTTCGATGCGCCCTCCAGAGTGGAGGCGATTCGACAGTACTGGGATTTCTACTATCGCGAGGCAGAGCGGCTGCAGCGCGAGTTCGCAGGCAGTTTCCGTATCTTCGACGTTCAGGCCCTCAGCAATGCCGACGGGCAGCGCGAGATACTGGGGTTCATCGGTCTGGATGAGCAGAGCATGGTAGTGGGTGAGGCAGCTCATCTACACAAATCCGGCGCATAGCCGTTCCTGAGCAGTTGATGCAGAGCGAGATGATCGACAGATTCGAAGCCAGTAGTGGAATGTGCCGCCAGGCCGCCAAGGCAGGGGAAACCACAATCCGGGAGTGCAATGGTCAATGAGTAGTCCAGCCAGAGGAAATGCAGGTTTGGAGGTTCCCGTCGTAATGGATTGCCACGGGGATACGCTGGTTGCCATGGTACACAAGCCGCAGCAAGCGCTTTCGACCGGGATTGTCTGCGTCATCGCCGGTGGTCCGCAGTACCGTGCAGGGGTGGCACGAAATATGGTGTCCATGGCGCGCACTTTGAGTGCGCAAGGTGTGGCAGTAATACGTTTTGATCACCGTGGCCTGGGGGATAGTTCGGGCAACTTTGCCGGCTTTGAGCACACCCGTGAGGACATCCAGGTTGCAGTCAACACCTTGCGCGCTGAGGTGCCCGAGGTTACCGACGTGGTGCTCTGGGGCGGTTGCGATGCCGCTTCCGGCTGTATGATCCACGGCTGCGATATCGACGGGGTATCGAGTATGGTGCTGGGAAACCCGTGGATAACCACCGACGCTACACAGGCCGCTGTACAAAAGAAGCACTATCTCAAGCGCCTGGGAGAATGGTCGTTCTGGCGCAAATTGCTGCGCTTTGAATACAATCTGCTCGATTACGCCCGTGCGTTACTTGCGCGTATCACCGCGAAGTTGAGTGCCAAAGTGGGCGACGATGCGGCGATTTCCGCTACAGCGCAGCGGTCAGAACCCGCTGCAGCGGGTAACTGGATCGAACGCATGCTGGATGGGCTGCGCCGCTTTGATGGCCCTGTCCTGTTTATCATGAGTGGCCAAAGCATGATCAGCCAGGAGTTTGATCAACTGGTGAGAACCGACAAAGCGTGGGCGGCTGCCTACGACAAGCCAGATCATCAACGCATTGACCTGCCAGAGGCAGACCAGACCTTTTCCAGCGTGGATGCCCGTGAGCGCGTGAATCGCGCCCTGCTGGACTGGGTTCGTTCGCGTTGATGGGTCACTGTGGTGGCCTGCCACCCTGTCGGGTCGGTTGAAACAGTCACTCAATCCGCATCGCGCCTGACGGTGCGTTTCAGCAGATGCCAGCATAACTGCGCCAGCCCGCGCACTGTCCTCGGGTTATAAGCCGCCAGACCGTGACGTTCGCGCCGCTCGGACATCCAGTCTCGCTTGTAGGCATCGTCACCGGACAGGTAGTCAATGCACGTTACGCCGTCGTTTTCCAGGGCGTGTTGCAGCAGGTGTGCGGTCAGCACCGTGCCAGGGGATAGCTCGGAATAATCCCCGTCATAGGCGAGCTTGAAAATATACGCTGCGCGGCCGTTAATCAGCCATATCTGCGCGGCGATCGGCTTGCCGTCGTAATGCGCCAGACCCAGCCGCAACCAGCCGCGCTCTGCGGCCAACCGAATTAAGGCAGGCGTAAACTCGGTGTAGGGTTCATCGCGCTTCCAGCTGCGGTTGTAGATGGCGGTATACGCTGAGATGGCCTCTTCCAGCTCCCCACCACCGGTGATGATACTCAAGGCGCCGCGCTCGTCGCGCAACAGCTTGCGGGTCTTCCGGGATAGTGTGTTGCGCAGCCGCGAGGGGCGGGTGCGCAGGTAGCTGTCCCAGTCGTTGGTGTCGGTATTGTGTATCCAGTTGCCAAAGCAGAAGTAGGGGTGCACGCCGCGCCATCCCGCCTCGGCGAGTGCCCGCTGCAGTGAATTGAACGTGTCATGCTCCGCGTCCATCGGCGCCAGCGTCAGGCTGTCGCTGCGCAGATCTTTGGCCAGGTGGCGCAAGGCCGCAGTGTAAAGAGGCAGTGATTCAGCGGCAGTGCAGCCCGGCTGGTAAAAGGACGTGTAAAAATTCCCCAGTGCATGCGCGCTGCCATTGGCGGACAGCTTTAGCGGCACCACGGCCATGTCTGACCCCGAGCCCCGCGCGACGAGCACGATAGCCCTGTCGCCCACCTCGAGCGCGTGTCGTGAGAGGTTGAGCAGCCAGTCCAGCCCCAATTGCGGGTGCTGGCCTTCAAGTGTTTTGAATAGCTGCTCTACCGACGAATCGACCGCGTCTTCCAGCAGCTCAATGCACTCAACGTTGATGTTGCCGGAGGCCGTGTCCAAGGTTTATTCGTCTCATTGCGGGCAGACTGCACTATCGAGCAAATGCAGGTGGCTGGCAATACCCCTCAAACTGTCGCGATCATCACAAAATCGACCTTGAGTCGTCTTTGACGGGGGGGTAGCATTGGCGCAATTACAGGGGCTTGGCAGGCTGTTGGGCACTTATTCACCTTGCACTCCATTCGGGGCGACATCGCGTTGAACACGGATATTCAGTCGGAAGTGGTTTCCATACTGCAGTCCACGCTCGGCCTGCCCGACGGCAGCATTTCAGCCGATCCATCGACGCGCATACTCGGTGCGATCCCCGAGATGGATTCCATGTCGGTAGTCGGCGTCCTTACTTCAATGGAAGAGCGCTACGGCATCATGATCGATGACGACGAGGTGGACGCCGATGTATTCGCTACGGTGGGTAGCCTCAGCGAGTTCCTTGCGTCCAAGCTGGTCTGATGGCGAGTCAAAACCATTCGGTCTCGATCGACTTCCTCGAACATCCCGATCGTCAGCTATTCCGTGTGCTGTACGGCCCTGAGAGTACCGATTCCTCTGTCAGTGCCCAGGGTTCGGTGCTTTTTTTACACGCGTTTGCCGAAGAAATGCACAAGGCCCGCCGCAACGTTGCCGCGCAGGCGCGCCGATTGGCGGCCAGCGGCTACTACGTCATGCTGCTCGATCTTTCCGGCTGTGGTGATGGCGATGGCGATTTTGTTGAGGCCGACTGGGAACGCTGGAAGGAAGATGCTGCATTTGCGCTGCAAACCCTGCAGGCGCTGGACTCAGGCCCCATAACGCTTTGGGGATTGCGTCTGGGGGCGCTGCTGGCCTGCGAGCTCGCCCAGGGCCGGGACGACGTTGCCCAGCTACTGCTCTGGCAGCCCGTGCTCAACGGCGAGCAGCAGATTGATCAGTTTCTGCGCTTGCGCACTGCCGCGACGGCGATGACTAGCGGCGTGGCTTTCGATCGCAAGAGCCTTTGGGGCGAGTTGCGCGAGGGTCGCACACTGGAGATAGCAGGGTACGAATTGTCATCACAAATGGCACTGCAGATCGCGCGTGCGCGACTGCTGGATATGAGTCCTCCCTGTCCGGTGGGCTGGATTGAGGTCGGCGGCGGCGTGGAGGCAAGGCTCGCACTGCCCAGTCAGAACGTTATCGCGCACTGGCAGGATCACGGGGTGCAGGTTGATTCCCGCTGTATTGCCGGCGAGCCCTTCTGGCGCAATCACGATGCGACTGTGAACACCGATTTGCAGCGCGCCACGATGGAAGTACTGCTGTGAAAGGTCTGTCGTGAAAGGCGCGGGCTGGCGGGAGCAGGGTGCTGTATTTCAGTGCGGCGACAATCGCCTCACGGGAATTCTTGCGCTGCCGGACGAGTCGGCAGCCGTTGGCGTTGTATTACTGGTAGGTGGGCCGCAATACCGGGTAGGAAGCCATCGGCAGTTCACCCTGCTGTGCCGTGATCTCGCCGCGGCGAATATTCCCTCCCTGCGCTTCGATTACTCGGGCATGGGTGATAGCGAGGGGGATCACCGTGAGTTTTATGATGTTGAGGAAGATCTCGCAGCGGCTATCGATGCCCTGAAACTCGCCAGTGGCGTTACCCGGGTCGTGTTATGGGGCCTTTGTGATGCGGCGTCCACCGCGATGCTCTATGCGCATCAGCATGCGGACGTCAGCGGGCTCGTACTGCTAAACCCCTGGGTGCATGGGGATGAATACTCGGCGAAAGTAAAGTTTTCCCATTACTATCGCCCACTGTTGAAGGGTCGGGAAAACTGGAGCCGGCTAATCTCGGGCGAGGTTGATCTGTTTCCGGCGATGAAAGAGTTCCTCGGCAGTTCGGCGCGTACCGTGGCAGGGCTGATCGGTATTACTTCTGCCGCCGCATCCCGACATTCTTTCGTTCAGCAAATGCTCAAGGGCTTCGGGCAGTTCGATAACGACAGCCTGATTATACTCAGCGAAGATGATCTGACCGCGCGCGAATTTTCCTCGCTGGTAGAGGGTGATAAAGCCTGGCAGGGACTAGTAGGCCGTGACGGTGTGCAAACAGTGACTATAGCGGGCGCGGATCATACGTTTTCATCCGGGACCTGGATGCGTGAAGTTTCAAACTTGACCATTGAATGGATAAAACAGCGTTAACAGATTGCTACGCGGACGTTACATCCAGCTCACTTTCTGATTTTGCCTCTAGCCAAAGCTCAAACACTGTCAGTATCCACACCAGTTCGCCGTAGTAGGCGGCGTGTTCGCTCTGGTGCATCTCTATAGCGCGGTCAATAAACTCTGGGCGTATGAAATCCCGCTGCTTCAGTTTGAGCATGTGGTCGTAGGCCATCTCTCTGAGAGGAGCGTAACTTCGCATCCATACGCCAAAGGGCAGGCCAAAGCCCTGTTTGGTTTTGTTGATGGTCTCCTGCGGTAACCAGTTGTCCAGGGCTCGCTTGTAGAAATGTCTGAGGTCCTGCCCCCGGATTTTCCAATCGCCTGGCACGTTACAGGATAACGCCAGTAAATCGTCGTCCAGCATGGGGTAGGTGACGTCCACGCCTGCCAGGGCGCACATGTGTGATACCTTGCGCAGGTCGTTGTCGGCCAGTGTGATCTGCCAGTCCAGATAGAGCATGCGGTTCAAGTCGCTGGCGGTTTCAGGCCCGTGGTAGACAGCGCGTTGAATTTCCAGCGGTTCTTCCGTATCGACACTGGCCAGAAAATCCGTGGAAAAAATTTCCTCTGCGGCGTGGCGATTTAGAAAGTTATAACTCTGTAGTCGGTCCGGGAGAGGCGTATTTCCCTGCTGGATGTAACTGCGCGCTTTCGATACCAGCGGCAATGTTGCCGGCAGCAGCCTGGCCACTGGCTCTATCAGGCCCTTGCGGAATACGCCCGGTATGCGGGCATAGTGGTCAAACACACGCTGGCGCAGGTACCGTTCGTTCCCGGCAAACAGCTCATCGCCACCATCGCCTGCCAACAACGTTTGTACACCGTTGTCGGCCGCCATGCGCGCGCAAAAATAGGCTGGCAGGGCGGAGGAATTGCCAAACGGTTCATCGTAACTGGTCGCGACTACCGGCAGCGCATCAACCACATCTTCCGGCGTCACATAGTATTCGTTGAGTTGCACGCCGAAGTGTTTCGCCGTGATGCGGGCAAAAGCCATCTCGTCGTAGCCCTCAGCGGCAAAGCCAATGGAGTAAGCCTCGGCGGAACTGTCACATACCTCAGCCATAAACCCGGTGACCGTGGAGCTGTCCAGCCCGCCACTGAGAAACGCGCCTGTTTTACCCTCATCTGGCACGCTGTTGCGAACCGCCTCGCGCAAGGTGCTCTTGAGTTCCTCACCCATGGCCTCGAAGCGCTTGCCTTGCGCGTCCTCTGAGAACTGCGGTTGCCAGTACTTGCGCTGTTTCAGTCCGCTGTAATCAAACTCTATGAAATGTGCGGCGGACAGCTTTTTTACGCCCGGGTAGACGCTGCCCGGGCTGGGCACCATGTGAAAATAGACGTAGTTGTAGATGCCCTGCTCGGCGAGCCTGGTGTCTCGTACGTCTGCCGGGAGCGCGCCGCGTGCTTCACTGCTGATGAGCAACCGGTCGCTGTCCTGGTGGTAATACAGGGCGTACTGCCCAAGCCGGTCAATGCCGGCAAGCAACTTGCCCGCCGTGTTGTCGATCACGCAGATCGCGAAGGCGCCGAAGACGTGGTTGAACAGCCCGCTGCCGTGCTGCAGGTACGCTTTTGCCACCGCCGCTGCGGCGCCCTCGGCTTGTGCAGTCGCTGCCAGGCTCGAATCGCGAAACCTCGGGCGACCCGCAATCGATACAGCGCCGCCATCGGGCAGGGGGCTGGAACCGGTTGTGCAGGCCATCTGGAAATTCTCGGCGCCGGCTGTGAAAACCGGGAGGGCGGTTTGCAGTTCCGGTGCCGTTGGCGTGGATCTGACGGCATTTTTGTCCGCCTGAAACCAGCCCAGCAAGCCGTGGCGTCGCATCGTTGTTGTAGCCTTGTCGTGGTGATTTTCGCCCTGCATTGTGCGCGAACTTCCCTTGCGTTCTGGACTCCAAATGCTAACACCCCAGGCTGGCGCAGAGTAGGCTGGGCGCTTTAAGCTGCTGCGATCAACGGCACTTCTGCGACCTGGTTCTACAAATAGCGGGCACTTGTTATGCTGTTGCGTAGGCAAAACGGTAAACCCACCTGCTTCAAGTACATACAAAGGCTACTGGTTTCGAAATGAGTGATAGAGGCGCAACAGATCTACTCCGTGTAGCGATACTTGCCATCGCAACCGTGACGCTGCTTGCGCAGGCTGAATCGTCGCAGGCCAGGGACAAGCGCTTTCAGGGCAAAGCCAGCGCTGCTCCTGTCAGTGCGCCCAGGCAGCCCACGGAGACGGGCGGCAACTGGGCCTATTACCTGGGCGCGCTGGATATCGACAGCAAGCCGTTCTACGGTAACTACGGCAGAGATTTCAAGTGGGCGTATTCCCATCGTGTACCCCTGCCGGCTGATCCTCGCGTGGTGGTAAGCATGCACGGCTCTGGCGCAGGCGAAGGAGCCATGCGTGTCTTCGGCCCCAGTGCCCTGGGCGACATTGAAGTACGTAACCAGGATGCCGAAGCCTACAGTACCGACTGGCGTGAGTGGTGGACTTTCGGGCCCGGTGGCGTGCCTGCTCCCGGACGGCGCATCGCGGCAACGCTGGAGTTTCTACTCAAGCGCTACTCGTTCGACCCCGATGGGCGCGGCCTGGTGCTGGAAGGGCCATCCATGGGCGGAGCCGGCGCTGTC
The DNA here is from genome assembly GCA_030426545.1 of Gammaproteobacteria bacterium. Taxonomy (GTDB): domain Bacteria; phylum Pseudomonadota; class Gammaproteobacteria; order Pseudomonadales; family Halieaceae; genus Marimicrobium. The sequence goes on from JAUHYL010000033.1 coordinate 10,944, forward strand.
ATGCAAACCATGCTCCTGCCCGATCCCTGGCGACAGCGCATCGCATACTCGTCAGCACGCGTGGGTGTAATCATGCCGCGTCGCATCTACATCAGTAATCCCGGCCAGTACCGTACCTTCCCGCCTGATGCCGGCGCGGCTCGCTGGCTGTGGGACAAGATCGATTTTTCCATTCAGGCGGCCAGTGATCCCGTCGTGCGTGGCATACACTATCGCCATGCTTTCGGCAGTAATGATCAGTTCAGCGCAGGCCCCGCTGGCAATACCCAGCTGGAGTTCGTAAACCTGATCGAACAGCACAAAATCGGCGGTGCATTCAGTTGGGTGCGCGGGGGGCACAGTTCTGCTGAAGCGGGCGTGAACATTCCCCAGCTCAATCGATTCGAAGTGGCCGAACAGGACGTGACGCTGGACAGGGTGCACCCGGCCATCACCAATTCGACGGGTAATTTTCCGCTGACCGCCAAGCAGCGCGTCGATGAGGCGAAGTACCCGCGTGGACACTACAACCTCGGCATCAGGTGGCATCACGGCAAGATTGTCGATACCCCGGATAAGATCGTACTCCCTCTGCGCTACAAGCAGCACACAGGCCTGGGAAAAGGCGTGCCCGATCAACCTGCTGCCATCACGGTGAGCGTGACGCCAAGAAGAGCGCGAAATTTCGAGCTGCGCGACGGGGAGACGCTGCACTGGAACTGGGCCAGGGGGCAACTCGAAGGGACGGCCACGGTGCAGGGAGATACGCTGACCATCGACGGCATTCCACTCGTTTCAGGCGAACCCTACAAAATGCTGAAAATCTACCGGCCTCCCGGTCGGGGCTAGTCTGCCAGCTTGCAAAGGCCTGTCCTAAAGGGTTAGTAGGCTGCGGCCGGGGGCCTCAGGCCGAGACCCGCCCAAGGTGTGACGTGGTTAATAATAACCACCCTTTGCGGTGGTCTCCATCGGTTGAATTTGAGACAGTGGGCGTATAAGAAAGCGTCGTTCGGGGCCTCGCCTTGCTGTTCAACTCCTACGAATTTATCTTCGTGTTTATGCCGATCTGTGTGTTCGGCTATTACATTTGCACCCGCTTTCTGACGCTCGAGTTCGCCCTCGGATTTCTGGTGTTGTGTTCGCTGTGCTTCTACGCCTACTGGAAGCCGGAATACATTCTGCTCATTCTGTTCTCCATTGCGTTCAACTTTGCAGTGGGAAGACTGCTGGAGGAGGGCAACCGCTGGCGCCAGCGCAGCGTGTTGGTGTTTGGCGTCACGGTAAACCTTGGCTTGTTGGCTTATTTCAAGTACGCCAACTTCTTTATCGATAACGTTAACGCGACCATTGGCACTCAATGGGATATCGGCCAGATCTTTCTTCCGCTGGCGATCTCGTTCTTCACCTTCCAGCAAATTTCCTACCTGGTGGACAACTATCGCGGGCTGACCAGTGAGCACAACTTCCTGCACTACGCCCTGTTTGTGTGCTTCTTTCCGCAACTGATCGCCGGCCCGATCGTGCATCACAAAGAGATTCTGCCGCAGTTTGTAGACCGCGCTACCATGCGCCTGCGTTCGTCCAATGTTGCCGTCGGACTTTCGATTTTTGCGATCGGGCTGTTCAAAAAAACTGTACTCGCGGACAGCCTGTCAGCCTATGTCGGCCCGGTGTTTGATTCACCGGAAGCCAGCGCGAATGTGGATTTCTTTCGCGCCTGGGGCAGCACGCTGGCTTACACGTTTCAGTTGTACTTTGATTTCTCCGGCTACTCGGACATGGCGATAGGTGCAGCGCGTATTTTCGGCGTGCGCCTGCCCATCAATTTTTTCTCGCCCCTTAAGTCGACCAGCATTGTCGAGTTCTGGCGTCGCTGGCACATCACTTTGTCCCGTTTTCTGCGGGAGTACCTGTACTTTGCCCTTGGGGGGAACCGCGTCGGCTCCTTCCGTCGTTACATGAACCTGTTCCTTACCATGTTGTTGGGCGGACTCTGGCATGGAGCAGGATGGCCCTTTGTCATCTGGGGAGCGCTGCATGGCTCCTACCTGATTATCAATCATGGCTGGCGCAACCTGTTGCAGCGGATTGGCTGGCAACTGTCGGGAAATCCTGTCTACAAAGTGGTCTGCTGGGGTCTGACTTTCGCTGCCTGGGTATTTTCAATGGTGTTTTTCCGTGCGCCCAGTCTCGAACAGGGCATGGATATAACGCGAGCAATGTTCGGGCTTTCCGGCTTCCAGCTTCCCGCCGGAATCATGGTACGTCTTGGTGGCCTGGGCGACTGGTTGAGGACGGGGCTGGGTATCGAAGCCGCCCACGGCGGTGGGTTGGTTCTGGTTACCAATTATCTATGGGTGATTGGCTGCCTGTTGATTGCAGTCGCACTGCCCAATGTGGCGCAGATTTTTCACCGCGAGGAGCCGGTGTTGTATGAGGATGAGCGTGTGTTTGCCGGGCAGAGACAGTCCGCAATACTGGTGTGGCGTGCGGGCCTTGCCTGGGCGCTGGTGATTGCTGTAGCTGCTGTGGCGGGCATTATGACGCTGCAGCAGGTATCCGAATTTCTCTACTTCCAATTCTGATGAAAGCGAACCGATACCTTTTTCAACTGCTTGTCTGCCTTCTGCTGGTATCGGCACTGGCGGCGGGTATCAATTTTTTTGTGGATCCCTACGGCGTCAACAATGCACGTCGCATCGATGGCTTCAATGCGTTCAAGGTTGATATCAACGCACATGCGCGCCTGTTGAAGAAGTATCAGCCGGCATTCAATGAATACAACGCGCTGATCCTGGGCAATTCCCGGGTAGAAATGGGGCTTGATCCGGCGCATCAGTGTTTTACCCGGGCTGGCATGCAGGTCTACAACCTGGGGGTGCCGGGCGCGGGCCTGGCGCGGCAGCTTGCCTACGCCATGAACGTGATCCATGAGCAACCTGTTGAGCATGTCCTGCTCAGCGTGGACTTCATTGACTATCTTTCCACCAGTCAGTCCCGTGTTACAGAACGGCCGATCTACATGCGGGACGGAGAAGGCAGTCTGAAATACTTCCCCAGTGGCGAAGTGAACGAGGCCTTTGCGTCGGTGAAGTTGAAAGACTATTTTCGCGCGCTGTTTTCGCTGGATGCACTGATCAGCTCCGTCAAAACGGTTGCGCTGCAGGGCAGGGCGGCGACCGATCGCGATGAGCGTGGATTTAACCCGGGCCTCGATTTTGCCTCGATGGTGAAAGTGGAGGGCGCGCACGCGCTGTTCGATCAGAAGCTGGGAGATTTGAGAGGCAAGTACGGCAGGCCACGGTATTTTCGCGATGCCCACGGGCAAACGTCTAATGTGATGCGGGATCTGGAGGCTTTCCTGGACTTTGCCACCGCCCGTGGCATGGCGGTTACGGTATTCGTTAATCCGCTGCATCAGGCGTTTTGGCAGCTAATGGAAAGCAACGGCCATATGCCGCTATACGAGGATTGGCTGCAGGAGACCAGGAAACTGCTGGAAAAGTATGCTGATAGTGGCGTGGCTTTCTGGGATTTCTCGCAGCCGTCAGCCTATAACAGCGAACCGGTTCCTACCGCGGGAGGTGAAGCTGGCGCCCTGCAATGGTTCTGGGAGCCCTCCCACTATCGCCGCGAGCTGGGCGACCTGATGATAGAAGCCATGTTGGCCGATCGCTGTGCAACACAGGCGGTGTTCGGGGAGCGTTTACAGTAGCGTTACTTCAAGGGTTATTCTTGAACGGCTCCGGGTTGATGTTGTGGCGTTTAAGCAGTTTGTAGAAATCTGTCCGGTTGCGCTGCGCCAGCAGTGCGGCATTGGCCACCGAGCCCTCGGTCAGACGCAGGACCTTGACCAGGTAGTCGTGTTCGAACTGTTCCCGCGCCTGGCTCAGTGAGGGCAGGTAGTGGTCTTCTACCGTGAGCGCTTCTCGCACCAGCGCTTCCGGAATCACAGGGGTAGTCGATAAGGCAGCAGTACGCTGCACCACGTTCTCCAACTGCCTGACGTTGCCGGGCCACGGTGCGCTGATCATTACTTCCATCGCCGTTGGCGCGAAACTGGTGACATTGCCGCTCTTGTGCGCCCCGGTAGAGCGCAGAAAGTGATTGGCCAGCGGGGGAATGTCCTCTACCCGTTCAGCGAGCGAAGGCAGGTGGAAATTCACCACGTTGAGGCGGTAAAACAAGTCCTCGCGAAACAGCCCGTCACGCATGTCGTGTTCCAGATCGCGGTTGGTTGCCGAGATGATGCGCACATCAACGGGCAGGCTCTCGGTACTGCCAATGGGCCGAATTCTCCGCTCCTGCAGGGCGCGCAGCAGCTTCACTTGAAGGGGCAGCGGAATATCGCCAATTTCATCCAGGAACAGCGTGCCACCGGCGGCCGCCCGAAACAGGCCAATGTGTTCGTTGATCGCGCCGGTAAATGCGCCCTTGGTGTGTCCGAATAATTCCGATTCCAGCAATTGCTCTGGCAGGGCGCCACAGTTCACCGCGACCAACGGGCCCTCGCGTTGTTCATCCGCTTCGTGTACCGCGCGGGCGAGCAACTCCTTGCCGGTGCCGCTGTCCCCGGTAATCAGCACGCTGACGTCCGACGTGGCAATCTGTTTGACCTGGTTGAGGATATGCGCCATCGCGGGGCTGCGCGTAACGATGTGCTCGCGCCAGTCCTCGAAGATTTCCTTTTGCACACCGCCTGACTGCTGTAGCGCGGCCCTGATGGTGGTGAGGAGCAAGGTCTTGTCGACGGGTTTGGTGAGAAACTCAAATACCCCTTTCTGTGTCGCGGTAACCGCCTCGGGTATGGTCCCCTGTGCCGACATGATGATCACGGGCAAGCCGGGGTAGAAATGCCGAATCTGTTCGAACAGTTCAAGGCCGCTGGCTCCCTCCATGCGCAAGTCGGTGATCACCAGGTCCGCTGGTGTGTTGCGCAGGCACTGCAGGGCCAGCTCTGCCGATTCCACGGTCTCTACTGCGAAACCCTCGGCTTCCAGCCGTATCGACAACAGCTTCAGCAGGTTGGTGTCGTCATCTACCAGCAGCAAGCGATCCTGCATCCGCTATTCTTCCCTGCGTGTGCTGATGTCGGCTTCAAGCTCGGTCAGCGCCTGGATTTTTTGTTCCAGTAGCAGGCGCTGCTCTTCGGTGCTACGCAGTTCCTGCTGCAGCTGAGCACTTTCCCGGATCAGATCGCGAACGCGCAGATAGCTGTTAATGCGGTTCTGGTTATACTCGCGCATGATCAGCGTAAGTTGACGTTGTCCCGGGAAGAGCTGCTGGCGCTTCTCCAACTCACTGAAGGCATCCCTGGCCAACACCCAGGCGCCGTAAGACTGCAATTGCTGGTTCAGCAGGCCGTAGTAGAACAGTGCGTCTTCGTCGGTAGGGCGTTCGATCTCTACCAGCTTTTTCACCGCCTCATCGGGTGTGATCGCGGCAACTTCGCCATGCCGCAGCAGCCAGCGTTGTACCGCTTCTGCAGGGCTTTCCACAACTTCTGAATCGACAATGGGCGCCGGCTCAGTCATCACACAGCCCGGCAGCATAGTTGCCATTGCAGCCATTAGCAGCAGGCGTGTCAGTGCGCGGGACATGTCAGCCGGAAACACACCGGTAAGCTGGGGTGGGCAACAAGCGTCAGGCTGCCGCCCTGCGCTTCTATGCATTCGCGCGCAACGCTGAGGCCGATACCTGAACCTTTTATCGGCCCGGAGCGCTTTGCAGCACTCTGAAAAAAGGGTTCGAACACGCGCTCTGCATCCTCGCGGGGGATGGGGTCGCCGGAATTGGCGACGTCAATAACGAGCGTAGCATCCTCCCTTCGCCAGGCAATATCAATACATCCTCCTTCCGGGGTATAGCTCACCGCATTGGACAGGAGATTGTCCAGGGTCGTCCTGAGCTTGTCGCGATCAGCAACCCAGTGCGTGACTTCGCCTTCCTTGACCAGCCATAGCGATTTTTTGTCCATGCTTAGCCCATAGTTGTTCAGCAGGTCCCGCCACAGCTCCTCTAGCTCTAGCTCCTCGTAATTCAGTAGCTGGGCGGGTTGTCGGTTGTAGTCAAGCAGGTTTTCGATCAGGCGCTGCAGTTCGATGCCGTTCTGGCGCACAATCTCGACGATTTCCAGTTGTTGCTGCGACAGGTGCCCTGTCACCTGGTCCGCCAGCAGGTCCGCGCCCTCGCGCAGACTTGCCAGTGGTGTCTTCAGCTCGTGCGAGATATGACGCAGAAACTGTTCCTTCTGTTGTTCCGATTCGTGCAGGCCGCGGCGCAGCCATTCCAGTTCGCTGCCCAGTGCCTGCAACTCCCGGGGCCCGGAGATTTCAATGGAGTGGCTGAGCCCCGCGGTGCCCAGTTGGTGAATTTCGTTGGTGAGGTCGCGCACCGGCTTGTTGATCCAGCGCGCCAGGAACAGGAGTAAGGCCAGGGTCGCCGCCGCCAGGGCAGACAGTTCCAGCGTCAGGTTCTCTATCAGTGAGTCGGCCTCGAGGGAGTTGGCCTCCAGCACCTGATCGACCGAGGACAGCAACCAGGTCTTGATCGCCCGGTTTTGCTCGTTGATCACGGAAAACTCATGATCCAGCCGGCCCAGCAGGGAGTCAGGTGCGTTGGCGTCCTCCGTGCCCAGTGCGGCGGGCAATTCCAGCATCGACAGCGAGCCGCGCAGGCCTTTGATATCGGGACTTCGGGAGGGAAGGGCGCCCTGCAGCTCAGCCAGCTTCTGAACCAGGATGTCGCGTTCGCGTTGGAACAGGTCTGCCAGTTCGGCGTCTCCCAGGGCCACGTACTGCCGGGCCCTGCGCTCCAGCTCGAGCACGTCGCGCTGAATCTCCTGCCCGAGTCGGGTGGCCTTGACGACCGTCTGTGTGATCTGTCGGTTCTTGTCGTTGAGCTCCGCCAGCGTGTCGAGGGTGAACCAGATGGCCAGACACAGCGGGGCCAGCGCCGCCACGATGCTGATAATGACGAGCTGCTGGAGCGACCTGGGCTGCCAGAAGGACATGTTGGTTGTGTTGCACCGGGGTTGAAGGGGGCCAGATTGTAGCGTGGCGCGCTGGCACTGCAAACTCACACGCGGCGGGTTCGGGGGGCGGCGCGCTGCACCGCTCCAGATGGCCTGGCTGTGCGCCAGGGCTGCAGTCGGCGGTTGTGTCGGAATTCTTTACAAACGACCGTTTGAACGAGTGCAGAAATAAGTTAACTTATTGATTCACATAAACTAAACTCCTCAGGGTATAGAAATTGCTGTATAAGATATTCAAGGTCAGAAAGTTTGACTCGCGCGTTAATGTGGCCCAGGAGATGCGCGCGCGGCGCTACGCCCAGCTGAATTCGACGTCAGTTTGATTTCGGGGGCAGGCAGAGCTATCGGTAAGCTGGAAGCTCTGGTACAGCGGCGCGAAGGCCCGTGGTTCAAGGCGGCAGGGATTGCGCCTGGTTATTGGAGAGAGTCCTCTAGATGTTGCATCGTGTGTTCTATCGTTCGTCAGTATGCTTGCTGTCAATTGGCGCAGGGCTGTGTTTTGGCCTTTTGTCGCTGGGCGCCCAGGCGGCCGTCGTTACGGATGTCAGTGTGGTGAGCGGCGCAGGTGTGCATGCCGATGCGGCCTACCTGGCGCCGGGCTCTGAATCTCTCCAGGACCTGAACGCCCTTGAAGGCGCGTTCGCCGGGGGAGACTGGTCCTTCCTGGAGATTACCGACGATGCAATGGCTTCAACGTCCTTTGGCGCGGCCAGTTTTACGCTGACAGGTTCCGTGGGTGCCCCCGCGGGCGACTGGCGTATTCGGTGGGAGGGCGCTGCTTCGGCGCTGCAAATGGATCTGGTGATTGTTGTTAAAGCTGCCGATCAGTGGGGAGCTTACCTGTTCAACGGCGTCGACATGAATGCCGGCCAGGGCTCAATTGAAGGTGGTTTCGACGTATCCTGGTTTCCAACGGGTGTTGCTGTCCCCAGTTTTCGCTACATGGCAGTCTATGGCCGCACTACGCCAAGTGGTACGGGAGTCATCGACGAAGAAGCACCACCGGTGGAAACACCTGTCCCGGGAACGCCGCTGTTGTTGGGTCTCGCACTGCTGGGCCTCGCCCGGATGGGAAGCCGCCAGCTTCGCCGATAATGGCTAGCTGATACCTGGCGGCTTGAAACCGGGCCGTCGCGCCAGTGGCCGTCAGCCTTCGAACCTCTTCGCCCTCTCAGTCGCGCGATCCAGAAGATCGCCTGGCGCAACCTTTGCCCCTTCGATCCCCACGCCGATTGCGGCTTCCACATCCTTGTCAGCATCCCCCAGCATAAAACTGTGCGTGAGATCCGGCTGCCAGCGTTCTATCAGGCTGGTGAGCATTCCCGTGGCCGGTTTACGGCAATCGCATTGCACCGCAAGCTCCGGCACTGATCCGTCCGGGTGGTGGGGGCAATAACGTACATCGTCAAAATGCGCGCCGTGGGCATGCAGTTGTTCCTGCATCCACCCGTGCAGCGCTTCCACGTCCTCCGGCCCATAAAAGCCCCGCGCAATGCCGGCCTGATTGGTGACGATAAAAACCAGGAAGCCACTGTCGTTCAACAGTTTGATGGCCTCTATGGCGCCATCCATCCAGCGAAAGCCCTCGACTTTGTGCGTGTAGCCGTCGTCGTGATTCAGGGTTCCGTCGCGATCCAGGAACGCGGCGGGTTTTTGCAGACGCTCGCACAATTCCAGGCGCGCCCGTTGCAAATCCTCCGGGATGCCGATGTCGATGAAGTAGCCCTGGTAGGGCCGGCCCACTAGCAGGCCTTCCTCTGCCAGCGCCGGAAACACCGCCTGTTCCAGCGAGCAGGGCAGGTTATCGATACGATCGAGTATTTGTGATTTGAGCCAGTACACACCGCTATTGATCAAGCCGCTCTGCGGACTGGACGGCTTCTCTCTGAACGCGCTGATCTTGCCGTCCCGCAGGTCAACGAAGCCATAGCGATCAGCGTTTTCCACGGGCAGCAATGCCACCCGGCCCAGCCAGTTGTCATCGTCTGAGGGTTGGCTGCAGGCGACGAGATCGAGATAGTTGAAGTCGAAGATTGAATCGCCGTTGATGAGTAGAAACGTTTCCTGCAGATCATCCGCTGCGACACTAAGCGCGCCGGCGGTACCCAGCGGCTCGGGCTCCACGATGACCTTAACGCTGGCGCCCAGGGTTGCCACGAACGCCGAATCAGGGCCATAACAGTCACGCACTACATCGGCCCGGTAGCCCGCGAGCAGCAGAAACTCGTTAAATCCAAAGCGACGCAGATTGAGCATGATGTGCTCTACAAAGGGACGGCCCTGCACCTCCAGAAGCGGTTTTGGGGTCTCGGCAACGGCGTCACCCAGACGGGTCCCCCTGCCGCCGATGAGAATGGCGGCTTGCATCACAATTTCCATGAAAATACGGTCCTTGGCGGGCCTATGTACTTTATCTGCCGTGCATTGCCCTTTAGTATCAGCAGCAGTTCCGGATGATGTGCTGCTGCCTCACAGACGCAGCGCCTTGTCTGCACTGAGCAAGATTGGAATATAACCGTGCCCCCATCACTGAGCAAGCGGTGAACGCGGGGTGACTCTGCTGCAACTGCCCGAACTCTCATTTTGAACCCCCATAATGAAAAAGTTGCTGTACCTCGTCCATCGTCTGCCGTATCCCCCGAACAAGGGCGACAAGATATCCTCGCACAACATGCTGAAGTTTTTTTCGGCGAACTGGCGCGTGCATCTTGGTACGTTTGTTGATGACCCGGACGACTGGCAGCATGTAGAGTTTGTTCGGCAGTTCTGCGAAGACAGTTGCATTGTCGGCCTGCCCGCGCACCGCAAGCTCACCGGCTCGATGAAAGGCCTGCTCAGCGGCGGAGCGCTCAGCCTGAGCTATTACGCCAACGCCGAGTTGCAGAACTGGGTGCGAGCAACGATCGAGAAAGAATGTCCCGATGCGGTGCTGGTGTTCAGCGGCGTGATGGGCCGTTTTGTGCGCGGATTGTTACCCGACTCGGTGCCGGTGGTCTTCGATGCTGAGGATGTCGATAGCGAGAAGTTCCGCAGCTATGCTGCTTCGCGCAGTTGGCCGATGTCCTGGTTATATGAGCGCGAGGCCGACAAACTGCTGGCCTACGAACGCGCGATGGCGGCATCCACTGACGTCAGTATTTTTGTATCGCAGGAAGAGGCGAACCTGTTCAAGCAGCTTGCCCCGGAGAGCGCCAACAAGGCCCATTTCAGAACGCAGGGCGTGGATAGCAGCTACTTCGATCCGCAGCTGGCGTTTCCCAATCCCTATGAGAAGGGGCAGCGCGTACTGGTCTTTACCGGCGCGATGGATTACTGGCCCAACGTAGAGGCGGTCACCTGGTTTTGCGAGCATGCGCTCAGCGAGATTCGGCGGCGCCAACCCGATTTCCTGTTCTGCATTGTGGGCATGAAACCGGGCGAAGAGGTGCAGCAGTTGGGCAAACTACCCGGTGTGCGTGTGACCGGCGCGGTCGACGATGTACGCCCGTACCTGGCACATGCACTGGCAGCTTGCCTGCCGTTGCAACTTGCACGCGGTATTCAGAACAAGGCGCTGGAAGCCATGGCGATGGAACTGCCAGTGCTGGCCACGTCGGATGCGTTGGTTGGTATTCTCGAGCACGGTGAATCCATGTCGGTAGTGGCTGATGCGCCCGATGCCATGATTGAGGGCGCTTTGGATATACTATCGCAGCCACGCCGGTACAATAGGGCGGGGCGCGCATGCGTCGTTGAGCACTATAACTGGGATACCAATCTAAGACGTATGGAGCAGTTCCTCACCAGGGAAGCGGGGCCGGCGCAGTGAAAGTACTGCACGTTCTCGACCACTCTATTCCGCTGCAAAGCGGGTACACGTTTCGCAGCCGAGCCATTTTGCGCGAGCAGCATGCACTGGGTTGGGAAACGGTGCAGTTAACGGGCCCCAAGCATAATACCGGCCACGCAGTGCCTCCCTCGGAGGAGGTGGACGGTATTCGATTCTATCGGTGCACGGGTAAGACCGGCGTGCTGGGCAAGCTCCCTGTGCTCGGCCAGCTCAGCGTCATCCAGGTGCTGACAAAACGCCTGATCGAGGTCGCTGCCGAGGAGCGCCCCGATGTGATCCATGCGCATTCGCCAGCCCTGAACGGTGTTGCCGCCATTCGCGCCGGCCGCGCACTGGGCATTCCCGTGGTGTATGAAGTGCGCGGCTTCTGGGAAGACGCGGCGGTGAGCCATGGCACCAGCAGCGAGGGCGGATTGCGCTACCGCTTGACCCGCGCGATGGAAACCTGGGCATTGAAACGTGCCGACGCGGTGACCTGCATTTGCGAGGGAATACGCGCTGACCTGGTAAAACGCGGTATATCCGCGGAGAAAATCACCATCGTGCCCAACGCGGTCGATGCGGCCCGGTTCCAGCCCGTGGGCGAACCGAACGCTGACATCGTCAATCGCTACGCCCTGGCGGGGAAGAAAGTCATCGCTTTCATCGGCTCATTTTATGCGTATGAAGGGCTGGACCTTCTCGTAGACGCGATGCCACGCCTGCTGGCAGCGCGGCCGGATGTGCGTCTGCTGATGGTGGGCGGAGGGCAGGTTGCCGATGAATTGAAATCGCGGGTCGCCCAACTGGGAATCCAGGACAAGGTCATCATGACGGGCAGGGTGCCGCATGAGGAAGTAGAGGCCTACTACTCCGTGACCGACGTATTGGTCTACCCGCGAAAGTCCATGCGCCTGACGGATCTCGTTACTCCACTGAAGCCGCTGGAGGCGATGGCGCAAAAGAGCATGTTCGTGGCCTCGGATGTGGGTGGCCACCGCGAATTGGTACGCGATGGGGTTACCGGCACGCTGTTTCGTGCCGACGACATCGAGGATCTAGTGCGCTGCCTGCTGCGCCTGCTGGATGAAGAGCATCGCTGGCCCGCAATGCGCGATGCAGGGCGGGCCTTTGTGGAGCATGAGCGCACCTGGACAACCAGTGTGGCCAATCTCAAACCGGTCTATCAACGTCTGACGGGAGAGGCGTAATTGTGGAATTGATTCGTTCGAAGGCCCCACTGCGGCTTGGTCTTGCCGGTGGTGGCAGCGACGTTGCGCCCTACTGCGATCTTTACGGCGGTGCGGTGTTAAACGCCACGATCAACCTCAGCTCGTACTGCACGATAGAGCCTTTGCAGGATGGCAGTGTGCAGTTCGAAGCGCACGACAGGGATGAACGTTTCCAGGCCGATGCCGGCGAGGTGTTTGCCTATGATGGCCTGCTGGACCTGCACAAGGGTGTGTACAACCGCGTGGTACGCGAGTTCAACCATGGTGAGCCTCTGTCACTGCGGGTGAGCACCTGGTCGGATGCACCGGCTGGCTCCGGGCTTGGCTCATCCTCCACCATGGTAGTTGCCATTCTCACCGCCTATGCGGAGCTGCTGCGACTGCCTCTGGGGGAATACGATGTTGCCCACCTGGCTTTTGAGATAGAACGCCAGGATATCGGCCTGCGCGGTGGCGCGCAGGATCAGTACGCCGCGACGTTTGGCGGTGTGAACTACATGGAGTTTCACGAACAGACCCGCGTGACTGTTAATCCCCTGCGGATAAAACAGTGGATTCTAAGCGAGCTGGAAGCTTCTACGGTGCTCTACTACACCGGCGTCTCGCGTTCCTCCGACAAAATTATTGCGCAACAAATCGAAAGCTATAAATCCGGTAGCGGCAAGTCAGTCGAGGCGGTACACCAGCTGAAACTTGACGCGCTGGCGATGAAAGAAGCCCTTTTGCGAGGCAATATTCGCCGCTTTGGCGAAATACTCGGTAGCAGCTGGCAGGCCAAGCGTCAGCTGGCTGACCAGATCAGCAACCCGGAGATAGAGGCGGTAATGGAGGCTGCTCTGGCGGCCGGTGCCTGGGCGGGTAAAGTCTCCGGCGCGGGTGGCGGCGGCTTCATCGTATTTGTGGTGGACCCGGTGGAGCGGGTTAAACTCATCAGAGTACTGAGTGAAATGGAGGGCCGGGTTGTGCCCTTTCAGTTTGAACCCCACGGAGCTGCGGCATGGAACGTCCCGATCTGAACTACGTGCGCGACGAGTTTGCGAACTCGATCGCGGTAAAACAGGCGATTCTGGAAGACGACGCCATGACGACCCAGATCCGCGATCTGGGCCACCTGCTGATCGACCGCTACGAGCAGGGCCATAAATTGTTGATCGCCGGTAACGGTGGCAGTGCCGCTGATGCTCAGCATATTGCCGCAGAATTTGTCAGTCGATTTAACTTTGACCGCCCGGGATTGCCGGCGCTGGCGCTGACCACCGACACGTCCATTCTCACCGCAGTCGGCAATGACTATGGCTACGATCAGCTGTTCCGCCGCCAGGTCGAGGCTAACGCGTTACCCGGTGATGTGTTTCTGGGCATATCTACATCGGGGAACAGTGCGAATATCCTGGAGGCCCTGGCAGCCTGTCAGCAGGCGGGCATTACCTCCATTGGAATGACAGGCCGCTCGGGCGGCAAGATGCGTGAGCTTTGCGATCACTGCCTGTGCGTGCCCAGCGACGATACTCCGCGTATTCAGGAAGCGCATATCGTGATCGGGCATACCTTGTGCGCCATGGTGGAACTCGGGCTGTTCGAAGACCCGCGGAACTGATCGTCGCAGAAGGCCCTGCCTCGCAAGGCGCGCCAGGTGTCAGGAGCCCAGCGATTGGCCTGATTGTGGTGAAGGCTCGCTGTGCCTCGCGTGCCCGCGAAGCTCCGCCAGCGCCTTATCCTGCCGCTGCTTTAACACCTTTTCCAGTTCACGGAGTTCCGCCAGTGCTTCCTCCGTGCGCTCGCGCAGCTGTGCGCAGGCTTCCTCCATATCGACTTCGCGATCCGTATTGCTCGATTGGATTTTTCGTTCACGATCGTCCAGTTCATCGAGCTCGCGCTGTAGATGGCAACGGATTTCCTCCTGTTTGATGCGCAGCGCATCCGTTTCTTCGGTTATGCGCCGTTGCACCTCATCCTGCTCGGCCAGTAGCGCCTGCTCTTCTGTCGCTTGCCGAGCAGTCAGTTCTTCGCGCTGTCTGCGCAGGTTCTGCACTTCATCGGCGACGCTATTGCGACTGGCTTCTATCTGCTGCGCCAGTTCAGCGGCGTCGGCTTCGGCGCTGGCTTTGACATCGCGTAATTGCTGCTCGAGGCGCTGAATTTCTGCCTCGGCTTCAGCGCGAAGCTGTTGCAGTTGCTCTTCCAGTTGCGCGGTATTCTGCGCCTGCGTAGATTTTTCCCCTTCTTCGCGCTGCTGAAGCTGCTCTAATGCCTGCTCCCTTTCTGTTTTGGCATCCATGTGTTGTTCAAGCATGGCTTCCAGTTCGGCCTGCGCTGCCTCGCGTATGCGCTGTTCTTCAGCCCATAGCGCTTCTATATCTTCTTCGGCCTTGCTTTCGGCTTCCGCCCTGGCCTTGAGAATTTTTTCCGTTTCTTCCGCTATTTCCCGCTCCTGGCGCGCGTGATGCTGACGCAACTGGGAGATTTCGCGGATCGATTCTGCGCGGGTTTCCGCGGCCTTGGATTCCAGTCGCGCCAGTTCTTTGCCGGTACTGGTGAGAATCAGGTTTGCGCGGGTCAGTTCAAGAGAGACGGCAGGGTCGCTGCACCGAGACTGACCATTGGCGGGCGCATCGCCCTGGCATGCTGTTCTGGCGCCGCCTTTCCCTTTGGTGGATCCGCCCGACTTTTTACTGTCGGAGTGTTTGGACGCTGCTTGCGCCCCCGGGCCTTTTGCTCGCTTGCTGCTGCTGACCGCCCAGATTTGATCTGCGGCCCTGGCCTGCGCTTCCTCTTCGGGCGCGTCCGATGCTGCTGCCATTCCCGTATGCACAATGCGCGCAGGTCTGCACTTCTGCTGCTTCAATATGGCGTGGCTGGCCTCGCTATCGCGCAACCGCTCCCGCGAGGATACGAGGTAGGCCTTGCCGCCCATCTCGGTAATCTCGCGGAAATAGCTGGCCGCTGTCTTACGATCCAGGTCGCAGCGCAGGTGGACAGTTTCCCCGGAAAATAGCGCGTCGATGACCGCTGCCTCGTCGATGCAGAACAGTCGAGCGAGATTCTCCTTCACCTGGCCCACTACGTGGCCCGGCAGGGCTTCTCCCCGGAATGTGAGGTCGAAGGTCTTCATCTGGACCTCTGCGTCTTCCCCCAAGTGGAACCTGGCCTTTGGGCGCGAGCCGAACTCGTCGTCCATCACAGGTTCATTTGTCCCATCGGCGGCAGGCTCCGAACCGCTCAGATAGCGCACCTTGTGCAGTCCTGACTATCGCCGACCCGGGAATATGCTAGCAATCGGCCCAGGCATGTATAACAAGAAATCTACAAAATATGAGTAATTACAAAGAGTTATATCAAGATATAACCGGGCGCAGTTGCCGGGGTCGGCGGTGTGGTGGATTGCCGGTTCAGGTAGAGAGACGGGCAAGCCCGGCGTTTGCCGGGCCACGGGAGCCGGTGGATGAGGAGTGGACCCGCCAGGGGGGGTGCGGCAGGGCTATCTCAGAAAGTGAAGCGCAGCCCGAGATTTGCCGTGTCGAGATCGGTTCCCAGGTCGAAGCGCACTACCTCAAGATAAAGATCAATGCTGCTAAATACATTCAGCGCGGCGCCGACGCCGTAGTAGATATCTTCACCGTCATCATCCGCCGCGTTCACCTGCGCATCGGTTTCCCAGAAGGCCAGGCCGCCCCGGGCGTATACGTCGAACAACCAGAGCGGAACCGAAACCATCGCGCCGGCGGTAATGGCGCCCGTATCGATCTTGGCTTTTTCACCAATAATCAGTGAGTCTGATTTGAATTCACCAAAGTCCCAGTAACCTGCGTCAACGGATAACCAGTTGTTAAAACGCCAGCCGATGCCCGCATTGAAGCCGAGGCTCTGGTCATCAAATACCGCTTTGAAGTCGTCTTCATCCTCTATCTCATTGTTGTCCAGGCCGAAATCGTCATCGATCTGCGCATAGTTGAAGGCACCGGAAACAAACAGGCCCGCGTCAGCCAGTGTTGCCGGGGCGAAGGTGAGCAGTACCGCGAGCAGCGCAGAGTATAGTGCGCGCGTGATAGAGGTTTTCATGTTGTAGTCTCCCGTTAGGTCATTGGTGTGCTGCAATACCGGCCCACCTCAAAAGCTGTGTGTTAACAGGCGCTGCCTGTGACTCACGCAGCGCCGCAGCGAAAGCCCCGCAAGGTGGCCAGCCGCAGCGCACAGTTAAAACGAAGGGTCGACGTTTGCCCAGCCATTTGTTCGCGAGATTTTCACGGAGTTACTTGCAGGCGAGTGCAACGGTAGCTGTCTGGAGCGACTGCCGCTATTGAAGCTGTTTTGGCCAGAGCGATCGTGCTATTTCGCCGCAGGCAGGCTCAAGGGCGGACCAGTTATCGATGGCCAGCGAAAGCTGCACGTAACCTGCAGTCGGTAAATTTTCCAGCGGCGTAGCAGGGCATAGCCAATTAACCAGTTCAGTGAGAGCCGGGTTGTGTCCGATGAGAAAGCGTTCGCCCACTGTTGCGGGCTGTTCTGCCAGCCATCCCAGCAGGTCGTTACAGGAAAACGTATAGAGTTCATCTGTGGCGTAGTGGGGTATGGCATTCAGTTCGGGCCAGCCCTCGCACAGGCCCTGCAGCGTTAATTGCGCACGGCGTGCAGGACTTGCGTTGATGCTGACGGGCTCCAACCAGTGTCGTAACGCATTGCCCATTCGCGGTGCATCCCGCGTGCCGCGCTTGTTCAACGGCCGGTCGAAGTCTGCCAGGTTGTCATCCTGCCAGGAGGACTTGGCATGGCGCAGAAGGTGGAGCGATTTCACTCGCTATCGTGCTATTGGCAGGGAAAATCGGCGTACAAAAGTTTCCACACCTGCCCCGCGGCATTCATTTGCAGGCTGTCCGGTGCACCTTCCAATCCCTTGATAACAAATTTGGACAGGTGACTTGAGGACATGTTCTCAGGGATGCAGATGGTCTTTCGCACGGAACCCCATTCCTGCGCCGTGTTGATGGTATCTCGCACGCCCATTATGACGCCCAGGCACATGGACTTTTCCCCATCATCTGCGGACTGGCAGTAGTTCAGGAGTTCTTCGCCGGTCACGAATTGCGCCATCGAAACCGGGGAGCAAACCAGAAGCAGCGGTAGCAGCGTTGTCAGAATCGTTTTCATTATTGAATCTCGTCTTGGCAGATACGACGATGATAGACCAACAAGGACGCTGAACGAAACGCTTGTCGACGTAGAGTGGGACGTAGTCCAGACATTCAACTCGCGCGGGAATGGCCATCCCGGACCCGGGTCTGAAGGATTGAGCCTTGCGAAACGGCGAAGACTCATTGGTGCTCGGCCGTGGATGTTCTGACCTTTGCCACCGGAGCGTGTTAAGGTGTGCGCGTTTCTCCTGCTGGGAACAGCGACATCAGCGCAAGCGTCGCTCTTTTCTTCCTCTTTCACCGTTGGATTTCCAGGCCTGTCACGCCTGCCAAACTCTACCCTGCGAGAATGATTGAAATACTTCCTGCGCCATAGAATCCTGTTTACGATCGTTGTAGGCGCTTTTGTAGCCAACTCAAGTTACGCGCCTGACATCTACTGGCAACAGTGGCTCATCGACGCCAGCGGGAATGGCGCCGATGGCGTCCATACCGGGGATATCAATCAGGACGGGCTCGCCGATGTAGTGTCCGGCTGGGAAGAGTCGGGCGACCTCATGCTTTACCTCAACCCCGGGCCACGCAACGTGAGAGAGACCGCAGCGTGGTCCCGCATTGATGTCAGCGGCGGCATCGCCATGGAGGGCATAGAGGATGCCGCCTTTGCGGACCTGGACCTGGATGGCTTCGACGATGCGATTATCTCCAGCACCGAGGGTGACACGCAGCACCTGGGTATTCACTGGCTGGACGGCGACAACATCGCCAGCGCCGCAGACTGGCGCGGTGCGGTCCTGGCGCCCGCTGAACGTTCCGGGTATATGAAGGCCAGGAGTGCCCAGATCGATGGGGTAGCAGGCGCGGATATTGTGGTGGGTACGCGTGATGTTCGCGGTGAAAATGCAGGCATATACTGGTTCAGGGCGCCCACGGGTTCTCATCCGCAAAATACCGGCCACTGGCAACGGTTCTACATCGGCGCCGTGGACATCAAGACGGTGACACTGGTCATCAGGGACATGGATGCGGATGGTATCGCCGACATCGTGTTCGCCGGGCGAAACGGGATAGGCTGGTTCAGGAACCCCGGTGCCGCGGCGCTCGCGGAAGCTCCCTCAGCCAGCTCCTGGGAACGCATCATGATTGCCGCCACCGGAAGCGAATTCGCGTTTTGTAACCAGTTGGCTGATGGCACCAGCGATATCATCGTCGCGACGTCTCACCGGTCGGGCATGGTCGCGAAATGGCTCAAACGCCTGGACGCAACCGGGCGCCACTGGGAGGAATACCCCATTCTCTCAGACACCCTGCGCAATGAAAGTAGCAGCCGCAAGTTTGTCATCAAGGGCGTGGCCTGTGGTTATGTGGATGCCGACGATAAAATCGACGTGGTATTTACCGGCAGCGGCCACGGTCACGGCGTATTCATGATGAGCCCCCGCACCGATATCGCCAGCGGCCTCACCTGGGACACGGTGAACCTGACGCCCCATGCAGCCTATATGAAGTACGACAACCTGATCCTGCTGGATATGGATGCGGACGGCGACCTGGATATTCTGACCACGGAAGAGGGCCAGGGCGTATTCACCTCAGGCCAGGGCGTGCTCTGGCTGGAAAACCCTTTAAAAATATTACCTGCTTTAACCACGGCCCATTAGGGTTGCTCGAAAATAGCTCGCGCTACGCTGCAGTGCGTCTAAAGTCATCAGTCGGTTTTGGTGTCTGAGGCGTGGGTTGAGAACTGCAAGCGGCAGCCCGTGTTGCAAGGGCCGGTGCAACTATGTCGAAAGCGGGAAACGGCTGCAGTAATAGTGGTACCGGAGGCCGGACTTGAACCGGCACGCTATTTCTAGCATCGGATTTTGAATCCGACGTGTCTACCAATTTCACCACTCCGGCACGAAGAAGAGGCGTGAAGGCTGCAAAATGCGCCCCTTTGGAGAGCGCGGGATTATAACAATGAGTCCCGAAACTGCAATTCTTTTGCCTGCTCGGGCACTTAACCTCGGCTTGCTTTGCCTGTAAACTTCGCGCCGATTGCTGACACATCAGCTCATTCAATACATCGCCCTGATCCCTGGGGCGGTGATCTGAGTATCCAAGGAGAAAAGAGCATGGCCATGAAACTGGTTAAGAAGACCGACGAATACACAATCTATCAGCGCGGCGATGAGCGCTACGCAGTAAAAGATGCCAACAAGAAGGCCGTCAACGGCGACGCCAAGGCGCGTATCCTCGTAGCCGAGGGCCTGATCAAGGTAACCTTGCCGGCGGAAAAGCCCGAAGAAGAGGCCGTAGAGGAAGCAGCGGCTGAAGAAGCTTCCGCTGAAGAGGCGGTAGCCGAAGAAGCTGTGGCCGAGGAAGCGCCGGCAGAAGAAACGCCCGCCGAGGAAGCGCCGGCAGAGGAGGCAGCGGAAGAAGAGTCGCCCGCCGAAGCCCCTGCGGACGAAGAAGAAGCGAAGTAAACCTGGATTCGCGCAATCAAGCCGGCCGTGTGCCGGCTTTTTTGTCGACTTTTTCCGCCCATGAAGCGCACAGAGTTCAGTTACGAACTGCCCGAAGAATTGATCGCCCAGCATCCGCCGTCGCAGCGCGGCGACAGTCGGCTGCTTGTTTTGAACGGCGCAAGCGGGGCGGTTTCGCACCGCCGATTTGAGGACGTGTTGGATCTGCTGCAGGCAGACGACCTGCTGGTTTTCAACGATACCCGGGTGATTCCCGCCCGGCTTTTCGGGCGTAAACTGTCCGGCGGCAAGGTGGAAGTGCTGGTTGAGCGCCTGACCGGTTCACACACCGCCCTGGCCCATATTCGCAGCAGCAAGTCACCGCGGGCCGGCAGTCAGATCGCACTGTCAGCCACGGAGGGGGGCGAAACCGGCGAATACAGGGTTGCGGTTACGGGCAGGGAAGGGGGGCTGTTCGGTATCGGTAGCGCACCCGGCCCCTCGCTGGTGGAAATATTGTCTGAGATCGGTCACATGCCCCTACCGCCCTACATTGCTCGCGCGGACGAGCAACCCGACAGGGACCGTTACCAGACGGTCTATGCGCGCAAGGACGGTGCGGTGGCAGCACCCACGGCGGGATTGCATTTCACGCACGAACTGCTCGCAGCGATCGACGCCAGGGGAATACGGCGCACTGCGGTGACGCTCCATGTTGGAGCGGGAACATTCCAGCCTGTGCGTGTAGAGGACATCGAGACGCATGAAATACACGCGGAATACCTGGAAGTGAGCGATGAGGTTTGCGCGGCTGTGCAGGCAACGAGGGCGCGTGGAGGGCGCGTGATAGCGGTGGGCACCACCGCGGTGCGATCACTGGAAACGGCGGCCCGGGCGAGCGGACAACTGGCACCCTTTGCCGGTGATACGGATATTTTCATCTACCCCGGCTACCGCTTTTGTGCCGTGGACGCGATGATCACTAATTTCCACTTGCCGGAATCCACGCTGCTGATGCTGGTCAGCGCCTTCGCCACGCGCGAACACATCATGGCCGCGTACCGCGAGGCGATTGAGCAGCGCTACCGCTTTTTCAGTTATGGTGACGCCATGTTTATTACCGCACACCCCGGGGCTCTGGCATGACGGGAGATTGCGCGATGCGCTTTGAACTGCTTGGCGAAGAGGGCCCCGCGCGCCGCGCGCGTTTGCATTTTCCGCGCGGAACGGTCGAAACCCCCGCCTTCATGCCGGTCGGTACCTATGGCACCGTCAAGGGCATGCTGCCACGGGATATTGTTGCCACGGGCGCGCAGATTATTCTCGGCAATACGTTTCACCTGTGGCTGCGCCCCGGTACGGACGTAATACAGCAGCACGGCGATCTGCACGACTTCATGGGCTGGGCTGGCCCCATTCTTACCGATTCCGGCGGATTTCAGGTGTTCAGCCTGGGGGATATGCGCAAGATATCGGAGGAAGGGGTGGAGTTTCGCTCGCCGGTCAACGGCGACAAGGTGTTTCTCGATCCCGAAACGTCCATGGCGATCCAGCGCAGTCTGGGTGCCGACGTGGTAATGATCTTCGATGAGTGCACACCGTATCCGGCGACCGTCGATGAGGCGCGCGATTCCATGGCGCTTTCATTGCGCTGGGCGCGGCGCAGCAAGAACGCCCACGGTGACAGCGCCGCAGCGTTGTTCGGTATCGTGCAGGGCGGGATGTATCCGCAGCTGCGCGCCGAGTCGCTGGCGGGCCTGCAAGAGATAGGCTTCGACGGCTATGCCATTGGCGGCCTGTCGGTGGGCGAGCCCAAGGAAGACATGATCACAGTACTGGAGGGGCTGCAGTCACTGCTGCCGAAGGACAAGCCGCGCTACCTGATGGGTGTGGGAACGCCGGCAGACCTGCTGGAAGCGGTAAAGCGTGGCGTGGACATGTTCGACTGTGTGATGCCCACGCGGAACGCGCGCAATGGCCATATTTTTACCTCCCGCGGCGTACTCAAACTGCGCAATTCGCGGCACAGGAGCAGTACCCTGCCGCTGGATCCGGATTGTGGTTGCTACACCTGTCAGAACTTTTCCCGCGCCTATCTGCATCACCTGGATCGCTGCAACGAGATTCTGGGGTCGCAACTGAACACGCTGCACAACCTGCACTACTACCAGGCGCACATGCAGGGTATTCGTGAAGCGATTGAGCAAGGTCAGCTGGCGGCTTTCTCCAACGCCTTTTACGCCGGGCAAGCGCAAGGTGCTTAACATGTATCGCCTGAACTTCTATGTGCCTGAAACCCACCTCGAAATTGTGAAGGACGCTGCGTTTGCAGCGGGTGGTGGGAGGATCGGTGACTACGACAACTGTTGCTGGCAGGTTGCCGGGCAGGGCCAGTTTCGTCCGCTGGATGGCAGCCAGCCCTACATTGGCCGGTCTGGAGAGGTTGAGCGGGTGGCTGAGTATAAGGTAGAGATGGTGTGCAGTGAAGAATCCGTTGCCGCGGTTGTCGCAGCGATGATCGCGGCACACCCCTATGAAGAGCCGGCCTGGGATGTGGTGCGAACGGTGACTGATTTGCCGCAATGAGCGCATGTGTAAATCCAATGCTTGAAAAAATTTACGCCGCTCTGCCGCTGCAGCGGGACCCGTGGCGTGCGCCTTTCGGGGGGGCGGGATTTCCGGAGGCCGCGGTGCTTACGGCGATCACGAATGAGTCTGACCCCAGAGTATTGTTGGGCAGGCGGGCTCTACATCTTTCTAATCACCCCGGGGAGGTTGCCTTTGCCGGGGGCAAACGCGAGCCGGAGGATTCCGCGCCCTGGGACACGGCGCTGCGCGAGGCCGAAGAGGAGGTCGGAATCGCGCCACACCAGGTGCGGCCCCTGGGCGAATTACCGCCCTTGATGACACGCACGGGCTTTCAGGTGCATGCCTGCGTGGGCAGTATCGAGGCGAATCCGGAACTCATCGTCGACGCTGCCGAGTTCGACAGTGTGTTCATGGCGCCGCTGGCGACGTTTGCCGACAGCCGCATTTTCCGACTTGAGAAAATGTTCGATGGCGAGCGCCATCGCATGGTGCCCCACTATCAGGTGGAGGATGACAACGTGTGGGGCGTCACCGCGGCGATACTGGCGATGTTGGCCAATGTCGCCTACGATGCGGGGCTGGATTTGCAACGCGACTGGAAAGAAAAACCATGAAATACCGGCTCGGAGAAACAAGCGTGACGATGATCGGCGGCGGCCAGTACATAGCGCCAGGCGCGGCTGTGATCGGCAACGTCACCCTGCACCAGGATGCGAGCGTCTGGTTTAATTGCGTGCTGCGCGGTGACGCGGAGCGTATCGAGGTGGGCGCCGGGAGTAACATCCAGGACGGGACCGTGATGCATGCAGACCCGGGCTTTCCCATGGTGGTGGGGGAGAATGTCACCGTGGGTCACAACGCCATGCTGCATGGCTGCACCATCGGCGATGGTTCGCTGGTGGGTATCGGTGCGGTGGTGCTAAACGGCGCGCGCGTTGGCAAGGGTTGTCTGATCGGCGCCAACGCGCTGGTCACTGAGGGTATGGAAATTCCTGACGGCTCGCTGGTGCTGGGCATGCCCGCCAAAATCAAGGCTCAACTGACGGAAGCACAACAGGCTGACCTGCAGATTAACGCCATACACTATATGTCCAATGCGGCCCGGTACGCGCGTGAACTGCAGCCTGAGGATGATGCCTAGGCATGGCCGCAGAAGAACCAAAATCACCCTGCGTCTCTATCTGTGTACTGGATGACAACGACGTCTGTGCGGGCTGTTACCGCAGCGCGTGCGAGATTACCGATTGGTTCATGGCGGATGCGGACGAAAAACGCGCGATACTGGAACGGGCTGAAAAGCGGCGTGAAGCCAGCATGCCGGTGCGGCTGAACTGAAATACTCAGGCCGAAGCGAGTTTGGCTCGCACGGCCTTGACCACGTTACCTTCCAGTTCCAGAATTTCCAGGCGGTAACGGTCAATGGTCAGGCCGGCGCTGGCGTCCGGGAATGACTCCAGGTACTCAAGAATGAGCCCGCTCAGTGTTTTTGGCCCGTCAGTCGGCAGTTCCCAGTCCAGGTGTTTGTTGATGTCGCGCACGGTCGCGGTGCCGGCGATGATATAGCTGCCGTCGCGCTGCGCGTAGATGTTTTCTTCAGACTCTGTGACGTTCGATGTAAATTCGCCGACAATTTCTTCCAGAATATCTTCCAGTGCGGCAAGCCCCATGACTTCACCGTACTCGTCAACCACCACGGCGAAGGGGTTTTTGCGTTGCTGGAAGTTCATCAGCTGGGTGTGCAGTGGTGTACTTTCGGGGACGAAGTACGGCTTTTCCATTTCGCGTTCCAGCGCTTCCCTGTCCAGCCCGTCGGCAGCAAGAACACGGCTGGCGCTGCGCATATGCAGAATGCCAACGATGTTGTTGATGTCGTCGCGCCATACCGGCAGGCGGGTGTGGGTGCTGGATTGAATACACTCGAGGATATCCGCATCGGCGTCATTGAGGTCGATACCGGACACTTCGTTGCGCGGCACCATGATGTCGTCCACCGTCACTTCCTCGAGGTCGAGGATGTTCAGCAACATGCCCCGGTGGCGCGCGGGAATCAGCCGGCCGGCTTCAGTCACAATGGTGCGCAGTTCGTCGGATGAAACGTGCTCGTCCTTGCCGTTTACCGGGTCGAAGCCCAGCAGGTGCAACAAGCCGTTGGTAACGCTGTTGACGAGGACCACCACGGGGTAGAGCGCCCACATCAGCGGTTTGAGTATCAGGCTGGCCGGGAAGGCGATTTTCTCCGGGTGCAAGGCCGCGATGGTTTTGGGCGTGATCTCGGCGAAGACCAGCAGCACCAGCGTGAGCAGTATCGAAGCGATAACCACCCCCGCATCGCCCCAGAGCCTGATAGCGATCACCGTGGCAATGGATGCCGCCAGAATATTCACCAGGTTGTTGCCGATCAGGATGAGGCCGATCAGGCGGTCTGGCCTTTCGAGCAGGCTGGCCGCGCGCAGCGCGCCGCGGTGCTGATTCTTCTGCAGATGCTTCAGGCGGTAGCGGTTGAGAGACATCATGCCCGTTTCCGAACTTGAGAAGAAGCCGGAGAGGACGATGAGTGCAGCGAGAATGGAAAAGAGTAAACCCAGCGGTGCTTCGTTCAAGGCCGGGGAACACCTCGTATAGGTTATGAACGGGTATCTTGAAGAAAAAGCCTGACAGGGGCAAGACCTGCCGTTGCCTGTGTGTTGCTAGGGCTTTTGCAACACCAACTCCAGCACCAGCTTGGAGCCAAAAAAAGCCAGCATCAGCAGTGCGAAACCGGCCAGCGTGAAACGGACCGCCGTGTTCGCGCGCCAACCCAGCCGATAGTGCCCCCAAAGCAGCACCGAAAACATCAGCCAGGCGAGGATAGTCAGTACGGTCTTGTGCACCAGGTGCTGGGCAAAAATGTCCTCGATAAAAATGAAACCCGTCACGATGGCCAGTGTGAGCAGGGCAACGCCTACCCACAGCAGCTCGAACAGCATGGTTTCCATGAGCTGCAGCGGTGGCAGTATCTGTACGATGCCCCGCGTGTGCCGGTGGCGCAGTTGGTAGTTCTGGATAGCCAGCAGCGCGGACTGTGCCGCGGCCAGCGTCAGCACGGCATAGGAAACGATCGACGCACCGATGTGGAACAGCATGCCCACAGGCATGTCGCCCTGAATGCCCGCGGTATCCGGCGCGAAAGAAGAGACCAGTACGGACAGCGCGGAAAGCGGAAAAAGGATGACGATCAGGTTCTGTAACGGCCTGCGCGCCAATGAAGCGATGCAGGCTACATTCACCACCAGGAAGATCAGCGCGGATACCTTGAAGAATCCGAAACTCACGGTGCCGCCCTGCCACATGCTCTCCCAGGCAACGATGCTGTGCAGCAACAATGCCACCAGCCCTGTGCCCAGTACGCCGCGTCCCAGCTTCTGGCCGCGCTGCGAAATATGCAACAGTTGCAGGCCGGTAGCGACGAGGTACAACAGCGCGCATAGCGGTGCGAAGAGCGAGGGAGGCATAGGTTTGGGGCTTGGCCGTGGGTAACGTATACTGCCTTCTTTGTACCGACTTGTCCCCCCGGAATCAATAGCGCGCCGTGGTGCCGCCGCGTTCGATGGAACGCAATCCGGCTAACCTTGTCTGCCAGGCGAATGGGTCGGTCAGCCGCGGGCCACGCTTTGGGCTGGTCGTTAGCGCAACCGGTAGTAACCTGCAAAATTAAATTTATTGTAAATCGCCACTGAGTATTGAGAGAGTCCCCGCATGTTCCAGAGCCTGAGTGATCGCCTGTCCAGCACGCTGCGCAATATCAGCGGCAAGTCCAGGCTGAGCGAAGACAACATTCAGGAGACCATGCGTGAAGTGCGCATGGCCTTGCTTGAGGCCGATGTCGCACTGCCGGTGGTCAAGGATTTTGTCGACAGCGTCAAGCAGCGCGCGCTGGGCCAGGAGGTGATGCAGAGCCTGAGTCCGGGCCAGGCCTTCCTTAAAATTGTGCAGGCCGAACTACAGGACACCATGGGTGTTGCAAACGAGGGCCTTAACCTGGCCACCGCGCCACCGGCAGTGATACTGATGGCCGGCCTGCAGGGCGCGGGTAAGACCACCACCGTCGCCAAGCTGGCGAAACTCCTGGCCGAGCGGGATAAGAAGAAGGTCACCGTGGTCAGCGCCGACGTCTACCGGCCGGCCGCCATCAAGCAGCTCGAAACACTGGCTGGCGAGGTGGGCGCAGACTTTTTCCCCAGCGATGTATCACAGAAGCCGGTCGCGATTGTTCAGGCTGCCATCGAGCACGCCAGAATCCAGTTCAGCGATGTCCTGATCGTGGATACTGCAGGTCGTCTGGCGATTGACGAGGCGATGATGGCCGAGATCGCCGAGTTGCATGCCGCTGTAAAACCGGTGGAGACGCTGTTCGTTGTCGATGCGATGACAGGGCAGGATGCCGCCAACACCGCGCGGGCATTCGGTGAGGCACTCCCGCTCACCGGTGTCGTGCTGACCAAGGTAGATGCCGACACTCGCGGGGGCGCTGCGCTTTCGGTACGCGCCGTCACCGGCAAGCCGATTAAATTCCTGGGTGTGGGTGAAAAAACCGCCGCCCTGGATCCGTTCCATCCGGATCGACTGGCCTCGCGCATTCTCGGCATGGGCGACGTGATGTCGCTGATCGAGGAGGCCGAACAGAAGGTCGACAAGAAAAAAGCCGAGCGACTGGCGAAGAAGGTCAAGAAGGGAGGTCGCTTTGACCTCGAGGATTTCCGCGACCAGTTGCAGCAGATGAACAACATGGGCGGCATCACCAACATGCTCGACAAGTTGCCCGGTATGGGCAACATGGCGCAGATGGCACAACAGAATCTGGATACCAGGATGTTTGCCCGCATGGAGGCGATGATCAATTCCATGACCCCGGACGAGCGCCGTCGCCCGGAGACCATCCAGGGCTCGCGTAAACGCCGCATCACGCAGGGCTCCGGCACGCAGGTGCAGGAACTCAACCGCCTGCTGAAACAGCACAAGCAGATGCAGAAAATGATGAAGAAAATGAAGGGCGGCGGTATGCAGAAAATGATGCGCGGCCTGGGTGGGATGACGGGGCAGGGCGGTGCGGGCGGTCCCGGGGGCTTCCCATTCCAGTAACGGCCACCTGCCGCGCCTAAGGCCCGGTTTTTCCTATAAAAATATCGCCGGCGGGGCTTTAAACTCCGCACCAATTTCCGTATGATACGCCACCTTTGCGGCACCTGTGTCGCGTTTTGTCGTGCGCGTTTAGGCTGTTTCGCAGCAGATCGCCGCTAAATTTCAGGAAATCGCCGAACATGGTAACAATTCGTCTTGCTCGTGGTGGCGCCAAGAAGCGTCCCTTCTACCACCTTACGGTGACTGACAGCCGCAATGCCCGCAATGGCCGGTTCATCGAGCGCGTGGGCTTTTTCAACCCCGTGGCCCGTGGCCAGGAAGAGCGTCTGCGTGTCGACGTGGAGCGCATCGCCTATTGGCAGGGTCAGGGCGCACAGTTGTCTGACCGTGTCGCCAAGCTGGTCAGCCAAGCCGGCGCAAACGCGGCTTAAGCGTTTGCCGTCTGCCGCGGCAGACGAACGCAATGCCTGAAGAGGCATCTGACGTCACGCTGGTGGTGGGCAAAATCACCGGCTGTTATGGCATCAAGGGCTGGGTGCGTGTGCATGCCTACACGGAGCCGCCGGAGAATTTCCTGCAGCTGGGCCAGTGGCAGATAAAGCGCCGTGGCGTGCTCGAGCCGGTGTGTTTCGATCGCGGCAAGCGTCATGGCAAGGGCCTGGTGGCTCACATCGAGGGAGTGGATGACCGCACCCTCGCCGAGACCTTCAACGGGCTGGAAGTGCTGGCGCCGGAATCTGTGATTCCAGCGCTGGAGGAAGGAGAGTTTTACTGGCGCGATCTTGTCGGTTTGTCAGTCTGGTGCCTGCAGGGCAGTGATCGTGTGCTGCTGGGCAAGGTCGACTACCTGATTGAGACTGGCGCCAATGATGTACTGGTGGTCAAAGCCTGTGCGGGCAGTGTCGACAACCGGGAGCGATTGATTCCCTATTTGCCCGGTCAGACGGTACGGCGAGTGGATACGGACGAGGCGCTGATTGAAGTCGACTGGTTTGTCGATGAATAGGGCGATCTGACAGCCGAATCGTTTAAGGTGGTTCGGCTGGAACAAGCAGCCGTTGAGTAGTCAACGGCTGTGCTGTTGAGGAGGCGGCAACCCATGCATTTGGCGCTGGTGAGCCTGTTTCCCGAGATGTTCAGCGCTGTCACCGGCCATGGCGTTACCGGCAGGGCAGTGCGTGAAGCGCTGGTGACGGTGAGCCATCACAACCCCAGGGATTTCACTGCCGATGTGCATCGCACGGTAGATGACAGGCCCTACGGCGGTGGCCCGGGCATGTTGATGAAAACAGCGCCGTTGCAGCAGGCGATCGGTGCCGCGCGCCTCGCGGTGAAAGAGACTGTAAAGGCAGATGCACGCGTCATCTACCTGTCGCCCCAGGGGCGCAGACTGGATCACGAAAAGGTGTTGGAGTTGTCGCGACTTGAGGCTTTGATCCTGGTCGCGGGTCGGTACGAGGGCATCGATGAGCGCCTCGTGGCGGCGGAGGTAGACGAGGAAGTGTCTATCGGAGACTACGTGTTGAGTGGCGGTGAATTGCCCGCCATGGTGGTAATGGATGCCGTGGTGAGGCAGCTGTCCGGCGTACTTGGACATGCATTGTCGGCGCAGGAGGATTCCTTCGCAGACGGGTTGCTGGATTGCCCGCACTACACGCGGCCGGAACACTGGCAGGGAATGCCGGTGCCGGAGATTTTACTGGGCGGAAACCACGCGGCGATTCGTCGCTGGCGCCTGAAGCAGTCACTGGGCAGAACCTATGAGCGTCGCCCGGAGCTGCTGGCGGAACGGCAGACCACTGCCGAGGAAGATGAACTGTTGGCGGAGTATCTCCGCGAGCGCAACGAACATTAAGAGCGAGCAGCTCGCTGTGAAGCGACTGCGTGGGACAGCAAGGAGAAAACCATGAGCACCAACAAGATCATTGCACAGATTGAAGCCGAGCAGATGGAGAAAGAAATTCCTGAGTTCGGTCCGGGTGACACGGTGGTGGTGCAGGTAAAAGTGAAGGAAGGGTCGCGCGAGCGTCTGCAGGCCTTTGAAGGTGTGTGCATTGCGAAACGTAATCGCGCGCTGAATTCCTCCTTCACCGTGCGCAAGATTTCGCATGGCGTCGGTGTTGAACGGACTTTCCAGACCTACAGCCCCATGGTCGACAGTATCAGTGTCAAGCGCCGCGGCGACGTGCGCCAGGCCAAGCTTTACTACCTGCGTGAGCGCAGCGGTCGTGCGGCACGAATCAAGGAAAAGTTGGACTAGCACGCAGTCTGCATTCCCTCGAAAGGCGGCCTATGGAGACTGTGTAAAAACACACTCCAGTGGCCCAAATCAGGAAGCCCAGCTAATTTAGCTGGGCTTTTCTGTTTTTGTGAACTGATTCCAGAGGTCGGATCACCTCAAGACTGCCAGCAATCTCGGTACACCCACTTCACTCACTATCCTTGCTAGGTTGTAGCTGAAGATCCCGAGCCCCATCTCTGCTCTAGCACCCTCCATGCCTTTGCAAAGAAACCGCCTGAGCCCCATTACTTGCTTTAAAACTGCAAATGGGCGTTCGACTGCGGCCATTCTGATCACCATCAATCCCGGATTTTCAGCAAGGCGTGCCTCGGAAAGAGCAAAAGCTTCTTCGTGGAAGTGTCGACTCACCCAGCGACGATCCGCCTTGGTACATTTGGACTGCAATGCGCAGCCGTTACAGCCTGTTCGGCTGTAAAGGTAACTCTTGTCCTTGCTGCTGTAGGTTGTGTAGCTCAGCTCCTCTCCTGCCGGGCAGGTGAAGCTGTTCCTCTGTTCAT
The DNA here is from genome assembly GCA_030426545.1 of Gammaproteobacteria bacterium. Taxonomy (GTDB): domain Bacteria; phylum Pseudomonadota; class Gammaproteobacteria; order Pseudomonadales; family Halieaceae; genus Marimicrobium. Next base: position 41,078 of record JAUHYL010000033.1, read on the forward strand.
CGTAGTGGAATGCCGATTTCTGGAAGAAATCCGGTGATTGATTGTTGACTGCTCTGCGGCTTGGCACCGCCAATTCAATACCTTGCGACTCACAAGCTGCCTGCTGCTCGCCATTGGAGTAACCCGCATCCGCAACCACTACTAGATTATCTGCCGCCAGGATGGCCTTGGCGCCTTCTGCCATCGGTTGCAAATCTTGGCTATCGGCGCTGCGGTCGGTCACCTCATGGTGCACAATCAAGCCACTATCCGCATCGACCGCTGTCTGCACGTTGTAGCCCAGCACGGTACCCTCGCGCCCGGAACGCATCAGCTTCGCCTCAGGCTCAGTCGCACAATGTTGGTTGCTGTCGCGCGCATCCATCTCCGATTCAATATCATCCAGTTGCACACCCTCTACCTCCAGGCGCTGCAAAGCGCGCTGGACGTGGTCGCTTTCCATCTCGACGTTAACGTCCTCACCATCGGCTTTGGCGAGTTGGTTCAGATACGTGTCGACCAACCACTCCACACGTTTGCGTCGCTCCCGCAACTGCTTGCGGGTCAATGCACGGTCTTTACTGGCTGCTGCTTTGAATTTACTACCATCGATGGCCACCAGGCGCCCGGTCAGCAGATCCGCCTGGCGGCAGAACTGAATAAAGGCTTGGCAAGCTCCTTTTATGGCAGAAGCATTCTCTTTGCGGAAGTCCGCTATGGTTTTAAAGTCAGGAGACAAACGCTTTATCAACCAAATAACTTCAAGGTTGCGGTGACATTCTTTTTCCAGTCTGCGACTGGAGCGAACCTGATTGAGATAGCCGTAAACGTAGAGCTTAAGCAGGTCGGCTGGGTTGTAGGGCTTGCGACCGGTTGTCTTGGTGGTGGCCTTTGAAAAACCCAGCTCTACCAGATCCAGGTTATCAATAAAGGCATCGATTACCCTAACGGGGTGGTCTTCATCGACGTAGTCATCGAGTGTATCTGGCAGCAAGCTGCCTTGGTCACGCGACTCTCCATCCAAATGGCGCATAAAAAAATACCCGTATCTCGCGATACGGGTATTTTGTCAGAGCCGGGAGATGTTTTCACACAGTCTCC
>JAUHYL010000119.1 GCA_030426545.1 Gammaproteobacteria bacterium
CAGGATCCCGCCCTGATCGATCTGCTCCTGCATAAAATTGTCGCGCCGGGAGCCGATACGAATCCCGACGGCCTCGGTCACCGCAGCGGCACCGCCGCCGGCAACCGCCGCACCCACAAGCGCGGCCAGGGCGCCGCCGCCTCCCCAACGCACCCACCGATACACGAACGGGGTGGCGTTGAGCAGCATGCCGAGCGACAGCAGGGTCGGCAGCTGGCCGATTACTGCGCGGAGCTGGCCTCCCAGTTCGAACACTGGAAAGAGACCGGGGTACATCGGGCCAGGCCCTTTACTGTCGTGGAGGGTGCACCGAAAGTCATCGCCAATTTCCGCGAGTTGCAGCCTAACGCGAATCGCGAAGCGCTGGTTTTCGTGGAGGACTACACGCCGGTCACCCGAGATACGCAATCCGCTGGGCGCTATCAGTCATGCGGCGCAGCTACTGCAGGAGTCCCAGGAGCTAACGCCCCCGGACCAACGCATGGCAGATATCATTCTCAACCACTGTGAACGGGTTAACGAGATTGTCGAAAGTGTGATGCAGATATCCAGCCGGGAACCGCCGAAGCCTGAATACCTGCTGCTGGCGCCCTGGCTGACCGAGTTTACCGGCGACTACCTGGATGCACTGAACAGACCTGCGGAGATCTCGATTCACTGCGACTACAACGAACTGCTGATCGAATTCGACCCTGAGAATCTCAAGCGGGTACTGGCGAACCTGCTGGACAATGCACTGCGCCACAGCAGTCTGGCCACCGGTAAAGAGAGCGCCCGCATCGAGGTGAACATGGATTTCGCGACCCACCAATGCCTGGTGGACATCATTGACAGCGGTGAAGGCGTTCCCGATGCGGATATTGGCAAACTGTTCGAACCCTTTTTCACCACGGTGGAGGAAGGCAGCGGAATGGGCTTGTACCTGTGCCAGGAATTATGTGAAATCAATAATGCGGATATCAGTTACCGCAGAACTGAAGCGGACGAAAGCTGCTTCCGAATTTCCGTCAATCAGCGGACCCAGTAAATGCCGACACAACGAGTGCTGATCGTCGATGACGAACCCGATATCCGTGAACTGCTGGATATCACACTGAGTCGAATGGGCCTGGAAACGCACAGCGCCGCCACTCTCGGCGACGCTATGGAGATAGTGGGCCGTCTGCAACCGGATCTGTGCCTGACAGATATGCGCCTGCCGGATGGCAACGGCATCAGCCTCGTTGAGTTTATTCAACAGGAGCACGCCGACATTCCCGTGGCCATGATCACCGCACATGGGAGTGTGGAAACTGCGATCTCCGCATTGAAGGCGGGCGCGTTCGATTTCATCAGCAAGCCCATTGAGCTGGAAACATTACGCAAGCTGGTAAGCGCTGCACTTCAGCTGGGAGACGATACCAACCGAATCGAACTGGCCGTTGACCAGGAACTCAGCGGTTCGGCGCCCGCGGTGCAAACGTTACGCCAGCAAATTTCCAAGCTCGCCAGGAGCCAGGCGCCGGTGCATATACACGGCGAATCCGGTACGGGTAAGGAAGTGGTCGCCAGGCTGATACACAAAAACGGTCCGCGCGCCGCCGGCGCATTCGTTGCCGTCAACTGCGGTGCTATTCCGCCGGAACTGATGGAAAGTGAATTGTTCGGGCATATTAAAGGCAGCTTTACCGGCGCCAGCCAGGACAAGGTCGGCCTGTTTCAGGCGGCCAGTGGCGGCACACTGTTTCTCGATGAAGTCGCGGACCTGCCGCTGAGTATGCAGGTGAAGCTACTGCGGGCCATCCAGGAAAAGGCCGTTCGACCCGTGGGCGCCAGCGAAGAGTTGAGCACCGATATTCGCCTGCTCAGCGCAACGCACAAGAACATCGCCAGGGAGGTTGAAGCCGGCCGGTTTCGCGAGGACCTTTACTACCGCATCAACGTGATCGATGTCACCGTTCCCAGCCTGCGCGAAAGGTTACAGGATTTGCCTGAGCTGACCGCGAGCATTCTGCAGCGCATTGCGGCCAGTGAGGGAAAAGACAACGTCAAGCTGGACGAATCCGCGCTGACGGCCCTGCGCCAGTACAGCTTTCCCGGGAATGTAAGAGAGTTGGAGAACATCCTCGAGCGCGCGCTCGCCCTTTCCGACGGAGGAACTATCACCGCCGCGGATTTACGCTTTCCCGCCGCGTCCTCGGCCACACCCTCGACGCCAGAGCCGGCTGCGGCGACCGCGGAGAACCGCGATGTAGCTGGCCCTTCATCCGGCTTGCCCTCTGCACCAGGCAGCGTTGGCACAGCGCACGAGGTCAACGGCGACCTGGAGGGCTACCTGGAAGCGGTGGAGCGCGAAGTCATCAGCGCCGCGCTTGAAGAGTGTCGCTGGAACAAGACCGCAACCGCGAAGTTACTCGGCGTCAGTTTTCGCAGCCTGCGCTACCGGCTGAAAAAACTGGGCCTGGACGACTAGCAGAACATCCAGCCAGAATGGTTTAGTTGCTTTACTCCAGAGCAGGCCAGGCCGCTGACCCATAGCGCCCTCACTTCCACACGTCCTGAATCGGGATCTACTCGACGGCCTCGGGGAAGGTTTACCAACAATGGGATGCAGGGGCTGAGCCGCTGGCCGTGCGCAACCCATAGTCAGTCAGGCTCAGTACGGCACAATCCGTATCCGCCGTCTGCGCCAACTGCGGGTGTGCCGAGATGAGGAAGCCGTTCCCCTTCAGCCTGAGCTCCAACCGGTAAACACGCCTTGCATCGCTAACCGCCAGCGGCTGACCCTGCGCATCGATCGCATAGGGATCAGACGGCATACCGAGCTCGTCCAGGCCGCCAGCATAACGCCTGTGATCCTGGAAAAAGCCGTCCAGCCTGGCAGCCAGTTCGCTGAGTTCGGCCACTGCTATCGCGCGATGGGCTTTCAGTACGTGCTGTTGATAGGACGGCAGTGCCAGCAGCAGCAACACCGCCAGCACTACTGCGACCAGCAGAACCTCTGGCAGGGTAAATCCACGAATCGGTGCGGCGCCGCTTTTCATGGCGGATCGATTGCCGGCTCGCGCCAGTACAGGGGCCAGGCACTTTCACCGGAGAGAGGCACAGCAAGCCCGACAATATGATGTGTGCGGCCGAACGCTGCGCCCACGTTTTCGACAATGGCGCCCAATTCATACTGGGCTATGTCCACATCCCTTGCTATCGGCTCACCCCCGGGGCTTGTTTCGGCCAGCGTAAGGGTCTGCACAACGGGATCGCGGCGAACCGCGTAATAGGTGACGACCACGCCGCTGGGCAGGGAAACGCGGGTCAGCGGAGCCAGGCTGGATTCTTCACAAAAGGGGGCGGTGGCGCCGTCATTGCAGTTTACATACCCTACCGCCCCCCCTGGGATCACGATCACTGGCCGCGAAATCAGCTCCTGGAGCACGCTCTCGGCTATCAGTTTCAGTTCTATCTGCAATGCGATATTGCCGGACATGCGCGCCTGCAAACCCGCAGACTGGATCACGGTTGCCGCGAGCAGATTAAGCATTGCAGCAAAAATCAGTACCAGAATAAGCACGGCCCCGCGCTGCCCGGCAAGCCTTCTTCCCGTTAGACCCACGTTCATCTACCCGCTAGCGTATAGGTTGCCGAGCGCAGGTTCTGCAAGCGCACAGTGGTGCTGAACACGCGACGCAGAAAACCGTCTGCACCCGGGCGCACCTCCTTGCTGCCAAGGTAATAGGTCTTCTCCAGTCGTTGGCCGGGCACCACATGCAAGCTGCGCAGGAGCAGGTGCGCTCGCACCACAATAGCCGCCTGCAGGTCGAGGGCTGACGGGCTCATACGATAAACATCCACCACCCCGTCGCCATCGCTATCCACGCCCACTTCGAGCTGCAAATCTTCAACACCTTCGACAAAACATCGGGAGGTCATCTCGTCGCCGGCGAGCACTTCTGCACACAACGTGGGTAAATTGTCGCCAGGGGATTGGGCGTAATCGCGAAGATAGAACACGCTTGCTCTGGCCTCCCAGTAGGCGCGCGCCGGGTTGCTGACACCAACGGCCGGCAAATCAGCCGGTCGAAGTTGTTGCCACAGCGGCTCAGCGCCTGACTCGAGCCGCATGTGCCACCGCGAAACACGTGACAGCGTAAGACCTGCGCGCGGCACACCACCCGACAAACTTGCCTCGGCAGCACTGCGCTTTACCGCAATGACATCAGAGCCATCGACAACCCGGGACCCGTTGACACAGGTCAGTGGTACCGAATGCTGCGTGGTGGGCACCCCACTGCCGCGGTGGTTATCGACAACATCGAATGGAAACTGCGGTTGCAGGGCCCAGCCAAGGCTGTTGCAATCCACGCCGACCGAGCCCCCCGTTAGTTCAGCGGTGGAGACCAAGCCTGCATAGAATCCTGCCATGGAGAGTTCACGCTGCAGCAGGCTGATGGCGTAACGGCCATTTTCCTGCACACGCGCGAGTTGATCGTCGTACAGGTACTGTTGCTTGCTCGCTATGTAGGCGCCGATAGCTCCCCCGGAAAGCATCACACCCAGCGCCATGGCAACGAGCAGTTCCACCAGGGACAGACCAGATTGCGCTGTATGCCGGACGCGCGGCACTGACATCAGCATCAGCTTGCACCGCCAAAATAGCGGGTCAGCACAATCTGGCGACGACGCAGGTTGTTGCCAATCGGTGCTCCGCCCGCATCGTACAGACCCGTTTCATCTGCAGCGCAGTCCGATAGCGCCGACTCCCTGGCATTGGCCAAGCCCAACCAACTGATTGCCACCCTGACTGTGCCCGCCAACTGGGTGATACAGGCTCGCGCAGCAGGCAAACCGCCAACCGGGCCAGAGCGGGCGACTTCCTCGCTACCACGCAGGCGCTGCTCCCATTGCCACAGGTCGAATGCGGCGATTTGTTCACTGTTACAAGGGGAAAGGCTGCAGTCCGCCATCGGTTCTGGCAGTAGCGCCAGTGGATCGCCGGCCTTATTCACGAGATACGAGGACAACTGGGATGGATTCGCGCCAATGCTGTGCAATATATCCTGTGCCAGCACGGTGGCCCGGGCGCGGTGCAGGGCGTCGCTACCAAGGCGCTTTCCGGCCAACTGGGTCGCCGCCATCGCGCTGGTCACGGCCGTGAAAATCAGCAGGGCAACAAGAAACTCTATCAGCGCGAAGCCCGGCTCAGTGGTTCCGCCTACACGACCGAGACGCATTGACCCCACCTCCTGTCCAGCCGGGCGCGGCCAACAATGTTCAGAACGACGCTGACAGAGCTTGCCCGTGAGCCCTCGGGTGGACAGACCTGCAAGGTCAGGTTGCGCTGTGCAGAACCATCCGGCAGGTAATTGATCAGCCCACCCACCGATCGGGTGCCGCTGCGATTGACTACCCGGTAACCGGCAGGCAACGCGGGAAATACTTGCAGCACTTCATCTTCTGCGGGGTCGACGACGGCATCACGATCCGCATTTGAGAAAACGATCCAGCCGTCGCTATAAACACCGCCGCAATCCGCCTCCCCACTGAGCCACATGCGAGAAGGGCACAAACTGACTACCGCTCCCCGCCGGATGGCCTCGGTTCGCGCGTAGCCTATGGACCCCAATACCTGGCGCGACAGGTTTTGTAGATTCACTTCCGCGAACAATTGGGTAAAGCGCGGCGCAACGCCGCCCACGGCCAAGGCCAGCAGAAACATTACCAGCAGTGCCTCGATGAGCGTGAAGCCACTACTGAGTCCGCCGTTTCGATGCGCTTCCATGTGCACCTCCACTTGAATATCCACGCCGCGTTATCGCAGCCCTGTTCAAAGCAGAGAGTAAACGAATTTCTGCGCGCGACCAGTCTCTGGACGGCTTTGACGATATTAGGCCAGTACGGATGACTGACCGGAGAATTTAGAGATTGGTAGCGGTGATGCGCAGCTCTTTGGGCAGCGAAAAGGTGACGTTCTCGGGGCGTCCTTCGACCTCTACAGCGCCGTTGGCACCCAGTTTGCACAGCCCGTCCAGAACCTCCTGCACCAACACTTCCGGCGCCGAGGCCCCTGCAGTCACCCCGATACGGGACTTGCCCTCCAGCCAGCTCGGATCGATGTCTTCGGCACCGTCAAGGAGATACGCCTCAGCGCCCATACGCTCCGCCAGTTCGCGCAGGCGATTCGAATTTGAGCTGTTCGGCGAGCCCACCACCAGCATCAGGTCGCAACTGGCTGCCAGTTGCTTGACGGCATCCTGCCTGTTCTGTGTGGCGTAGCAGATGTCGTCTTTACGCGGACCCTGAATGTTCGGAAAGCGCAGACGCAAGCGGTCGATGACGCGAGCAGTATCATCCATGGAGAGCGTGGTCTGGGTAACGTAGGAAAGGTTATCCGGGTCACGCACCTGCAACAGATCGACCTGCTCCTCGTCCTCAATGAGGTAAATATCGCCACCGGAACTGCGATCGTACTGGCCCATCGTGCCCTCCACCTCGGGATGGCCGCGATGCCCGATCAACACGCACTCGCGCCCCTGCACGCTGTAGCTGGCCACTTCCACGTGAACTTTGGTAACCAGCGGACAGGTGGCGTCGAACACCTTGAGAGAACGCTTGCTCGCCTCCTGACGTACTGCCCTGGAAACGCCGTGTGCGCTGAAAATGACGATGCAGTCGTCGGGCACCTCGTCCAGCTCATCGACAAAAATCGCGCCACGATTGCGCAGATCCTCTACGACGAACTTGTTGTGCACGACCTCGTGGCGAACGTAAATGGGGGCGCCGAACACCTCCAGTGCACGATTCACGATATCGATAGCGCGGTCGACACCGGCACAGAAACCGCGCGGATTTGCCAGCTGGATCTCCATCTACTTCACCGTTAGCCGCACTGCAGCCTCCAACCATCAGTGCAGCTCCACCGGCTCGACACGGTGGATTTGCACATCAAAAAGTATAGTACGACCAGAGAGCGGATGATTGAAATCTACCGTTACCTCACTGTCGTCAAACGACACAATCATGCCCGGCAA
>JAUHYL010000034.1 GCA_030426545.1 Gammaproteobacteria bacterium
AGGCCAAGCTGGCGCGCACACACCAGGTTAGCGCGGCGACCACCGAACGCTGGTACCAGAGCCATTGCCGGCAACGGCTGTCCGAGATGTCGAACCGGGCCTGTCCGCAGGTGCTGGGGATCGACGAGCACTTCTTCACCCGTAAGCGAGGCTATGCCACCACCTTGGTCGACCTGCACCGCAACAAGGTCTTCGATGTGCGCCTGGGGCGCTCTGAAGCGAGTTTACACGGCTACTTACGGCGTTTACCGGGTAAAGACAACGTCCGGCTCATCGTGATGGACCTGTCCGAGACCTACCGTAACATCGCGCGGCAGTACTTCCCCAGGGCCACAATTATCGCTGATCGCTTCCACGTCATTCGCCTGGTGAACCAGCATTTCCTGAAAGCCTGGCAGGATGTCCACCCCGAGGGTCGCAGGAACCGGGGACTACTGAGTCTGATGCGTCGCCACGAATGGCGCTTGAAACCAGAGCAACGCGAGAACCTGCAGCAGTACCTGGGTGAGTACCCAGCGCTCGCTGCACTGTATGAGGCCAAGCAGCGTCTCAACCGTCTGTTGCTACTCAAAAACCTGAGACGCAAAACGGCCCAGAAAAAGCTGCCCCAGCTGGTGAAACTGATCGAGCAGCTGCGCCACAGCCCGCTGAGAAGACTCGCCAAAACACTCACATCCTGGCTCGAACCGATCGTCGCCATGTGGCGCTTTGGGAAGAGCAACGGACCGACGGAGGGCTTCCATACGAAGATGGAAATGATGACCAGAAGAGCTTATGGATTTAGAAACTTTGAGAACTACCGCCTACGCGTTTTAACCCATTGCGGGTGGGACGGTATTATCAATCGGGTTTAGTGAATATTGGTGCATCCCCCCCTTAATGGGAGAGAGCCCAGAACCAGCGGAGATTGGTCGGTGTGAGAGGATTTGAACCTCCGACCCCTTCCTCCCGAAGGAAGTGCGCTACCAGGCTGCGCTACACACCGATAATTTTGCGGCAGCTACTATACCAAATGACCGCTGCCTGACCAACGTCGGCAGGTCACCCCTGGCCGTGCGAACCGATCCCGCCCCGGCCAGCCAGCTGCCCGGCTAGTAAACCCCCGCCCAACGCGCCAGGAACTGGCTGAGTACGCTCAGAATAGTCACCACCGCGATGAGTAGCAGCATCATGCGCATCGGCTTGAACGGTTTGCGCTCAACCGAGTTCACGCCGCGGCTGAGGAACTCGTCCACTTTCTGTTGATCTTCCGGACGCAGGCTGTTCTGGTAGCTGCGGTCTTTTTCGTCGGTGGAGGTGTCGCCCATTGCACTTTGCTTCACTAAAAAAAGGGGAGAATGCAAAACGCATTCTCCCCTGTAAGGAGGGGATTGTCACCCGTGATGGGTGCCCCTCCAAGCAGCAACTTTCGCAGATTAAACCTGGAACAGTTCCTCTGGCATGGCCATCAAATTGTCAGAGCCGGACAAGATGGTGGCGCGCAGGCTTTCCTTGCGCGGCAACAAGCGCTGGAAGTAAAAACGGGCCGTCAGCACCTTCGATTCATAGAAGGAAGCATCTTCACCGCCATCGGCGATTTTGCGTTTCGCAACCGCCGCCATGCGCGCCCAGAAATAGGCCAGGGTTACGTAGCCGGAATACATCAAATAGTCCACCGCTGCGGCGCCCGCCTCGTCCGGGTTGGCCATGGCAGCCTCGCCGATCTTCATGGAAAGCTCCGTCCACTCGTCCTTGGCGGCTTTCAGCGGCTCGGTAAACTCGGCCAGGTCGTCACCGGCGTTTTCCTCGCAGAAGGCCTCGATGATGGCGGTAAATTCCAGCAGCAGCTTGCCGCCGCTGCCCAGCACCTTGCGTCCGATGAGATCCAGCGCCTGAATTCCGGTGGTGCCTTCATAGAGGGTAGAAATACGTGAGTCGCGAACAATTTGCTCCATACCCCACTCGGCAATGAAACCGTGGCCACCGTAGACCTGCACGCCGTGATTAGCGCATTCGAAACCCAGTTCCGTCACAAATGCTTTACCCACCGGCGTTAGCAGCGCCATAAGGTCATTGGCTTTGCTGGACGCTTCCTCGTCACCGCGATCGACCACATCGCCCAACTGGGCGAGGTAATACAGGAACGCGCGGGAGCCCTCCGCTATCGCTTTCTGGGTAAGCAGCATTCGCCGCACATCCGGGTGCACGATAATTGGATCGGCAGGGCCGTCCGGGTTCTTGGGGCCGGTAAGGGCGCGCATGGCGAGGCGTTCCTTGGCATACGCCAGGGCGCCCTGAAAGGAACGCTCGGTGTGGGCCAGGCCCTGGATGGCAGTACCGATACGCGCAACGTTCATAAAGGTGAACATGCAGTTTAGACCGCGGTTCGGCGGGCCGATGAGGAACCCTTTAGCGCCGTCGAAGTTGAGTACGGCCGTCGCGTTGCCGTGGATGCCCATCTTCTCTTCAATCGAGGCGCAATGCACCGCGTTGCGCTCGCCGACACTGCCGTCTTCATTCACGTTGAACTTGGGCACGATGAACAGGGAGATACCCTTGGTGCCTTCCGGCGCGTCTGGAAGACGAGCCAACACAATGTGCACGATGTTCTCGGCCATGTCGTGCTCGCCCGCACTGATGAAAATCTTGGTGCCCGTGATGGCGTAGCTGCCATCGGCCTGCGGTTCGGCCTTGCTGCGCAGCAGCCCCAGGTCGGAGCCGCAGTGGGATTCGGTGAGGCACATGGTGCCGGTCCACTCCCCGGAGATCAGTTTGGTGAGGTAGAGCTGCTTTTGGTGCTCGTCGCCGTGCTCTTCCAGCGTGTTAATCGCGCCGTGGCTGAGGCCGGGGTACATCAACCACGACCAGTTGGCAGTGCCTGCGAGTTCATTCATAACGATGCCCAGCAGGTTGGGCAGGCCCTGGCCGCCGTACTCGGCATCCGCGCTTAGCGCAGGCCAACCGTTGTCGACGTACTGGCGATAGGCGTCGGCAAAGCCAGTGGGCGTTTTTACGCCGTCCTCGCTCCAGGTGCAGCCTTCCTCGTCACCACTCTGGTACAGCGGAGCGAGCACCTCTTCGGCGAACTTGCCGCCCTCTTCCACAATGGCATTGATGATGTCTTCGGAGGCATCTTCGCATCCGGGCAGGGTCTGGTAGAGCTTCTCCGATTCCAGCACTTCATTGATCACGAAACGGATGTCGCGCGTGGGGGCTCTGAACTCAGGCATGTTGGTATCCTCAAGCTGGGTTTCGTCTGCGCATACCGAAGTGACGCACAGGCTATGTTTTCACCGCACACATTCTGCTCAATTTGACCGTGAAGTCAATTAGGTTTTGTGAGAATTGCGGGGTTTGCCATGAGCAGGTCAACGCCGTGCCGATCCCGTGGCGCAGGCTCAAAATATCCAAATGTTAGTGTGCGCTTACTACGGAATCAGCCTATGAATATCAATGTATTGCGATGCCTGCTGCGCAGACCAGGGGGCCAGGTGCGGGATCTCGCCGAGCAGGGGCGCGGGCAGCAGGCGCTGTAATGTGTCCAGGTTTTCCGCGTGGCAGGCCATTGCCTCACCGGGTTGATTGGCAACCCAGCCCGCCAATTCGAGCCCATCGCGCAGCACTGCCTCGGCGGTCAGCAGTGCGTGGTTGATACAACCCAGGCGCATACCGACCACCAATACCACAGGTGCCTGCAGTTCACGGGCAAGGTCCGCCAGGGTGTCGCGCGGGCCTATGGGCACGCGCCAGCCACCGGCGCCTTCTATCAGCACGAAGTCGGCGCCACTGGCCATAACGCCCCGACAGAGTCCTGCCAACTGTCCCGTCCGGAGACGCCTGCCGGCATGCTCCGCGGCAAGATGCGGCGCGATTGCCTCCGGCAGGGCAACCGGGTTTACCTGCTCATAGCCGAGGTCGGCGGTCATGCATTCCATCAGGGCCAGGGCGTCTTCGTTGTGACCATCGTCGTCGCATCCCGCGGCGACCGGTTTGATCGCCGCCGTGCTCAGGCCGGCCTCCCGGGCCGCAATCAACAGCGCGCAGCTCGCGGCGGTTTTACCCACTTCGGTATCGGTACCCGTTACGAAACACACCTTTTTCATGCCTTCTCCATCACGCCAAAAATCACTTCATAGGTGGCCGGCAGCACGCCGTTGCGCCGGTGAGACTCGTAGGCAGCCAGCATGCCCTGCAGGGCCCGGCGGCTGGTCAATCCGGCCTGACGGTGCCGGTTCATGTTGTGAGCGCCTATTCCCTTCAGCTCGGCCAGCAACTCTGCAACCCTGTCGTACTCCATCACGATAAGCTGGGTTTCCAGCGCCAGAGAAAGGCCGGGCACCTCATCTGCGGCCGCCTGCAGCGACCCGCCGGGCAGGAAGGTATTCACATGTGTGTGAGCGTCCACTGCGCTCCAGGCCGCGCGCAGCTCCTTCAGTGTCCCAGGTCCAAGGGTAGTGAATACACACTTACCTCCGGGTGTAAGTACCCGCGCCAGCTCGGTGAACAGCCGCCGGGGGCGATAACACCACTGCAACGCGAGGCTGCTGAAGACCAGGTCTACCGAGCTGCTGGCCAACGGCAAGTCCTCGGCATCACCCACCAGCCAGTGCGTCTGCGCGCTGTTTTGCCGGCACGCAAAGCCCACCATGCCCTCCGCGAGATCTATGCCCAGATGGCCAGCATCGGGAAAGCGACCCTGCAGATCCGCCGAGAAATACCCCGTACCACAACCCAGGTCGAGCACCCTTTGCGGCGCATTCTGCTCCCGGTCCAGCCGCATCAAGAGCCGCCGTCCCACATCCTGCTGGAGCACCGCGAGTGAGTCATAACCGGGGGCGGCTCGGCTGAACGAGTGGGCCACTACCGACTTGTCCAGCTCCGGTTGCGGCTCGACAGCGCGCGCCAGCAGATCGGTATTGTGTAAAAACGTCTTGAGGGCCGAAGCCACCGCGGCGGGTTGTTCCACCTGCGGTACATGGCCGCATCCCGGCAGCAAGTGCACGGCGAGGTTGCTCTGCTCAAGCGACCGGGCAAGCTGGCTGGGTACCAGGGCATCTCGATCCGCGAGGACAAAGAGCAGGGGTTGCTCCAGCTGTTCAAGCACTGCGCGCTGGTCCTGGTGCTGTAACCAGTTCAGCCCATTCGCCAACGTCGGCGCAACGGTGGTCGCAGCCATTGTGCGCAGTTCGCGCTGCAGTGCCCGGGGATTGCGCGCTCCGCTAGCCTGCAGACCGTGAAAGCGCTGCAGCGCCCGAGCAGGAGCAAGCCGGGCCAGGCGCTGAAACGCCTCAAACTCGCGCGCCTCCATGCCCGGCCAGTCTTCGGTTGCCAGAAATTTCGGATTGGTCGCCAGCGCAACCACGCCCACAATCTGCTGCGGTGCGCGACGCGCCAGCGCCAGGGCGAGTTGGCCACCCAGAGAGTGGCCGACCACAACCGCCCGCGCGGGACACTGCGCCAGTATCAGCGGCAGCAGATCGTCGAATTCCTGCGGCGCGCCGCAGGAGAGCCCGGGCGCACAGCCGGGAATATCGAGCAGCGTAACGTTCGCCCAGCGGCGCACGTGTGCCAGCAGCGGGCGCCAAATGTCGCGATTACAGCCCCATCCGTGCAACAACACCAGATTCTGGCGCGCCTCCCCACTGGCGGGCAATTGCTCCGCTGGCAACGTCATGTCAGCCCTGCCCGCAATCCGCGAGGCAGTCCAGCAGCGTGTCCACCTGCGCCGCGCTGTGCGCCGCACTCAGCGTAATGCGCAAGCGAGCGGTGCCGGCAGGTACGGTAGGCGGTCGAATGGCCCCCACCAGCACACCGCGCGCGCGCAATTTCTCACTGAGTGCCAGCGCAGCGCCGGGTTCACCCACCAACAGGGGCTGAATGGGGCTGATCGAATCCATCAGAGGCAGCTGCAATTGCTGCGCGCCCTGCCGAAAACGCTCTATCAGGGCATGCAGGTGGGCCCGCCGCCCGGGTTCTTCGCGCAGAATTGCCAGCGCTTCCAGCGTCGCGGCCGCCACGGCCGGCGGCGATGCGGTGGTATAGATATAGTTGCGCGCCGACTGGATCAGCGCGTCAACCAACAGCGCAGGGCCCGCCACGAAGGCGCCTGCGGTACCCAGCGCCTTGCCCAGTGTGGCCATCAGTACGGGCACGTCAGTTTCACCCAGGCCCGCCTGTTCCAGCGTGCCCGCGCCGTGTTCTCCAAACACGCCAAAACCGTGGGCGTCATCCACCATCAGCCAGGCATTCTGCGCCGCACATACCTGTGCCAGCTCGACAACGGGTGCCTGGTCGCCATCCATGCTGAACACGCCATCTACCACCACCACGCTTGGCGCCGCCGCGCGTTCGAGTTTGTTTTGCAGATCGCTGACGTCGTTGTGCGCAAAGCGTTTAAATCGTGCACCGCTGAATAAACCGCCATCGAGCAACGAGGCATGGTTGAGTCTGTCCTCGAATACGCAGTCGCCGCGTTGCAGCAAGGTGGTGAGAACGCCAATGTTGGCCATGTACCCGCTGGAAAAAAGCACGGCGCGCTCACGCCCGGTGAAAGCCGCCAACGCCGCTTCCAGTTCCTCGTGCAGTGCGCTGTGCCCACACACCAGGTGTGAGGCGCCACTGCCCACACCGTGACGCCTGGCCGCCGCGCTGAAGCGCTCTATCAAGCGCGGGTGCGCGGCAAGACCCAGGTAGTCATTGCTGCAAAAGTTGAGGTACTCCCGCCCGGCCAGTCGCACGACCGGACCCTGGGCAGACTCAAGACTAGCTCGTGTGCGGTACAGGTCGTCGCGCTGCTTCCGCGACAGGCTGTCCTGCAACCGCTGGGAGAACACCACCGCGCTGTCCGAAGTGGCTTAGCTGGCGGCGTTGTAAAACTGCGGGTTGGGCGCCTCCGGCTCATGGCAAACCTGACGCTTTTCCGGCTGGATGCCGAGGCGGGCGAACAGCGCGAGATCGTCGTTGCCCTCGGGGTTTGGCGTGGTGAGCAGTTTCTCGCCGTAGAAAATGGAATTCGCGCCGGCGAAATACGCCAGCGCATGCATCTGCTCGTTCATTTCCTCACGTCCGGCGGAAAGACGCACGTGCGAGGCGGGCATCAGTATGCGCGCCACGGCGATGGCGCGGATAAACTCGAAAGGATCGAGATCGGCCTCGTCTTCCAGCGGGGTACCGGGCACCCGCACGAGCATATTGATAGGCACGCTTTCGGGGTGCTCGGGCAGGTTCGCCAGCTGCTGCAACAGGCCCGCGCGGTCCGCCTGCTCCTCGCCCATACCCACAATGCCGCCACTGCAGATTTTCATGCCCGCATCGCGCACGTGGCCCAGGGTGTCGAGGCGATCTTTATAGGTGCGCGTGGTGATGATGTCGCCGTAATACTCCGGCGATGTATCGAGATTGTGGTTGTAGTAATCCAGGCCGGCCTGCGCCAGCTGGTCTGCCTGCTTCTCCGTCAGCATGCCCAGCGTCATGCAGGTTTCAAGCCCCAGTTCCTTCACACCCTTGACCATGGCCAGCACCTGCGGCATGTCGCGGTCTTTTGGCGAGCGCCACGCCGCGCCCATGCAAAAACGGGTGGCGCCTGAATCAGCAGCCGCGCGGGCCTGCTCGAGCACGGCTTCGATCGCCATCAGCTGCTCGGGCTCAAGGCCTGTGTCGTAACGCGTGCTCTGGGGGCAATAGGCGCAATCTTCCGGGCAGGCGCCGGTTTTGATGGAAAGCAATGTGCTTACCTGCACCTGATTCGGGTCAAAATAGGCCCGGTGCAGGGAATGGGCGCGAAACAGCAAATCGTTGAAGGTCAGCGCGAACAGGGCTTCCACCTCGCCGCGGGTCCAGTCGTGACGAATATCTGAGGGTGCCTGGGCGGAGCCTGGCTCGCGCCGGGATTCTATGGCTGACATGGCTGACAACTACCTGAGAAAAAGGGGAATGACGGTATGATAAGCGCGACACTCACGCTGTCAACCTGAGATGGCATCACTGGTTAACAAGTTCACACACAAGCTGCTGGCCAGTGCCTTTCCCAATTACTGTCTCTTTTGCGGCTTGCCCAGCTGCCGCAACCTCGCCCTGTGCGAGGCCTGCGAGGGAGACCTGCCCCGCAACCACTACCCTTGTCCGCGCTGTGCATTGCCCCTGGCCCCCACCGAGGCAGACGCCCGGCGCGCCGCCTGCGGCAACTGCCTGCGCTCGCCACCGCCTTTTACGGCCAGCACCGCGCCCTGGGTATACGACCCCTTCTTCGCCCACTTGATAGGCCGCTGGAAGGACGCCGGTGAGCAGGGTTTTAGCGGCTTGCTGGCGCAACTCTGGCTGAATGCCGCCAGCGACCCTGGCGAGGTGGATCTACTGGTTCCGGTACCCCTGCACTGGCGCAAGCGCTGGCAGCGCGGCTTCAACCAGGCGGAGCTGTTTGCGCAGGCACTGCTGTGCTTGCGCCCTGCGCTGGGGCAACTGGACACCGCTCTGGTCCGGCGCAGGGTCAATACCGGCTCCCAGCGCTCGATGACAGCCAGACACCGGCGCACCAACCTGTCCAACGCCTTTACCACCCGGCGCAGCTGTGACAACCTGCGCATCGCTATCATTGATGACGTGATGACCACTGGTGCAACTGCCCGCTCCCTCGCAACTGTTCTCGCGGCGGCGGGGGCCAGTCACATCGAAGTCTGGTGCATTGCGCGCACCCCTACTCCCGGTTCCTGAACGAATGAATCTGCGCCTGTCGTCCCCATTGCATCGCGCCGCCGTACACGCGGTGCTGGCGCTGCTTCTGATCTGTTCGTCAGCGGCAGCGGAAACGCTGCGGGTCGCGGTAGCGGCAAACTTCAAACCCACGCTGGAAAATATCAACCGGCACTACCGGGCGCAGACCGGTATCGTCGTATTGCTCAGTAGCGCATCGACCGGCGTGTTGACCACACAACTGCAACACGGCGCACCATTCGACATCTTTTTCGCGGCCGATGCGCAACAACCCGCCCTGCTGGCGACCGGCAACAAGTCCAGAACATTCTGCTACGCGGTGGGCAAGCTGGCGCTGGCCGGCGGATCAATCGATGATCTGGCTGATGCCTCCCGCAGTCTTGCCATCGCCAACCCTGTTACCGCGCCCTATGGTCGCGCGGCGCTGGAAGTTGTTTCCCGCAAGGCGTTCAGCGCAGCCAGTAAGCGCAAGCTGGTGCGCGCCAACAACGCTGCCCAGGCGTACCAGTTTTGGTACAGCGGAGCAGTCGACCTTGCACTGTTGCCACGAGCACTGGCCCCGGATGACGCCGTTGCCATTCCGGTGCAATGGCATGCGCCTATCGAACAACATGCCTACATCGCGCGGCCCTCACCCGCCGTGACGCGCTACCTGAACTGGGTGAGAAGTGATACGGTGCGCTCTCTGATTATCGAGGCTGGCTACGAATCTTGTCCCTGAGCGACGCCGAGCTGAATGCCATCTACCTGACGCTGCTGCTGGCGTCGGTGACTACCGCAATTCTCTTATTGGTGGGCACGCCGCTGGCATGGTGGTTATCGCGACGCCGCGGCAGTGTTGCGGCCCTGGTGGAAGCCAGCGTTGCCCTGCCGCTGATACTTCCGCCCACCGTACTCGGCTTTTACCTGTTGTTGATGTTTGCGCCAGATACACCCCTGGGTCGCGCCTGGGAATCCCTCACAGGTGCACCGCTGGCATTCAGTTTCAGCGCGCTGGTGATTGGCTCGGTCATCTACTCGCTCCCGTTCGTGGTGCAACCACTACAAACCGCGTTCTCGCGCGTCCCTGCGGGTACGCTGCAGGCCGCCGCTACACTGGGGGCAACACCGCGCGATCAATTCTTCAGTATTGTTCTGCCCATGAGCTCGCGCAGCTTTACTACCGCTGCAAGCCTTGGCTTCGCACATACGGTTGGCGAGTTCGGCGTGGTGCTAATGATTGGCGGGAACATCCCGGGGGAGACCCAGGTGTTGTCTATCGCACTGTACGATTTTGTAGAGTCCCTACAGTTCGCCGAGGCGCATCGCCTGTCGGCGATGCTTATCGTGTTTTCACTGGCCTTACTGTTTTTCCTTTATCGCCGCGAAGATGCCAGCGCATGGCGCGTTAGCGCATGAGCGCCATCGAACTGAACATCGACTGCAGCGGCGCTCAGAATTTTTCTCTGAGGGTGGACTGCAAGCTTCCTGCACAGGGCGTCACTGCAATCTATGGGCCCAGCGGCAGTGGTAAAACCACTCTACTGGACTGCATTGCGGGCTTGCGCGCACCGGGAGCCGACAGCCTGATTCGCATCGGCAACCAGGTTCTCAGTGATCAGAACGTACAGCTTGCACCCTGGCGACGCGAGGTCGGTTATGTATTCAGCAAAGCACGGCTCTTTTCACATCTAAGCGTACAGGGCAACCTGCGCTACGCACTTCAGCGCCGCCGCACACGTGGCAACTTTACGATCGACGATGTATCCAGGTGGTTGCAGCTGGACACACTTATGGAGCGATCACCAGATTCCCTGTCTGCCGGTCAACAACAGCGTGTCGCTATCGCGCGGGCACTGTTGAGCGCGCCGCAGATACTGCTGCTGGACGAACCGTTTACCAATCTCGATGGGGTGGCGCGCAAACAGTGCATACAACTCCTGCAGCAACTCTCGTCCGAGCTGGATATTCCCATGCTGTTTGTCAGTCACGACATAGAAGAAGTCAGCGAACTGGCGGACTACCTACTACTCCTGGAGGAGGGCCGCGTCCGCTCGCAGGGACCCCTGATCGAACTGTGCAGCCGACTGGATAGCGGGCTGGCTCAAGAAGAACGCGCCGCTGCAATTCTCTGCGCGGGCATCAGCAGGCACGACGAGGAGTACGGACTGAGTGAGCTAGATGTTGAAGGGGAAACCATCACGGTAGCGGCCCTGCAACGCCCGGTCGGTTCAGCGCAACGTCTGCGCATCCCGGCGCGGGACGTCAGTATCTGCAGGCAACGCCCCACTGACAGCAGCATTCTGAACATACTACCTGTGACTGTGCAGGAGATGTCCGCGATCGGTCCGTCAAGCCTCACCCTCAGGCTGGCACTGGGAACGCAGTACCTCCTGGCGCGCATCACACGCAAGTCCGCGGCCAACCTGGACCTCCAGGTGGGAGATACGGTTTACGCGCAGATTAAGAGCGTTGCACTTGTCAGTGCACCGGCAGATGGCAACGCACCAGTGGAGAACCTATGAGCGATGAACACCCGTATGAACGTCTCGGGCCCGACAGGGTTATCGCCGCGGTGGAATCTACCGGACGCTTGTGCGATGCACGCCTGCTGGCTCTGAACAGTTACGAAAATCGTGTGTACCAGGTTGGCATTGAAGACGACGAACCCCTGATCGCAAAGTTCTATCGCCCCGAGCGGTGGTCCGATGAACAGATCCAGGAGGAACACGACTTCAGTTTCGAGTTGCTGGAAGCCGAAATTTCCGTGGTGGCGCCGCTCAAAAATGAAGACGGCGTCAGCCTGCACCGTCACGAGGGATTTCGTTTCGCACTGTTTCCGCGCAGGGGTGGCTATCCGCCAGAGCTGGACAACTTCGACAATCTCCTG
Source organism: Gammaproteobacteria bacterium (assembly GCA_030426545.1). Lineage (GTDB taxonomy): Bacteria > Pseudomonadota > Gammaproteobacteria > Pseudomonadales > Halieaceae > Marimicrobium. The sequence continues at coordinate 11,558 of JAUHYL010000034.1, forward strand.
GTGCTGGGCCGCACTCTGGGCAGGATTCACCAGGTGGGCGCCGCGCGCACGTTCGCCTCACGTCAGAACATTTCCATAGAACGCATGATTGCAGCGAGCCGGGAGTTTTTGCTGGCCGAGTTTATCCCCGCCGACCTGCGAGAAGCCTACGAATCGCTTTCAGCCGACATACAGCGAACAGCAGCGGCCGTGTACGACAACGTCGGGGAGGCTGACGTGCAGCGCATCCACGGCGATTGCCACGTGGGCAATATTCTGTGGCGGGATAATACCGCGCACTTCGTTGACCTGGACGATTGCTGCACAGGCCCGGCAGTACAGGATCTATGGATGTTTCTGAACGGAGAGCGCCACGAGAGACAGCTGCAAATATCCGAACTGATCGAAGGCTACAGCGAGTTTTGCGACTTCAGACCCATGCAGCTGCGCTGGATAGAGGCCCTGCGCGCAATGCGCCTTGTGCACTACGCGGCATGGCTGGGCAGGCGCTGGCAGGATCCGGCGTTCCCACGCAGTTTCACCTGGTTCAATAGCCCACGCTACTGGTCTGACCACATTCTTGAATTGCGCGAACAACTGGCGGCGCTACAGGAAGAGCCGCTGGCCCTGCTCTGACCACCCGTTCGCGAGCAGGAGCGGCGACTGGCCGTCAGGTTAGTGCCGTCTTGCGTTTGGATAGATCACTGACCACAGCCAGCGCCAAAAGGAATTTCCCTTCAGCACATCACGATCGACCGCGTCAAAAAACTGCGCCAAACCGGCCGGATCACTGAAATAATCCATGCGCGTATGAAACTCGCGCTCGCTATCCAGCTCTTTTACGACTTTCGCCGGACTGCCGGCAACGATTACGTTTGCCGGCACATCGTGGGTCACCACGGAGCGCGCAGCAACAACGCTGTTGTCGCCGATGGTTACTCCCTTCAACACCGCGGAGCCATCGCCGAGCCACACGTTGTCCCCTATATGCACCGGCTGCGGCTCATCGCGAACCATGCGGTCGTAGATGGTGTGCCAGTCACAGTCCGTGATATACGCCCCGTTGGCGAGCATCACCCCGTCGCCCAACAGGATTTCGTCGCTGGCGCTGATGCGCGAGCCCGGACTCATCAGGCAGCCATCGCCGATGCTGACGCGCCCCTCGCCCTGGCCACGCCCCCAGACTCCCACCTCTACCCGATTCCCCGGCGCACCTATGGCAGTGAATGAATGTCCGATCCGGATGTTGTTCCCGGAGATGCTGACGTACCAGGGTTTCATGAAATTGTGGAACTGGCCCAGACTCTCGCACTCTGCGCCAAGGTAATACTCGACATACCAGTTCACAAACCTGAGATAAGCTCTTTTCAGCCAGTAGGGACGGAGATCTTCGCGCATGGTTCAGCCTGTGATTCTGGATAGAAAGATTATGCCCGGTTATGATCGCAGCGCTGGTGATTAACATCAAACCCAGGAGGGATAGCCGAAGGTGCTGAACCGGGCCGCAAAGCAGGCCAACTCGCGGCAGGTGCAGAGCAATCAGCGCCACCTGCACCCCAACCTGTACAAAATAGTAGATCGCCACCTGAATACGCACTACCGGGCAACGGTTGCAGGACATAACCTGAGGGCCTATGACCGGCTGCAGGAGCAGGCACAGCGCGACGGCCGGCCGCTGATTCTGGATTCTTTTTGTGGCACTGGCCGCAGCACTCAGCTACTGGCCACGCGTTTTCCGGAGCATCTTGTGGTCGGCATCGACAGATCCGCCCACCGCCTGTCAAAGCACGGCACATTGCAGCGGGACAATTACCTCTTACTGCGTGCAGAGTGTGAGCCGGTCTGGCAGCTACTTGCCGAGAATCACATACGATTGGCGCATCACTATCTCCTCTACCCCAATCCATGGCCCAAGTCACGGCACCTGCAGCGGCGGATCCACGGGCATGCCAACTTCCCCCAACTGCTGGCGCTGGGCGGCAACCTGGAGTTGCGCTCCAACTGGCAAATATACGTGGAGGAATTTGGCGCAGCCATGCATCACGCGGGACAGCGCGGCATCGTGGCCAGACTGGGGGAAATCGAACAACCCATGACACTGTTCGAAAAAAAGTACCGGGAAAGCGGACACCCCATCTGGACATATCGCTGCCAGATCGCGCCGTGACGAGGCGGGCGTAATGAGCTACCCTTCCTCCCTCATGATGAGGTAGCAGTATGTCTCCCCAAAACATCGACCCAATCTGGAGCAGGATCAGGGAAGAAGTCAGCAGCCATGCGGCCGACGAGCCAATACTGGCGAGCTTCCTGCACGCCACGATTCTCAACCACACGCGGCTTGAACTGGCGCTGAGTTTTCACCTGGCCAGCCAGCTGGACAGCCCCACAGCATCCTCCCTCCTGCTGCGCGAAGTCATACTTGAAGCAATGGACAGCGACGAAGCAATCCGCAACGCCATTCGCGAAGATCTGCGGGCAGTCCAGGAACGCGACTCAGCCTGCCACGAACTGTACATCCCCTTCCTCTACTTCAAGGGCTTCCACGCCCTGCAGGCGCATCGTGTCGCACACTGGCTGTGGACTGGAGGAAGAGAATCACTGGCGCTGTTTTTTCAGAATCGTATGTCGGCGGAGTTTGGCGTAGACATCCACCCGGCCGCGCGCATGGGCCACGGCATCATGCTGGATCACGCCACGGGCCTGGTCATCGGCGAGACGGCAGTCGTTGGCAATAACGTTTCCATTCTGCAATCGGTAACACTGGGCGGAACCGGCAAAGATGAAGGCGACCGCCATCCAAAAATTGGCGACGGCGTTCTGATTAGCGCCGGGGCAAAGATCCTCGGCAATATTAACGTGGGTGAAGGCGCCAAGGTTGGGGCTGGCAGTGTGGTGCTCGAAGATGTGCCGCCGCACACTACGGTGGCGGGAGTGCCGGCAAAAGTCGTCGGACGTCCTTCGTCCGCGCAACCGGCACTGGAGATGGATCACGACTTTTGCTGCGACGAAGTAGCGATGGCGGCACAGAAAGACCTGCCCTGACGTTACTCTCGCTATCTACCGCTGATGATACTGCGGTGAAAGCTCCTGTACCGCATCGACAAACGCGGTGACATTATCCGGGTTTACGCCGGGCGTTATACCGTGTCCCAGGTTGAATACGTGCCCGCTACCCGCGCCGTAGCCAGCCAGAATGGCAGCCACTTCCTCGCGAATACGTCCTGGCGATGCGAACAGCATCGACGGATCCATATTACCCTGCAGTGCAACGCGATCGCCCACGCGACTGCGCGCGCCCTGTATATCGGTTGTCCAGTCAATGCCGACAGCCTGCGCCCCGCAATCGGCAATTACCTCCAACCACTGCCCGCCGCCCTTGGTGAATACGATCACCGGCACGGGGCGGCCATCGGACTCTGCGGGCAGTTGCTCGATGATGCGTCGCATATACTGCAGTGAAAATTCCCGGTAACCGGCAGCGCTAAGACTCCCCCCCCAGGTGTCAAAAATCTGCAGCGCCTGCGCACCCGCTCGCACCTGCGCGGCCAGGTAATCGGCCACCGCATCGGCAAGCAGTTCCAGCAGGGCATGCATCAACGCTGGCTGATCATAGGCCATCGCTTTCACGCGGGCAAAGTCCTTTGACGAGCCGCCTTCAACCATATAGGTCGCAAGCGTCCAGGGACTGCCCGAAAACCCGATGAGTGGCACATCGCCATTGAGCGCATTTCGAATGGTGCGCACTGCGTTCATGACGTAGCCAAGGTCGTCATCTGCGTTGACGCTGTTAAGCGCAGCGAGGTCGGCCTCACTGCGCACGGTTTTTCTGAATTTAGGGCCTTCGCCCTCTTCAAAGTACAGGCCCAGTCCAAGCGCGTCGGGCACAGTCAGGATGTCGGAAAAAAGAATCGCCGCGTCCATGGGATAACGCCGCAGGGGCTGCAAGGTAACTTCGCAGGCTAGCTCTGCGTTTTTGCACAGGTCCAGGAAGGAGCCTGCTTGCTGCCGGGTAGCGCGGTACTCGGGGAGGTAGCGTCCTGCCTGGCGCATCATCCAGATCGGCGTACGGTCTACCGGCTGGCGCATGAGTGTACGCAGAAAACGATCGTTCTTTAATTCACTCATCGCGGCTTCTCTACTCAATATCTGGTGACAACTGATTCAGCGACAACCGAACTCAAACGCCCAGATAATCGAGAATGCCCTCTGCAGCCTGACGCCCTTCCCAGATGGCGGTAACCACGAGGTCAGAGCCGCGCACCATGTCGCCGCCGGCAAAAATTTTCGGATTGGTGGTCTGGAACGGAAACTCCTGGAACTCGTCTGCGATAACGCCCTGCCAGTCATTGGTGCCCACCTGGATATCTTCAAACCATGCCGGAGGACTGGGCTGAAAACCGAACGCGATGATAACCGCATCGGCTTCCAGTACCTCTTCACTACCCGGTATCGGTTGCGGACGACGACGACCATCCTCACCCGGCTCGCCCAATTCGGTGCGCACCATTTTCACACCACAGGCCTGGCCGAAGTATTCAACCACTTCGATCGGCTGAATGTTATAGAGAAACTCGACACCCTCTTCCATCGCGTTTTTTACTTCGCGACGGGAACCCGGCATATTTTCCTCGTCACGACGGTAGGCGCAGATCACGTGATCGGCCTGTTGGCGAATCGCCGTACGCACGCAATCCATTGCAGTATCGCCACCACCCAGCACCACCACGCGCTTACCCTTCAGGTTGATGTAGTCCTTCTCGTCCTGCGGGTAACTGCGATTGTGGTTTACGTTGCCAACGAGGTAAGGCAGCGCCTCATAAACACCGGGTAAATTCTCGCCGGGAAAGCCTCCACGCATGTAGGTGTAGGTTCCCATGCCGAGGAATACCGCATCATATTCCTCAAGCAATTCATCAATGGTGACATCCTTCCCCACTTCAGTATTCAGGCGGAACTCAATGCCCATGCCTTCAAATACCTCTCGGCGGCGAACCATCACTTCTTTCTCAAGCTTGAACTCGGGAATACCGAAGGTCAGCAGGCCACCGATTTCGGGGTAGCGGTCAAACACCACCGGCTTTACCCCGTTGCGGGTAAGCACGTCGGCACAGCCAAGCCCCGCAGGGCCAGCGCCGATGATGGCCACTTTTTTATCCGTCGCAACCACCTTCGACATATCCGGGCGCCAACCCATGGCGAGGGCCGTGTCGGTGATGTATTTTTCAGACGCGCCGATGGTAACGGCGCCGAAACCGTCATTCAGTGTACAGGCGCCTTCACACAGCCTGTCCTGCGGACAAACGCGGCCGCACACTTCGGGGAGCGTATTCGTCTGGTGACTCAGCTCTGCCGCTTCAAAAAGATTGCCCTCCGCGACGAGTTTTAACCAGTCCGGAATGAAATTGTGCACCGGACACTTCCATTCGCAGTACGGGTTGCCACACTCCAGGCAACGGTGAGATTGCTCTGCGACCTGTTCCTCGGAATACGGATTGTATATCTCAACATATTCCTGTTTGCGCTCGCGCAGGCTTTTCTTGTCAGGGTCATTTCGCCCGACTTCAATAAACTGGAAATTGTTGGATAAACGCTTAGTCATATTTTGCTACCGCCGGGCCGTCAGTCAGTGTTGCGCAAACGCGACAACAGACGGTCCAGGTCAGCCGCCTTTGGTTTCACCAGCCAAAACTTGCCGACATAATCCTCGAACCGAGCCAATAGTTCCTCGCCCCATGCGGAACCGGTTTCCTCAACAAATTCGACAATCGTGCTGCGCAAATGATACCGATACGGTTCCATATACTCGGGATTGACCCGGTGAATTTCCACCAGCTCACTGTTGTATTTGTCGATAAAACTGCGGTCCTGGTCCAGGACATAGGCAAATCCGCCTGTCATACCGGCGCCAAAATTCACACCGGTTGGGCCCAGTACAGTCACGGTACCTCCGGTCATGTACTCACAACAGTGATCGCCCGCACCCTCTACGACAGCATCGCAACCGCTGTTACGCACACCGAATCGTTCGCCGGCGACACCCGCGGCATACAGCCGGCCCCCGGTAGCGCCATAGAGGCAGGTGTTACCAATGATGGCGGTCTCGTTGGACTTGAAACTGGAACCGCGAGGCGGGTAAACCACGAGTTTGCCGCCTGCCATGCCTTTTCCGACATAGTCGTTGGAGTCACCCTCCAGGTACATGTGCAGTCCACCGGCGTTCCATACACCAAAACTCTGGCCTGCCGTTCCCGTCAGGCGCAGCACAATCGGTGCGTCTTCCATGTCGATGTTGCCATAACGCCGCGCAATTTCACCGGAGATTCGCGCACCGATGGAGCGGTCGCAGTTGGTAACCTTGAACTCAAACTCCCCACCGGTTTTACCTTCAATCGCTGGCAGACAGGCCGAGACCATTTCTTCAGCCTTCTCGCCTTTGTCAAAAGGATCATTGGAGGGCACGAGGCAGAACTCGGGCTGACCGGAAAACGCGTCGTCCTTGAACAGGATGGGCGTTAAGTCCAGTCCCGCCTGCTTCTCGGTCGTTCCCGGAAGACATTCCAGCAGGTCAGTGCGGCCGATGAGCGCTTCCAGTGACGGCACGCCCAGCCGCGCCAGCCACTCGCGCACTTCCGTGGCGATAAACGTAAAGAAGTTGACGACCATATCCACGGTGCCATTGAAGTGATAGTCGCGCAGTGCCTGGTTCTGCGTGGCAACACCCGTGGCGCAATTGTTCAGGTGGCAAATGCGCAGGTACTTGCAACCCAGTGCCACCATGGGCGCGGTGCCAAAGCCGAAGCTCTCTGCACCCAGTATTGCCGCCTTGATGACGTCCAGCCCTGTTTTCATGCCGCCGTCGGCTTGCAGACGGATGTTCCCGCGCAGGCCGTTGCCGCGCAGGGTCTGCTGCACTTCGGCCAGTCCCAGTTCAAAGGGTGATCCGGCGTATCGAATCGAGGTTAATGGACTGGCCGCTGTGCCGCCATCGTATCCCGATATGGTGATGAGATCAGCATAGGCTTTAGCCACGCCCGCAGCAATCGTACCCACACCGGGTTCTGAAACCAGCTTTACTGAAACCAGGGCCTGCGGATTGACCTGTTTCAGATCAAAGATAAGCTGGGCGAGATCCTCGATAGAATAAATGTCGTGATGCGGTGGCGGAGAAATCAGTGTCACCCCGGGCACAGAGTACCGCAGGCGCGCGATCAGGTCGTTCACCTTGCCGCCGGGCAACTGGCCGCCCTCTCCGGGCTTGGCACCCTGCGCGATCTTGATCTGCAACACCTCAGCGTTCACCAGGTAGTGCGGTGTTACGCCGAAGCGGCCTGAGGCTATTTGCTTGATCTTGGAAACGCGCTCGGTACCAAAACGCTCCGGGTCTTCGCCACCCTCTCCCGAGTTGGAGCGGGCACCCATACGATTCATGGCAGCCGCCAGCGCCTGGTGCGCCTCGGGACTCAGCGCTCCCAATGACATGCCGGCAGAATCAAAGCGCGGCAGAATGGCCTCTACGGGTTCCACCGATTCAAGATCCAGCGGCTGCGGCGCTTCCACCGGTTTCAGCAAGTCCCGCAGCGTGGCTACCGGGCGCTCGTTAACCAGCGCCGCGTAAAGCTTGTAATCGGCATAGTCTCCACTGGATACCGCCTGCTGCAAACTCATGACCACATCAGGATTAAAGGCGTGGTACTCCTGGCCATGCACATACTTGAGCAGTCCGCCTTGATCGATGCCACGACGCTGCGACCAGGCGCGACGCCCGACGGCCTGCAGCTCTCGCTCGAGATCGGCAAAGCCGCTGCCTTCAATACGCGATGCGACACCGCAGAAAGCAACATCCACCACTTCGCGTGCCAGACCCACTGCCTCGAACAACTGCGCTCCGCGGTAGGAGCTCACTGTTGAAATGCCCATCTTGGACATAATTTTCAGCAGGCCCTTGTTGATCCCCTTGCGATAATTTTTGAAACAGGCCGACGGCTCGCCCAGCACCTCGCCTGTACGCAGCAGATCTTCCAGCACACTGTAGGCGAGATAGGGATAAATAGCGGAAGCGCCAAACCCGAGAAGACAGGCTACCTGGTGGGAATCGCGCGCACTGCCGCTTTCAACAACCAGGTTGGCGTCGATACGCAGCCCGCATTTAATCAGGTGGTGATGCACCGCACCGGTGGCCATGAGGCTGTGTATGGGTAACTTCTCGCGTTGAATTTCCCGGTCCGAGAGGATGAGGATGGTGACGCCATCGCGCACGGCCTCCTCCGCCGCAGTAGCGATATCCTCCACTGCCTGACGCAGCGATTTTTCCGCGGGCGAGTAAGTGCAATCGATGCGCGCACTGGTGAAGCCCGGACGATTCAATTGCTCCAGCGTGGTGAACTTACTGCGCGACAGCACCGGCGAGGTGAGTATGACCCGCTCTGCATGCTCCGGCCCTTCCACAAAGACGTTTTTTTCCCCGCCCAGATCGGTCTCCAGTGACATCACGATGGTTTCGCGCAGCGGGTCAATAGGTGGATTGGTCACCTGGGCAAACTTCTGTCGGAAGTAGTCGTACAGGGAACGCTCTTTGCGCGACAGCACTGCCATGGGCGTATCGTCTCCCATTGAGCCGACCGCTTCATTACCGGATTCCGCCAATGGGCTGAGCACCTGATCGCGCTCCTCGAAACTCACCTGGAACATCTTCATGTAAGTGTCGAGCTGATCGATATCGATATTCGGCGTCATCTCGCTGCCGAAGGTCCCTTCGACGCGCTGCGCGCGCTCGCGCAGCCACTGCTTGTAGGGCTGCCGCGACTTGAGACGTTCATCGATCTCTTCCGTTTGCAAGAGTTCGCCAGTCAGGGTATCGACCATGAGAATCTGGCCCGGGCCGACGCGCCCTTTGGCTACCACATCCTCGTTGCGGTAATCGTAGGTACCGATCTCCGATGCGAGAGTGATAAACCCGTCGTTCGTTTGCACCCAACGCGCAGGGCGCAGCCCGTTGCGATCCAGCAGGCAGACCGCATAGCGCCCATCGGTGAGCACGATGCCTGCGGGGCCATCCCAGGGCTCCATGTGCATGGAGTGGTACTCGTAAAAGGCACGCAGATCAGGATCCATGAACTCAATGTTGTGCCAGGCCGGCGGAATCAGCATACGCAGGGCGCGGGGCAGTTCCACGCCACCGGTGAGCAGCACGTCGAGCATGTTGTCCAGGCTGGAGGAATCCGAGCCAGTGCGATTCACCAATGGCGCTATATCGGCGATATTCGGCAAGCGATCGGTATCAAAACGCGCGGTGCGCGCCTCTGCCCAGTTGCGATTGCCTTCAATCGTGTTGATCTCGCCGTTGTGAGCCAGCAGGCGAAACGGCTGCGCCAGTGGCCAACGCGGCATGGTGTTGGTGGAGAAACGCTGGTGGAACACACAAATTGCCGTTTCGAGGCGCCCGTCATCAAGATCGGCGTAAAACTTCGGCAGATCGACGGGCATGACCAGCCCCTTGTAGGAAATCACCCGGCCGGAAAGGCTACAGATGTAAAATTCCTCGTCCGCTTCGTTGGCCATCTCGGCTTTGCGCCGGGCAACGAACAGGCTCGTGGCCAGCGTCTCCTCGCTCATATCCCCGGCATCGACGAAGACCTGCTCAATCCGCGGCAGGCTCTCCAGGGCGATCTCGCCGCAGACAGAACTGTCAGTGGGTACTTGCCGCCAGCCGACCACCTGAAGGCCCAGGTCAGTAAGTACTTGCTCCGTAGCCTGCCTGGCTGCCGCGGCTATTGCGCTATCCTGGCTGAGGAAAATCTGCCCAACACCGTAGCGCTGGCCCAGTTCCACGTCGAAAGCATCTTTGGCAAGTGTGCGCATGAACTGGTCGGGCATCTGCATGAGCAGCCCGCAACCGTCACCGGTTTTGCCATCAGCGGCGATACCGCCCCGATGTGTCATACAGGTCAGCGACTCGATGGCAGTGCGCAACAGACGATGGCTCGCCTCACCCGATGTGTGGGCGATCAGGCCGAATCCGCAGTTGTCGCGAACGTCTTCAGGTCTGTACAGGCCTGCACTCATAACAAGTCCAAAATTCCGACGAAAAACAATAGTTTATGACGAGAAACCCGGCGCAATGGAAGCGCTGGAGGGCAAAAGGGGGCCTATTTTACACAGATGGTAGTGGGTGGACAAACACGCTGGACGCCCATTTTTCAGGGCTTGCTGAGCAGCTCCCGAAGCTCCTGCTCTGACACGTCTTCGACAACCTGCGCCCGGCCCAGAGCCTCCAACAGCACCAGCCGCAAGCGCCCGTCGATCACCTTTTTATCCCGCTTCATCAGCGCCATAAAGTCATCGAAGCTCATCTCCGGCGGCGGTGAGACCGGCAGTCCCGCCTGCTGTAATAAATCAGCCAGTTGCTGGACGGCCGCGCCGTCTACCGCTCCGCGCTGGACAGACAAACGCAACGCCAACAGCATGCCCGCAGCCACTGCTTCTCCATGTAACCACTTGCCGTAACCCTGGTGGGTCTCGATTGCGTGGCCGAAGGTGTGGCCAAGATTGAGAATGGCGCGCAGACCCCCTTCGCGCTCATCCGCTGCAACCACCCTGGCCTTGGTTGCACAGCTGCGCTCTATAGCCTCCGCCAGGGGAGCCTCTTCCCGGGCGAGGAGTTGCGGTAAGGCATCCTGCAACCAGTGGTAGAAAGGTTCATCGCTGATCAGCCCGTACTTGATTACTTCGGCAAGACCGGCGGCGAATTCTCGATCGGGTAAGGTTTGCAGGGTATCGATATCGATTAACACCGCCGCCGGCTGATAGAACGCGCCTATCATATTCTTGCCCAGCGCGTGATTCACGGCCGTCTTCCCGCCCACTGATGAATCCACCTGGGCCAGCAGTGTGGTGGGAATCTGGATAAATTCGACGCCGCGCTGATAACAGGCCGCGGCAAACCCGGTGATATCGCCCACAACACCGCCGCCCAGCGCAATAAAGGTCGTACTCCGATTGTGTCCCTCGCGCAGCACGCAATCCATAATCTTCGCAAACTGATCGAGGTTCTTGTGTTCCTCTCCATCCGGCAGAATGATCTGCGTGACGAGCTGACGTTCACCGACTGCGGCGAGCACCTTATCCAGATAGAGGGGCGCCACCGTATCATTGGTGATAACCACTACCTGGGCGCCAGCGATATGCCGGGTAAGTAGCGAACCCTCCGAGAGCAGCCCTTGGCCGATATAAATAGGGTAGCTGCGCTCACCAAGCGCTACCTGCAACGTTTGCATCAGGGGTGACACCTGCCTTGTTCAAAGAAGACCACAGCGCACATGATAGCGCGCGAATCCCTGCTGCGTCAGTCCAGATTGGGAGCGAGGATGGAGATGGCTCAGCTGTCCAGTTCTCTCACCAGACGTTGGGCCACAGTGCGCGGGCTGCAGCTATCGGTATTGATAATATGATCGGCGATTTCGCGATAGAGCGGATCTCTTACCTCCATCAGCTCACGCAAGGTAGCTTCCGGATCGCCCTTCTGCAGCAAAGGGCGGCGGCGATCACGGCGCGTACGACGCACCTGCTCGTCCACGGTTGCATAGAGGTAGATGACAAAGCCACGGCCAGCGAGCGCGTTGCGGTTTTCAGGGCGCAGCACTACACCCCCACCAGTCGCCAGGACAATATTCTCCCACTCAGTCATCTCGGCAATGATTTGCTGCTCCCGCTCTCGAAAGCCCTCCTCGCCCTCCACGTCAAAGATCCAGGGAATGTCGGCGCCGGTACGCTCCTCAATCTCCGCATCGGAATCGACAAAGCGCAGCTTCAGGTGCTGAGCAAGGTGCTTGCCAATAGTGGTTTTGCCGGCCCCCATGGGGCCGACGAGAAAGACTCGATGTAATGCGGGCATGGACGGTGCGAGAGTAGCCCTTAGTCGAGGAGTGTTTCCGCCAGGATGCGCGGCGTGATGAAAATCAGAGTCTCGGTCTTGGTGTAGGAGACGGATTGACTGCGGAACAACGCACCGACGTAAGGAATGTCGCCGAAGAAGGGCACCTTGTTTACAGATTCGATATCTTCAGTCTGGAACACCCCGCCCAGTACAACCGTTTCACCGTTGCCGACCAACACCTGTGTATTGATCTCGGTAGTATCGATAGAGGGAATAAAACCGCCGCGGCCACTGGGTACCAGCTCACCAACGGAATCCTGGTTGATCTTCAACGTCAGCATGATGCGGTCGTCAGGCGTAATGCTGGGTGTCACATCCAGCTCCAGCACGGCTTCCTTGAACGAGGTCGTGGTAGCACCGCTGGCCGATGCTTCCTGGTAGGGGATTTCCGTACCGGACTTGATCGAGGCTTTTTGTTTGTCGCCGGTAATAACTTTTGGCTGAGACACTACCTCACCCTCGCCCTCAGCTTCCAGTGCCGACAGCTCCGCCGCCAGGAAGAGGTCGCTATTGGCAAATCCCACCGCAAACCCACTGGTCGAAGCCACACCGAGATCAACTAACAATGCACCGGGGAAATCCACTTCAAGCGGATCGCCGTTGATTGCATCTTCAACCAACCCAGAGGCATTGGACGTGTCACCGGATACAGAAAGCACAGAGTCGTCCGTTGTATCGAGGAACGAACCACCCCAGGAGATACCCAGGTTCTGCGCAGCATCCGACTGAGCGATAACGATCCGCGCTTCAATCATTACCTGGCGAACAGGTATATCCACCAGTTCGATCAGGTCTCGAATTTCCGCCAGCTTGATCGCTGTATCGGTAATGATCAGGGAATTGGTACGCTTGTCGACAACGACCGAACCACGCTCAGAGATCAGGCTACCGCCCTCCTCTGACCCGGCCTTGAACAGCTTAACGATGTCGTTGGCGTTGGCGTAGCGAACCCGCACAAACTCGGACTGCAGGGGAGCCAGTTCAGCTATCTGCTTGTTGGCTTCTATCTGTTGTCTTTCACGCTCGGCGATCTCGGCAGCAGGCGCAACCATCAGCACGTTGCCTACCTGACGCTTGTCCAGTCCCTTGGTCTTCAACACAAGTTCCAGCGCCTGATCCCATGGCACATTCTGCAATCTTAATGTAATGCGACCGGACACCGTGTCGCTGGCAACGAGATTGAGCTCGGTGAAATCTGCAATCAACTGCAGCACCGCGCGCACCTCAATATCCTGGAAGTTCAGCGATATTCTGTCGCCCACGTAGGTGAACTCATTCTTGCGCCGTTCCGCTTCCTTCTTGGACAGTGGCTTGACGCTGAGCACGTACTGCTCATCCGTCTGGTAGGCAAGATAGTCAAAATCACCGGTAGTCTTGAGCAGCAACGATGCGCCGCGCTCAGAGGTATTTACGGCAACGCTGTTCACGGGCGTGGCGAAATCAGTCACGTCGTAGCGTCTAATCAGGCGTTCAGCAACAGTGGTATCCAGGAACTCCACTTTCACGTCGCCGGCTTCGCTGAAAACGTTGACGTCCACGGCGGGATTGGTCAGCTGCAGGGTAAGGCGGCCTTCGCCATCGCCGGTGCGCTGAAACTGGAGATCGGTAATCTCCGACTCAACCTCGGTTACTTCAACGACTTCGGTTTCAATTCTGTGAGGATCGGATGTCTGTTTTACGTAGTCAGTACCCGCCTGGCCGACAACAAGAAAAACGCTGTTGCCCTCGACGCGTGTTTCAAAAGGAACCAGTTTTACGAGATTCACCACCAGCCGGGTGCGATCACCGGACTCCAGCACCAGCGCCTTGGTGGCATTACCGTAGGGGAGTGAAAAGCGTTTACGTTCCAGACTGCTGGTCGCACCGGGAAAGTCCAGCGCAATCCTGGCGGGCTTCTCGATGGAATATGACTTTAATTCAGGCGGTGTCTCATTGAAATCCACCCGAACCTCGAACTTGCTGCCCGGCCGTGAACTGAATTCGATGTCCTGTACCGTCGGTGCTGCCTGCGCAACATTTGTCAGCAAGCTCGCCGCGAGCGCGGCTGTGATGCCACGCAACCAGTTCCCCAAGCTCTTTCTTCCTTTACCCACGGTCTTCATCCCCGAATTTTGTCTTCTAATTTATGCTGCTACCGCGCTTTCAAGCGGTTTATATTCCGCTCAGTTTTATCGTACGCGGGCGTTCGACCCATCCATCTTTGGTGCCATCGCTAACTATTTCTACCACCGCCAGGTAGGTATCGGCCATCTCGACAATCTTGCCGTGGTGCCGCCCCAGGTAGTTCCCGATCTTCACACGGTGTACACCGCCCGCCGGATCTCTAACCAGCGCCCAATCTGTGCCACTGCGTTCCAGCGAGCCAACCATGCGCAGGGAATCAAACGTAAACTGCTCAAGAAACTCTTTCGGCCTCTCTTCATCGGGCTTGATCGCACTCACTGCATGGAGCTTGGCAATCTCTCGCACCTCGATGGGTCTATCGAACGGGCTGCGTAGCGTGGTCGCACTGTATGCGAACGCCTCGTAGGCTTTGAAAGTCGGAATCGGCTCAATAATGCCGCCCGGACGCGAGCGCTTTTCTTCCATGAACGCGTCGAGATCCGAAAAATCGCGCCCGGAGCACCCGGCCAAAACTAGGGTGGCCAGCGCTGTCGTTATTAAGGTGCGAGGTAGCTGCCTCATGTTCAAGCTTCCTCGTCATCCTTGTAGCGATAAGTCTTCGCCACAATGCTCATTTCCAGCTCGTTCGTGTTCTTACCCTTGGCAGTGATTTTGAAATCGTGCAAGGTCACAATTCGCGGCAGACCAGCCATACCGCTGATAAAGGCGCCCAGATCGTGATAGGAACCCCGCGCCGAAATGGCGATGGGCAACTCCACATAAAACTCTTTGGCCTTTTCTTTACGCAGGTCGATGGACTTGATTTGCAGGCCGTTCATCAAACCCTTATTGGTAATATCCTCTAACAGGCCGGGCACTTCCGTGTCGCTGGGAAGCTGACTCACCAGAGCGCCGAAAGATTCTTCCATCTCTTTTAACTGCTGGCGATAGGCCTCAAGGTTCGCCGCCTGAAACGCCTTCTTTTCGAAATCTTTCTTCAGCGTAACCTCGCGCTTTTCTTCACGCGCCAGTTGTTCCTGTAATCCCTTGATGTGGTAGTAGTAGCCACCTGCCAGCACCAATGCCAGCAACAGAACCCACACGATCACTTTGACGGCCATCGGCCACGAACCGACGTTGTCAAAGTCCAGGTCGTTTAAGTCAAATTCGCGCAGCGAGTTCATTGTGTCTTCAAATGCCACGACTTATCCCTCTTCCGATTGCTCGTCAACAGCGGGGGCCTGCACTTTGACGCTCAAATTGAACCTGTTTGCCTGATCACCAAATTCCGGCGCAGCCGTTACCTTGTCGAGGTTGGGGTTGGCCAACCAATCGGAGCCGTCAAGCCGGCGCATAAGGCTGGATACCCGGTTATTCGATTCGGCAATACCGCTGACAGAGATCTTTTTGCTCTTTGTGCTAATGCTTGTATAGAAAACGCCATCCGGAACCGTACGCACCAACTGATCCAGCACCCGCACAATAATCGGCCTATTGCCCTGCAACTCCTGAATAACGCGCATGCGATCAATCAACTGATTACGGCGCTTTTTCAGGTTTTTCAGTTCCTTGACCTGCTTGTCCAGCTCTTTGATGTTCTCAGTCAGGTAGGAATTACGCGCTTTCTGTTCTTCAATCTGGCCATTAACAATTCGATCGCCCAGCAATACCAGACCACCGCCCAGCGCCAACACCAGCACGACGGTGACGATGAATTCCTTCTTGAGCTCCTGGCGCCGTTCTTCACGCCATGGCAGTAAGTTAATCTGCGCCATCAGTCAAAACTCCGTAAGGCAAGACCGCAGGCGATCATCATGGCGGGAGCGTCACTGCCCAACGCAACCGCGTTGACCCGGGATGAAATTGACATACTGGCAAAGGGATTCGCCACAGCGGTTGGCGTGCCCAGTTTTTCCTGCACCAGTTCCTCCAGACCTTCCATAGAGGCAACGCCACCGGCGAGGATTATCTGGTCCACATCGTTGTATTGACTGGAGGAGAAGAAAAACTGCAGCGATCGCGCCACCTGCTGTACTACTGCGTCTTTGAACGGCTCCAGCACTTCAGGCTCGTAGTCATCTGGCAGGCCGCCCTGTTTCTTGGCAAGTCCAGCCTCTTCCAGCGGTAGACCGTAGCGGCGCATGATTTCGTCGGTGAGCTGTTTGCCACCAAAGAGCTGCTCGCGGGTGTAGAGGGTCTGGCTGTTATTGAGCACGCTGAGGGTAGTCATCGTGGCGCCAATATCTACCACGGCAACCGTGCTGTCGTCGTCGAGGTCGAGCTGGTTTTGCAGCAGGACGAAAGCCCGCTCCATGGCGTAAGCTTCCACGTCCATAATTTTGGCGTTCAGCTCGGCAGCTTCGATGGCTTGAATCCGGGAATCGATGGTTTCCCGACGGCAGGCGGCAAGCAGAACCTCCACCTGATCATCCTGCTCGGGTGATGGTCCCTGAATCTCGAAATCAATCGCCACCTCATCGAGCGGATACGGAATGTACTGATCCGCCTCGAGGGTGAGTTGAGTTTCCATGTCATCCTCGCTCAGTCCCTCGGGCATATCGATTATTTTGGTAATAACCGACGACCCCGCGACTGCAGCGGCGACATTTTTAAGTTTGGTACGCGACTGTGCAACGACTGTACGAACGGCATTCGACACCCCTTCGATGTCGTTGACGTTCTTTTCGATTACAGCGTCCTGGGGTAGCGAAGTCACCGCGTAACTTTCAACGCGGTAGTTTCCCCCTGCATAACTCAGCTCAAGTAACTTAACTGTTGTCGAGCTGACATCTAGCCCCAGAACCGGCGTCCCCTTCCTTTTCCCGATAAGCCCCAGCAACTTTTTTCCTTATCAGTATCACTAACTTAGGATATTTTTATGTACCGATACGTGAATGACAGATATACCACAGTGGCAAATATATCCAAACATAAAAAAGGCTTATAATTACCAAAGCCACGTTTTTGCCTCCCAATTACGCTCGCATAAACCACTGTTTTTAAAAGGGATACATGAGCTTCCTGAAACTTTTACTGCGCCTTACACTGCTCGGCTCCCTCGGTGCTGCATGGTTGTTGGCGGGGGTCTATCTTTACCTCAGTCCCGACCTTCCCGACGTGGAAACCTTGCGCGATGTGCAACTGCAAACGCCCATGCGGGTGTACACGCGCGACGGTGCACTCATCGGCCAGTTTGGCGAACAAAAACGCAGCCCGCTACCCTTCGAAGAGATACCTGAGCAGTTTGTACAGGCATTGCTTGCGGCCGAGGATGACAACTTTTTCAATCATCGCGGCATCGACTTCATGGGCCTGGGTCGCGCGGTATCAGAATTGATCCTGACCGGGGAGAAAGGCTCGGGCGGCAGCACGCTCACTATGCAGGTAGCGCGCAATTACTTCCTCAGCTTCGAGCGCACCTTTACGCGCAAGTTCACAGAGATCCTGCTCGCCATTGAGATAGAGCGGCACCTCGACAAACGCGAGATTTTCGAGCTGTATTTCAACCGCGTATTCCTGGGTCACCGGGCCTACGGGTTTGAGGCTGCCTCCCGTGTCTACTATGGCAAGGGCATCAACGACCTTACGCTGGCGCAGCACGCCATGCTGGCGGGCATCCCCAAGGCGCCTTCACGCAACAACCCCCTCAGCGGGCCAACCGCAGGTACGGAACGGCGCAACTGGATACTAGGCCGCATGCACGATCTCGGTTACATCAGCGTGACAGAGCTTAATGAGAGCCGCGCGGCACCGCTCACTGCACAGCACCACGGCGCGCGCATTCGCTTCGCTGCCCATTATGCGGCGGAAATGGCGCGCCAGGAGATGCTGGAGCGCTACGGAACAGAGGCCTACACACGCGGTTACCACGTCTACACCACTGTGGACAGCCACCTGCAACAGGTGGGACGCAACGCGATTCTGGAAGGCCTGTTCACCTACGACGAGCGACACGGCTACCGCGGCTCGGAACAGCGCTTTGGCGGGAAGCCGGATGATCCGATAGCGCGCGACAACTGGCGCGATGCGCTCACTCGCTCGGCCATTATCGCCGATCTGCAGCCAGCGATAGTGACCGCCCTGGATGGCGAGAAGAATCGGGCCCTGCTGCTGTTGCGTGATGGCAGCAGCGCCGAGTTGCTGTACGAGAACGGCGTGAGCAGCGCACGGCCCTACCGCTCAGAAAACAGCCGAGGAGCCGCGCCCGCCTCGGTGACCGAGGTCTTCGAACCCGGCGACCTTATTCGAGTCAGCCAGCAGGAAGACGGCAGCTGGCAGCTGGCACAGGTGCCGGCGGCCCAGGCCGCGCTGGTCGCACTGGATCCGGAAGACGGCGCAATTGTCAGCATCGTCGGTGGCATGGGTTTCGAACTGAGCAAATTTAACCGGGTAACCCAGTCGCGGCGCCAGCCGGGCTCAAACTTCAAACCCTTTGTTTACAGCGCAGCCCTGGAGGCCGGCTTTACCGCCGCTTCCATCATCAACGATGCGCCTATCGTGCTGGCAGATTCGTCCCTGGAGGATGTATGGCGGCCGGAGAATGACAGCGGGCAGTTTTACGGGCCAACCCGTCTGCGCCTGGCGCTGACCAAGTCGCGCAATCTCGTGTCCATACGCCTGCTGCAACAGTTGGGCGTGCGCAACCTGATCAACTACATCGAGCAACTGGGTCTGAGCACCGCTGACCTCAATCCCGATCTCTCACTGGCACTGGGTACGCTGTCCATGAGCCCGCTAGAGGTGGCCTCGGCCTACGCCATCCTCGCCAACGGCGGGTACAGGGTAGAACCGTACCTCATTCAGCGCGTGGAGGATCTGGACGGTGAGACGGTCTTCGAGGCCAACCCGCTGACGGTGTGCCGCAATTGCGACGCAGACAATGCCAGTCCTCCCCCGCAAGGCGAACTGTCCATGGAAGAAATTCTGGCGGGAGACGCGCAGCCAGAGGCGCGGCGCGCCCCACGCGTAATGGATGAAAAGGTGAACTTCATCATCGACAGTATTCTGAAAGACGTTATCACGCGCGGCACGGGCTACCGGGCCAAGGTTCTCGGACGCAGTGATATCGCGGGCAAAACCGGTACTACCAATGGCCCCATGGACGCCTGGTTTTCGGGTTACAGCCCCGACATCGTCACTACCACCTGGGTTGGATTCGACAATTACACCCCACTAGGCCGCAGGGAATTTGGTGGCACCGCTGCCCTGCCGATCTGGATTGACTTCATGCGCGAGGCACTGGCGGACAAACCCCAGCGCCGGCGTCCCCTGCCGGCGGGAATCGTCAACGTAAAGATCGACCCCGATACGGGCCTGCTGGCCTATGCTGGCCAGAAAAACGCGATTTTTGAGTATTTCCGCGCCGAAAACGTCCCCCAACAGGTGACCGCTCATGGCGGCAACCAGAGGGGAGAACTGGGCACAGAGGACTTGCTGAAAGATATTTTCTAGCGGCTTGTCGAACGGCCCCGCCTGGGCCAGTGACAAGCAGGTCAGGAAGCTGCTGCGAGCTGGTACGCCTCGGGATAGGGAAGCTGCGCTACACCAGAGTCCACTGCAGCCCGGGCTACCGCGGGGGCAATCCAGTCCAGCAATCGACTGTCCAGAGGCTTGGGGATGATGTATTCAGGGCCAAACTCGAGGCTGTCGATACTGCACGCCACCAGCACTTCCTGCGGAACAGGCTCCCGCGCTAACTGGCTCAAGGCATCCACGGCGGCGATTTTCATCGCCTCATTGATGCGCGTTGCCCGCACATCCAGGGCGCCACGAAAAATAAACGGGAAGCCGAGGACGTTGTTAACCTGATTCGGGTAATCCGAGCGGCCGGTGGCAATGATCACATCATCGCGGGTCGCCCTCGCCAGCTCCGGCTGGATTTCCGGGTCCGGGTTGGAGCAGGCAAACACGATCGGACGATCTGCCATGGAGAGCAGCATTTCCGGGCTCAACAGGTCTGCACCGGACAGGCCGACAAACACATCTGACCCGCGTACAGCATCTGACAGGCTGCGCTTGTCTGTGTGGTTGGCAAACTCCTGTTTGTAGGCGTTGACCCCTTCGCGCCCGTCGTAGATTACACCGCGGCGATCCAGCATGAAAATATTGTCGCGCTGCGCACCCAGGCTGACCAGCAAGCGCATGCAGGCAATAGCAGCAGACCCCGCTCCCAGGCAGGTGATAATCGCATCTTCGAGCTTCTTGCCCTGAATCTCCAGGGCATTGATCAGCCCGGCAGCCGTGACAATGGCCGTTCCGTGCTGGTCATCGTGAAATACCGGGATAGAACAGCGCTCGATCAGGGCCGCTTCGATTTCGAAGCACTCAGGCGCCTTAATGTCTTCCAGATTAATTCCGCCAAACGTCGGCGAAATACGTGCAACGGTGTCGATAAACTCCTGCGGATCCTCGGTGTCGACTTCGATATCGATCGAGTTGATGCCGGCGAAGCGCTTGAACAGCAGCGCCTTGCCCTCCATCACTGGTTTACCCGCAAGGGCGCCAAGATTGCCAAGGCCGAGCACAGCAGTGCCATTGCTGATCACGCCCACCAGATTGCCCTTGCCGGTGTAACGGTAGGCAAGGGAAGCATCTTCGGCAATCGCGCGGCAGGGCTCTGCCACACCAGGGCTGTAGGCCAGCGATAGATCGTATTGGGTTTCTGCAGGTTTGCTCAGCTCGATGCTGATTTTCCCGGGCTGCGGTTCAGCGTGATAGGCGAGCGCATCCTGTTTCATGTCATTGCTCATGGGAAAACCTGCAGCGAGGGCGTCTAACTTAAAAAACGGCTGAAGAGCATATAGAAAAGCCTGAAGCGCAACAAGCGAGAAAGTTACACACACAGCGGCCTACAGGGGCAGAGTCAGTACGCACCGACCGTGTTCAGACCCCTGAAACGCAAAGCGACGGCACAAAAAAAAGCCAACCCGCTGGGGTTGGCATTTCCGTGCCGGCGACTGCCGGCGTATAGGCGATCGAGCGGGCGTAGCAGGCGACTAGCGAGAGCTGCCGCGGGAGCCGAAACGCTTCTTGAAACGGTCTACACGACCCCCGCTATCGACAATTTTCTGCTTGCCGGTGAAGAACGGGTGGCACTGGGAGCAAACGTCGATGTGGATGTCCTCACAAAGCGTAGAGCGAGTCTTGATGGTGTTACCGCAACTGCAGGTAGCAGTCATGTCTTCGTACTTCGGATGGATATCCGCTTTCATGTCAAAATCTCCGTCGAGTTGGCGCCGCCGTCCGGGCCCTGCCGGGTACCGCGCCTGGGGAGTATTGGCCACCGGAAGCCGGCTACCAATGAAAAAAGAGGCGCGCATCTTACCAGACCCAGCGCCGCACGCAAGCGCGGCGGGCGTTTTGCTACAATGTCCGATTCACCCTCCAATACGGCCGCAATAGGGGCGTAATGTCTGTACTTCGCCTGGCAATTCCCTCCCCGTTGCGACGGCTGTTCGACTATCTGCCCCCGGAAGACCTGCCGCTGGCCGAGGTAGACAAGCTGGCGCCCGGAACGCGCCTGCTGGTTCCCTTCGGTCGACGTAAGGTGACCGGCTACCTGCTGGAGGTTGCACAGGCCAGCGATGTTGCCCGGGGGCAGCTCAAGCGCGCGCTGACAGTCATAGACCAGCAACCTGCGCTGCCTGCGGATCTGCTACAGCTCTGCCTGTGGGCGAGCAACTACTACCACCACCCCCAGGGGGAGGTATTCAGCGCAGCGTTCCCGCGCCGACTGCGCGAAGGCAAAGAGCGGCAGCCACCCGGCCAGGCAGGCTGGACGCTGACCACACAGGGCAAGGGGCTGCCGGCAGGCGCATTGCAGCGCTCACCAAAACAGGCCCTGGCGCTGGCGTTGCTGCAAAATGGCCAGCCGGTTAGCGCGGCGCGGCTGCAGGCAGAGGCGATCAGCCCCGCCGTATTGCGTGCCCTGGCAGAAAAAGGGCTTATCGAACGCTGCACGATCGCCGCTGAAACCCGGCCAGCCAGCAGTCGACCGGGTCTGAATCCGACCGATGAACAGGCAAGGGTACTGAGCGCCCTGCGCGCAGACGCTACCGGGTTCAAATGCCACCTGCTGGAAGGGGTTACCGGCAGCGGAAAAACCGAAATCTACCTGCAACTGATCACGGACTGTCTCGCACGCGGGCAGCAGGCGCTGGTGCTGATTCCGGAAATCGGCCTGACCCCCCAGACGTTGCGGCGTTTTGAAGCACGTTTCGACGCCGACATCGCTGTGCTTCATTCCGGCCTGACGGAGGCACAACGCTATCAGTCATGGGAGGCCGCGCGGGCCGGCACGGCACATATCGTGATTGGCACGCGCTCGGCGGTGTTCACGCCATTAGCCAATGCCGGGCTGATCATTGTCGACGAGGAGCACGACGGCTCCTATAAACAGCAGGACGGTTTTCGCTATTCGGCGCGCGACGTGGCGGTAAAACGCGGCCAGTTACTGGGCTGCAGTGTGCTGCTGGGCAGCGCAACGCCCTCCCTGGAAAGCATGCACAACGCGCTCTCCGGGCGCTACCACCACCACCGACTGACAGCCCGGGCCGGTACCGCGCAAATCCCCGAGCTCAGCGTGCTGGACGTGCGCAAAAAGCCGCTGTCGGCGGGACTCTCCGCGGAACTTGTTGCCGCCATCAAAGCAGCGCTGGACAGGGGCGAACAGGCGCTGCTGTTTCTCAACCGCCGCGGCTACGCGCCGGTACTGCAGTGTCACGACTGTGGCTGGATCAGTGAATGCAATGCCTGCGACGCCCGCATGACAGTGCACCGCCGGGAAAACCGTCTGCGCTGTCACCACTGCGGTGCGCGACACACCTTGCCGGCGGACTGTCCGCATTGCCACAGCAAGCACCTGTTGGCGAAAGGCCTGGGCACAGAGCAAACGGAAGTACGTCTGCGCGAACTGTTTGGCCGCTATCCGGTCTTCCGCGTGGACAGCGATTCCATGCAGGGCCGCGACAGCATGGCGGCCCTCACCGAGGAGATCAATCGCGGTGAGCCGGCCATTCTGCTGGGCACACAGATGCTCACCAAGGGCCATCACTTCCCCGCTGTGACACTGGTGGCGGTGCTGGACGCCGACGCACTGCTGTTCAGCGCGGACTTTCGCGGAGAGGAGCGCATGGCGCAACTGCTGACCCAGGTGGGGGGCCGCGCCGGCCGCGCCAACCTGCCAGGCCGCGTCATGCTCCAGTCACACTATCCCGACCACCCCAGCATGCAGCAGATGTTGACCGCCGGGTACGCCGAACAGGCACGCAACATGCTCGAACTGCGCAAGCAGGGCGGGCTGCCACCCTTTGGTCAGATCGTGGTCCTGCGCGCAGACTGCAGCGACGCCCGCTACACGGAGGACTTTCTTGCCCAGCTCAGGCAGGAGGTCGGCACAAGCCTGCCGGCGGGCGTGTCACTGATTGGTCCACTGCCCTCGCCCATGCAGCGCCGCGCCGGCCGTCATCGCTTCCAGCTGCTGGCAACAGCCCTGGACCGCAAGCGCCTGCACAACGCAGCGAGCCTGCTGATTTCCCGGGCCGAGTCGATGAAAGTGCGCAAGGGGTTGAAATGGAGCGTAGACATCGACCCGCAGGACCTATTCTGACTTGCGTGGCACTCGCTGCCTTGTCCCCCATGCATTTAGTCATGAGCAGGCCCCGCCATCTGGCCATGCCGGGCACGAACAGGGATAATACGCCTCCACTTGATCAGGGCTGTGTTGTGCACCACGCATCAGCGCAACCGTTCGCTTTCCCCCAGACACCACCATAGAAGCGCATTGCATTAAATGAAGGAACAAGTCGCAAGTCTCATCGAGAGCGCCCTCAAGGAATTGGTCAGCGCTGGAACGCTTCCAGAGAACCATTCGTCTACGGTGCAACTCGATCGTACGCGGGATAAATCCCACGGCGACCTGGCCAGCAATGTCGCGCTGACACTGGCAAAGTCCGCCGGCATGCCGCCACGCGAGCTGGCCCAGCTAATCTGCGCGGCACTACCGGCTGATTCGTTGGTCGAGCGCACGGAGATCGCCGGGCCCGGCTTTATCAACTTCTTCCTCAGCGCCAGCAGCAACCAGGCGATTGTCGCCGCGGTGCTGCAGCAGGCGGAGCACTTTGGTAGCAGTGATGCGGGCAAAGGCCGCAAGGTACAGGTGGAGTATGTCTCCGCAAACCCCACCGGGCCGCTCCACGTGGGCCATGGCCGCGGCGCCGCCGTTGGCGACAGCCTGTGCCGACTGCTCAGCGCTACCGGCTGGGAGGTTGCCAGCGAGTTTTATTACAACGACGCCGGTGCGCAGATCGATAACCTGGCGCTGTCGGTGCAGGCACGCTGCAAGGGGCTGGAGCCAGATGACGAGAGTTGGCCCGAAGATGGTTATCGCGGTGAATACATCGTGGATGTGGCTCGCGCCTACATGGCCGCGGAAGAGGTCGACGCCGAGGATCAGCACGTGGCTGGTGCCGCAGACGCGGACAACCTCGATGAAATCCGTCGCTTTTCTGTGGCCTATCTGCGGCGTGAGCAGGATCTGGATCTGAAAGCCTTCGGTGTGCACTTCGACGTCTACTTCCTGGAGTCTTCGCTGTACGCGTCGGGCGCCGTTGAGGAGGTGGTGAAAACGCTGCAGGACAACGGCCACTGTTTCGAACAGGACGGCGCACTCTGGCTGCGAACCACCAGCTTCGGCGATGACAAGGATCGCGTCATGCGCAAACGCGACGGCGGCTACACCTACTTCCTGCCGGACGTTGCCTATCACCTGAACAAGTGGCAGCGCGGTTTTGAGCGCGTCATCAATGAACAGGGCGCGGACCATCACAGCACCGTGACCCGGGTTCGCGCAGGGCTGCAGGCGCTGGACCAGGGTATTCCCGGGGACTGGCCAGATTACGTGCTGCACCAGATGGTCACCGTGATGCGCGATGGCGAAGAAGTGAAGCTTTCCAAACGCGCCGGCAGTTACCTGACGCTGCGGGACCTGATCGACGAAGTAGGTTGTGACGCCACGCGCTACTTCCTGGTGGCGCGTGGGCCCAGCTCACAGCTTACTTTCGACATCGATTTGGCCCTGTCGCAGAGCAATGACAATCCCGTCTACTATATTCAATACGCCCACGCGCGGGCGTGCAGCGTCATGCGCAAACTGGCGGAACAGGGCTGGGACTGGCAACAGGATCGCGCACTACAACACCTGGACCAGCTCAGCCAGGAACACGAAGCAGCCCTGATGCGCCGCCTGGACCGCTATCCTGAAGTGGTGGCCAGTGCAGCGGCCAACAGCGAACCGCACACGGTCGCGACTTATTTGCGCGAACTCGCGGCGGATTTTCACACCTGGTACAACGCCCATAAAATGCTGGTGGAAGACCAGCCCCTGCGCGATGCGCGCGTTGCGCTCAGCCTTGCCGTCAGACAGGTAATCGCCAACGGCCTGGGACTGCTGGGCGTGTCCGCACCCCAGGAGATGTAAGCGGTGGCCAGGGACTATGCCAAAAATTCCAGGAAGGGTACGAAGTCGCGGGCCCGGCCCTCGGCGCAGCGCAAACAGAAGCAACAACCGACAGGCGGGGGGGTAAAGCTCTACTTTGGCGGCGTGTTAACCGGTGTATTCCTGAGTTTTCTGGTCTACCTGGCAACTCTGCCCGCCTCTGACGCGCCCGCCGTAGAGGACGCCGGTGAAGCGAAAACTGCACAACCACAACCCAAGCCCCGCTTCGACTTCTACACCATGCTGCCGGAACAAACCATCGAAGTGGAGGTGGACAAAACCCAGCGCGAGCCTGCTCGCGACCTGGAGAGCGCCAACCCCGCCAGCGAGCGCTATATTCTGCAGGCTGGCTCTTTCCGCCAGCGCGAGGACGCGGACAGGCGCCGGGCCCAGTTGCTGCTGCTGGGGCTCGAGCCCAACATACAGGAATCATCCGGAGAAACCGGGCGCTGGCATCGCGTTTATCTGGGCCCCTTCGCCTCCCGGTCGGCCATGAACAAGGCGCGCAGCCTGACTGCGGAGCAGGATATCGATACCTTGCTGCTGAAACGCAGCGTGCCCTGAGATGAAGCTGCGCGCCCCGACTGAGCGCACACCCTGACGATCCCCGGCAAGACTGGGCAAATACAGCGCGTGACGCCGTGGTTTTTCCACGGCCTTGAAGAACCTCGCCAGCGCCCCCATAACGATTTATTGGCCCCCAGGAGACATACCCATGGAACAGTTTCGAGGCACCACCGTACTCTCGGTGCGTCGTGGCAACAGTGTTGTCATCGGCGGCGATGGCCAGGTGTCTATGGGTAATACCGTAATGAAAGGCAATGCCCGCAAGGTACGACGCCTGCACCGGGACCAGGTGCTGGCCGGTTTTGCCGGCGGCACGGCGGACGCCTTCACCCTGTTCGAGCTGTTTGAAGCGCAATTGGATAAACACCAGGGCCACCTGGTACGCGCCGCCGTGGAGCTGGCCAAGCAGTGGCGCACCGAGCGCGCCTTGCGCCAATTGGAAGCACTGCTGGCGGTCGCCGACAAGGAAACGTCGCTGATTATCACCGGCAACGGTGACGTGATCGAACCGGAAGACAACCTGATCGCTATCGGCTCTGGCGGCCCCTTCGCGCAAGCTGCGGCTAGAGCGCTACTGGAAAACACCGAACTGGACGCGCGCACTATCGTGGAGAAAGGCCTGGGTATCGCGGGCGACATCTGCATTTACACCAATCACCAGCGCACCATCGAACAACTGGATTTTTGATCATGTCGAATATGACACCCCGCGAAATCGTTCACGAACTGAACAACCACATCATCGGACAGGACGAGGCGAAGCGGGCAGTGGCTATCGCGCTGCGTAACCGCTGGCGAAGAATGCAGCTGGCGGAAGAGTTGCGCGCGGAAATAACGCCCAAGAACATTCTGATGATTGGCCCGACAGGCGTGGGCAAAACGGAGATCGCACGCCGGCTGGCAAAGCTCGCCAATGCGCCCTTCATTAAAGTCGAGGCGACCAAGTTCACCGAAGTTGGCTACGTCGGTCGCGATGTGGAATCGATTATCCGCGACCTTGTCGATGTGGCGGTCAAGCTTTACCGCGAGCAGGAAATGACAAGGGTACGCTTCAGAGCCGAGGAAGCAGCCGAAGAACGCATCCTGGACATCCTGCTTCCGCCGGCACGCGACAGTGAAGGCAGCACGGGAGAAAGCACGCGACAGCTTCTGCGCAAAAAGCTGCGCGAGGGCGATCTGGACGAGAAGGAAATCGAGGTGGATGTCGCCGCGCCAGCCATGGGCATGGAAATCATGGCCCCGCCCGGAATGGAAGAAATGACCAACCAGCTGCAGAGTATGTTTTCCAACATGTCACAGCAGCGCTCGAAAACACAGAAGATGCAGGTAAAAGCTGCCTTTGAAGCCCTGTGCGAAGAAGAGGCAGCAAAGATGGTGAACGAGGAGGAACTAAAGCAAAAAGCCGTCGCCTCCGCGGAACAGAACGGTATCGTTTTCATCGACGAACTGGATAAAGTGGCCAAGCGCTCGGAAACCGGTGGTGCAGATGTGTCGCGCGAGGGCGTGCAACGCGATCTGCTGCCGCTGATTGAGGGCTCAACGGTCACCACCAAGTACGGCTCGGTAAAAACCGATCACATTTTGTTTATCGCCTCCGGCGCATTCCACCTGGCCAAACCCTCCGACCTCATTCCCGAACTGCAGGGGCGACTGCCGATCAGGGTGGAACTGAATGCCCTGACGCCGGAGGATTTCGAGCGCATTCTCACAGAACCCAACGCCTCCCTCACCGAACAATACCAGGCACTGCTGGCAACCGAGGGCCTGCAGCTTTCGTTCACCGAGGATGGCATCCGACGCATCGCGGAAACGGCCTGGCAAGTCAACGAGAGGACCGAAAACATTGGCGCTCGCCGGCTGCATACCGTGATGGAGCGGCTGCTTGAAGAGCCCTCCTTCGATGCAGCCGACGCCAGCCTGCAACAGGAGGCGTTGACCGTGGACGCCGCCTACGTCGATGCACAACTCGAAGCACTGAGTTCTGACGAGGACCTCTCGCGGTTCATTCTCTGATGAACGAACAACGCCGGCCAACAGGCATTCAGCTGCACAAACGCTCCCGCGAGCTGGAGCTGAGCTATGCCCAAGGAGACTGTTATCGCCTGAGCTGTGAATACCTGCGCGTCTACTCACCCTCCGCCGAGGTACTGGGCCACGGCCCGGGGCAGGAAGTGCTGCAAAGCGGCAAAATGCATGTGGCCATCACTGACATCAAACCCGTTGGCAACTACGCGCTGCAGCTGGTCTTTGACGACGGGCATGACACCGGCCTTTATTCCTGGGATTACCTGTACACGCTGTGCACCGAGTACGAGCAACGCTGGCAGCGGTATCTCGAGCGGCTGAACGCAGCGGGCGCCGGTCGCGACCCCAACGAACAGGTGCTGAAGCTCGACTGAAATACCTGCACGATTGCCGCGGGTCATCTCGCCAACGTCCACTCCCACTCCAACCCCCCGCTCAACGCGAGCACGTTCGTCGATTGACATCGGTGTTGACGCTGACTACATTGACCTGACTACAATAATAAGGAACCAAAGCCATGCAACTGCGCGGAATTCCCCTCTTTGGCACCATCGCGACACTGGTCCTGATGCTCGCCGCCTGCGACCCCAACCCCACCCCGGAAGAAGCCTGCATCGAGGGCACGAATGGCGGTAACCCGGTCATCATCGTCGCCGGCACCTTCAGCCCGGGCATCGCCAACCAGCTTTTCCTCGGTAATTCACTGGCCGCCGCAGGCCACACCTATTGCGTACTGGAACTGAAAGGCGATGAAGACCTGGGCAACCTTCCAGGCACCATGAACATGATCGTTTCCGCTATCGCGCTGAAACTGTTCGCCGAAGATGTACTGCTGTGGGCAGACGCTGACAAAGTTGACCTGGTAGGCCACTCGCAGGGCGCGCTGGTTGCGCGCTCCTACATCAAGGATTTCGGCGGTGACCTGCTGGTCGATAAAATGATCTCGCTGTCCGGGCCCAATGCCGGCACCGAGTTTATTCCCCTGCTGGATTTTTTCGTCGGGCCAGTACTGGCACCCTTTGGCGTTACCTGCGAGGGCGTCGCACCCTGTGTACAGATGCAGCAGGGTTCGGATTTTCTCAATGCCCTGAACGCCGGCGACATGACACCGGGGAACGTGGAGTATTTCGCCTTCTACACCAATAATGACGAACTCGTCTGGTACTGGGGAACCGGCCTCTTCGGCATTCCCGTTATCAAGTATGACAACGCGGAACTCGGCCCGGGCGCGACCAACATGGAGATTGGCCAGGCCTGCCCGCTGCGCGTGGTAGGCCACCTCGGCATGATTGTCGATCCGGTACCTATTCACATGACGCTGGATGCCCTGGCCGGCAATCCCATACAGGTGCCGCTGGCGATCTGTCTGTTGCCACCGGTCATTATCTAAACGCGGACTTCTCCAGGATGCTCCATTTGCGTGGAGCATCCGTTTGTCGAGGCTCACACGCGCTCCTCACCTGATCCTCTGAAACAGGCGGCAACTCAGGCTATAATCCCACCTCTCCAAGCGCCTGGGCATACACGCCATGAGTGACAAAGACACTACCCACTTCGGCTACAAAGAAGTCGAGAAGGACTCCAAGGCAAGCCTTGTCGCCGACGTTTTTCATTCGGTGGCATCGCGG
Source organism: Gammaproteobacteria bacterium (assembly GCA_030426545.1). Classification (GTDB taxonomy): domain Bacteria; phylum Pseudomonadota; class Gammaproteobacteria; order Pseudomonadales; family Halieaceae; genus Marimicrobium. The sequence continues at coordinate 41,286 of JAUHYL010000034.1, forward strand.
TATGACCTGATGAACGATCTCATGTCAGGTGGAATTCACCGCCTGTGGAAGCGCTTCACGATAGAGTTGAGCGCGGTGCGCAAGGGGCATGCAGTACTCGACATAGCCGGCGGTACGGGTGATCTTGCCGCGCAATTTGCCGACATCGTCGGCGCTGAGGGGCATGTCGTACTGGCAGACATCAACGAATCCATGCTGCAGGTCGGGCGTGACAAGCTGCTGGACAAGGGGCATGCCGCGAATATCGAATTCGTGCAGGCCGACGCGCAGTACCTGCCGTTCCCGGACGACAGTTTCGACTGCATCACCATCGCCTTCGGCCTGCGCAACGTCACCGACAAGAGTATTGCACTGCGCTCCATGCTGCGTGTGCTAAAGCCCGGCGGACGACTGCTGGTGCTGGAGTTTTCCAAGCCCACCAGTGAGCTGTTGAGCAGAGCCTATGACGCCTACTCCTTCAATGTCATACCGCGCATTGGCAAGCTCGTTACCAATGACGCTGACAGTTACCAGTACCTCGCCGAATCGATTCGCATGCACCCGGATCAGGAAAGCCTCAGGGATATGATGGAAGAGGCCGGCTTCATCCAGAGCGAGTACCACAACATGACCGGCGGCATCGTCGCTCTGCACAAGGGCATCAAGCCCTGACAT
>JAUHYL010000120.1 GCA_030426545.1 Gammaproteobacteria bacterium
TGTAACTCATGTCGGCCAGCGTCGGCATCTTGGCGATGAGGCGGAATGCTGCAATCTGGCGGTGCTGCTCGTCAGAAATCTCCAGTGAATCGTGGTAGAACGCAGACAACGCGCCCACCACGCCACACATAATTGCCATGGGGTGTGCATCGCGGCGAAAGCCATTGAAGAACGTGCGAATCTGCTCATTGACCATGGTGTGGCGGTGTACCGTGCCAACAAATTCTGCTTTCTGGCTGGCCGTGGGCAGTTCGCCGTATAGCAGGAGGTAGCAGGTCTCCAGATAGTCTGAATGCTCGGCGAGCTGGTCTATGGGATAGCCGCGATGCAGCAGGATACCCTTGCCCCCATCGATATAGGTAATCTGTGACTCACAGGCAGCGGTAGAAACGAAGCCAGGATCGTAGGTGAACATGCCCTCACCGGTGAGACCGCCAACATCGACTACGTCCGGACCCAGTGTCCCGGAGTAGATCGGGAGGTCAATTGCCCCCTCTTTACCTTCGATAGTCAGGGTGGCTTTCTTGTCGCTCATATACGGTCCTAGGAAGTGCAACTGCGGGGGGCTTCACTATAAAGTTTCGGTGATTTTTGTCAATTGAGGCGGGCATTTGGGCCGCTTGTTCAGCCTCATCCAGCCGCGACCGCGCATGCGCGGACCCGCCGGGTTGATAGTCGATAATTCGTACACGCTTAATGCAGCGTAACGGGCCGCCGCGATTGTATTTAGTGGTGTAAGTGCCTATAATTTCGCGCGTTTTAGTGGCGCTATGTACAGCCGCATTGATGTCAGGATGCAGGATGTTTCGGCGCGGGTCGTGTCGTCGCTTCTGCTACTTTGCCACTGATTCGGTTATTCGGCCGGTAGATGGTCTGTGGCAAAGCGATCCAACGAAAAAAACGAACCGTAACAAACGGCAGCAACTCGATTAATCGCCTTCCGGGGCGTCAATACGATGGTAACCAACAGTGAAAGACAATCGTCCTGTTAACCTGGACATAGGCTCCATGCGACTTCCCATAACCGCGTGGACGTCTATCTCGCATCGCATCACCGGCGTGATCTTGTTCTTCGGTACAGCGCTCCTCCTGTGGGGGTTGGATAGCAGCCTGCGCAGCCCAGAGGGCTACGCCGCGGTGCAGGATTGCCTGACCAGCCCATTGGCCAAGCTGGTTCTCTGGGGGCTTGCAGCCGCGGCAATCTATCATTCGCTCGCCGGTGTCAGGCATATCATTATGGATTTCGGTATCGGTGAGTCCATGGAGGGCGGTGTGCTGGGCGCGCGGCTCGTCATTGGCCTGACCGCAGTACTTACTCTGATCGCTGGAGCATGGATATGGTAAGGGCAGTCACCAGTTTTGGTCGTTCCGGTCTGTCGGACTGGCTTGTACAACGCGTTAGCGGCGTCATTTTGCTGGCGTGGTTCGTGTGCATCGCCGCCAGCCTCGCCGGTGGTATGGATTATGCGAAATGGAACGCCATGTTCGAGCTGACCTCGATGAAGGTCTTCACCTTGATGGCCATCCTGTCGCTGGCCGCTCACGCCTGGATAGGCATGTGGTCGGTAGGCACGGATTACCTCACTGAGCGCATGGTGGGTGCCTGGGGTAACGCATTACGCCTGGCGTTCCAGATCGGATGTGCCTTGTTGATATTTGTCTACGTGATCTGGGGCCTCCAGATCCTTTGGGGTTGAGTACTGATGGCAGCACTTCGCACGATTTCTTTTGACGGCGTCATTGTCGGCGGTGGTGGCGCAGGTATGCGCGCCGCACTGCAGCTGGCGCAATCCGGGTTCAAGACCGCGGTAATCTCCAAGGTGTTCCCGACCCGCTCGCACACGGTGTCCGCCCAGGGCGGCATTACCTGCGCCATTGCGTCGGCAGATCCCAACGATGACTGGCGCTGGCACATGTATGACACCGTCAAGGGGTCAGACTACATCGGTGACCAGGATGCCATCGAGTATATGTGCAGCGTCGGGCCGGAAGCGGTTTTTGAGCTCGAGCATATGGGCCTGCCGTTTTCACGCACGGAGGAGGGCAGGATTTACCAGCGCCCCTTCGGCGGACAATCCAAGAACTTCGGCGAGGGCGGCCAGGCGGCGCGCACCTGTGCTGCGGCGGATCGTACCGGGCACGCGCTGCTGCACACGCTGTATCAGGGCAACATGAAGAACAACACGGTCTTCTTCAATGAGTGGTACGCCACCGATATCGTGAAGAACCAGGATGGCGCCGTCGTTGGTGTGATTGCCATCAGTATGGAAAGTGGCGAGACCGTGTACGTAAAATCCAAGGCGACTGTGTTCGCCACTGGCGGCGCCGGCCGTATCTATGCGTCGACCACCAACGCGCACATTAATACAGGCGATGGTATCGGCATGGCCCTGCGCGCCGGTTTCCCGGTACAGGACATCGAGATGTGGCAATTCCATCCCACCGGTATTGCCGGCGCCGGTGTGCTGGTGACCGAGGGCTGCCGAGGCGAGGGTGGCTACCTGATCAACAAGGATGGCGAGCGCTTTATGGAGCGCTACGCGCCCAACGCGAAGGATCTGGCCGGTCGCGATGTTGTCGCGCGCTCCATGGTGCTGGAGATTCTTGAGGGTCGCGGCTGCGGCCCCGAGGGTGACCACGTTTATCTCAAGCTTGATCACCTCGGCGAGGAAGTACTGGAAAGCCGGCTGCCGGGTATCTGTGAGCTGTCACGCACCTTTGCCCACGCCGACCCGGTGAAAGAGCCCGTGCCTGTCGTGCCCACCTGCCACTACATGATGGGCGGCATTCCCACCAATGTGCACGGCCAGGCGCTGACCACAGACGCCGATGGCAACGACCAGGTAGTGCCCGGGCTCTATGCCTGCGGCGAGGTTGCGTGCGTGTCAGTCCATGGCGCGAATCGCCTTGGCGGTAACTCACTGCTCGACCTGGTGGTGTTTGGACGCGCTTCCGGGCTCTTTATCGAAAACGCATTGCGCTCCGGCATCGAACTGCGTGATGCTTCAGACAGTGATATGGAGCAGGCGATGACTCGCCTGAACAGCCTTAACGAGCGTTCCGGCGGTGAAAAAGTGGCCGACCTGCGCAAGGAACTGCAGAATGTGATGCAGAATCACTTTGGCGTGTTCCGCAATGGTGCGTTCATGCAGGAAGGCATCAAGAAGTTGGCAGATCTGCGTGGGCGTATCGAAAACGTGCAGTTGGAAGATAAGAGCCAGGCCTTCAACACCGCTCGTATTGAGGCGCTGGAGCTACAAAACCTTTTCGAGGTTGCCGAGGCCACTGCCATTACTGCAGAGGAGCGCAAGGAGAGTCGCGGCGCTCACGCCCGTGAGGATTTCGAAGAGCGCGATGATGAGAACTGGCTGTGCCACTCCATGTACTACCCCACGGACAAGCAAGTGGGGAAACGCGCGGTGAACTTCGAACCCAAAACCGTCGATACATTCCAGCCGAAGGCGCGCACCTATTAGGTCGATGCCGGCAGCAGGCTTTTTAACACACTCAAACGTTGTAATTAGTACCGACAAACCAGAGACGAGTTGAACCATGTTGCAAGTCAGTATTTACCGCTACAACCCGGAAAGCGATAACGAGCCCTACATGCAGGATTTCCAGGTGGACACTGGAGGTAAAGATCTCATGGTGCTGGACGTGCTGGAACTGCTCAAAGGGCAGGATACCAGCCTGGCATTCCGGCGCTCCTGTCGCGAAGGCGTGTGTGGTTCCGATGGCCTCAATATGAACGGTAAGAATGGCCTTGCCTGTATCACGGCGTTGTCGGAGACCGTCAGGGACAACAAGCTGGTCGTGCGGCCTCTGCCCGGTCTGCCTGTGGTGCGTGATCTCGTGGTGGACATGAGCCTGTTCTATGCCCAGTACGAGAAGATCGAGCCATTTCTGAAAAATGATACCCCGGCGCCTGCCATCGAGCGCCTGCAGAGCCCCGAAGACAGGGAAAAGCTGGACGGTCTCTACGAGTGCATCCTGTGTGCCTGCTGCTCTACCTCATGCCCCTCATTCTGGTGGAATCCGGACAAATTTATAGGCCCCGCCGGCCTGCTGCAGGCCTACCGCTTCCTGGCGGACAGCCGCGACACGGCCACGGAAGAACGGCTGGCCAAGCTGGACGATCCCTTCAGCGTATTCCGCTGCCACGGCATCCAGAACTGCGTTAATGTATGCCCCAAGGGGTTGAATCCCACCCGCGCTATCGGCCATATAAGGCAAATGTTGCTGGTTAATGCGACTTAACCTAAGGTTTTGTCCCTAAGCCGCCGATAATAAAGGGAATTGGATGCTGTAGCGGCAGAGAGCTGAGCGATCAGCCGGGTGGCTGGCGCAGCCGTTCGGCCCTTGCCAGGGCACGTGACCGCAAAGGGATAAAATGCAAGAAAACTCCATGCAAGCCCTGTGGCGAACCTCTCACATATCGGGAGGCAATGCCGCGTACGTGGAGGACCTGTACGAGTCCTACCTGAAAGACCCGAACGACGTGCCCGAACAGTGGCGCAACTACTTCGATAAGCTCCCCATGGTGGACTCCGAGATCCTGCAGATCGAGGATGTTCCACATTCAGTCGTGCGCGAGCGTTTTGCCCAGATCGGGAAAATGCGCGTGCGCACTGAGTCCACGGTGCAACACGATTCCCAGGCCACCGAGTACGAGCGCAAGCAGGTACAGGTGGTGCAGCTCATTTCCGCCTACCGGCAGCGCGGCCACCAGAAGGCTCGCCTTGATCCTCTGGATCTGGCCGAGAGGGAGCACGTCGCCGACCTGGAGTTGGGCTTTCACCAGCTCTCCACCGCCGACTACGATACGGTTTTCCAGACCGGCAGCCTGCATATTGGCATGGCAGACGCCACTCTGGGAGAAATCCATAAGGCCCTTGAGCAGACCTACTGCAACACCATCGGTGTTGAGTTCATGCACATCGTGGACACCACCCAGCGTCACTGGATTATGCAACGCATGGAGTCAGTGCGCTCTGCACCGGAGTTTGGCGATGAGGTACGTATGAGCCTCCTGCAGGACCTGGTGGCTGCGGAAGGGCTGGAAAAATCGCTGGGGTCGAAGTACCCGGGAACCAAGCGCTTTGGCCTGGAGGGCGGTGAGAGCCTGATCCCGATGCTGTCTGCGATGGTGCAGCGCTGTGGTTCGGCGCGAGCGCAGGAAATAGTCATCGGCATGGCACACCGTGGCCGGCTCAACGTGTTGATCAATATCCTGGGGAAAAATCCGGCGGAGTTGTTTGCCGAGTTCGAGGGGAAGGCGCAATACGACAGTTCCGGTGACGTGAAGTACCACCAGGGCTTTTCCTCCAACGTGATGACTTCGGGCGGCGAGGTGCACCTTGCCCTGGCGTTTAATCCCTCGCACCTCGAGATCGTTTCCCCGGTGGTAGAAGGTTCGGTCAGGGCGCGTCAGGAGCGCCGCGATGACCACAGCGGCGATCTGGTGGTGCCCATCGTGATGCACGGTGATGCGGCTTTCGCCGGGCAGGGCGTGGTGATGGAAACCTTCCAGATGTCGCAGACACGCGCCTACCACACGGGTGGCACACTGCACGTGGTGATCAATAACCAGGTGGGGTTTACCACCAATCGTCGCGAGGACGCGCGCTCCACGGAGTACTGCACCGATGTGGCGAAAATGGTGCAGGCCCCCATCTTCCACGTCAATGGCGACGACCCCGAGGCGGTCCTGTTCGTCACGCAGATGGCGGTCGATTTTCGCAATGAGTTCAAGAAGGACGTGGTGATCGACCTGATCTGTTACCGCCGCCGCGGCCACAACGAGGCCGATGAACCCTCGGTCACCCAGCCGCTGATGTATCAGCAAATTAAAAAGCATCCCACCACGCGTGAAATTTACGCCGAGCGCCTGATTAGCGCGGGCGTGACCACTGCCGAGGAAGCCGATGCCATGGTGGAGCGCTACCGCGAGGCGCTTGATCGGGATCAGCCGCTGGTCAGTGCCCTGGTGTCCGAGCCCAACAAATCGCTGTTTGTGGACTGGTCGCCCTACCTGGGCCACAAGTGGACGCTGACCTCGGATACGCGCATGGACCTGCACGAACTGCAGACGCTGGCGCATGACACCAACCTCGCGCCCGAGAACTTTCCGCTGCAGCGTCAGGTAAACCGCATTCTCGAAGACAGGCGCAAGATGGCGGCGGGCGCCATGGTCGCGAATTGGGGCTTTGCCGAGAACCTGGCCTATGCCTCACTGCTCAAAGAGGGCTACCCGGTACGTATCACGGGCCAGGATGTCGGCAGGGGTACCTTCTCCCACCGTCACGCCGTGTTGCATAACCAGAAAGATGGTCGCGCCTATGTGCCCCTGCAGCACATCAGCGATGACCAGGCGGATTTTGACCTTTACGATTCGCTGCTTTCAGAGGAGGCCGTGCTTGCCTTCGAGTATGGCTACGCGACCACTCTGCCCCAGGGTCTGGTAATCTGGGAGGCGCAGTTTGGCGATTTTGCCAACGGCGCGCAGGTCGTTATCGATCAGTTTATTGCCAGCGGCGAACACAAGTGGTCGCGCCTGTGCGGCCTGACCATGCTGCTTCCCCATGGCTACGAGGGGCAGGGGCCGGAGCACTCATCCGCGCGCCTGGAACGCTTTCTGCAGCTGTGTGCGGAACACAATATACAGGTCTGCGTACCGACGACCCCGGCGCAGGTGTTCCACATGATCCGTCGCCAGGCCATTCGTCCGCTGCGCAAACCCCTGGTCGTTATGTCACCGAAAAGCCTGCTGCGCCACAAAGAGGCGGTGTCGACGATTGAAGATCTGGCCGACGGCCATTTCCACAACGTGCTCGATGAGATAGACGACATCGACAAGGAAAAGGTAGAGCGCATTATCCTGTGTAGTGGCAAGGTC
>JAUHYL010000035.1 GCA_030426545.1 Gammaproteobacteria bacterium
CTCGGCGAGAAAATCCGCCTTCGCCTTGAGGAAGGCCAGTTGCCCTTTCGCATAGCTGTGCCACTGCACCAGCGAAACGATCAGGCTGCTCTTGCCACTGGGCAGGCGCAGATTGCTGCTTTCGCGTGCCAGAAACTCCGCCGAGTGTTGTGCGCGTTCAGCATCCGGGTCGGTAAAGACGACCCAGAAATGGTCGTCAATGACGTTCAGCGCTACCTGACCACGGCATACGGGACCTTTGATGAAACCCATGATGGTGAACTGCGCCTCGTCGAGCATGAACTTGTAGCGCGCTATTTGCGGTAGAGCGCGGAAGGCCACGAAGGGATTGGAGGCGACCCTGGTGGCGTAGGAGGGCAGTTCACTCACCGTGTAATCGGGCTGCAGAAACAACTCGGTCCAGCGCTGCATGCGTTTGCTATCCAGCGCGTAGGGCATGTGGCGTTTGTCGACGACGGCGGCCTGCAGCGGCTGCAACCGGTAATAGAATTTCTTCTCGCCCGGTGAGTCGTAGGGGCGTCGTGTGGCGATAATCTCGACAGCCTGGCCCGGCGGTGTGTGTGAGCGCACCATTCGGTAGTAGCCGCTGTTGCTGTGCAACTCCGGAAAATAGAGATTGCCGATGAACAGGTGCTCGTAGATATAGCGCGACATCAGCTGTGCTTTCAGGCTGCTGCCATTGAAGAATGCCTCCCAGCGCGCAACCGTTGCCAGTTCGTCTGCGGTGGCCGGCGCTGTCTCACTGCCGGGGGCGCCATCCAACAGCCAGTCCTTCAGGGTGCGGTATTTCTCTGTATCCAGTGCGGGCAGGGCGTAGGGCATGCCCCAGAGGGGATAGTTGTCTGCGTAGGTCCCGAATTCTTCCTGCTTCACGCATTGTTGGTCACGATCCAGGCTGAGGTCGAAGGACTTCGGCAGCCGCTCGCCGGTGGGCAGGGGGTGTTGTTGTTTGAGTTCCAGCATGCGGTAAAGCACGCTTTGCTCCGAGTCGGCGCCATCCACGACAGGATAAAAGCCTTTCTCACGCCAGCTTTCGATGCTCTGCGCGTCCTCGAACAGGCGCGTCAGGCTGGCGGTGCGCAGCCGCGTACCGTCGTAAACCTTTTCCTTACTGGCGCCACGGCGCAACCCTGCCCACGCATCCAGCTTTAGCTGGCAGGGCGCGTCGTAGCAGCCATGGCAGACCACACAACGACGCTCGACAATCTCCTTCACCCCCGGCGGGTAATCCTCGGCCGCCAGGGCGGGTGTGGACAGTACGGCGAGCAGCAGCGTGATTGGGAGCAGTAGTACGTGAATGGCAGGCATGTAATTTGTCGGCAGCGTGAGAGGGGGGTGGGGTGGTCGCAGCGTTCGGTGCTGCTTCGACGGCCAATGTAACCGGCTGAGTGCGCCGATACAAGCGTCTGGCGCACAGCCTCGGTGGCCCATGCCCGGTGCACCAGCGTTTGCCGGGTACATTGACAATTCGGTCAGGTCAGATACTTTGAGGGGATAATTCCAAGAGAGAATACCCATGCCTCCAGCGCAGACCGCGCTCTACGCACCCGACGTGTTGGCACAGCAGAGCGATATCCCGGAGATTTACGGCAGCATTGATTTTGGGGTGTTGCCGGAGCGCTATGTCTGCGGGGCTGATGTCAGCCACAAACTCCCCTCGCGCTACAAGACCTATGCAGAACGCGCCCTGGCTGACCCTGTCCGGGTAGAGCGGGTGCGCAACTATACGATGATGGGAGACCGCGTGGCCGATGCCTACGCCGCGCTGATTCCGAAGTACGGCTTCCGGGAGCTTGTGTCCATGTTGGAGCAGGCCTGTGAAGAGGGTGTCGAAGCCGTGCCCAACGCGCCACCGGAGCTGGCGGCTTTCATTCAGGCAATGGAGGCAACGCCCGACTGGGTGAACATGGCACTGGTGGAGGAGGGCGCGCGCCAGGAGCGCCTGCCACTGGCATTGATCTCCCCGTTTGCGATTCGCGGCGCATTTGTTGCGACGTTCATGAACAAGTACACCGCGCTCCCCATGACGATGACCGGCACCCTGTCTGACGCCAAGTCCGCCCGCCGTGTATTCGAAACAGCGAGCTTCTTCACCGCCACGGCCATGCCCGGTTCGCTGGACCGGTTCGGCGCGGGCTTCCGCGCGGCGGCCAAGGTACGGCTGATGCACTCCATGGTGCGATTCAATATTATGCAGAGTGGCAAGTGGGATTCGGCGACCTATGGCGTTCCCATACCCCAGGTTGACCAGATGCCAGCGGGGCTGATCGGCGTTTTCCTGTTGTCTTTTCAGCTACTGGCCAAAGGCAAGACTGAGTTTACGCCAGCACAGCGTGCGCGAGTTGAGCATGCCCGCTACCGCTGTTTTCTGCTCGGCCTGCCGCAGGAGCTGCTGGGTGAAACGCCGCTGGAAATCGTCGACCTGATGATGGCGCGAACCTTGTCCCTGCGCGAAGAGTTTGATGATGAAACCTGCGGCGAGCTGGTGCGTGGCACCATGCAGGCCGAACTGTTCAATGAGCCGTCTGTACGCGGGCGAATGCACCGCTGGATGGAGCGTGGCTTCTCCAAGTTCTTTTTCATACGCAACTTCTGTGAGGGCAAGGTCTCCAGGGCGGCACAAATCGGTGTGGCCTACACGCTCAGGGACAGGCTGGCTGCCGCGGTTGCAATGGGCGTGATCTTCGCCAGTGTGAGCGGTTACAAGGCCGGCATGCAATTACCCGGCGTTCGAGGCGTGCTCGATCGCAAGCTGGTGCAGAGGCTTGCCACGCTGTTGGAGCAGTACGGTCACGCAGATTTCATTACGGATCCGGCGCAGTACAAGCTTGCTCGTTCGAGCGCCGGTGCCAAGTCGTTGGCAGCCGAATAGCGAAGCAGTAGCTTTAGCAATACTGCTACTCAAGCAGCTTCAGTTGCTCGCGGTAGCGCTGAATATTGCCTTCCTTGATATGCCCGAAACCACGGATCATGTCTGGCAGCTGGGCGCGGCGCACCATTTCGTCGTAGTTGTCGCTGTCCAGTTGCTGCAGCCAATCCCGTAGCAGCTCGCGATACTCGATGATCAGCGCGCGTTCGGTGCGTCGCTCCGCGCTGAAGCCAAAAGGATCCAGCGGTGTCCTGCGCAGCCACTTCAGCCTGGCCAGTACCTTGAACGCTGGACGAATCCATGGGCCAAAAGCGCGCTTGCGCAGGTGGCCCGTCACCGGATCGCGCGGCGCCAGCAGCGGCGGCGCCAGGTGATGACGGATAGCCACGGGACCGTCAAATTGGTCGCGCAAGTTGTCGATGAAGTCACCCGTGGTGTGCAGGCGCGCCACCTCGTACTCATCCTTGTACGTCATCAGTTTTGCCAGGTTGTCGACTACTGCCCTGCTCAGACGCTCGCTGCCGTCACCGTGTTTTTCGTCAGCCGACCTTGCCGCAGTTATAACGTCCAGGTATTCCTCGGCCCAGGCCTCGTCCTGGTAGTCACGCAGCCGGGCGCGCTGGAAATCAATGCGCTGCGCTAACGACTCGACCGGGGTCCTGACCGTTGACTGCTCCGTGTATTTCAGTACCTGCGCCGGATCGGTTGCATAGAGTCTGCCAAGTCGCAGTGCATTCAGATTGAACTCAACCGCTACGCCGTTCAGGCGAATGGCCTGTTGCAGTGCGCCCAGCGAAATAGGCAACAGGCCGCGCTGTAGCGCGACGCCCAGTAGGAACATATTGCCACCGATCGCGTCGCCGAGCAGTCGGGTGGCGATGCGGTTGGAATCCACCAGTTCCACCTGTGCTTCACCCGCGATGCGGGACAGTTCGAAATGCGGTGCGCTCAGGTCAACTGGCGCGAGGGAGTCGAGTGCGAGCACCGCGTTTGGCACCACCTGCGCCTGTGCGATCACTCGGGTGTGGCCCGGGCGAATGGAGGCGGCCGGATCGGCAGCCAGCGCTGCCATGGCGTCAAATGCCAGCATCATATCCGCCTCGCCTGGCCCGATTCTGGCCGACAGGATGGCGTCGCGGTCACGACCTATACGCAAATGGCTGAACACGGCCCCGCCTTTTTGCGACAGGCCTGTCATGTCGAAACACGTAGCCAACTGTCCGTCTATCATTGCTGCCATGGACATAACCGCGCCGATGGTGACCACGCCGGTACCGCCGATGCCGGTGATCATGCAACCGAAACCGTCCTCCAGCGCAAGCTGCTCTGGTATTGGCGGCTCTGCGCGCAACGCCTGTGGCAGGGAGAGCGCATTGCGTTTTTTCAGGTCTGCACCTTCGACGGTAACGAAGGAAGGGCAGAAGCCCTTCAGGCAGCTATAATCCTTGTTGCAGCTTGACTGATCTATCTGGCGCTTGCTGCCCAGTGGCGTTTCCAGCGGGTAGATGCTCATGCAGGTCGACTGCACGCTGCAATCACCACAGCCTTCGCATACCTGCGGGTTTATGAATACGCGCTTTAGCGGGTCGGGGAATTCGCCGCGTTTGCGGCGTCGACGTTTTTCCGCCGCGCAGGTTTGCTCATACAAGAGCAGGCTGACGCCCGGCACCTTGCGCAGGTCGCGCTGCAGCGCGTCGAGATCATCCCTGTGGTGGATGGTGACTCCCGCGGCGAGTTGGCTGCCGCTGTGGTAGTGCTCGGGGTAGTCGCTTACCAGCGCAATCCGGCGGACGCCCTCTGCCGCTACCTGGTGCGTGATCTGTGCCACAGATAGCGGCCCGTCGATGGGCTGGCCACCTGTCAGCGCCACTGCATCGTTGTACAACAGCTTGTACGTAATATTGACGCCTGCCGCCACCGCGGCGCGGATCGCCATCAGGCCCGAGTGGTAATAGGTGCCGTCGCCCAGGTTCTGGAATACGTGCTGTGTCGCGGTGAAGGGCGCCGCGCCTATCCACGTCGCACCCTCACCGCCCATGTGCGTGGCGGTTCGGGTATCGTCGCGGAAGCTCATCGTCATGCCATGACAGCCGATTCCTGCCTGGGCGATGCTGCCCTCGGGAACGCGCGTTGATGTATTGTGCGGGCAGCCGGAACAGAAAAAAGGTACGCGTTTGGCAAGGGGTGAGGGCTGTTGTCCGGTTGCGGGAGCGGGTAGGCGCTCAGCCGCAGCGGGCAGTGTCACGCCCAGTGCCTGCAGGCGATCGCACAGCGCGCGCGCAATCGTCAGTGTATCGAGCTGCACATCTGCCGGCAGCAGCGGCCTGCCGTCGGCAGATTGTTTGCCGGACAGTGCCGGTCGCTCATCCATCGAGTAGAGCACCCGCGCCGCCTGCTCCTCCAGAAAGGGGCGTTTCTCCTCGACGAATAGCAGCTCGTCATAGCCTGCGGCGAACTCGCGTATTCCCTCGGCTTCCAACGGCCAGATCATGCCCACCTTGTACAGACCGATGCCAAGCTCGCTGGCATCTGCGTTACCGAGGCCCAGCGTGCGCAGCGCCATCCTTACATCGAGGTAGGACTTGCCCGCGGTGACCACGCCAAGGCGACGTGTCTTGCCGTGAAACTCCGCGCGGTCCAGCCGATTCGCCCGGGCGAAAGCGCGCGCCGCGGGTAGGCGCTGGCGCTGGGTGGTTACATCGTCGGCTGCGGGCGCGAAGTGATTGCGGCGGAAATGTACCGCGCCGGGATCATGGTCGGGGAGGGTGATCGCCGGGTCTGGTATGTCGATGGTTTCGGTGCGTTCGACGCTTTCGTTGACGGTTTTCATGCTTGCCCAGCAACCGGCATAACGCGATAGGGCAAAGCCCAACAGACCAAACTCGATAATTTCATCGACCGTCGCCGGATACAGTACCGGCACGGAACAGGACGCCATTGCCTGCTCGCTCTGGTGTGCCACGGTGGACGACTTGCCCGGGTGATCGTCGCCAAACACGATCAGCACACCGCCATTGGGATGAGTGCCGGAATAGTTGCCGTGCTTGATGGGATCCAGTGAGCGGTCAACTCCCGGACCCTTGCCATACCAGATGCCGAATACGCCATCGACGTTGGATTTTTCGTAGTTGTCCAGTTGCTGCGTGCCCCAGACTGCCGTTGCTGCGAGATCTTCGTTCACGCCGGGCTGGAAACGGATGTTGTGCTCTGTCAAAAACTCACGCGCCTGCCATAGCGCACTATCGTAGCCGCCAATGGGAGAACCGCGGTAGCCGCTGATGAAACCCGCTGTGTTGAGCCCGGCCGCGCGGTCACGCAATTGCTGCATTATCGGCAGCCGCACCAGCGCCTGCACACCGGTGAGCATAATGCGTCCGGAGCGCGCCGTGTATTTATCATTGATGGAGATTGCGGGTGTGCTGGTCATGCAAGCTGCCTCGTTCCGGCCAGTCGCGAAAGATTACCCCAGTTGGCTCATGAATGCTCAGTTACAAGCCATGACAAATGGTCAGCGAGGGTTCTCAGGCTGTTGTCCACGGAGTAGATTGTGCAGCGTTGGCAATCATCAACAGGGGATGAACATGAACGTAATACGCTATCACCCGCTTCTGGTCGCGCTACACTGGCTGGTAGCCTTTGGTGTCGTCGGCGGTCTCGTGTTTGGCGGTCTGGTGCTGGAGGACATGCCCAACGACGCCGCGAAACTTCAGCCGCTGGCTGCACACATGTTGGTTGGTATGACCATCGGCGTACTGATGCTGCTGCGGTTAGTGACACGCTTCACAACGCAGCGACCCCCGCGCGCCCTCACGGGCAATCGATTACTGGATGCGCTGTCCAGGGTTTCACACTTCCTGATGTACGTGCTTGTATTGTGCATGGTATCCACAGGGCTTGGTGTTGCTGCGATGGCGGGGCTGTTCGATATTGTGCTCGCGGGTTCCGGTCAGCCGCTGCCCGCAGACTTCCACGAGTTTCCTCCGCATGCCGGACACGGCCTGTTTGCCAGCCTGCTGGCCGCTCTGTTGTTGCTGCACATTGCAGGCGCGCTTTACCACCAGTTTGTTCTCAAAGACGGTCTGTTTCGCCGCATGTGGTTTGGCAGGCGCCACTAGCCATACACTGATAAAGAGGTTATCCAGCCATGAACCGCGATGACAAAAAAATCCGCCTCGGAATGTTGTGCTTCGTCCTGTACGGCGTGATGGCCAGTATCGGTTTACCGCTGCGTGGGCCGGTGATCATACCGTCGCAAAACCCGGACCTCTGGGCCGAAGTTGCGCTGTTGCCGACGCACGATATCGCCTGGGCGCTGTTGTTGCCGGCGCTGGTTGTGCAACTGTTCGGGTTCATGGCCTTCTGGGGGTTTATGAAGGATCGCCCCGGCGGTGAATTGGCGTTCTGGGGTATGGTGCTGTCCATTTTCGGCAACGGATTGTTTTTGCCCAGCACCGGCATTCTGGCGTTTGCTGATCCGCACACGGCGGCACTTTACCAGTCCGGTGCCACCGATGCGGCGCTGACCATTGCCAGCGCCGGCGTCTCCGGTGCGCTATCTGGCACGATTCTCGCGGGCTCGGGCATCCTCCTGCTCATCGGCTCCATCCTGATCGGGATCACACTGTGGAAGTCACCGCTGTTCCCGCGCTGGACAGCGGTCGTTTACGTGCTGCACGCCTTTGCACTCACGCTGGCAGTGACGATGTCCTACACAGTGGAGCGCCTGGGCGGCTTCGCCATTCTTGTCGTGGCCATCGTGTTGGCCAGGGTGGTGTGGAAAGAGACTGCCCGTTAGGCTGAGCCCCTCGGGTGTCCGCATCCGTAACGGAGAACCCGATCAAAACGAAGGCTATGCCGCGTCGCCGTGATCGAATTCTTTCATGACCGGCGTGATCAGTTTTCCAAGCCCGTCTTTCATGGCCGCGATTTCCTCCGAGTCCGGATCCCAGAAATTACGGTAGTCCTCCAGGTACTGGCGCATTGTGGTCGGCGGCCGTCCCAGCAGTTGTTCGAGGGCGTCTGTTTGCGGCGCGTTCTTGCCAAAGCGGGTCAGGGTGTACACGATGACCATGAAGCCGTAGACGTCCCAGGTCAGGCCGCGCTTTCTCAGCCGATGCACGAAGCGCGGCAGGGATGGGTTGGTGTATTTTATCCGGCGCCCCGCGACCTCTGAAATCATTGCTTCCACGTCATGGTAGGAGAGCTGCTCCGGCCCCGTCAGCACGTAGGTTTTTCCTCTGTGCGGCTGCGGCTCGCGCATGATCTTGACCGCCACTTCGGCGACGTCGCGTGAGTCGATGAACGAAGTCACACCTTTGCCGGCAGGGACAAACAACTCGTCGGAATCGGCGATATCCAGGGCGTGCGTGGTGATGTCGCGACTCAGGTTCTGCGCGAAGAAGGCCGCCTGCAGTATGGTGAACGGCACGCCGCATTCGCGCACCGCCTTCTCAACGTGGTAGTGCGGCACAAACTTGAGCTGGTCTGCATTCGGCACCGAGACGTAAATGATGTGCTGCACGCCCGCTTCAGCGGCCGCCTGCACAAATGGCGCCATCCATAAGCGCGCGGTCTTTGGATGGGGCAGGGGAAACAGCAGAAAGAGCACGCTCACCCCTTGCAGCGCGTCGTGCCAGGTCGACCGGTCACCAAAATTGAATTTCACGCGCGGCACATCCGCGCCGTACAGGCGCGTGATTTTTTCTGGCGTGTGCGCGGCAATACGAAAGTCCAGATCGGTCTGCATGAGCTGCTTGACCAGTTCGGTGCCGACATTGCCGTTCGGTCCTGTGACGAGAATCATGATGGAGCTCCTGTAGTGAATCCGATTTATTGTGGCGGCGCGACGGGGGGCGGCATGTCTCCCGGGCCCTGCGGGGGCATACCGGGAGGTGGCGGCAAGTCGCCGCGCACCATACGCAGGAAGTTGACGATGCCCAGCCGCAGCATGTCGCGGGTGCCATCGCATGCGTCGCCCACCCAGGCGTCATTCAGGAAGCGGCCCGGTTCGTAGGCCTCGCTGAGGCCGTAGCTGCCCAGAATCTTCAGGGCGCGTTCGGCGTTGCGAATGGCAACGTCTACCGCGAAGGTCTTGGCGGCCGGCGAGATGATGCCCGCCGCCTGCGGGTCGCCGTTGTCCGCAGCCCAGGCAAGTTTCCAGACCATCAGGCGTGCCGCTTCAAGGTCCGCGACCATGTCCGCAAGCTTGAGCTGTACCGCCTGGTGATTGATGATCGGCGTGCCCCAGCTTACCCGTTCGTTGGCGTAGGCGTACGCAACATCCAGCGCGGCCCGTGCCAGGCCTATGTACGTCGCCGCGAGTCCGGCAGCGAGGTAGGGAATCGTCTGCATGAAGAAAATGGCGCCGTTGGCGCCCTCTTCGCCAATGCGGTTCTCCTCCGGCACCTGGACATTGTCGAGAAAGACCTCGCAGTGCATGGCGGTTTTCCAGCCGATAAGGTGATTTTTCGCCCCGAGACTCAGCCCTGGCGAGTCTGCGGGGACGAGGAACATGGAGGTACTGTCCATCGCCGGGCGGTTGAGGTCGGTGCGGGCCATCACGAAAAAGGACCTGGCGGCCCCCGCATTGGTAGAAAAGCCCGCCTTGCTGCCGTTGAGCGTGTACACACCGTCGCCGCGCACTGCAGTGGATCGCAGGCCGATCTTCGGATCGGGTATTGGGCAGAAGGAGTCGGCGCCGGCGACATTGGGTTCGCTGCTGGCAGAGGCGAGTACGTGGTCAGTCTCGCCGGTGAATCGATTAAGCCAGTACTCCCGCTGCTGGTCGTTGGCGCCCTTGAGTATGATGATCGGGGACGTGGTGCTGACATTGAAATAGGACGCCGCGATACCCAGGTCAACCGCGCCGAACTCTTCCATGATCAGCACGTTGTCCATGCAGGTTCCGCCCAGGCCGCCGTACTCCTCGGGAATCAGAATTTTCGTGAACCCCAGTTCAACGCCGCGGGCGTAGGTGTCTTTCAGGATGTCCCAGGGCGTCTGGTCAGGTCTGCGCGCCATGATCGCCGCCGCGGCGGGCCGGATCTCCTTTTCCGCGAAGTCTTTTGCGGTCTGTTGGTACATTCTCTGTTCGTCAGTCAGACTGAAATCGATCATCTTGTTGCATCCTGCATTGCTTGCCGGTGAGTTCGAATAGGGAAAACTGGCGCGCACAAAAAAGCCCTCCCCGCTGTATGCGGGGAAGGCTTCGTTACCTTTTTGCGAGACGCCATTGCCTCGAAGTTGTGGAATTGTTAACCCGCGTTGTGGTGACTGTCAAGTGGTCAGTTGCCCGTGTACAACTCAATAATCAACTCTGCGACGCGTGACTGCGTTACGTTTTTGTTCATGCTGACCTTCTGGATTTTGCGGTACGCCTGCGCCTCGGTGATTTTCTCGTGTTCGCACAGCAGGGCCTTGGCGCGCTCCATTACTTTTCTGTCCTGCAGTTGCTGCTGCAGGCGCTCGACCTTGTCACTGAGTTGCGCCTCGCGCAGAAAGTGCGTAACGGCCAGCTCCACCGCAGGCTCGATATCCTGCTCCCGAAAGGGTTTGGTGAGGTATGCCATGACGCCTGCGTCGCGCGCCGCATGTACGAAATCGGGGCTGCTATGGGCAGTCAGCATGATGATTGGAATGTCGCGCGCCAGAATGCGCGACACTTCGATGCCGTCGACATTGGGCATTCTGATGTCCAGAATGATCACGTCCGGCGCGGCCTGTTCGACCCGGGACAATACCTCGGCCCCGTCAGCCGCCTCGCCGCACACGCTGTAACCCAGGCCCTCCAGCAGTTCACGCAGGTCAGCGCGGATCAGTGCCTCGTCATCAGCGATCAGTACCTTAAGTGCCATAATCGTAAGCGATCCCGCTAACCTCTGATTCCGCGCGCGGAAACTGCACCTGTGCGGATGTTCCGCAGGCGTTGCTGCTGAGGGTAAAAGACCCCTTGAGCTCGCCACGCACCAGTGTCTGTACGATGCTCAGCCCAAGACCCCCGTGCTCGTCCAATGTGAAACCCTCGGCCAACCGCTGGCCGGTATTGCTCACGCGGGTGAACAGCATGTCACCGCTCGATCCTACGGTCACCGTAATTCCCGCCTGCCCGCTGCCGCCGTGCTGTACGGCGTTGTCCACCAACTCGTTGATCACCAGCACCAGTGCTGTCGCCTGCTTTGAGTTGACCCGGATCGCCCCTTCGCCCTCCTGCTGCACATTGAGGTTGATAGCGGTGGGACGGGGCAATAGTCGGCACACCCGCACGGCGATATCCTGCAGATCCAGTTGCCCGATATCGCCCGCCGATAAGGCCTCATGGACCTGCGCGATACTCATGATGCGCTGAATGCTCTCGGTGAGCGCGCGCTCGGCCGTGGTTTCGTCCAGGCGCCTGAGTTGCATGCGCAGCAGTGAGGCGACGGTTTGCAGGTTGTTTTTGATGCGGTGGTGAATTTCTTTATAAAACGTGGTGTTCGCTACCTGCGACCGGGTGTGTGCGAAAACCGCCATTTGGCCGGCGATGGCGCGCAGCAGCTCGCTGCGTTGCGGGTCCAGCGGTTGCTCTGCATGAGGTGCATGCCCGGAGCCAAAATACAGGTTCAACGCACCGATCACTTCCTCCTGAAATTGCAGCGGAAGCGAAACGCTATAGCCGTCGTAACCGTCCGGGCGCGCCGGACCCGCGCCCACTTCACAGTTCAACTCGCTGGAAATGGCTTTGCCGTTGTGCATCTGCCAGCGCGCCAGACCTTTGTCATACTCGGCGAGTGGCTCCGTGGGTGCAAAGCCCGGTGCGTGGGCCTGGGCCTCCCGGATTAGCAGACGGTGCTGTGGATCGCGCACCCACAGGTGCAGTGCGTCCAGTTCCAATAGTTCGCGCAGCTTGGCCGCAACCTCCTGGTAGCCCTCACTGGACCCCAGTGCACTATCCAGCACGTGACCAATGCGGTTGAGAAATTCCACATGGTGGATGCGGTGGCGAAACATCAGATTCCAGGGCGTCGGTATCATGGAGCTATTACAGCAGAATCAGGGTGGCGTAGACAGCGAGCAGGGGTACCGGCCACCTAAGTTTCAGCTATGTCTGCCTGAGCATAAGTTATGCAGAACGGGTTGACTCCAGCCCGCGCTGCGAGGAGAGTGGAGCCATGAGAATTTCGGGTGACGAAGCCCCTTTGACTGCGTAAGCAGCAGAGGGGCTTTTTTTTTACCGATTGCGCACGGCGTCGGAGAAAACGGCGCGCTACTGATCCCGTCCACGATGGAGGCTGATAGTGAACAAGCATAAGACCGAGAAAACGATCCTCCCCCTGGCACTTGCGTCTGCTCTGGCGACTGGCTCGCTGGTTCAGAGTGCAGCGGCACAGACTGCACTGGAGGAAGTGCGCGTTACTGCACAGAAGCGGGAGCAGAGCCTGCAGGAGGTCCCCGTGGCTGTCAGCGTATTCAACGCGGATGACCTGCAGAATGCGAGCTTTGTGTCGTTGTCAGATGCGCTGGACTTTTCGCCCAATGTGCGTCGCACCTCTGGCCCCAGCGGCACCAATGACGCCTTTTTCTTCTTCCGCGGCGTCGGCCAGACAGACAACAACATCAACGTCGACCCGGGTGTTGGTGTGTACATCGATGAGGTTTACCTTGGTCGCCTGCAGGGCGCATCCCTGAATCTGTTCGATGCCCAGAGAATAGAGATACTGCGCGGCCCGCAGGGTACGTTCTTCGGCCGCAACACCATGGGCGGTGCGGTGAACATGACCACCCGTGACCCCAGCGAAGAGCCCTCGTTCCAGGCGAGGGTGGTGGCTGGGGAGCGCGATCGGTTCGACGTTTATGGCGCTGCGTCCGGTTATCTGACCGACAATTTCGGCGCGCGCATTTCTGCTTACACACGCAGCCAGGACGGTTGGACGGAGAGCATTTACAACGGCGAAACCTACGGTGATGTAGACGAGCAGGGCGCACGCCTGAAATTACTCTGGGACGTTTCCGACCGGTTGATGGTCAGCTTTGGTGCTGACTACGCCACGGACAGTGGCACCCAGGTGGGCAGGAGCCTGATCGGCTTTAACCCGGAGGCGAACACGGTATTGGCGGGAACTTTCTCGCCGCCGGGAGCGCCCTTCATGATTCCGCCCTTTGATCTGGTGGGTAACTCGCCCACGCTGGTGCCCTTTCCACTGGACATGGGTGACGAGTTGGATGCGGATCCGTTTGACGACAGGATTTTTAGCGAGGGCGATGCCACCAGCGATACCGACCGCGGTGGGGCTAACCTCACGGTAAAGTGGGGCGGCGACAGCATCTCGATCAAGTCAATCACGGCCTGGCGCGATGTTGACCAGGAGACCGGGTCCGATCTCGATGGCACCGGTTACCACTTTTACAATGCTGAATTCGATACCAGCGCAGAGCAGTTCAGCCAGGAGTTCCAGTTTACCGGCACGGCGCTTGATGATCGCCTGGCCTGGACCGGTGGCCTGTATTACATGGACGAGCAGGTGGAGGGTTTCACCGGTATCTGTGTGGGCGTGACCGAACCGCCGCAGGGGCCACCAAACCCGTTCCCGCCACTGTGGATACCCGATCCTTCGACAACCCAACGCAACGACGATCGTTGTTTGCAGTTTGTATCCAACATCGAACTCGATGTTGAATCCTATGCCGCCTACGGCCAGGTTGAATATGATCTGACCGATCGCCTCACCGCTATTGCCGGGTTCCGCTATACCGATGAGGAGAAGGACCAGGAGTTCCTCACGTTCAGCGACAACACCGACGGCGTATTGTCCTGGCTGCCGCCACCCATTGCGCCGCTACCGGGCACCACCGCGCCGGGCGTGGGCCCCGAGACACCGCCCTACAAGTTCAACAAGTCGTGGGATGAATTCTCTCCCCGACTGGGTGTCGATTACACGCTGAACGACGATGCCAGTGTTTACTTCACCTGGTCCAA
The DNA here is from genome assembly GCA_030426545.1 of Gammaproteobacteria bacterium. GTDB lineage: Bacteria > Pseudomonadota > Gammaproteobacteria > Pseudomonadales > Halieaceae > Marimicrobium. Next base: position 13,821 of record JAUHYL010000035.1, read on the forward strand.
CGGCTTCAAGAGTGGCGGTTTCGCCGGTCGCGCAACGCCGGGCAAGGCGGTGGAGGATTTTGACCCGGAAACACTGGAGTCCTGGGAGCTGGGCTTCAAATCGGAGTGGCTTGACCGGCGTGTGCGCTGGAACACTGCCGTGTTCTTCTCCGACTACGATGATATCCAGATGCTGGTGCTCGATTCCGTGATCGCGGGCAATCCCCAGTTCATCACGATCAACGGTGGGCGCAACGAGATCTGGGGTGTTGAGTCCGAAGTCTGGGCGATTCCTTTGCCTGGTCTGGAACTGACGCTGGGCGTCGGTTACCTTGAGAACGAGTGGAAGGACCTGGCGGAAGGTGCCGTCATTGAAGAAAGCGACGAGTTGCCCAACGCGCCGGAGTGGACAGTCAACTTCTCCGCGCAGTACATGCTGCCGTTGGGCGACCTGGGTAATTTGCTGATGCGCGGCGACTACTCCTACACGTCGGAAGTCTCTTTCCAGCCAGCCAACGAACCGCTGGACATCCAGGATGAGTACGACCTCGTGAATGTGCGTTTTGCCTACCTGCCCGTTTCGGGTAACTGGAGCGTCGCGCTGTACGGTCGCAACGTGTTCGAGGAGGAGTATTTCCTGACGGCGAGCGACAACAGCAACGATCTTGGCGTGGCCACTGCGGTGTCGGCGCCGCCCTCGGAGTGGGGTATCGAGCTGAACATCGATTTCTGACCTCTTGCGGGTCTTTTGACGGGCGCTTCTCTTGCGATTGGCGCCCTTTTTTTTTGCCGGCTGGGTCAAACCCGCCAGCGCAGGGGAAGGCGTCTGTCGAGATAGGGGCGCGTACCTGTGTTTCCACGTAGACATCGATTCCGCCGTGACCTACAGTTTCGCAATGGTCAAGCCGCGCGCGTTCTTCAGACGTTGGTTGGACGACGACAGACTGCTGGCGTGGAATACGAGTACGTCGTCCGATTTGTGCTCTGTGGGCAATCTGTATGTCAACGGTACCCAGTACAGAGCGACAGAGCCTGTCGCGGACAATTTTCTTCACCGTCTGGTGTCGATCGATCCGTTTAGAGCCTCCGGGAGCACGCAATTCGTGCGCACCTTCTCCTGGCTGCCGGGTGAACACTCGAGGCCGACGGCAATCAGGTTTCTCCGGTAGCTATCAAGCCTATCCAGGCGAATAGGGGCCGATGCGGGGACAGACCCCCGGGGGTGACTGGCCCCTTCCTTCAGAGATACCGGTAAGAGAGATCGCCGCGACCGCGCTCGCCCTTGGGCAGTTCGCTGTTCTCCTCGTACCAGCGCTCCGGAATCGGCAGCATGCGCGCCCAGTCGAGTACCTCGGTGCGCTGGCTGATCAGCCAGTTGCCGTCAATGCGTTCGAAGCGGTCGAGATAGCGCGCGCCGATTACCAGTTCCATGAGTTCGTCGCCCTGCTGAAGCACATGATGGGCGTACACGTAGGACTCGGCCGAGGCGCGTCCGCCATCGACCTCGATGAGTATGTTGCTGACGCAGTGCTGCGTGTCGCGCATGCTGCCCTGGAAATCGATGGCCACATCGACAAAGCCGCCGGCGTCGCCCTGGTAGATATTGCCGTAGTCGATATGCGCATCGTCCGCGAACAACCCCTGCAGCAAATCGCGGTCGAGGCGGTCCAGGGCTCGGCAGTAGCGGTAGAGAGTTTCCTGTATGGCCTGCTTGGCGAGCAGGGTTTCGATGGCCGCGTTTTCTGGCATGGGCGTTCTCCCGGTCGGTGATCAGTGTGCATGATAAGTGCAGATCCGGATTCCCGCACCTTCCCAGGGCAGGGGCAGGCATAACCATATGGAACCTCGCCCGGCAGAGAACGAATTTGAGCAGGGCCCGCCTGCTGCGCGATGATGCGAGTTCGCAGCGTTGTCGCAGCGACGGGCCAGGAGCAGAAACGGCAGCGCCACAGCACCGGGTGAAGAAGCCCCACCACCGCCAAGCGGTGGTGGGGCTTTTTGCCTTGAGGGAGAGTAGTTTTGCCAAACGGTAAAGAAAACGTACAGGAGCGCGTGATATCCGCAGGCCAGGCCTGGACCGACCCGATGGTGTGCTGCGGTCTTTCTTGGTCAATCGTGGCGTGCTGCCGGCTTGAAACAGGGAGTCATCGATGAGTATTGCCGCCGCGGAGCGCAAGGCCTGGGCCGGGGAGACATTGGTCGGGGTGCAGAACATCACCTTTCCCTCGTTCACCCCGGATATGTCGGAACTGGACGAGGAGGGCATCCGCCTGGATGTCAGGCAGGCCAAGGCGCACGGTTTCTTCGGCACGCTGTGCGCCTGCGAGACCGGGCTCAGTTTTGCCGAAGCGAAGCAGTTCGTCTCCATCGTGGCCGACGAGGCTGGTGACGAGTTGGTGGTGGCGGTGACCCTGCTGCTGGATTCGCTGCAGCGCAACCACGCACTGGCCCTGCACGCGGCGGGTGCGGGCGCCGACCTGCTGCAGGTCGGGTTTCCCCCCAACTACTACCCGGACGACGCGCAGCAGATCTACCAGACGCTGCACGCGCTGAGCGTGGCGACCGACCTCGGTATCGTGCTCTATCCCAGTCCGCACTATAACCTCGAGCGATTTCATCCCAGCGGCTTCCCGCTGGACGTGCTCGAACGCATGGCGGAACTGGACAACGTCGTTGCCGTGGAGGCGGGAGAGCCTGGTCTCGCGGCAGACATGATCCAGCGCTTTGGGGGCCGGCTGCTGATCAACAACCCGATAGAGCGCCACCTGCCGTTGATGGTGCAGGCCGCTGGGCAGCAATACATCGGCCCTGGCTGCTACGAGTCATTGCAGTCCCCCGAGCAGCGCAATGTCGTCGATTACTTCGCCCTGCTGCGGGACGGCAAGACCGAAGCCGCCATGGATATCTACTGGAAACTGACACCGGCGCGCGGTCTGTTCGAGGCAAAGATGATGCCCACCGCCATGCTCGGCTGCTATCACTGGCCGCTGCAGAAGTACTACCAGTGGCTGGTCGGCGGGAATGGCGGCTATACGCGCCAGCCCTGCATGAAGCTCCACCAATTCGAGATGGAGCCCATCAAGTTCACGCTGATGCAGATGGGGATCGTGCCTCGTCAGCCGGACGAGGAATTCTACCTCGGTCGGGCCAACCTGGCGCGGGGTTTGAGCGCCGCGAAAACGCTGTAAGCTGTTAGGTAATCGCTGCCCTTATCCATAACTATTACTACTGCCCTCGGCGCACCCAGTCAGTGCACTATGGACGGGTCAGGCAGCATACTGTCGGTCACAGTCCGCCAGCCAACGCTTGGCGAAAACCAGGGAGAACACGCATGGCACATATCGACCCGCTTCCACCCGAAGACCTGACGGAGTTTCAGCCACTGTTTGAGCAGATGGAAAAAATGGCCGGCTTCGTGCCGAACAGCCTCAAGACCATGGCGCGCCGACCCGCTATTTTGAAAGGTTACTTTGCCCTGGCAAACGGCGTGATGATGGACGGCGAGGTGGATCTGCAACTCAAGCGGATGGCGGCCCTGATGGCGTCCACCGCGTCGGGCTGCCGCTACTGCCAGGCGCACATGGCAATTTTCTCAAAAGTGATGGGCGTGTCAGCCGAATCGCTGATGAAGATTTACCAGTTTGAGCTGGACGACAGTTTCACCGACGCCGAAAAAGCCGTTCTGCGCCTGGCGCGCGACGCCGGCAGCGTGCCCAACGCGGTGACCGCAGAGCACTTCGCCGAACTGGGCGAATTTTTCAGTGATGACCAGATCGTCGAGATTGTCGGTGCGATATCGCTGTTCGGCTTTCTCAACCGCTGGAACGACACCATGGGTACCGACCTCGAGGAGGCGCCGCTGCAGGTCGCCAGCGAAACCCTGGCCAACGTCGGTTGGCGCGCCGGTAAGCACGCTGGCGCTGATGCGGGCTAGGGCGACAACAGCGTGAGTGAAACAACACAGCAGTGGGTGGTCACCGCTTACCCGGACGGATTGCCGGGTCCTGCACACTTTGTGCTGGAGGAAAGCGATCTGCCCGCGCTGCAGGACGGCGAGGTGCTGGTGGAACCCATCTACCAGTCCATGGATCCGCTACCGCGCGTGCGGCTCAATCCCGACAACGGGCGTATCCCGCCCCTGCCGCTGGGCAGTGTGATGATCGGTCGTGCGGTCGGGCGGGTACTGGCCTCGCGCAGCACTGACTGCGCCGAGGGCGATATCGTCTGCGGCGAGATGGGCTGGCGCACGCGGGCGGTGGTTCGCGCGGCCGACCTCAGTGCGGTGGATCCGGCGCTGGCGCCGATCTCCACCGCGCTCGGCGTACTCGGTCCCTCGGGTATTGCCGCGTACTGTTCGCTGTTCGAACTGGGCCGGCCCGAACAGGGCGAAACCGTGCTGGTGCCCGCAGCCGCAGGATCAGTCGGGTCGATTCTCTGCCAGTTGGCGAGGATCAGGAATTGCCACGTGGTTGCCATAGGTGGCGGCGATGAGGAGTTGCACTACCTGCGTGATGAACTGGGTGTGGCGCGTGTCGCCGACTGGCGCGGCGAAGGCTTTGACCAGGCGCTTGCGCAACAGCTGCCGGACGGTGTCGATGTATTTATTGATCTCGTCGGCGGTGACATCCATAACCTAGCGATGCGCCACATCAACGTAGGAGCGCGCATTGCGCTGGTCGGGTATGTTTCTGCCTATAACGCGGCTGGCCGGCCGCAGAACTACGGCGACATTTATTCCGTCATTCACAAGCGCGCTACGATGCGTGGTTTTCTGGCGCCGGACTTCGCGGCGATGGTGCCACAGGTGCTGTCCTCACTGGCCGGCTGGATCGACAGCGGTGAGTTGAGCTACACCGAGCATGTCGACCGGGGCTTTGACAGCCTGCCCGCGAGCTTCGGAGCACTGTTCAGCGGCTTTCATCCGGGCAAGAAACTGGTGCAAGTCGCTGATTTGTAACGCGCGTCACACGATAACCGAATGTCATGGCCGGGCGCGCTGTATGCATTACTTTCCCCGCCGGTGCTATGTCATCGTGCAACACATGACGCCCCGGCAGTGCGGGGCGCGCTGAGTGCAGGAACAGGCGATGTTGAAAAACCGGATAGAAGGCAAGTGGATTGACTGTTTTACGCGACAGTTTGAGCTGTGCGGCGTCAAAGCAGGCGATGACGTGGTGATTCTTTCCGAAACGCAGTCGCGTGATATTAACGTCCATCTGTGCGAGCTCGCTATGCATCGGCTGGGCGCCAGCGCCGTGCATGTGGTGATGCCTACTCCGCCGCAGGAGGTGGGCGTGCCAGTACGTTCCACCGGTTCAACACATGCGCTGGGTATGAATGCACAGGCCCTGGCTGCACTGCAGGGCGGCGTGTTTGTCGCGGACTGCACGGTAGAAGGCCTGATGCACTCGCCAGAAACGCCGCTTATTCTGGGAAGCGGCAGCCGTATTCTGTATGTCAGCAATGACCATCCCGAGGCGCTTGAGCGCACCAGTACCGATGAAAGCCTGATCCCGAAGATCCTGCGCGGGCGTGAAATGCTGCAGGCGGCGAAGCAGTTTCGCGTGCGATCCGCGGCGGGCAGCGATTTCACCTGTGGCCTTGAGGGCGCGCGCATCGGCGGCAACATCGGCGTGGCGCGGGATGCCGGCTCTATGGCCACCTGGCCCGGGGGTATTAACTCGTTTTTTCCGGCGGCCGGAACTTGTAATGGTACGCTTGTGCTGTCGCCCGGTGACATCAACCTCACTTTCAAGCGTTACTACGAAAACCCTGTCACGCTGCACATTGAAAATGATTTCGTAAGGGAAATCGAGGGCGACAACATCGATGCCGAGCTGATGCGCGAGCACTATGCTTTTTGGGACGACCGCAATGCTTACGGCGTCAGTCATCTGGGTTGGGGTATGAACCCCCACGCGCGCTGGGAAGCGCTGCTGATGTATGACAAGGGCGATATCAACGCCACCGAACAGCGCGCGTTTGCCGGTAACATGTTGTTTTCCACTGGCGCCAACCCGACCGCGGAACGCTACACCCTGGGTCACTTTGATATCCCGATGCGGCGCTGTGACATGTGGCTGGACGAAACACAGATCGTCGAGGAGGGTCGCTTGCTGGGGGAGCTTGCTTGACGGCCCTTGTCACTGAGCGTGTCGACGGCAAACCGGCGTTGGCGGTAGACCGCTGCGGCGACGCCGGTGAACTGGTGCTGTTTCTCCATGGCATTGGCGGCAACCGCAGCAACTGGCGCCTGCAGCTTCCCGAGGTTGGCAAGCGCTTTCGCGCTGTCGCCTGGGATGCTCGTGGTTATGGCGACAGCGACGACTACGCAGGCGACCTCGAATTTGCCGCCTTCAGCGAAGACCTGCAGCGGGTGTTGCAGTTTTATGGTGCACAGCGCGCGCACCTCGTGGGGCTATCCATGGGGGGGCGCATTGCTCTGGATTTCTACGGCCGCTTCCCCGAACAGGTACAGAGCCTTACCCTGGCGGATACCAGCGTCAATTCCGACGACGCGGTAGACGAGGCAAAGATTGAACAGTTTCTGTCGTTGCGCCTGGAGCCGCTGCAACAGGGTCAGACCCCTGCGGATATCGCGCCACAGGTGGCCGAAAGTCTGGTTGGCGAGCATTCCAGTGCCGCACACCGGGCGGAACTGGAGGACAGCCTCGCCGCGCTGCACACCGACGCCTATATGAAAACCCTGCGTTGCGTAACACGCTACACCGACTTCCCGCCCTTCGCGGCTGTGGCAGTGCCGACCCTGGTGATTGCCGGACGTGAAGACCGTATTGCGCGTCCGGAACTAATCGATGCCATGGCTGCGGCGATTCCCGGAGCGACCCTGGCATGGGTGGAGAATGCCGGGCACGTCAGCAACCTTGAACAAGCTGCATCATTCAATACAGCGCTGCTGGATTTCCTGGCTGCTACACGAGGGCAGTAGCGCCGCCCCCTGTGGCGGACAAGCAAACCTGTCATCGGTTGGCTGCGTAGTCACTCCAGTTTTTCACCAGTTCGGCGGCGCCGCGCTCGGCGAGTGCGTGAATGGTAAACGTTGGGCTGGCGCCATTGCAGGCGGGTATCAGCCCACCTCCGGCCAGCCACAGGTTGCTGTGCTCATGCACCCGACCGTAGCCATCGGTGACCGAGTTTTCAGGGTGATCGCCCAGCAGAGTACCGCCCACCATGTGCCCGGTGTTCATGCGCGACGTCCAGTCCTCAGTGGCCCCGGCCGCCTGCATCACCGTCTTGCCCTGTCGCGCCATGTAGTCCCAAAGAGCGCGCGCTTCCTGCGTGAAACTGTGCGTCATGCGTGGCAGTGGCATGCCGGCACTGTCGCGTTGAGAGGTCAGCTCGATGCGGTTTTCGCTCCTGCCAAGGCAGCCCCCGAAGCCAACCATGCTTGCCAGGTGGCGGCTGCCGCGATCAATGAACGCGTGCAGCGCATCGCCCATCAGGTCCGGGCGCGTAGCGGCAATGCCGAACAGGTCATTGGGTTTGACAGCCGGGGCGATCTGCCATTGCAGACCGCCGTCGACGCCATCGCGACCCGGATCGCGGAACGTCTCGCGATAGGTTAACTGGCCGGCGTTGACGCCCAGGTGATTATCCGTGCGCTGCCTGAACAGGCCGTAGGTGCCAATCATGGTTTCCACTGAAAGGTGGCGCCCCACCCTGTCATGCCGATTGCCCAGCCCGGCGGGGTGTGCGGCGGACGTCGAGGCGAGCAGCAACCGCGGTGTTTGCACGATCGAGCCGGCAACGACCACCACGTCGGCGCTGCAAACAAGCGACTTACCTTGTTGTACGCAGCGCGCGCCAGTCACGCGGCCGCGGCGATCTGTGAGAAGCTCCAGCGCGGCCGTGTTGTGCAGTATTTCCGTACCGTGCCGGCGCGCCAGTGGCAGGTAGGTGAACAGGGGGTTAGCCAGCGCACCGATCGGGCAGCCGGCGTCGCACCAGCCATCGTAGAGACAGGCGGGGCGACCGGCGTAGGGTTTTGTGTTGATCGCCAGCGGTAGCGGCGCGACGGTTTTATCGAGTCGCTTGAAGCCGTCTGCCAACAATTCGCCCTGCGCGAACACCGGTACCGGCGGCATGGGGTAGGGCGCACCCGGGCCGCGCCAGGGCTCACGCGTCGCGTCCCCGCTGACGCCTACGAATGCCTGCACCTTGTCATACCAGGGCGCCAGTTCGGCGTAGTCGAATGGCCAGTCGCGGCCGCGGCCATGTTCGCTGTGCTGGCGGAAGACCTCGGGATGCAGGCGCGGCCAGGTCGCGTAGTGGTGTAGCGCGGCGCCACCGGTGCCCCAGCCGCTGCCGCTGTTGTGTGCGACGAAGTCCTTACCGCCGGGCAGCACCGGCGGCCCTCCCCATTTCAGCCGCCGGGCCCAGAGTTGGGAGGAGACGAGATCTTCCGCTTGCCACTGTGGCCCCATCTCCACGACCAGCACCTGCTTGCCGGCCTCGGCCAGTCGCGCGGCGTAAACCGAGCCTGCGGCCCCGGCGCCGATGACCAGCACCTGCGTGCTGTAGTCGGCCTTGCCCATCAGGCGGACGCCCCGGTGCGCGTCGCCCAGTGATCGAGCGCGTGTTGACCGCTGCGCGCAGCCAGCGCGTAGAGGGTGAACGTGGGGCCGATGGCGCCGGCGCTGGGCAGCAGGCCAGCGCCGGTGATCTGCAGGTTGCGGTGATCGTGAGTGAAGCCAAAGCTGTCGGTGACCGAGGTAGCGGGATCTGCGCCCATGAGGGTGCCGCCCATGGGGTGCACGGTGACCAGGCGCGAAGTCCAAACGGCGCCCGCGCCCGCAGCGCGCATGACACGCTCGGCGGTGTCGCGTGCGTGCTGTGCCAGCGCCAGGGTATTCGCGCTGAAGGAATGCACAACGCGCGGGCCAGGCAGGAGCTGGCCGGTTCCGGTGGTCAGTTCAATGCGGTTATCCCGGGCGGGCACCACTTCGCATTCGCTGGTAATCGCGGCGAGCCGTTTGCCCTCAACGCTGAGGAAGTCATGCAGTGCCTGACCGTGCAGATCCGGGCGCGTGTTGGCAATGCCCATCAGGTCATTCGGTTTCAGTGCGGCGCCAAAGCCCAGCATGATGCTGCCGAAAGGCCCCTTGGGGCGCAGCTTGCCGTATTCACTGAAGCTGATGTGCGAACCGGAGGTGATGCCAAGGTGATTGTCGGTAGGCGCCGGCATCACGCCGTAGGTCGTTGACAGGGCGTGGCAGTAGAAGTGGTGGCCGACCCGGCCGGAGCCGTTTGCCAGTCCGTTGTCGCCCGAGCGCAGCAGCAGTGCCGCGTTCTGGATGGCGGAACCCGCCAGTACGAAGAGCCGGGCGCGGCAGGTGCCGCTGCGTCCCTCGCGGTCTCGCCAGGAGAGCCTGGCGATGCGCCCGTCGGCGCCTGTCAGCAGTCGCTCGACGAAGGTGTCGCAGCGAACAGCGGCACCGTGTTCCCGCGCCTGCTGCAAATGGAGCACCAGCGGATTGGCCAGCGCGCCAGTGGGACAGCCCGCATCACACCAGCCGTCGTACTGGCAGCCGGGGCGGCCCTTGTAGGGACTGGTATTGACTGCCGCTGGTGCGGGGGAGGTGCGCAGGCCCTGGGCCTGGAAACCACGCTGCAGTATTGCCGCCTGTTTGAACTCGGGCAATGGCGGCATTGGATAAGGCTCGCCCGCCGGTCGTCCTTCCTCACGCTCGCTGTCACCGCACAGGCCCACCTCGGCCTGGATGCGGTCGTACCAGGGTTGAAGTTCGCTGTAGTTGAAGGGCCAATCCATGCCGCGTCCGTAGCGGCGCTGTAGTTCGAAATCGTCGGGCCGTAGCCGCGGCCAGCCGGCATAGTGGTGCAGCGCTGCGCCGCCCAGCCCCCAGCCAGTGCTCATATTGTGTCCCAGCGGGTTGGCGCCGGCCACGGGTACCGGTGCTCCGCCCCACTTCAGGCGGCGTGCCCAGATTTGTGAGCTGACCAGGTCGTCGGTACTCCAGCGCGGACCGGCCTCGAACAGGGTGACCTGCCTGCCGGCACGGGCGTACAGGCTGGCCAGGTACAGACCAGTGGCGCCGCCGCCGATGATGGCGACCTCACTGTGCAAATCGGTTGCGGTGTTGATTGCGTCGTTCATGCTCGCTCGCTGCTGGTCAACCGGCAGGATACCTGTCGCGCGCGGTGATTGCAGGGTCCAAGCGAGGGTCAGGCCATTCCCAAAATTTATGCCGTGGCAGTGCGTGCTCAGTTGCCACAGGGCAGCGCTCGCTGCCATGCTGGCGCCAGTGTCAATTTGAATGCTGGAACAGGAGTTGTGCCGATCATGTATACCGTTATTACCCGCCTGCAGTTGCCGCCCGATATTACCGCCGAGAAAGCCAAAGCCCATATGGAGGAAAGTATTCCCGTGTACAAGGGTTGTCCCGGACTGGTGCGCAAGTACATAGGCTGCGACCTTGAGGCCAAACAGGCCATCGGCGTCTACCTGTGGGAAACACGGGAGCAGTTTGAGACCTACTTTGCCCGGGCGTCTGCGATGATCAAGGCGCAGACGGGCACGGAGCCGCAGTACGAGATTTTTGAGACCCCGGTGATCGTCGACAACAAGAGCGACGAGGTGATAATCGAGCCTTTCCCGAAGGGGTGACCGGTGATTAAGCGGGTACTGGTCGTCGGTGCCACTGGCACACTGGGTGCTCCCGTGGCACGCGCCCTGCTGGATCACGGTTACGCCGTGCGGGCCCTGGTCCGGTCGACAGCGCGCGCCGCGGCCAACCCGCTGCTGGACGGCGCCGAATGGGTAGAGGGCGATGTGCTGGATGCGAAATCCGTGCGCGTCGCGATGCAGGATTGCCAGGCGCTGTACAGCAGCCTCAGCAGTGACTCCTTCGATTTGAAGCAGAGCGTCGAATACCGCGGCAACCGCGTGCTGTGCGCCGCCGCCGCTGAAGCGGGCCTGGCGTGGGTAGGCTATATCTCCGGCGCTGGAGATCTCGCAGCGTTTGGGGAGCACCGGCCACTGGTCATCAAAGCGAACTGTGAGGCGCTGTTCCGGCATTGCGGCGTACCGTATACCGTGTTCAAGCCCACACATTTTTTTGAGAGCCTGCCGCTGTTTGTGCGTGATGGACGCATCGCTATTCCCGGGCGTCAGGTGCAGCGCTATCACTATCTCGCCGCCGCAGACTACGCACAGGTCGTGGTTGCCGCGATGGCGGAGTCCGGCTGTCACCGGCAGTCGCTGACACTGCTTGGGCCCGAGGCGTTGTCCATGGCTGAGGCACTGGCCATCTATCGCGACGCGGTCATGCCCGGACAGCGCATCGGCTACCTGCCATTGTGGCTGGCACGTACGTTGGGCCGCCTGCCGCCGCTGGCGGATATGGGTCGCATGGCAGAGTTGTTCACCACCTTCGACGCGGGCATTCCCGAGGGCGAGGCCAGTTTGCTGCCCGCGCATTTTCCCGCGATCAGTACACGGTGTAAGCAGTGGAGTGAAGCGCAAGCATTGTCATCTACATAGCCAAAAGTTATGACAAGTCGGACAGCTCTGGATTGCGTGGGGCGACAGGTCACGTAACCTACGGGGTGACAACATGGAAGTTGGCTTGATGCAATCAGCCTGGGGCGGTGCTGCACAATGCGGTGCCCGTCGCAGGCATCACCGCGCGGGTTTGCGGTGCCCCAGAGCCGGCGTGGATGCTGCGTTAACCGATCCTTTTACCCTGAACACAACGAGATGGATATAGCATGAAAGCCATAGTAATTGAGGATTTTGGCGCGCCGGAAGCGTTTACCGAAGTCGAACAGGAACAGCCCAGACCGCTGCACAATGACGTGTTACTGGAAGTGCATGCGGTGGGCCTGAATCCCTTCGACTGCAAAATACGCGTTGGCAAGCTACAGCCGTTTTACAACCACCCGCTGCCACTGAACATTGGCTGGGATGTCGCCGGCGTGGTGGTGGACGTGGGCTTCGATGTCTACGAATTTAAGGTGGGCGACAGGGTTTACGGTATGGGCTCACCCATGCGTCCTGGCGGCTGCGCCGAGTATATGGGTATCACCGACGACTACGTGCGTAAAATCCCTGAGGGTATGCGCTTCGAGGAGGCGGCAGTGATCCCCATGGCCGCGCAGACTGCCTGGCATGGCCTGGTGGAACTCGGCGGCGTCAAGTCCGGTGATCGTGTGCTCATCCAGGCGGGTGCCGGCGGTGTCGGTGCAATGGCAATCCAGATCGCCAAGGCGCGCGGCGCCTGGGTGGCGACAACGTGCAGCGCAGGCAATGTTGATTTCGTGCGCGAGTTGGGCGCCGACGAGGTTGTGGACTACACCCGCCAGGATTTCACCGAGGTGTTGAGCGATATCGATGTCGCGCTGGACGTGCTGGGCGGGCAGGTGATCGTCGATACCTACAAGGTGATGAAGCGCGGCGGCAAACTGCTGTCAGTATTGCGCTACGACCCGACAGACCTGGAAACCCGGGACAAGCTCAGTGCCGAGTACGGCGTCAACGTGGAGACGGTGGTCTTCGCCAACAAGCCGCACTATCTGGACGAGATTAATCGGCTGGTTAGTGATGGCAAGTTCAAGTCGCCGTTAACCGAGACACTGTCGTTCTCCGCCGCGGATATGACACGCGGACACGAGATGCTGGAGACTGGCCACACGCGCGGCAAAATCGCGATGAAGGTGAAATAGGGGCGGGCTAACGTTCGCCGGTGCGCTGCACGCCGTCCCGAGGGTGCTGTGCCCTGATCACCAGGGTGTGGGCGGTCGTATGTGCGCCATGTACGGCACACCCAGGCGCTCAAAGCCTTTCTCCGTGCCGTAGTAAACATCGACCGCGTCTGAGCGCAATGCAAAATAGAATAGTGGTGAAGGAGGCCCGCGCCAGTCGGCCGGTTGCTTGAAACTGATTTGACCGACCATTGCGCTGCGCTGTTCGTTGCTGCAGGCCGCGAAGGCCTTCTTGTGATGCCCCTGGGCAAACTGCTCCAGCGCCGCCAGGCCGCCGCGGTAGAAATCTGCATAGGGCGGCGGTACGTCGAGGTAGCGCAGCATCAGTAGACAGTCCGCCTCGGGCTGCGCAAGGTGGAAATCAACGAACTCGCACAGGCCTTCCTCGCGGCTTCCCGGCAGGAGAACTTCACCCAGGGCACCCAGCGTCGTGCGTTCCTGATTATTCAACACACTGAACTCGTAGTCGCCGGACGCGTGCGCCTCGGCGGGGCTGAGATAGTGTATCGAGGCACCGCTGCCCACGGCGATCATGCCCAGGCCCAGTTGGCGCAGAAAGTCTCTTCGTTCTGTCTGCATGCGACGGCTCCACGTTAGCGCTGCGCGAATAAGGAGCACTCTAGCCAATTGTCCCGCGGCACACCACCTGCGTTGCCTGCGCAGGCCATAACTTATCGCCATTACCGTCGGGCTCACAGGGAGTTGATTCGTGTGCGGCGCCTGTGCCTAGATGGAGCGGTAATCAAATGCGAAGAGGTAGATACCCACCATGGATTTTGCGCTCAGTGACGAACAGAGGGAATTACAGAGTGTCGGTCGGCGCTTTGCTGCTGCAGAAATAGCCCCCTTGGCCGAGGACGTCGCAAAACACGGACTGCAGGCGGCAGACGAGCGCATTCGCGCTATGTATGCCCGCGGTGTAGAACTTGGCTTCACCCGCCTGATGATTCCGCAGGCGCACGGCGGCCTGGGGATGCGCTGCGCCGACGCGGTGGTACTGTTTGAGGAGCTGGCCTGCGCAGACATCGCGATTACCGCCGACTATTTCTCCCTGAATGCCTGTATGCCACTGGTATTGCTGCGCGGCGGCACCGAAGCGCAGCAACAGCACTGGATGCGGCTGCTCACTCAGGGCGACGCGGTGATTATGTCCGGCGCCCAGAGCGAACCCAATGTGTCGGGCGGTGACCTGTTCAGCCCCGATCCCGCGCACGGCATGAAAACCAGTGCGGTGCAGGAGGGTGACGACTGGGTGATCAGCGGGAACAAGTCAGCCTTTGTCACCAACGCCGGTGCCGCAGACTATTACCTGATCATGGCGCGCACCACACCGGGCAAGGCGCAGATGGAGAGCGTGTCCATGTTTCTGCTCGATGCCGACAGTCCCGGTTTCACCGTCGCGCCGCGTACCGAGTTGATCGGCTGGCACTCCACGCACCACAGTGAACTGTTACTGGACGAGGTGCGAGTGCCGGGTGACCGGCTGCTGGGGCAGGCCGGCATGGCGTTGCCCACGTTCGCGCAGGTGCCCGAGATGGGGATTTGCCTGGCCGCCTGCTTCGTCGGCCTCGCGCGGCGCGCCTACGAGTATGCACTGGCCTATGCGCACGAGCGCGTCAGTTGGGGGAAGCCGATCATCGAACACCAGGCGGTGGCGCTGAAGCTCGCGCAGATGTACATCGATGTGCAGAGCGCCAGGCTGTTGACAAGGGATGCCGCCAGCACGCTTGAATCCAATCCCATGGTGGCGGGCACCCTGAAAGGGCCGGCTGCCAAAACGCACGCCGTTGATGTGGCGATCAGCGTCAGTCAGCGCGCGGTTGAAATACTGGGCGCCTACGGTGTGGCGAAGGAGTACCCCACAGGCGGTTTCCTGAATGACGCGATGGTGGGCTACGCCTGCGATTTTACCCGCGAGGTGCTGCAACTGGGTATGGTGCCTTTTCTTGCGCAGCAGGTCGACGCGGGCTGAGGGTGTACGCTGAACTGCAGGCTGCATTGCTGGCGGCGCGACACGAGCATCGCTTTATCGCCACCGCGGCGCTGCCCGCACTTCCCTCGAGCGAAGCCGAGGCCTACGACGTTGCCGATTGGCTGCATGCGCAACGCGGTGGCGAGTTGCTGGGCTGGAAGCTGGGCGCCACCTCCGCTGGTGCGCAGGCCTTTCTCCAACTGCAACACCCCTTCCTGGGGCGAATCTATGCTGACCAGACCCAGGGCAGCCCTGCGCAACTGCCTCACTACGGTGGCGAGCTGGCGCTGGAGGCGGAGTTCGGCCTGCGGCTGGCGCGGGACCTTGGCGTGGACGAGCAACCGGATACGCTGTGGCAGGCCATCGACGCCGTCGTACCCTTGATCGAGGTGAACCGGCCCAGCTTTTGCGCACCGTTCGAGGTGGGCGCACTGGCACTGATTGCGGACAATGGCGTGAATGCCGGTGCTGTGCTGGGCGAGGCGATAACCGGCCTTTCGCACACGTCGCTCGTCGCCATGCGTATCCAGGTGAGTGTCAATGGGACAAGCGTGGGGGAGGGCGGTTTTGCCGCCGCCTCGAATGCGCCCATGGAGCAACTCGCCTGGGCCGCGCGGCACCTCGCCCGCCGTGGCGCGCCGCTGCGCGCAGGGATGCTGATCGCGTCTGGCGCCTGTGCAGGCACCCAGGTCATGCAGCCCGGAGACCACCTGATCGCAGACTTTGGCGACGGTGGTCTGCTTGAGGCATACTGCTCGTTGCAATAACCTGCAGCTATGGGTTCCCACTACTTTACTATTGGCGCGCCCGGTCGCGCTTCCACATTATCGTGGACTGGCATTGAACCCTGACAGGTCGTGCCTGCCATCGATTCCCGATACTAAAAAAAGCGAGGAAGGGTCATGTCAACCACGAACACCGAAGCTCATCAGGTCTCCCGGTCGCGACTCAGTGTCGCGGTCTTCGCCGCGCTCACGCTGTCTGCCGGCGCACTGGCGCAGGAGCGCGAACTGGAGGAAGTGCGCGTGACGGCGGAGAAGCTCAGGGGTGACGTGCAGGATATCCCCATCGCAATCACCAGCTTCAGTAGTGAAGATATGGAGCAGCTGTCGGTTAACCAGATCAAGGAACTCGTTGCCTTTACGCCCGGGCTGACGGCCACCCCGGGACCCAACGGTGGCAATGAGGGCTTGTTTTTCATTCGCGGCATCGGCCAGGCCGATGGCAACGCAGCCACCGATCCCGGTGTGGGCACCTACCTGGATGGCGTCTACCTTGGTCGCACCTCCGGAGCCTCGCTGGACACCCTGGATTTGCAGCGCGTCGAGGTGCTGCGCGGGCCGCAGGGCACCCTGTTCGGCCGCAACACCATTGGTGGCGCGATTAACGTGGTGACGGAAAATCCCAGCCTGGATGGTTTTCACGGCAAGGTGAAAGGTTCGATCATGGACCGGGACGGCTACAAGCTGCAGTTCGTGGCGAATGCACCGCTGGGAGACGATGCGGCACTGCGCGTCAGTGGGTTGAATACCCAGCGCGACGGCTGGGGCGAGAGTGTCTACAACAACGACACCTTTGGCGATGAGGACACGACCGCTGGGCGCGTGAAGTTCCTGTGGAACGCGAACGACAGCATGCAGTTCATTCTGTCCGCCGACGCGACCAAGGCGCGCGGGACGTCACTGCCGACAGTGTTGACGGCCTTTGATACCTCGCAGGAGCTGCCGCATATGGGCGCCACGCCACTGGCTGCGCCCTTCCCGCCTGACTCGGCCGGTGAGCGCTCGAACGACACCAAGGACATCTTCGCCTCTATCGACCCGCAGAACGATATGGATGTCTGGGGCACCTCCCTGCACTTCAACTGGGATCTGCAGTGGGCCCGTCTGTCCTCCATCACCGCGTACCGCGACATGGAAACGTTCACCACCCAGGACTTTGACGCCGGTGCTTACGCCACTTACGACAACTTCATGGATCAGGCGCAGGAACAATTCAGTCAGGAGCTGATCCTTGCGGGCGAGGCGTTTGACGATCGCCTGGAATGGCTGGCGGGTCTGTACTGGTACGAGGAGGAGGTTGATTACACCAACGGCATCAACCTCGGCCACAACACCAACCTGTTTCCCTTTTCGTGGGAGAAGCTCGATGGCCGCGGCATTCAGAACAACCAGCGCTTCAACCTGGACGTGGAGTCGCAGGCAGTCTTCTTCCATCTGCGCTATCGCATCACGGACGCGTTTTCCCTGACGGTGGGCGGTCGCTACAACGAGGAGGAGAAAACCCAGGACTTCGATTTCTTTATCGACAATACCGATGGCATCTTCTCGTTTATCCCCGCGCCAATACCGGGTAACCCGGCCTGGCCCAACCCTGGCTATATCCAGTTGTTTACGCCGGGTGAGATCACGCCGACGCTGTCGCCGAACAACCCGTTTCTGCCGCCCAACGTCCCCACCAGCTACAACGAAAGCTGGGAGGAGTTCACGCCCAAGGTGGTGCTCGATTGGCAGGCCAGCGAGGACATCCTGTTTTTCCTCAGCTACGCAGAGGGCTTCAAGAGCGGCGGCTGGAATGGCCGTCCGCAGGACACCTTCGCCGAGGTGCCGACGTACGAGCCGGAAGAGGTCACCAGTTATGAACTGGGCATGAAGTCCACCTTCGCCGATGGCGATGTGGTGTTTAACGCCTCCTACTACTTCTCTGACTACGAGAATATTCAGCTGCTGGTGTTGAATCCTGGTTCAGGGTTCTTCGAGACCAATAATGCGGCGCAGGCTGAGGTGCAGGGCATCGAGTTTGAAGTGAGCGCCAGGCTCATGGACTCGCTGCAGGTTTTCTGGACGGGTTCGTGGATTGATGCTGAATACACTGAGCTCGACCTCGAAGCGCGCATCTCCGGCATCGATGATAATGACATGTTGCCGCTGACGCCCGAGTACAGTACCAGCCTGGGGCTGCAGTACACAGCGTCGCTGGGTGACGCGGGCGCGCTGATTGCGCGCGGCGATTATAGCTGGCAGGACGACATTGCCTACGGCGCGGCCAACGGGCAGTACGAGGTGGAAGACGACTATGGTCTGCTCAATCTGCGTCTGTCGTGGTTGTCGCGCAGCGAGCAGTGGACCGTCGCGGGCTGGGTGCGTAACGCCACCGACGAGGAGTACTTCTCCAACGGCCAGGATGTGGTCAACGGCCTGGGCGTAGCGTTCGCCGGAGTAGGCCGCCCACGCGAGTACGGCCTGGACGTTATCTACAGCTTCTGAGCGGGGGGGCGCAGCGGTTGCAGCCTTCGTGACAGCCGCGCGTCTGCTGCGCGACGCGCACAGCGGTGACTGGTGGTACTGCGACGCGAGCGGGTGCCGGGAGGTGGCGCCCGCTTCGGCCTGTCCACGCTCGGTTATCCAGGCGTTTCACCAGCGCGAGTACACGGGTGCCGCGGACATGCGCCGTGCTGTCACTGATATCGTTCCCGGACTACCCGTGCCCGCCGATGCGGCGGTGTACGGCGTTGGCCTCAACTACGCAGATCATGCGCGGGAAGTCGGGCGCGAGGTTCCCGCCGAGCCCCACCTGTTTCTCAAGGCGCCCGGGGGGCTGGTTGGCAGCGGTACACCGCTGTTGCGGCCAGTTGATCACGAGTGCCTGGATTACGAGGGTGAGCTGGGCGTGGTCATCGGTAGCGCCTGCCACCGCGTCCCCGCGCGGGACGCCGCGCGCTTCATTGCCGGGTACACGGTGCTCAATGATGTCACCTTGCGCTCCCTGGCCCGGCCAGAGACGCTGGTGCTGGCGAAAAGCGCGCCGGTGCGCGCAGCGATAGGCCCGGCGCTGGTGGCGCTGCCGCTGGCGGCGGCCTCCGATCTGGCGCTGCGCACCTGGGTAAACGGGGCGCTGCGCCAGGACTCGCGCACTGCCCAGATGGTGCACGGTATTGCCGACCTGGTGGCCCTGCTGTCCGCGGTGATCGAATTGCGTCCGGGTGATGTTATCGCAACCGGCTCGCCGTTTGGTTCTGGCGCAGGACAGTCCCCGGCGCGATACCTTGAGGCGGGCGACAGCGTACGCATCGAGATCGAGCAGGTGGGTGCAATAGAAAACCCCGTGGAAGACGAGGCGGCTGGCTGAACCATTGGCGGCTCACCGGGGTGGCGCGATGACGGGCGGCTGCTAACCTGTGGCCTCGAAATAAAGGATACTCACAGAGAAGGCGCACCATGGACTCCCGACGATTACGACATTTTCTGGCTGTTTACGATGCCGGCAGTCTCGGTCAGGCCGCTGAGGAAATTCACCTCACGCAGCCGGCGTTGAGCAAGAGCATTCACCAGCTCGAAGACGAACTCAACGTGAAGCTGTTCGAACGCACGCCGCTGGGTGTGGTGCCCACCGTGTTTGGCGAGGCACTGTCGCTGCATGCGCGGTTGATCCAGGCCGAACTGCGCAATGCCAAGTCGGAACTGCAGCGCCTGAAGGGCACCAACCAGGGCCACGTGCGCGTGGGCATAGGGCCCAGCAGTGCACCGTATATGATGCCCGAGGTGACGCACGCCTTGCGCACCACGCACGACAATATCCAGCTCACGGTCATCGAGGGCCTGGGGGGACAACTCATTCCCTCGGTGCGGCGCGGTGAACTCGACATGGCCGTGGGCACCTGGCCTGCAGTGAATGAAAAGGGCCTGGTGTCGGAGACCCTGATCGCCGACAGAATGTGCCTGGTGGTGCGCGGTGATCATCCGCTGGCCGGCAGGTCGCCGGATATCGGGGAGTTGCTGGAGTTTGCGTGGATTCTACCGCCGCATCCCCAGTTCTGGCGCGAGCGTCTGGATGAGCATTTCTTCGCGGCCGGTTTGGCGGCACCCGACCCGGACATCGTGAGCAACTCTTCCACCTATATCGAACAGATGCTGCTCAGTGAAGACCTGGTCAGCTACCTGCCGCGCCAGCTATTGAAAGAGGATATTCGGCGCGGGGAAATTGTAGAAGTGGAAGTGGCCGGGCTGGTGCACGAAACCGATGTCACGCTGACCTACCGCGAACGTGCCGTGATCACGCCGGCCTGCCGCGAGTTCATCAACATATTGAGACAGGTATGCACAACGCAGGACGCCGACTGACGCTGGCTGGATGGGTCCTCCTGTTGCTGGCCGCCTGTGGCAGCCGCGACACGTCAATCACTCCCTTCCCTGAGCCGCCGCCGGCCGACACGCAGGCGCAGGGCCCGAATATTCTGTTGATCCTGGTCGACGACCTGGGCTTCACCGACCTGGGTCTGACCGGCGGCGAGATCAGCACCCCGAATATTGACCGGCTGGCGCTGGGCGGCATGTTGCTGACCGGTCTTCACGCGGCGCCGAGTTGTTCGCCGACGCGCGCGGCGCTGCTGACCGGTGTGTCGCCGCACCTTGCAGGGCTGGGCACCATGTCCCATGGCGTCCAGGCCAATCAACGCGGGCGCCCCGGCTACGAGGGCTACCTGAACGACCGTGTGGTGACCCTGCCAACACTGCTGCGTGACGCGGGCTATCGCACCTATATGGCGGGGAAGTGGCATCTTGGGGGAGGCGCGGGGCAGACGCCGGATGCGCGCGGCTTTGAGCGCTCCTGGTCGCTGCTTGGCGGCGGCGCCAGCCACTTCCAGGACGCTGCCGGACTGATCGTATTCGAGCGCAAGGCGACCTACCTCGCGGACGGTGAACGGGTCGACCCACCGCCGGGATTTTTCTCGTCCACGTTCTACACCGATCGTCTGATCCACTACCTGGAGGAGGATCGCGGTAGCACCCGGCCGTGGTTCGCCTACGCCGCCTACACGGCGCCGCACTGGCCGCTGCATGCGCCGGACGACATGCTGCAGCGCTACCGGGGGCGCTACGACAAAGGCTATGAATGGTTGCGCGATCAGCGCATTGCCGGCGCGCGGCAGCGCGGCCTGTTTCCCGCGGACGCCGCGGTGACGCCGCTGCCGGCTTTCGTGCCGCGCTGGGAGTCGCTGACGCCGGAACAGCAGCAGCGCAGCGCGCGCAGCATGGAGATCTACGCCGCCCTGGTCGAGCACCTGGACGCCGAGGTCGGTCGCTTGTTGGACTACCTGGCCACATCCGGCCAGTTGGACAATACGCTGGTTGTGTTCACCTCGGACAACGGGCCCGAGGGCAACGATATCGGCGCGCTGCCGTTTAACCGCTGGTGGCTGCCGCTGGCGTTTGACAACAGCCTCGACAACATGGGGCGGCGCGGCTCCTATGTCTGGTACGGCGAGGGCTGGGGCGCGGCCAGTGCGGGGCCGCTGTCACTGTTCAAGGCGTTTCCCACCGGCGGCGGCACGCGCGTGCCCGCGCTGGTGCGGCTGCCCGGGGAGGCGCAGGAGCAGATCCGGTTGCACGGACGGATGTCGATGATGGATCTCTTTGCCACCCTGCTCGAGGCTGCCGATGTCACTCACCCCGGGGAACGCTATCGCGGCAAGTCCGTGCTGGCACAGCAGGGGGTTTCGCGCTGGCAAGACTGGCGTCGGCAGCGCGACTGGCAGGCGCGGTTGCCGCTGGTGATCGAACTGTACGGCAGGCGGACGGTGTTGTTCGAGCGCTACAAGGGCGTGTTGTTCCCACCGCCTCTGGGCGACGGTCGCTGGCAGCTCTACGACCTGTCGCGTGACCCCGGTGAGAGCAGCGACCTCGCGGGTTCACTGCCTGAAGTGGTGGCGCAGATCGAAGCGCACTGGCAGGCCTATGCAGACGTCAACGGCGTCGTGTTGCCAGAGGGCGACGCTGCCTACGTAACACCCTCGCTGGAAAGCGAGCGCTGATACATTGGCCCGCCCAGGTGGCGCGGAAAGCCGTAACCGTTGCACCAGATGATATCAATGTCGCTTTCGCGCTCGACGATGCCTTCCGCTATGGCGTGCTCAGCCTCGTTCTGGATCGCCCTCAGCAGGCGCCCGACAATTGTGTCTGCGTCCATGGCACGCCGCGTGATGCCGAGGCCTTGCGCAGTACTGTCGATTAGCGCCTGGGCTTGCGTTGAGGCGCCGCGGGTGTTGCCGTAACAGTAGAAGCCTTCGCCGCTCTTGCGGCCCAGTAATCCGGCGTTGTACAGCGCGTCGCTCACTGCAAAGTAACGCGGATCATCGGGCCTGTTTGCTTGCGCGCGTCGCGCCATCACCCCGATATCGATGCCAGTCAGGTCGGTGACGGCGCACGGGCCCATGGCCATGCCAAACTCGCGCATCGCGGCATCAACCTGCTCTATGCCCGCACCTTCCAGCAGCAGGTTCTGTACTTCCCGATTGTAGGCTGCGTAGGTGCGGTTGGCTGCGAAGCCGTAGCAGACGCCGACGGTGACGGGCAGTTTTCCTATTTTCCTGGCGAAGGCAAGCGCAGTAGCGAGCGCGGCGTCGCTGGTGGCCCCGGTACGGATCACTTCCAGTAGCTTCATGCGCTCTGCCGGACTGAAAAAGTGCAGTCCCAACACCTGTGTGGGGCGCGAGGTGATGCGACCCAGTGCATCGATGTCCAGATAGGACGTGTTGCTGGCGAGCAGGGCGCTGGCTTTGCAGTGTTCGTCCAGCGCTGTGAAAATGGTTCGTTTTACCTCCAGGTCTTCGAACGCGGCTTCTATCACCAGGTCGCTGTCGGCGAGGTCTGTGTAGCGGGTTGTGCCTGTCAGGCGCCCGCGAGCAGCGGTCGCTGCAGCGGCGGTTTGGTAGCCGCCGTCGACGACGCGCCTGTAGTGGTCGTCTATTCTTTGCAGGCCACGCCGCAGGGCATCCCCATCAATTTCCAGCAGATGTACCGGAAAGCCTGCGTCTATCAGGCTGATCGCGATGCCGCTGCCCATGGTTCCCGCGCCGACGACGGCGGTGCTGCGGATTTCGCCGACATGCGCGTCTTGCGGGGCGCGTCCCGCCTGGCGCTCGGCAAAGAACTGGTAACGCAGCGCGCTCGATTGCGGTCCTTGCACCAGTTGCAGGAAGCGCTGTCGCTCTTCCTTCAGTGCTTCGTCGATTGGCAGCGATTGGGTCACTTCAAGACACTCCAGGACGCTGGCTTGTGCTGCCAGCCCCCGGTACTTCTTCTGCACCATGGCATGCAGTCGGGAGAGTAGGTCGGGTTGGTCGTCGAAAACCGGCATGGCGCGCAACCCCGTTGGTCGGGGCGCGTCCAGTTCCTGCGCGAAAGCCAATGCCTGAGCCGGTAGTTCCGTCTCGCAAACGCGATCCACCAGCCCGATTTCCAGTGCGTGCTGCGCGCTGACAGGCTGGCCCGAAAGCATTATCTGCGCCGCTTCCTCCAGCCCTACCAGACGAGGCAGGCGTTGCGTACCGCCGGCTCCGGGCATCAGCCCCAGGTTGACCTCCGGGAGACCCATCTGCGTACCCTGCAGCGCAATACGGTAGTGGCAGGCCATAGCCAGTTCCAGGCCGCCTCCCAGCGGGTTGCCATGCATGGCCGCCACCACCGGGATGGTTGAGGCCTCGATCTGTTGCAGCAGCTCTCCCAACACCGGCGATTTCGGCGGTTTGCCAAACTCACGTATATCCGCACCGGCAAAGAACGTCCTTCCCTCGCAAAGTATCACGGCGGCTGTTACGCCTGCGCCGTGGGCTTTTGCCAAAGCGTCGGCGAGTCCGCTGCGCACAACATGCGAAAGTGCATTGACCGGCGGCGCGTCGACGCGCAGCAGCGCGACCTGATCAACCACCTCGCAGACTACCGGGTTTCTTTCAGTCTCTGTCATGGCTGTGATCTCTCCAATACCATCGCGATCCCCTGGCCTACCCCGATGCACATGCTGACCAATGCGTAGCGAGCGCCACTTTCCTCTAACCGGCGCATTGCAGTGAGGGCGATGCGTGCACCTGAGGCGCCCAGCGGATGGCCGATGGCAATTGCCCCGCCGTTGCTGTTCACGCGCGTGTCGTCCAGCGGCAGCTTGAGCAGCTTCAGACAGGACAGCACCTGGCTGGCAAAAGCCTCGTTGATCTCAATGACATCGATGTCACTCATGTCCAGGTGCGCGCGAACAAGTGCCTTTCGGCAGGCTTCTACAGGCCCGATCCCCATCACGCGCGGGGCGACCCCCGCGACGGCTGAAGACACAATGCGCGCCCGTGGCGCAAGCCCGCAACGGGCACCCACTGCAGCGTTGCCTACCAGCAGCCCCGCGGCGCCGTCGTTGACGCCCGAGGCGTTGCCCGCCGTGACAACGCCACCCGCAAACAGCGGCGGCAGGCTGGCCAGGTTTTCTCTGTCGACGTTCGCGCGGGGGTGCTCATCCTCACTAAACAGCGTGCTGTCGCGCCGGCCGACGGGCACCTGCACGGGCAGTAGTTCGCCGCTGAAAAAGCCGCGTTCGCGGGCGGCCTGATACTGCAGCTGGGAGCGGTGTGCATACTCGTCACACTGTTCACGGCTGATACCCTGCTCGGTGGCGACAATATCGCCGGTCTGCGGCATGGTGTCATCACCAACGCGCTCCAGCAGCGCCGGGTTCTGGAAGCGTGAGCCGATAGTCGTATCGTATACAGCGTTGTTGCGTGTGAACGCGCTGTCGGCTTTGGGCATGACGAAGGGTGCCCGGCTCATGCTCTCCACACCTGCGGCGATGACACATTCGGCGTCACCGCAGTGCACAGTGCGAGCTGCGTCAATCAGCGCCGCGAGAGAACTGCCGCATAGCCTGTTGATAGTCTGGCCCCCCACGGTCAGAGGCAGGTCTGCCAGCAGCACAGCCATGCGCGCGACGTTGCGACAATCTTCGCCCGCCTGGTTGGCGACGCCAACGTATACATCTTCGAGCAGGCTCGTATCCAGCGACTGTCGCGCTACCACGGCACGTAGAACCAGTGCCAGCAGGTCATCAGGTCGCACCCTCGACAGGGCGCCACCGTAGCGACCGAAGGGTGTTCGCACACCATCGTAAATATAAGCGTCGTACATGCTGCGTTTCCTCGCTTCGAATTTTGTTGTTGCAGCTATGCGCAATGGCTTTACACTTAGCCCGAAGCCAGCGTTGTTGCCTACTGATGCCAGAAAAAAAGCCCGACTCCAAATCTTCCATGGATCACAGCAAGAACGCGCTGCGTGCCTGGCTGATGCTATTGAAAACCTGCAATGAAATGCAGCGCTTCACCAACAGCCGTCTGCAGACGGGTTTTCAGACATCCCTTAGCCGCTTTGATGTGCTCGCCAATCTCGACCAGGCAGGCGGCACATTGAGTATTGGCAATCTGGCAGACCGCCTCATCGCCTCAAGCGGCAATATTTCCCGCCTGCTGGACCGTATGATCGATGATGGCCTGATCGAGCGCCGCACCAATCCCCAGGACCGCCGCGTCAATGACATCAGCATGACCGCGAGAGGGCGCCGGCTGTTTCGCCGCATGGCGTCCAACCACGAGCAATGGGTGGACAGCATCTTCTCCTCGATCAACAACGAGGACATCGTTGAACTGCTGCGGCACTTATCCAGCGTGCGAGGTAACATAGAAGTCGCTGAGTCCGGGGACGCAAACTGAGCCCGTGAGCGCGTTCATTTTTTCCTGTACCTCACCCTAGAGCAGCGCCGTGGTCTCAATTTCCACTTTGGCGCGATCCTCCATCAGTGCCACTACCTGCACCATCGCCATCGCGGGGAAGTGGCGGCCGATGACCTCGCGGTAGGCCGCACCCACCTCGCGCAGTGACGCCAGGTACTCGCGCTTGTCGGTGATGTACCAGGTCATGCGCGCGATGTTCTCTGCGCTGCCGCCCGCGGCCTCGAGTACTGCCACCGTGTTAAGCAAGGCCTGGCGCACCTGGTCGACGAAATCGTCGCTGTCGAATTCCTCGTTTTCGTTCCAGCCGATCTGGCCGCCGATAAACAGGACCTCACCGCTGCCGGCCACGCCGTTGGCGTAGCCTTTCGGCTGTGGCCAGCCTTCCGGTTGAATCGTTCGCATAATTTGCTACCTGCGCTTGAATGTATTGTCAGTTCGCCATGACCTGCCGGGCGATCACCAGCTTCTGCACCTCGGAGGCCCCTTCGTAGATTCGCAGCGCGCGTATTTCCCGGTACAGCGACTCCACCGGAATGCCGCTGGTGACGCCCAGGCCGCCGTATAGCTGTACCGCCTTGTCGATGGTCTGCTGCGCACTGTCAGTCGCATAGAGCTTGGCCATCGCCGCCTCGCGTGTGACGCGCTCAGCGCCGTTGTCGCGCGTCCACGCCGCGCGGTAAATCAGCAGGGCGCTGGCGTCGATATCCACTGCCATCTCGGCCACTGCGGTCTGCACCAGCGGCAGTTCGCGCATCGGCGCGCCGAACAGTTCGCGGCTGTTGCTGCGCGCCAGTGCCTCGTCCAGGGCGCGGCGCGCAAAACCCAGGGCGGCGGCCCCCACCGTGGTGCGGAAAATGTCCAGCGTGGCCATGGCGATCTTGAAGCCCTGGCCCTCCTCGCCCAGGCGCATGGACGCGCTCACCCGGCAGTTGTCAAAACGCAGGCGGCCCAGCGGGTGCGGTGCGATAACGTGGATGCGCTCCGCGATACTCAGGCCAGGATTGTCGGCTTCGACGATGAACGCGCTGATGCCGCGCGCGCCGTCATCGCTGGTGCGCGCAAAGACCACGTAGAAATCGGCGATGCCGCCGTTGGAGATAAAAGTTTTTTCACCGTTCAGCACGTAGCTGTCGCCGTCGGTGCGGGCCGACAGCGCCATGGCAGCGACATCGGAACCGGCGTCGGGTTCGGTCAGGGCAAAGGCGGCGATGGCGCTGCCTTCGGCGACGCGCGGCAGCCAGGCTTCCTGTTGCTCCCGGGTGCCAGCCACGGTAATCGCGCCGGAACCCAGGCCCTGCATGGCAAAGGCGAAGTCCGCCAGGCCGTCGTGGCGCGCCAGCGTCTCGCGGATCAGTGCCAGGCTGCGTACGTCGAGGCCGCGCCCGGCAGTGCCGATGGAGACACAGTGCTCGAGAAAACCCGCCTCGCCGAGCTGCGTGACCAGCGCGCGGCAGGCGGCGTCGATGTCGCCGTGATCGATACTGGCGGCGCGCTCGCCGATCCAGTGCTCAACCTCGGCGGCGAGCCGTCGATGTTGCTCTTCAAAAAAAGGCCAGTGCAGAAAGCTCTTGTCGCTCATCTCAGTTTCCCTGGAAGACCGGCTTTTGTTTCTCGACAAAGGCATCAAAAGCGCGCACGAAATCCTGCGTCTGCATGCAGATCGCCTGGGCCTGCGCTTCGGCTTCAATCGCCTGGTCGATGCCCATGTTCCACTCCTGCGCTAGCATGGTCTTGGTGATGCCGTGTGCGAAGGTGGGACCGCTGGCAAGGCTGGCGGCGAACGCCTGCGCCTCGCCAAGCACCACGTCGGGCTCGCACAGGCGGTTGAAAAAGCCCCAGCGTTCGCCTTCCTCGGCGCTCATCATGCGGCCACTGTAGAGCAGGTCCGCTGCGCGTCCCTGGCCGATGATGCGCGGCAACATGGCACAGGCGCCCATATCACAGCCGGCGAGGCCGACGCGGGTGAACAGGAAGCCGGTATTTGCGCGCGCCGTGCCGTAGC
>JAUHYL010000036.1 GCA_030426545.1 Gammaproteobacteria bacterium
CAGTTTGAGCTGCATATTACTGTGCTGAAAGAGGCCATGAATTGCAGTGACTACACCGAAGTACGCAAGCAGCTCCGCGTTGCAACCCAGGGCAACCAGCAACAGGTAGGTCGGCACGTAGGTCAGAAGAATGTCCACCGGGTGGAAGCGGCCGGCGTTCAGCCAGTAAAGGCGCGGCGCACTGTGGTGCACGCTGTGAAAGCGCCAAAGCCCGTCCCACTTGTGTTGCCAGCGATGCACCCAGTAGCCGGGCAGTTCCCCGATCAACAGGGCGAGAAACAGCTGCAGTACCAGTGGCCAGCTATAGGGCCACACACCACCATCGACATAGCCCGACAACCAGCCACCGAAGACCACACCCGCTGCCACTGCCAGCGGTGAGGCCAGGGCGGTGATCACGCCAACCCCGACCGTGTGCGTGATATCCACGCGAATATCGTTGTGCGAACGCAGCCAGCTCCGGTGATAGGGGTAGAGACGTTCTGCCAGAATGATTGCGAGCGCGCCGACGCCCTGTGTCCACAATACCGCCTCGGCGGGCTCCATGCCGCCACTGATCAGGTACCAGGTGGCGAACACCACGCCACCCATCACCAGCGGAAACACAGACCACTGAAAAACAAGCGGCGCTTCGCGACGGTCGCCAACCGGTGTAACGGGTACTGCTGTCATGCCATGCTACCCCGCTGTTCATTATTTCTTTTATACAGCACCGTGAAGCGTTGCTTCACGAACCACCCTGCTTCGCAGAGCGTTGTAACGGATTAATGCGCTTTCACTTTTCGCTCTTTGCAGCGACTACAAATATACACCGTCACCAAGCGACCCTGTTGCACATCAAACTGTTTCGCCTTGTCGACCTGCCACTTGTGGTGGCCATGTCGACAGAGCACCTTGCCCTTGTGCCTTTCCTCGGCCGATGGTTTGCGAAAGGGAATGACGTCGGCCATTGCGCCTGATGCCTCAAGCCAGTGTGCGTTTGAGCGCAGCGTCCCACGACGCCAGTCGCACCCTGCGTGCCTTCGCGCTCATCGCAACGCTGAAGCCGCGCTCCTCCCGCCAAATCTGCTGCACTGCCGCGGGACTGTCCCACAGACCAACGCCCAGTCCTGCGAGGTAGCAGGCGCCTGCCACGGTTGTTTCGATCACCTGCGGACGCACCAGCGCGCGGCCGAGCACATCCGCCTGAATCTGCATCAGCAGGTTATTGGCCGCCGCACCACCGTCAACGCGCAGCGTCTTCATGCGTTTGCCGAGGTCGCTCTCCATGGCGCGCAGGATATCCGCATTCTGCAACGCCATGGCATCCAGTGTGGCGCGGGCAATGTGCGCGCGCTCGCTGCCGCGGGTAAGCCCTGTGATAGTGCCACGCGCATCGGGCGCCCAGTGCGGCGCGCCCAGCCCGGTGAGGGCCGGCACAAACTCCACGCCGCCGTGGTCCGGCACAGCAGCCGCCAGCGCCTCGATGTCCGACGCCTTTTTGATCAACCCCAGACCATCGCGCAGCCACTGTACCGCTGCACCGCAGACAAATGCGCCACCCTCCAGGGCATAGACCGGTTTCCCGCCTGCCAGTTGCCAGGCCACCGTGGTGAGCAAGCCCGCTTTTGACTGCAACAACCTGGCGCCTGTGTTCATCAGGATGAACGAACCGGTGCCAAAGGTGCATTTGGCATCACCGGGCGCAAAGCAGGCCTGGCCGAACAGCGCGGACTGCTGATCGCCCGCGACACCGGTGATGGGGATTCCGTCAGGCAAACCAGGGACGCCGCGGGTATGTCCGAGCACTCCGCTGGAGGGCACAATGGTGGGCAGTATGCTGCGCGGCACTTCGAACAGGTCGAGCAGGCTCTTGTCCCAGCGCGCTGTTTTCAGGTTCATCAGCGATGTGCGCGAGGCGTTGGACACGTCAGTGACGTGCGCGTCGCCACCGCTTAGTTGCCAGATCAGGTAGCTGTCGACCGTACCGCCGGCCACCCGTCCGGCGCGCAGCAGTTTGCCGCTCCCCGGGGTGTTTTTTAGCAACCAGCGAAATTTGCTGGCGGAAAAATAAGGGTCGAGCACCAGGCCGGATTTACGCCTGACCGCCTTCTCGTGGCCGGCTGCGCGCAGACTTTCGCAAAAATCCGTGGTGCGCCTGCACTGCCAGACAATGGCATTGTTCAGCGGCTCACCGCTCTGCCGATCCCACAGCAGTGCGGTTTCCCGTTGATTCGTGATGCCGATGGCGACGATGTCTTTCGGCGTACAAATCCCCTTGCGGAAGATGGCACGCACGCCTTTCAACACAGACGCCCAGATATCCGCCGGACGGTGCTCTACCCAACCCGGCCTGGGGTAGTGCTGCGGAAACTCGTAGTTAACGCTGGCGCGCAGTTTGCCCCGCCCGTCCATCAGGGCAACAGTGGAACCCGTCGTGCCCTGATCGATGGCCAGAATGTAGCGGGCCATGGTCAGCTCTCCTAGGAGCTGTAGCCCGCCACGGCTTTGATCTCGAGATAATCGGTGAAGCCGTGGCTACCCCACTCGCGACCATTACCGGACTGCTTGTAACCACCGAAGGGAACGTTAAATCCGGCAGAGGCGCCGTTGATATTGACGTTACCCGCGCGAATGCGGGAGGCTACTTCACGCGCGTGATCGATATCGCCGCTTTGCACATAACCCGCCAGGCCGTACTCCGTATCATTGGCGATGGCGATGGCCTCCTCTTCCGTTTCGTAGGGGATCATGGTCAGCACGGGACCGAAAATTTCTTCGCGGGCGATAGTCATCTCGTTGTTCGCCTGGGAAAAGACGGTGGGCCGCACAAAATAACCCTTGTCGATACCCTCCGGACGCCCGGGTCCACCGGTGACCACCTTGGCACCTTCCGCGACGCCTTTTTCGATCAGGCCCTGAATCTTGTTGAACTGCACCTCAGACACCACCGGCCCCATGGTTGTGCTTTCCTCGGCAGGATCGCCCACCACCACGTTTTTGGTGACCTCTGCAGCAATGGCCTCGGCTGCTTCCAGTTTGGCCGCCGGCACCAACATGCGCGATGGCGCGTTACAGGATTGCCCGGTGTTGTTGTACATGTGCATGACGCCGCCGATGACAGCCTTTTCAAGATCCGCATCTTCCAGAATGATGTTCGGGGATTTGCCGCCCAGTTCCTGGGTAACGCGCTTGACAGTCGGTGCCGCGTTTTGCGCAACCAGTGAGCCGGCGCGAGTAGAACCGGTAAATGACATCATATCCACCTCAGGGTGGCCGGACAGTGCGTTGCCTGCGGTCGCGCCGTCTCCGTTCACCATATTGAAGACGCCCGCGGGTACGCCCGCCTCGTCCATCACCTGGCTGAACAGGTAAGCCGACAAAGGCGCCACCTCACTGGGCTTGAGGACCATGGTGCAACCCACGGCGAGTGCGGGCGCTACCTTGCAGGCAATCTGGTTGACCGGCCAGTTCCACGGCGTGATCAGACCACAGACACCGATGGGCTCCTTGAACAGGCGATGCTCACCGAGATCTTCTTCGAATTTGAAGTCCTTGAGAACGCGAGCCGCCTCCTCGAGGTGCCCCTGGCCCGTGTAAGCCTGGGCTGTCATGGCCAGGCCCTGGGGCGCTCCCATTTCCAGACGGATGGCCTCGGCGATATCGGCATAGTACTTCTTGTACACCTCAACGCAGTTCTCCAGCAGCTCGATGCGTTCGGCGCGGCTGGTGCGGCTGAAG
The DNA here is from genome assembly GCA_030426545.1 of Gammaproteobacteria bacterium. GTDB lineage: Bacteria > Pseudomonadota > Gammaproteobacteria > Pseudomonadales > Halieaceae > Marimicrobium. The sequence goes on from JAUHYL010000036.1 coordinate 3,721, forward strand.
GACGGGAACGCGGCGCGTGCGGCCTTCACTGCCCGATCAATATCCTCCGCTGAACCCAGGGATATCTGCGCACAGACCTCTTCTGTGGCGGGATTGATAACATCGAAATCATTGGGCGTTACCGGGTCAACCCACTCACCATTGATATAGAATTGCTTGTATTCGCGCATGTCTTGCTCCCGTTATATCGCTGTGCCCGTCGGCAGGGTTACTACAAAACCCGTCGGCAGGTTTACTAAAAAAAAGGACGCCTAGTGTAGCACCCCGGCGCACACCTGCCAGCACCCCTGAACACGCTGCGCCATCGTCTATTGGTCCGGCTTATCTTCATGATCACGACTTACACCAAAGTTGTGCACGCCGGCCTAATCACGCAAAATTGCCGCCCTCAAGCGAGCTATCGGAGCCCACAGCAATGGATAACGAAGAACTCACCCTGTTTCGCGATATGGCACGCCGTGCCCTGGAACAGGAGATATCGCCCCATATCGAGGAGTGGGAGGCGCAGCACGCCGTGCCCCGCGAGATGTGGAACACGCTGGGCGCCGCCGGCCTCCTCTGCCCTGACATGCCCGAAGCCTACGGCGCAGCGGGCGCCTCACCCGAGGTAACCTTCGCTATCATCGAGGAAATGTCGCGCCTGGGCTTTGGCGGTATCGCCGCGGGCTACGGTATTCACAGCAATATCGTTGCGCCCTACATCAACCACTTCGGCACCGAGGAGCAGAAGAACCACTGGCTACCGCGCATGGTAAGCGGTGAAGTCCTCGCCGCGCTGGGCATGACCGAGCCAGGCGCCGGTTCGGATGTGCAGAGCATTCGCACCAATGCGGTGAAAGACGGTGACGAGTGGGTCCTCAACGGCTCCAAGATTTTTATTACCAACGGCATGCTGGCCGATATGGTCATCGTCGCTGCCGTCACGGAGCCCGGCAAAGGCGCCAAGGGCATTTCCCTGTTCCTGGTCGACGCCACACTGGACGGGTTTTCGCGCGGCAACAAGATCGAAAAAATGGGCCAACACACTTCAGATACCGCGGAGTTGTTTTTCCAGGACGTGCGATTGCCGGCGAATGCGCTGCTGGGCGAATTGAACAAGGGTTTCGTCATCATGATGGAGGAGCTGCCCCGGGAACGACTGGGTATTGCCGCACAGGCCGTGGCGGCCGCCGAGGGAGCACTCGAATTGACCGTGAACTACGTACTGGAGCGCAAGGCCTTCGGACAGACCGTGGCCAGCTTCCAGAACACGCGCTTCCAACTCGCCGAGGTGAAAACAGACATCGCCCTCAACCGCGCCCTGCTGGACAAGTGCGCCGCACAGTACGCGGAGAAGGCGCTGTCCTCGGAGGACGCAGCCATGCTGAAGTACGCCACCACCGAGATGCAGTGCAAAACGGTCGACCAGTGCCTGCAGCTGTTTGGCGGTTATGGCTATACCGTTGAATACCCCATTGCGCGTTTCTATACGGATGCGCGCATTCAGCGCATTTACGGCGGCACTTCGGAGATCATGCGCGAGCTGGTAGCGCGCTCCATGCTGGGGCGTTAACGGATTTTCTCGCGTGCCCGTGGTCCGTGTCGGTTGGCCGGACCACGGTGACGACCTGCGCGACCACCCACCCACTGTGCAGGACTGTTGAATGCCGCACCCGGAAGATCACAAATCACACCGCGTCGGCTGGCTGCGCGCCTCTGTGCTGGGTGCCAACGACGGTATTGTTTCTACCGCCAGCCTGATCATCGGTTTCGCTGCAGCGAACGCACAGCCCAGCGAAATACTGCTGGCCGGTCTCGCCGGCCTGGTAGCCGGGGCGATGTCCATGGCCGCGGGCGAGTACGTCTCGGTCAGCTCACAGGCCGATACTGAACGCGCTGACCTGGAAATGGAGAAACAGGCGCTGCGTGACGACCGCGAATTCGAAACTCGCGAACTGGCGCAGATCTATCAGGAGCGGGGGCTGGACTCGGGTCTGGCGAGGCAGGTCGCGGAGCAACTGATGGAGCACGACGCCCTGGGCGCACACGCCCGTGACGAGATTGGGATTTCCGAAGTCCAGAATGCCAACCCGATTGAGGCGGCACTGTCCTCCGCAGCCAGCTTCACGGCCGGTGCCTTGATTCCCCTGGCCGCGACCTGGCTGGTGACATCCGCAACGCTGCTCATCCTGGCAGTGACCGTCGCTTCGCTACTGTGCCTGGCCGGCCTGGGCGCCATCGCCGCGCGCGCGGGGGGAGCACCGGTTTTGCGCGCAACCGCGCGCGTCACCTTCTGGGGAGGCCTGGCCATGGCCTTGACCGCAGCGGTGGGCCACTGGTTCGGCGTCCTTGCCTGAGTAACCCGGGCGACAATTCAGAACCGCCCTGCCCGCCTGACGCGCAGGCAATACAGGTTCGCCCTAGACCAATCCCATCATCTGTACAATGCCGTGGCTGTGACCGGCTGTATAGCCGCCATCCACGACCAGCGTGTGGCCGGTAACAAATGACGCATCGTCCGAGGCGAGAAAGCACGCGGCCCCGGCAATTTCCTCGGGCTTGCCCAGCCGACCCATTTTGACTTCCCCAATGATATCGGCCTTCACATCCGGCATCGGGTCCATCAGTCCGCGCAGCATCGGCGTATCGATAAACCCGGGGCAAATCGTGTTGCAGCGAATGCCCATGCGCCCGTAATCAATGGCGATGTTCTTGGTCAGCAGCACCACCCCGCCCTTGGAGGCATTGTAGGCGCTACCGCCTTCCGTGCCGTTGATGCCCTCTACGCTGGCCACGGTGACGATGCTGCCGCTGCGCTGGGCGCACATGGTCTCCAGCACCGACTTGACCGAGAGGTACGTGCCCTTGAGGTTGATATCTATCACCCGATCCCAGGCGTCTTCCTCCAACCACCCGACGGGGCCACCGTCACCGACACCGGCGGCGGTCAACAGGATATCGATGCGACCAAACTCCGCCGCCGTTTTCTGCGCCAGAGCCTGCTGTGCCTCGCCATCGGTAACGTCCAGCGTATGCAGGCGACTCTGCGGAGAGGCTTCCACCACAGCCTGCCAGCCCTCGCTGTCCTGAATGTCCGTGCCCACCACGATGGCGCCTTCACGCGCGTACCGCTCGGCACAGGCCAGCCCGATGCCGGAGCTTGCCCCGGTTACGATCGCTACCCGATCCTGCAACTTGGCCATGCTGTTCTCCTGTCTGGTATTTAACCGGCCGTTTCCGGGCCATAACGATAGTCGTCAGCGTTTACCGCCTTCGTCCAGCGCCACATGTCGAGAATTTTCCACGGCCACAGTAGCGTGACCTTGCCCTCATCGTTCTGGTAGAAACTCGACTTGATCGAGCTGTGCTCCCAGATCAACTGCGCCTGCAATTCGCGAAAGCGCTGGTAGTAGTCATCAAACACCTCGCGTCGGCACTCCAGCGTCTCTGCCCCGCGCTGCATCTGGCTCTTCAGGCAGGCCATGATGTAACGCATCTGGCACTCCCCGTTGAAAATCAGGCTGCCGCCAAAGGCCAGGTTGGTGCCGGGACCAAACATGCAGTAGAAGTTGGGAAAATCAGGCACGGTCACGCCCAGGTAGGCCGCCGGCTCGTTACCCCACTGCTCGGATAACAACACCCCTCCCCGGCCGCGGATCTCCATCGGCCAGAGAAACTTGTCCGTCTGGAATCCAGTCGCATAGATGATGACGTCGGCAGCGTAGAACTGTCCCTGCTCATCAACAACGCCGGCCTCATCGGCGCGGGTTACGCCACGTGTTACCAGGTCGACGTTGTCGCGCTTGAGCGCTGCCAGCCAGCTACCGTTGTCCTGCAGGGTGCGTTTACCCATGGGCGCGTAGTCCGGCATGACCTTGGCCAGCAGTTCCTCGTCATCTCCCACCTGACCCTTGATGTATTCGCTGAACATGTTGTAAACGAAATCGTTCAACTCTCCGATAGAGCGCTCCTGGTGCGGCCAGTCGGGATCGACAAAGATCGTGTCGTAAGCGCCGTCACAGGCCGGCCAGAACAACAGGAAGCGAAACCAGCGCGCGTAGAAAGGCAGATGCTTCAGGCACCATTTTTTACCTTCCGGTACACGCTCATGGTAGATGGGGTTTTCGAACATCCACGGCGCGGAACGTTGAAACACGGTCAGGTGCTGCGCTTTCTCTGCAATGGCCGGTACGATCTGGAACGCGCTGGCGCCGGAGCCCACGACGATAATGCGTTTGCCTGCCAGGTCGATGCTCTCGTCCCAGTCGGCGGAGTGGCACCACTTGCCCTTGAAGCTGTCCAGGCCCTCAATGTCTGGCAGTGAAGGACGATTCAACTGGCCCACGGCGCTGATCACTGAACTGACCTGATGCTCCGTGGTGTTGCCTTCCTGGTCGCGTGTTGTCACGCGCCAGCACGCGGCCTGCTCATCGAACACCGCGCGGGTGACTTCGGTATTGAAAACAAAGTTGCTGCGCAACCCGTGATGCTCCAGCACACCTTCGAAGTACTGCTGCAGTTCCGGCTGCTGGGAAAAGTACTCGTTCCAGTGGTAGGCGGGCTCGAAGGAATAGCTGTACAGGTGGTTGCCCACATCGACGCGCGCACCCGGGTAACGGTTTTCAAACCAGGTGCCGCCGACAGAAGAGTTCTTCTCAATCACCACGTGGGGGATACCCGCCTCGGTCAAGCGATAGGAGGCGAGAACCCCGGACATGCCGCCACCGATGACCAGGACCTTGTGCGCGGATTTGACCGACGCGTCGACCTCATCACCCCAGGCGGTTGAGCGTTGATCACGGCCATCCAGCTCCATCTCCTCCAGCATCATCGGCACGTAATCGGCAGGCACCTCCTGTGCCAGCATGAAGTTCATCATGCGATGCACCGTCTGTGCATCCGGCGGTGGCGGCAACTTGCAGCCGCCATCGCGGTAGGCCTTGATGACTTCCAGTGCCTGTGCGCGCACGGTGGCCTTGTCCTCTTCCGACATGTAACCCTGGTATTCGTTGATATACGCGCCCGCCGGGCGCAGGTCTCCATCCAGCAAACTCGCGTCGCCGGACATATGCACCATGCTCATCATGAGGGTGGGAATGCTGGCATCTTCCAAAGCCGCCGCGATGCTCTCGTCATCGTCGGTGATCGGGTATCGCACAGTGTCTTCAGCAGTCATCGCTGCACTCCGGTTGTCGCGTCAGGCTGGCTGACGCAGTTGAATTCTCGGTTCCAGGACCACAGCGCCGCAGAGCGCCTAGATCGGCGGTGCGAACGTCGGGTTTCTCCCCGCACGAATGTCGTCCAGGCGGGTATTGGCGGCGTCGCGCCAGGCTTCTTCCGAGAGGATATAGAACTTCTCTTCAACGATCGCTTCATGCACACGCTGCGCCATGACCTCGGGACCGATACCGGCCGCGGTGCTGTCGGCCAGCGCCTGCATCACCATGGCTCGCTCGTCGGTCTGCTGGACATCGTCCGCGCCGGAATACTGCTGCGGACGATTGCGCTCCGATTGCGCGATGCCGGTACTGATCGCCTCCGGACAAAGGACGGACACCTTCACGTTGGGCGCATGGAACGACAGCTCATGGTACAGGGACTCGCTCATCGCCAGTACCGCGTGCTTGGTCATATGGTAGATACCCGAATACGGCATCGCGGTAACAGCGGCCATGGAGGCCGTGTTGACGATATGGCACTCGTCGCCCTGCTCTTTCATCAGCGGCACAAACGTGCGCACACCGTGCACCACACCCCATACATTTACATCCATCTGCCAGCGGTAATCCGCCAGGCTTTCCTCCCAGAGAACACCACCGGCAAAGACACCGGCGTTGTTGCAGGCAATGTGAATCGCGCCGAAACTGTCCAGCGCAAACTTTGCCAGCGCGTCGACATCGCCCTGCTGGGATACATCGGTACGCAGGCCGGTGCAATTGCCCCTGGCCTGCAGCGCCTGCACCGCTTCATCCAGCATCGCCTGTTCGATATCACCGATCACCACGTTCATACCCAGCGACAGAAATCGCTCTGCCATCGCGCGGCCGATACCGCTGGCACCGCCGGTGATGACGGCTGTTTTTTCCGCAAAGTCTTTCATGTTCTTATCCTTTTATTCACGCGCACTGTAGTGGCGTCTGAGTGACTACAGTGCCGTGCTGTCCTCTATGAGACCGAGCATCAGTTTGCCCGCCTCGGTATAGGTTTTTTCGCTGATGAATGCGTGCTGCGTGCCGGTGTACATATCGCGGAAGGCGCGCTCCAGACGGCTGCCCTCGCGGATGGCCGTGGTACCGGCGGCCAGGTGTGCGAACTGCACCACCTCGCGACTCGCCTCTGTTGCGTAGGTTGCCGCGATACGCATATCCGCGCGCATGTGCGCGGTCAGTTCTTCACCGGCCTCCACCCTTGCCTGCATTTCGGTATAGGTATCGACCACCAGGCGGTGTGCAGCACGCCACATGCCCTCGTGATGGGCAAGGTTGCGCTGGAAGGTCAACTTGTTGGCGATGGAGCTTTCATCTCCCATACGCGTCTTTTCCTTCGCCAGTTGCACCACGTCATCGATGGCGCTGCGCGCCACGCCCAGCGCCCAGGCAGCGTGACCACAGCCGGTGAGCGGCATCACGCCAAAGCGATAGATACTTCCCCCGCGCTTTGGGCTGCGACTAAACAAGGTATAGGTGCGGTGCTCGGGCACAAACACGTCGTTCAGTTCGTAGTTGTAGCTGCCCGTGCCCTTCAGGCCCTGCACGTGCCAGCCATCGGTGAACGTCACCTCTTCCCGCGGCACCACTGCCACGCTCATCAATGGCATCACACCGTCATCGGCCATGATCATCTCGCCGTTATCCATGGGCAGGAACCCGGCGGCAACGTATTCGGAATGACCGGTCCCGCTGCCAAATTGCCAGGCCCCGCTCACGCGATAACCACCGTCCACCTTCTCGCCGGTGCCGTTGGGAAAAAACTGGCCTCCCATGGTGACGCGGTTGTCGTGCGCGCTGAACACTTCATCGAAGCCGGCATCGTCCAGGTAGGCCGCGGCAAAGCACGCGGAGGGAAAGTTGGCAATCCCGATCCACCCCAGTGATCCATCCTGGCGCGCCAGTTCCACCCAGGTTTCGATCAGTTCGGCAAAACCCGGCTCGCTGCCACCGGCCTCGGTGGGATTCATCCAGCGCATCAGGCCACTGTCCCAGAGCGCTTTGACCAACGGCTCCGTCAGGGTGCGATTCGCTTCGGACGGACCGGCCTCGGCCAGTGCGACGGATTCAATGGACCTGGCCATTGCCAGGCCCGGGCCATTGGCCGGGGCGGTAAGGGGAGCATTCACGGTGGGACTCCTGCGCTTGAATGGGTGTTTGAGTTAACAGTTATTAACCGTTAACCTAATCGCGAAAAGGAGCAAGGTCAATGGGCAAGCCCGAAAACTCCCCCGGCACCCGGGAGCAGATACTGAGTGCCGCCGAAGACCTGTTCGCCCGCCAGGGGTACCAGGCCACCACCATCAAGCAGGTGGCCGCCGAGGTCGCTATTCAGGGGCCCGCGATCTACAAACATTTCGACGGGAAGCGCGCGCTGTTCGAGGAAGTGCTGGAGCGCCTGTTCGGCCCCTTCCTTGCCCTGGTCAACGCAGACACACGCAGCGGCGATAATCTGGGCGCCATTGTCGGGCAACACCTGGCCAACCCCAACGCCTCGCGCATTGTGCAACACGCGACCTTGTCCGGCGGTGAAGATCTCGCGCTGCTGGTGGAGCGTTGGTACCTGCCGTTTTTCAACGACGTCAAAACCATGGCAGCAGAAGACACGCGTTTCTCGCCGGTCACCGTCATCGCCTTTCACGCCATGCTGCTGGGCTACCTGACGCTGGCGCCGCTGCACGAGGCCATCTTCGATTTTGACCCGTTATCGGATAACGCCTTAGGGGAACTGCTTGAACTGCAGACATCGCTGGTGGCACAACTGGGTGCCACTGCAAATAGCGGCGATTAGTCACCCCGGAGCGAAACGCCTGCCTGCGCTAACGCACCTGCAATTCGCCCACCAGGCCCAGCAACGACAACAGGAAAAAGCCCGCCGTGATCGTAACGATAGACAACAGCGTGGACAGCACGGTGATGTTCGCCGCCAGCACACCGTCGCCGCGGGCCGCCACCACCATCACGTAGGCCGACACCGCCATCGGTGTTGCCAGCAGCAGGAACAACACACCCAGCGCCTCTCCACGCACGCCCATTAGCAGCGCGAGCAACACCCCTAGCGTAGGCGACACCACCAGCCGCCAGGCGCTCGCCTCCCAGGCGAACACGTCGGCGCGGTACAGGCGTGACAGGTCCATGGATCCGCCGATACAGACCAGCATCAACGGCAGAAAGAACGCCGAAAGACCACGTCCCAGCGGTTCGAGTAACCCGGGCGTTTGCAGTGGCGACAGCGATAGCGCCATCCCGGCGCTGATACCCAGTACCAGTGGATTGCGCACAATCCCCAGCGCAACCCTGCCTATCCCCGTTTCCGCACCGTGGGTGACATTGAGCACCCACACCGCCAGCACGTTGTACAGCACCGTCATCACGGCAACCGGCAGCGCCGCCAGCGGTGCCGCCTTGTCACCGTAGGCCGCCACCGCCAACGCCAGGCCGATGATCGCCAGGTTGGAGCGAAAGGCGGCCTGCACAAAAATACCCTGTTGCGGCAGCGAGTGGCCGCGCCAGCGCGACCAGACCCAACTCAAACCCAGCACCAGCATCGCGGTCAACACGCCTGCAAGCAGGTAAACCGCGTTATCCATGGCGCGATAATCCACCTGCGCGGCGCCGGCAAACAACATCACCGGCAGCCCGAACCTGAAAGACAGGTTGGATATCCGGTCGTTCAGCGATCGCGACAAGACTCCGGCGCGCGCCAGCACCAGGCCGAGCACAACCCAGCCGAAGGTCGGCAGGGAGATCGCCAGCGAGGTATAGAACAGCGACAGGATTTCAGTGAATGCCAAGCGGAAGGCCTTGGGGTAAAAACGGCATTATGCCCGCGCTCAGCGGCGCACTCCAACGCCACACGCTCAACCCAAGACACGACGGTACACAAACGTTGGCGCAGAAAGCGCAGGTATAAAAAAAGGCCGCGTTGCAGCGACCTTTGCGACATACCCGGCTGCTCGCCGGGCGGGAGTTGCGATGTGCGTTAAATCAGCGGCGCTTGCGCATCATGCGCAGACCGAGCAGCCCAAAGCCTAGCAGCAGGACGGTCGCCGGCACCGGCACTTGTTGCTCGGGGTCAGCATCGAGAATAGCCGAGGCCGGAGGCAGGAAGACACCCTGCGTGGTGGTGAGAATAGAATCGCTGAAAGGGCGATAAAAGACGGAAATCGTTTCCAGTCTGGCCTGCGAGCCCACGAGAAAATCGATAGCGCCGAGAAACAGCGTTTCGCCCGCCGCCAGGCCAGCGCCGGTGAGGCTGGTTGAGATCGCATCAAAACCGGTTGCGTCGCCAGGTGACAGCGCCACGCCGGGCACCAGGGGCATAAACATTGGACTCAGGGCCGGGTCACACAGGCCGCCCAGGGTGTTCTCAGGTGCCGGGCACTCAGTGGCGCCCAGTGCAGTCAGCGCGGTCTGATCCCACATCAACGACAGTGAAGCGGCAAAGATTTCCGCGTCGGGGTCGATCACTGAAATCAGCAACCTCAGTTCATCACCCGGATCAGCGGTTGTGATGCTGCCGCCAGTGGCACCGCCACCGGTGGTGTCGGTCCAGGTAAGTTGCACGATGGGTACGGCGTTTGCGAATTGCGCAACGGCGAAAAGCAGCACGAATGCCGAGCTTCGGATTAGCAGACTCATTGGATTCCCCTGTTGTTACTTTCGTCCCTGCCAGTGACAAGGCAAGTATTGTGCCAGACCATATAAATCAATGAGTTACGGCACATTTATAGAGAATGGCAAAGCCCGGTGTAAAAAATCCTGACACTGGATCAACAGCACAATCGGACACCACCCGCCACAGTGCCGACGGCAGCCCTCGCGGCCTCAGTCACTGTAGCGCGTAATCGACTTGGCTGCCTGGTAGGCGAAGGTCATGGCCGGCCCGAGTGTCGAGCCCGGGCCCGGATAGCACGGCAAGGTGGGCGCGGCGCAGTTGCCGGTGGCATACAGACCCTCGATGCTGTGCCCATCCTCGTGCTGCACCTGACCGTGCTCGTTGATGACCATGCCGCCCTGGGTGCCGAAATCGCCCGGGTCCACGCGAATGGCATAGAAAGGTGCTTTCTCCACCGGCGCAAGACAGGGGTTGGGCGTGACACGGGGATCGCCGTAATAGCGGTCATAGGCGGACTCGCCGCGGTGCAGGTCCGGGTCTTCGCCGTTACGCGCAAACTCGTTCATCTTGCGCACCGTTTCCTTGAGGCCCTCGGCATCGACATCGATTTTCCTGGCCAGTTCGTCGATCGTTTCCGCCCGGGCAAAAAAGCCCTCCTCTTCATAGCGCTTGGGCAACGCCCAGTCGGGCATGAACTTGCTGTTATACAGCGGCCCGACGAAGTACGTCGCGCGAAAGTTGGCGTCGAAAATCTGCCAGGTGGGATAGCAGGGATTGTCATCGGAGTGCTTCTCAAAGGTCTCCTGCTGAAAGGCCATGTAATTCTGGGATTCGTTACTGAAGCGCTCGCCGGCCGGGTTTACCACGATCGACCCCGGATAGGACTTCTCCATAATACTCAAACGCGGAATGGGCTCTCCCGGAACGGAGATCGTGTTACACCACCACGCCTCGTCCAGCCTGTGCATTTTCGCTCCCAGCCGAATGCCCTCACGAATGGCATCACCGGTGTTATCGCGGGTGCCGGCACTCCAGCGATGATCGGTGGGCTTGGGCAGGTATTGCTCACGCATTTCCTGGTTGTGCTCGAAGCCGCCGGCGGCCAGGATCACCGCCTTCCTCGCCTGCAGTCGCAGCGGTCGGCCATTGCGTACGACTTCCAGCCCGACCACCTTGCCGTTGCGATCAACAACCTTGGTCATGGCGGTGTTCAGCCACAGCGGGATGTCCCGGTCCTGCATGGAAGCGCGCAACCGCGCTACACCGGCGCAGCCCGTCGCCAGCCGCCGCGCATACCTGTCCTTGAAGCGCCAGGGAATATCCCGCAGGTAATCCCAGACCAGTTTAACCGCGACCTTCCACCAGCCCGGCTGCTGCCCGACCAGGAGCGCCGCCTCGACCTGCGTAAAGCCGATCACGTTGGCCAGGTGCATCATGGGATGTGTGCGACGCAGGCGACGCCACTCTTCTCCCAGCTCATCGGCCATGAAGGGTTCCGGCTCCATGGAACGATGACCCTCCATCGCGCCTTCCAGGTTGGTGTAGTAATCCGGGTAGTGCTCCAGTGTCTCGTAGCGCATACGCGTGCGCTCGTGCATGAAGTCGACCATTTTGGGGCCGTTTTCCAGGTAGGCGTCCAGCTGATACTCGGGCACCTCCTCTTCGGTAATCAACTGGCGCAGATAGGTTTTCGCCTTCTCCACAGAATCCTCGGCGCCCGCGGCCTGCGCATAGCGGTTACCGGGAATCCACACGCCGCCGCCGGAAATCGAACTGGTACCCCCGTAGAGATCGGATTTTTCGATGACCAGTACATCCTGCATGCCCATCTCATAGGTACACAGGGCGGCGGTCATCCCGCCATTGCCGGAACCGACCACGATGACGTCGAAGCTGTAATCCCATTGCCGTTCTGTTGCCATTGATCCACACCACGTGCTGACGTTGGCGCCATGGTAGCGTAATCCCACTGGGCTGCCTCTGGACACTTCGGCTTTAGGGGCATCAGGTTTAACATGTTGATCGTGACCGACGGCGCACTGCCCGGCGAGGGCGTGGGCACTTCAGCGCGCGCTTGCCAGCCCGTTGGCGCCTTGCCTACACTGTGCGCCCCTATCGAATTAAACTGTGCACTTCAAACAATGACCCGGGAGTCTTCCATGTTGAAATTTTCGCGCCGTATCCTTCTTTGTTTCACCGTCGCTGTCGGGGTGGCGCTGTCGCCGCTGGCCATCTCGCATTTTGACGACAAAGAAGTGCTGCAGTCCTACCGACAATCATGGTTTGCCATGGTCGCCACAAACTTTGGGCCAATGGTTGCCATGCTCAAGGGCGAGATGCCCTGGAGCGAGGAGCGCATGACAGCGGCCGCTGATCAACTCGCCCAGCTGGCGGTAATGGATATTTCGCGCGGTTTCGCGCCGGGGGCTGACAAGGGGAAAACTCGCGCCAAGCCGGAAATCTGGTCGAATAGGGAAGACTTTGAGAAAAAAATGCAGGACATGCGCGATGCAGCGCTGGAACTGCAGGCTGCCGTACAAAGTGGCGACCGCAAGGCCATCGGCAAAAATATCGCGGCCACGGGTGAAAGCTGCAAAGCCTGCCACGACGAGTACAAGTCGGAAGACTATCTCTACTGATCGCGCGGTAAAAACGTCGCTGTGGCCGTCACGTCTTCGCGCCAGCGCGCGAATACCCGGCGCATGGTCACGCAAACCCCTCGGGTAGTGTTGGCGTGTCCGGATCCAACACTTCCCAGGCGGCCTTTGAGTCCACGTGGATGTGCTTGCGCAGCGTCAGATCCGGGTCGCCCTCCAGCAGGCCTGCGGGAACCCAGTAAGACTGATGCTGCGGCAAGTGCTGTGGAAGAATGCTCCCGCATTCCTTGCAGAAAAAGCGCGTGAAACCGCTCTCGGTGCGATAGCGGTGGATCAGGCTCTCACCCTGCAACCAGCGGAAATCCTTCTCCCGGCATAGTGCCGCAGCGCTGGAGGCACCGCCAAACGCCTTGCGGCACTTGGAGCAGTGGCACTTGAATACACCGCCGTAAAACCCGGTAGCAGAGAACCGCACAGCGCCGCATAAACACGCTCCCTCAGTCATCTTGTTTCTCCCCCTGCGTGACAAATCTCTGTGGCAGTCGACGCCGGTAACGCCGCTGCGCGGATGCGCCCGCTCGACCTGGTGCGACGGCGGGCTAAAACCAGCGGTTGGGATCGGGCTGGGGCGCCTGCTCCAGCCCCCACCACAGCAGGCCTGCCAGCAGCGCTGCAAGCACCGCGGCACGCCACCACGGCACGGGCGTGAACCGCCCCTCTCGCCCCTCGGCACTGCCTTTCACCATCGCCTGCAGGAGCTTTTCGCGCAAGCGAAACTGGTGATAGAAAACCGCAGCGATGTGCAGGGCAACCAGTCCCAGCAACCCATTAAACACCCAGTCGTGTAATTCACCCATCAAGCCGCGCAGTTCATCCGGCGCCGCGTAGTAGAGTGGCCCCGAATACAGGATGTCATCCGCATTGAACAGCCCGCTGACGGACTGCAGCAGTAACAGGGTCAGCAGCGCCAGCACAGACCAGCCACCGAGGGGATTGTGACCTGGCGGTGCCGTCACCTGGCCCGCGCGCAACGCACCCACATAGGCCCACACTTTCTTCGGCCCGGCGAGAAAATCACCAAACCGCGAGTGCCCGCTGCCGACAAACCCCCACAGAATGCGCGCGGCTACCAGCACGAGAATTGTGCAGCCTATCCACTCATGTGCATCGAAATACTGGTATTCCGCCGTCCACCAGGCCGCCGGACAGAGCAGCACAATAGCCCAGTGAAAAAGCCGGGTGGGTATGTCCCAGACAGGGTGAGCCAAGAATCCGGCTACGCGCCCGCGCCCCGGATGAGCGGGGGATAGGCTGGATCGACATCCCGGTATACGTAATCCCATGACCGGTCGCGCAGGACTGCGCGATGGCGTGCGCCGGGAACACTGCCGTCGCCGCTGTCATAACCGGCATCGCCGCGAAAGATCACCGCCATCGCTTCGCCGTCACTGGCAATAACGGGAAAAACCTCCGGCACCGGCGAGTTGCGCTCCACCGTGACCATGTCCTGCACGGATGCATAGTGCGCCAATGTACACAGCGTTACGAAGGTCGGCGGTAACATACCCAACTCGCCAGCGGTGTGGGCAGCAACCGCCTCGCGTACCGGGAGCCAGCGGGAATCGTGTATTTCACCCCCGTCTATAACCACCTCATCCTCCACCGCCAGCGGCGCGGCCCAGATCCAGGTGGCAAAGCGCCGTGGCTCCACCGCGGGAGTTGTCCAGTGACTGAGTAATACCATGTCATCCAGCAGCGGACGCAGGCCTGCCTCCTCCTCCGCCTCGCGCGCAGCGGCGATACGTGCTGCCTCGTGCGTATCGCCCGCGGCGGCTTCCAGATCCTCGGCATCGAGAGATCCGCCGGGGAACACCCAAAGACCGCCGGCAAACATGAGCGCCTTGTTACGCTTCAACATCAAGGTTTCCATACCTTGTGCGGTATCGCGCACCAGCACCACTGTGCTGGCGGGTCGGGGTTTGTTGCTGTCAGACATAGAAGTTTCCAGGCAAGAAATTATTTACGCGCAAGGTAGTTGGCCGCCATCCCCAGGTCATAGCCCAGACGCTGCGCTGTCGATACGGCGGCGTCTAACTCATCGACTTCGCGGCTGCTGACCCACAGATTGGTACAGCGCGTACCGGTACGACAGAAGGCGAAGACCGGCTGCCCGGGATCGTCCAGCAGATCCGTGAAGGCCTCGAAGTCTGGGCCGGGAAAATCCATTGCCGTGACGGGCATGTGGTGATACTCAAGCCCCAACTCGCGAGCAACCGCTTCCACTTCCGCGCTGGCAGGCTGACCGCCCTCTTCACCGTCGGGGCGATTATTCACCACGATGGCATAGCCCGCCGCGGCGATTTCGCGCAAATCCTCGGGGCGAATCTGGCCAGACACCGCCAGGCTGTCATTCAGTTGTACGATATTCATCAGCTTGCGCCTTGCAATGCAGGGATCACGTTTATATCAAACGCCCCGGCCAGGCTCCAGCAGTTCAGTCATCGCTACCATCCGAACGCTGTCCCGGAACCACTCTGTCTACTCGCCCTTGAAATCCGGGGTACGCTTTTCCTTGAACGCCCTCGGCCCCTCGCGAGCGTCCTTGCTCATCATCACCTGCGCGGACTGTTCCATCTCGAACGCAAAGGCCTCATTCCAGGGCGCGGTGTGGGTCGACAGCGCAGTGCGCTTGATCGCCTGCAGGGCCAATGGCGCCTGCCGGCACACGTTCTCGGCGAAATGCTCCACGCGCGTGAGCAGTTCAGACCGAGGAACAAGCTCGGAGACCAGGCCCATCGCCAGCGCCTCCTGTGCAGACACCGGTTCGCCGCCGAGGAGTATCTTCATCGCGTGGGCCCACGGAAGTTGCCGTGCCAGGCGCACCATTGAGCCAGCGCCGGGCACCACGCCGACCTTCGGTTCGGGCAGCGCAAACTCTGCTGTATCAACGGCGATGCGAATATCAGTCGCCTGTATCAGCTCGGTGCCACCGCCCAGGGCACGACCATTGATCGCCGCGATAACCGGCTTGTACAGCGGCTCGGCTTTCAACATCACTTTGTCGGCTATCAGCGGATCGTCGATCAGGCGCTGCTCCACCGGGTTCTGCGGCGCCCTGGCGCCCGTCCACAGCGGAATCACCTCACCGAGGTCACC
The DNA here is from genome assembly GCA_030426545.1 of Gammaproteobacteria bacterium. GTDB lineage: Bacteria > Pseudomonadota > Gammaproteobacteria > Pseudomonadales > Halieaceae > Marimicrobium. The sequence goes on from JAUHYL010000036.1 coordinate 19,278, forward strand.
GCCGCAGCAGAAGTCTTCGTCGCCGGCGGCGGTCACCACCGCGACGCGAATGGCGTCGTCTTCACGCACTTCCTGCCAGGCATCGGCGAGTTCAACGAACATTTCCCCGTTTAGGGTGTTGCGTGCCTGCGGTCGGTTAAGCGTGATCCAGGCCTGGTGCCCGCGCTTCTCAAAAATAATGGTATTCATGGCAGTCGCATCGCTGAAGGCTTTGCGCACACCTTAGCGAATAGCGCCCCCGGCCCCAACCACGAGACCGGAAATATCTACGAAAGTACACGCCGATGTACCGTCGGCTCGCCGGCCTGTGCTCAACGTCGATACTGGCCGACCGTGTCGAGGCAAGCCGGTTCTGTAGCCTCTGGCACGCGCAACTGGCGGCGACTTCGCGGGTAGCGGCAGTCGACATGGCCTGGACGGGCGCGCCGTTGTTCAGCTGACAATCAAATCGGTTTCGCCGCGGGTGCTTCCACGGCTGTCAGAGCAAGGCCTGCGTGCCATCCCACAACAGCTTTGCGCCCAACACCACCAGAAAAAAGCTGATAACCCGGTAGTAAAAGGTCGCCTCTGAACGCTGCACCAGGTAGTGACCGAGTTTGACGCCAATGGGCGCCAGCGGCACCAGCACCAATGAATACAGCAGGTTGTTGGCAGAGAACTGACCCAGCGCGTAGTAAGGCACCAGCTTTACCACGTTGACCACCGCGAAAAAAATCCCCGCCGTTCCGGCAAACAGCAATGGCTTGAGCTGCTTCGGCATCAGGTACATGGTAAGCGGTGGTCCACCGGCATGGATACTGAAGCTGGTAAAGCCCGCGAGCGCGCCGAACAGGCCACCACTGACGACGCCGTGCTCTGAACTGCCCTTCCCCTCCAGACCAAGCAGGGTAAACAGGCCAAAGCCCAGCGACAGGAGTCCGACCAGAATACGCATGTAGTGCTCGTTCATCACGCCGGCCAACAGGTAACCGAGCAGCACACCCAGCAGCGCACCGGGCAATAACACGCGCAGTGCAGCGCGATCGAAGACACCCCAGTAAGTCTTCACCACCAGGGCGTCCATCACCACCAGAATCGGCAGCAGTATGGCCGCGGCCTGCGCTGGCGGCATCACCAGCGCCATCAGGGGGACAGCGAGAATGGGTATGGGGCCGCCGAAGCCGCCTTTAGCAATACCGTACAGCATCACCCCCGGTATGCTGACGAGATAAAACCAGGGGTCAGCGAGCATGCGTACCTCTAGTCCACGAGGCCGAACTCATCTCCCAGCACGGCGACGATTTCCGACTTGGGATTGTCGGGCACGTTGAGCGTGGCGCCGGTAATCTTCTCGGCAATGCCAACGTAGGTATCCGAGACCTGCTTCAGCACTTCCGTGGGCAGGGCATTGTCGCGCGCCAGCGCCTGCCGCTCGGGCATACGATCCTTGTTCAGCAGGATATCCGGGTCCGGGAAGTGTTGCAGCAGCAGCTGGCGGAAACCCTCTTTGGAATTCTCCACCACTTTGCCCTCGCGCAGGGAAGGTCCATCCCAGATACGCGATGAATCGGGCGTGCCCACCTCGTCCATGTAGATCAGCTTGTCGTCGCCGGACTTGTCAGTGACGTAACCGAACTCGAACTTGGTGTCGACAAATACCTGGTCCAGCGCTGCGAGTTCATCGGAAATCACCTCGAATCCCTCGCGCAGCAGCTTTTCATAGAGATCCACATCCTGCGGCGACGAAAAGTTGAAGGCAGCGAAATTATTATCGATATCGGCCCGGGTGATATTCACATCATCCTGGGCGGGAACACCGGGAATGCCCTCAAGGATGCCCTTGGTAGACGGTGTCACCAGCAGTTCAGGCAGTTTCTGATCGCGCTCCAGCCCGTCGGGAATCTGAATGCCGCAGAACTCCCGCTCGCCCTTTGCATAGGCACGCCACATGGAGCCAGTAATGTACTGGCGCGCGATTGCCTCGATCATCACCGGGCGCGCCTTCTGCACAATCCACACCAGTGGGTGCGGTATTTCCAGAATGTGGCTGTCCGCCAGGCCGCGCTCGCGGAACAGCCGAAACCAGTGATTGGAGATCGCATTCAACGCGGCTCCCTTGCCGGGCACACCGCGCATGCCGCCCTCCCCCTGCCAGATGCAGTCGAAGGCGGAGATTCGGTCGGATATCACCATGATCGCCAGCGGTGCATCGGCGGCCACATCGTAACCGCGCTGTTCGATCAGGCGCGCGCTGTCCGCGGCTGTCAGCCAATACACAGAGCGCACCTTGCCACTGTGAACCGGGGCATCCGTGCGAATGGGAAGATCGTCGTTTACTGCCAATACCTTGTCGGCAAGACTCATTGCAGTCGTCCTGTTCAATCTGTTCAACATCTGGAAAGCAAACCGCTATCGGCGGCGCGCGAGAGGCAGACGATTTTAGCAGAGGTTTGGATTAAGGCTCCAGACCCTGTGTTGAGAAACGCCGCCTACCCCGTGCTTCAATGCCCTCGTGATCCGCCAGAACCCGGGGCACGGGAGGCAGCTTTATCACGCGGACTGGCCTGGCCCCGCAGCAACAGCGGCATGCTCGCGCAAATGCAGCCTGACATCCACTGCAATCTTCAGCACAACCAGCGCCGCCAACATCACCACCGGTTGCCCAAGTACTGTGGCACCCCAGCCACCGGCCAGGATCGCCACGTGCAGTAACACGATGCGACCGTAGGGCATCATCATGATCTCCTTGACCGTTTTGGCGTCGCGCTCCGGTCCGCGCAGGAAATTGGTGACAAACGACACACCGTGACTGACAAACAGCGCCGCGAAAGCAAGCAGCAGCGGCCAGTGCGTCTGCAGGCTGAAGTGGATCATCTCCCCGTCGAGCAGAAAGGCGACCAGGAACACCCCGTGGCCGGCGCAGAATCCGCCGTAATGAATACAGAAAAACACGCACAGGAAGAGATCGCCAGGCGCGGCGCGGGTGAACATTCTGAGCAGCGTGTAGAATCCGAGAATCAGGTTTTCCGACCAGTACAACAGCATCAGGTAGGCGATATCCCAGTCGAAAAAGAGTACGCCCACCAGGGGCAAAAGATTGGCCAGTACCAACATTGCCAGGCTGACGCGCCGCCGGTTGCCGCCATATTCGGCGAAAGTTTCCTGCTCATGCACCATCTGCATTCCCTGTCGATGCGCCGCGTGCCTGCTACCCGGTGCGGTGCAGCGCGTTTGTGGGTGTACTCGCGAACGTTGCGAGATAGAATAGCGCAACAGGCAAGCAATAAGTCGATAGTATGAACAACCCCGCACAAACCCCGTTCGAGATTCTGGGCGAAGCCGGCATTCGCGAGCTGACAAGCGCCTTCTACGACATCATGGATGAACTCCCCGAGGCGGCGGGCATACGTGCCATGCACGCTGACAACCTGTCGCCCATGAAGGAAAAACTCGCCGATTACCTGATCGGCTGGATGGGTGGCCCGCCACTGTACGCGGACAAACACGGGACGGTGTGCATGACAGAGCCACACGAGCCCTACCACATCGGCCCCGAGGAGCGCGACCAGTGGCTCCTGTGCATGGACATGGCGCTCGAAAGAACCAACGCCAGCGATGAACTGGTGGAGATGCTGAAGGTGCCGATGTTCCGCATTGCCGATGCGGTGCGCAACCGCGAGGGCCCCAGCGCCGCGGACACTGACCCAAACGTGATTGCCGCCGGCTGACAGCCCGCTGGGGCTGCGTTACCCATTCCGCTACAATCGCGGCCACCGATGATTCGCCCACACGCACTGTAATTACCCACCCTGGAGCACACCATGTCCCGCCCCACTCTGCACAGCTGCGCCGCGTCACTGGTTTGCGCGCTGGCAACCAACGCTGTGATCGCCGCAGACACTGTCACCGAAAATATCATTGTCACTGCAACGCGGGTGCCGGAAAGTGCCGCGCGCCTGCCCCTGGCATGGTCCAGGGTGGATGCCGAGGCGATCGGAGAAGTGGCTGCGGTACACATCAACGAGATCATGCAGCAGGTACCCGGCGCCTGGATAAGCCGCGGTAATGGGCAGGAGAGCCTTGTCGCGCTGCGCTCCCCGGTGCTCACCGGCGCCGGCAGCTGCGGCGCCTTTTACACGGCCGCAGACAGTATCAGCCTGCGCGCACCCGGCTTCTGCAACGTCAATCAGCTGTTCGATGCGAACTTTGAGCAGGCGGGCGGCATCGAAGTGATCAAGGGGCCGGCCACCGCGCTCTATGGCTCCAATGCCATGCACGGCGTGATCAACATTCTGAGCGCCGCGCCCACCGCCGAGCTCGATCACCGGGTGTCCGTGGAGGCAGGTCCCTATGACTACTATCGCGGCAAATATCGCTACGCCAATACCCAGGGCCGCCACGGCATCAGCATCAATATCAATGGGGTAACCGACGGCGGATACAAGGACGACTCGGGCTACGATCAGCAAAAGGCAACACTGCGCCACGACTACGACGGCGCGAGCTGGAACATCCGCACGGCGCTGGATGCGGCCAACCTCAACCAGGAGACTGCGGGATTTATCCAGGGTGAAGACGCCTACAAAGACAGCGAGCTGAAAGATTCCAATCCCAACCCGGAAGCCTACCGCGACGCCTGGTCATGGCGCCTGTATTCCCGTGCAAGCCGCAGGCTTAACGAGGCGCATACGCTGGTCATCACACCCTACCTGCGCGACAACGACATGGCGTTTCTGCAGCACTTCGTGCCGTGGCAGCCGGTCGAGGAAAACGCACACACCAGCGCCGGCCTGAAAAACGCGCTGCACAGCGACCTTGGCCAATGGAAACTGGTATCCGGTATCGACCTTGAATACACAGACGCCATGTTGAAGGAGGTGCAGGACGAACCCTTCAGCCCCAACCAGCCCGCGGGCGTGCACTACGACTACCAGGTAGACGCCTCGCTGGCAGCGGCTTACGGACAGTTGCGCAGCCAGTGGGACTCTGCCTGGGAACTGAGCGCAGGTGCGCGCTTTGAGTACACGAACTACGACTACAACAATCGCACCGGGGATGGACCAGCCTGCGGGCCCGAGGCCAGTAATTGCCGTTTCTTTCGTCCGGCCGACCGCGAGGATGACTTTTCCAACTGGTCGCTGAATGCCGGTGTCAGTTACCGCCTTACGAACCAGCACCTGACCTACCTGCGCCTGGCGCGCGGGTTCCGGGCGCCGCAGGCCACCGAGCTCTACCGTTTGCAGGCGGGTCAGGCAGTGGCTAACCTCGATGCCGAAGAGATAGACAATATTGAATTCGGCCTGCGCGGCGATACGCAGCGCGCGCGCTACGATTTGTCGCTGTACTACATGGAAAAGGACGAGGTGATCTTCCAGGACGCAGACCGGCAGAACATCAGCGGTGCGAGCACCCGGCACTACGGCGCAGAGCTGAGCCTGGACTACACGTTCAGTGACGCCTGGTCACTGGGGGTAGACGTCAACGCTGCCAGTCACACCTACGACAGCGCCACTGCCCTGCTCGGCTCCAGCGGCGATATCAAAGGGAACGACATCGACACCTCGCCCAGGCTGTTCGGCAGCGCACGCCTGGCCTGGGAATTCTCCGCGCTCACGGGGCGCCCTGGCCGCGCGCAACTCGAGTGGGTGTACATGGACAGCTACTACCTGGAACCGGACAACGAACACGAATACGAGGGGCACTCCCTGCTCAACCTGCGCATCAGCAGCGAGTTCAGTGCGCGCTGGTCCGGCGCCCTGCGCGTCACCAACCTGCTGGACGAGGACTACGCCGAACGCGCTGATTTCGGCTTCGGCAATTATCGCTACTTCACCGGGCAGCCGCTGGGTGTCTACGGCGAAATCACCTATCGCTTTGGCGAGTAGCGGGACGCTATTCCCCGGAATCCCGGCGCACACACCGCCCGTCGCGACGGCCGCTGAACGCGGTTTGCAGGTTGTTGCCGCTAGCGCGGACCTGTGCCGCCGTCAGGGCGGCGTAGACGACGAGAGCCAGTCGTAGCCGCGACGGCCCTGCAGGCCACCGGTGTGGATCACCAACACCGGCGCACCGCGTGGCAGCACACCGTCGGCGATCATCTGCCACACAGCGTACATTGCCTTGCCGGTGTACACCGGTTCCAGCGGGATTCCGTGCACCGCCTCGAACGCGAGGATAAACGCTTTCATGTCAGCACTGCACCGCGCGAAGCCGCCGCTGTGAAACTCATGCAAAATGCGCCAGTCGGCGACGTTGTCACAGGGCAGCTGTGCCAGCAGGTCGGCGACGCGCTGCTCGAGATCGGTCGCGCCGCGCAAAGCAGAAATGCCGACAAGCTCTCCTTCAATGCGTAGTCCCGCCGCGAGGCCCGCCAGTGTTGTGCCTGTTCCAACGGCGAGTACAACGTGGCGAGTCTGTGGCGCAAGATTGTTGATCAGCTGCGCGATGTCGGAGCAGGCGCTGGCGGCAGCGGTCGAAGCACCCCCTTCGGGCACCACAACACAGGGCCCGTGCACACCCTGCAACTCGGCCAGGTAGTCCGCGTCCCCGCGGCGCCGATACTCGCTTCGCGACACGCGCTGCACACGCATACCCCAACGTTCGAGATCGCGCAGCGTTGCGGTATCCGACTCACCTCCGCGCACGACCCCTATCGTTCTCAGTCCCCGCTCGAAACCGGCGGCGGCCAGTGCATGCAGGTGATTGGACCACGCGCCACCGAAGGACAGCAGGGGAAGGGATTGCGCTGTTGCGCGCTGCAGGTACGGGCGCAGCTTGAAGCACTTGTTACCGCTGGCGTTGCCCCCGCACCAATCCAGGCGCAGTACGCTGACATTGGCCAGGGACTGGCCGGCGACAGGCGCCGGGCCAAGCCGTTGCAGCAGTTCTTCAGGAGGAACCGGTAGCGACCGGGAAAGCGTTGCGCTCAAAGCCCGACGTTGTTCTTCGCCAGCACCTGTTCCGCGCGGTAACTGGAGCGCACGAAAACGCCGGACACGACTTCGAGAAAGCCACGCTGCAAACCCCACTCCCGGTAGAGCTCGAACTCCTCAGGCGTGACATAGCGCGCGATGGGGTGATGATTGGCCGTGGGCTGCAGGTATTGGCCCAGGGTGAGGATATCGACGTGCGCAGCGCGCAGCTCGTCCATGCACTGGCGAATTTCGTCTTCGCTTTCACCCAGTCCGAGCATCAGGCTGGTCTTGGTCAGCACATCGGGGCGATGCCGCTTGGCGTGGGCCAGCACTGCCAACGTTTGCGCATAGCCGGCGCGCGGATCGCGCACCGGGTGGGTCAGGCGTTCGACGGTTTCGACATTCTGTGCAAATACCTCGATGCCCGAATCCACCACGGTTTCTACATCGCCGAGCACACCGAGAAAATCCGGCGTCAGCGCTTCCACGGCCGTGTCAGGGTTAACTTCCTTTACACGACGCACGCAGTCAGCATAGTGCTGCGCACCGCCATCGGGCAGGTCATCGCGGTTCACCGAGGTGAGCACCACGTACTTCAGGTTCATCAACTGCACAGAGCGTGCAGTGTTGTCAGGCTCGAGCGTATCCAGCCAGCCTTTTGGGTTACCCGTATTGACCGCGCAGAAACGGCAGGCCCGGGTGCAGACGTCGCCCATCAGCATGATGGTGGCCGTACCGGAGCTCCAGCACTCACCGATGTTGGGGCATTTCGCCTCCTCACAGACGGTGGCCAGGCTGTGCTCGTGCACGATACCCCGAACTTTCTCGTAGTTGGCGCCGCCGCGCAGGCGTATGCGCAGCCAGTCGGGCTTGCCCGCCCTGGGGCCGCTGTCAGCGGAAGATTTAATGCCGTCCTTGATAGCGGTTATACCGCGCTCGTTGACGAATTTTTCGCCCGGCGCGATCTGTACCACAGGGATGCGTTTGCTGTCTGACATGTTGGCTTACCGCCTGGCGGCCGTACGGGTGACTACAGGCCGCAGTATACCGGAACCAGCGGCGGGAGCGCAGCCGTGACTGACACCACTCGCGGACAGATGCAGCTATGGCCCGTTGCCTGGTTCAGACTCCTAGTCGAGCAGCTTGCGTACCTTCTTTGACGCCGCGATGATGCCCTCGTCGAAATAGGCATCGTGGTTTGCCTCGATCTGTTTCAGGTCATAGAGATAATTCACCATGATACCCGCAGACTGTTCCAAACCCTTGGGTGACATATCTGCCGACGCGTTCAGCCGGTACAGGCACGCGCCATTGCCGAGGTGAAAGCGGGCCGGCCCATCCTTTGGCAGGCGCCCGGACTTCACGTTCAGCAGGTAGTGCGCACACAGTCCCTGCAATGCATCGTAGACTTCGGCGGCAACCACCTTGCCCAGCGGTTCGCGTACCTTTTCCATCAGCTCGGGTGCGACCAGCCCTTCAAGATTGGCTGACAGCAGCCAGTTGCGGAAACCGGGTACAGGCGACAACGTGACAAAGGTGTTCAGGGTTGCGATTTCCTTGCGCAGTTCCTCGATCACACTCTTGATGAGGAAGTTGCCGAAGGAAATCTGCGACAACCCGGGATGACAGTTACTGATGGAGTAGAACACCACCGTGTCGGCGTCAATCTCCGCATCCTCCCGGCCCTGCTCCAGCAACGGCGCCAGGGCGCCCGGGATCTCTTTGGTCAGGGCAATCTCTACAAATATCAGGGGGTCGTCACTGAGCGCGGGATGAAAGAAAGCGAAACAACGCCTGTCTTCACGCAGACGACTACGCAGGTCATCCCAGCCGTTAATGGCGTGCACCGCTTCGTAATCGATGATTTTCTCCAGGATAGCTGCCGGCGAAGACCAGTCGATACGGCGCATTTCCAGGAAACCCTTGTTAAACCAGGATATGAACACGTGCTTGAGATCGGCGTCCACGGCGCCCAGTTCAGGGTGTTGCCGCAGCACCTGCAACAGGTGGCCGCGCATGCGTACCAGTGTTTCAGTCCCCGCTGCTGCGGTATTGATGCGCTGGAATAATTTTTCACGCGGCGCTTCTACCGCCCGCTTGATTGAGCGCAGGTGCGCCTGCTCACCGGATTCGCGGTAAGCTTCCATGGCGTCCAGAACAGCCTCCCGGTCAACCTCGAAATCACGCGCCAGCGCCCTGAAGAAATCCAGACGTTCTTCCACCGGCAGATTCTGGTAGCCCTGCACCACTTCGCCCGCCAGCGCGAGCCCGGACGCCTCTCCGCGATGCTGGATTAGCGCCTTGCAAAGCGCGGTGAGTGTCTCGGCAGAATTTGGCGGCGCCAACTCCAGCGCCTCTACCGGAGCAGGCTGGGAATTGCGGCGACGGGCGAGCAGCTCGCGGCCCACTGCCGCAACTGAACTGAGTGTACGACTGATGCCGGTGATACGACCTATCGATGCACCACCGGCAGGTGGCTCGGCGGGCACCTGTGCTGGCGGATCGCCAGCCAATTCGGTAGACAAACCTGTTGAAGAAGATGACTGCACAGGTTGTTCGGTCAAATGCTCGACAGATTGCTCCGTCGATTGTTCGGCAGTGTTGCCGCTGGCTTCCTCCGCCATGGTCTTCCCCCGGTAGTAACCCAGGCAGTACATGCCGGCATGACGTTTGCTGTTTGCGCGGCGTTGGCGCGGTTCGCCCTGTCTGGCGATGTGCCGGAAGTACTGCTTAATTTACGTTCCATCACGATCTATGACCGCTGGATTCGCATTCGTTCCCACCCGCAACAGTGTGCCAGTATCGCGACCGATGGACGCCATTGTCAGCGCCAGGTTGAGAACTGGCGCACTGTTTACAGGCCACGGGCTTTACTTTTGAGAACTGCTTGGCTCGCGAGATAGAAACACCTATGCTCTACACCAACCTTACAGGAGTGCTACCCAAACATGAAACCGACTACCCTTTTGAAGCTGTGCACGCTCTGCGCCCTGCTGCTGGCCGGTTGTGCCCAGTATGAGAACAGACGCGGCGTGGAGGTTGCCTGGTCCGGCAGCGCAGAGGAATTCACCGTGGGCAAGACCACACGCCACGATGTGCTCAAGCGCCTGGGGCCGCCCTCACAGGTGATTGCACTGAATGATGAGACCGTGCTGTATTACCTGTTCGAGCGCTCGCAGGGCAATGGCCTCGTGCTGGTTGTCTACAACCGCATGCAAATTGATACGCGCTATGATCGTGCCATTTTCTTCTTCGATGGCAATGACGTGCTCACCGAGTTTTCTTCGCGCGCGCAGGATGGCAATGCAAAGTAAAAAAGGCACAGCAGCGTTCTTGCTTACGCTGCTCCTCGCTTGTATCGGCCTGACGGGTTGCAGCCAGTGGTACTACCACCTGGGCGAGACCCTGAGTCAGCACGCCGTGCCGCAGCCCGATGGCGATACAACGCTGAAGGAAGTCCTTGCCGTGTTCGGTCCGCCGCATCGCCTGAGTGCAGATACCAATGGCTATGTCTTCGCGTGGGAATACTGGCGCGTGCGCGAAGATGCCGTCGGCGTCAACCTCAGCCCGTTTGGCCTGGATTTTCTGTCGGTAGATGTGGCAAGGGTGGCGACGCAGGGCGAGTTTTTGCTCGCAACGTTTGATGCGGAACACCACCTCACCGCCATCAACCTCTCAACCTGGAACAACCGGGTTGGCGATGGCAAAGCACTACAACCGTTTGGCGTTTACGACGTGGCCACAACAGAAGACCTTGTGCGAGGCTTTGGCGAAGTACACACCTACGGCGCCTCCATGTTGCGCAGGCTGCCGACTGCCCTGAACCGGGAATCAGACCTCAGCTCTGGCGCCAATGGCATCGAGCAACGTGCAACACCGCACAGCATGGGGCAGCACAGCCTGGAGATGCGCTGATCCGGGGGACGGGTGGCAGCGGCAACGCTGGCGCCGGTTAGCAGCTTCTCGCTCATCCGAATGCACACAATCGTGTCCGGCGTCCGTTGCGCCCTATTTCCCGGTGAGTGTGTGGTAGAGAATTCGCGCGGTGGTATCCACAAGATCGTCATGGGACATCGCGTCACTTTCCATCACGCGGTGGTAGGCAGCAAGGCGATCGAGTATCGCACTCATGGCCAGTGCCGCCGCCGGCGGATGTAATCCAGAGTTTTTCTGCACCGCCCCGCTGCGCTGCATCAGCGCTTCCATCGCCGACAATATCGGCAGCATCGCCCTGCCGCGCAGCTCCATGAAGCGCTGATCGCCCTCGTCGGCCGCCAGGTTGCGAACCCGCAGAGTCGGTCCGTGTCTGTCCCAGTAGTGCATAAAAAACTCGACCACCGCGCGCGCACGTCGACGCCCTTCGGCGCCGCGCCAGTCGCCCTCAAAGAGTGCCAGCAGATCGGGCAGCGGCGCATTCGCCTCCTGCGCCAATTGCAGCACCGCGTCTTCGACATCGGAAAAATACTGGTAGAAGCTTGCCGGTGACGTCGGCACCGCGCGGGCAATATCGGCCACGCGTAATTCCCGCAGACCACGCTGTGACAACAAATCCCGGGTGGCATCGAGGATAAGCCGGCGCTTGTGCAGCGCGCGCTGCCCCAGTGGCCGACCGCTGAGATCGGCGATGGGTTCGGAACGGGACGTCACCTGCCGGACACCTTCAGCCGGCTCTGCGCTGCACCTGGAAAACTACACATCATCTTCACGGTCAAATACCGCGCCGTGCAGGGTGAGCGCCTATTCGACAAAGGCATCGGCCAGCTGCTGCACGATATCGCCGGCGGTAACGATGCGATCGCCATCATCGTGGGCGGCGGTACCGCCCATCCCCTGCATCAACGTGAGATCGACGTCCTTCCCTTCCGCACGCAGCGCCGCAACCGTGCATTTTTCGCGCGGCCTTGCCGCCGTAAAATCCCAGCCGAATTCGCGCATGGCGTTGCCGTGCGTCATCTGGTCGATCTCGTCACCGGGCACGCCATCGAGGCTCTCCCACAGGACCTCCGGCGAGCGCGGCCAGGTCGTATCCGAGTGCGGGTAGTCGCACTCCCACAGTATCGTTTCCACGCCCACCAGGTCGCGATTGCGCACACCCGCCTTGTCGTCGATAAAGCAATTCAGAATATGCTCGCGAAACACCTCGCTGGGCAGCTTGTCTGCGAAATTCTGGTGCGTCCAGGCGCGGTGATGCTGGTAGGTATAGTCCGCCCGCTCCAGGAAGTAAGGCACCCAGCCAATACCACCCTCAGAGAGCGCAAACTTCAGCGTGGGATAGCGGCGCAAGATCGTGGAAAACAGCAGGTCAGCGGCAAGATTGACGATGCTGATCGGGGTGGTACTGATCATTACCTCCACCGGCGCATCCATGGTGGTAAAAATCATGCCGCCGCCTGAGCCGATGTGGATCAGGATGACCATGCCCTCATCGACACAGGCCTGCCAGAACGGCTCCCAGTACTCACTGTGCAGACTGGGCAGGCCGAGCTTGTCCGGGTTCTCGGTAAAACTGACCGCGCGGCAGCCCTTTTTCGCCACGCGACGCACCTCGTCGGCCATGGCCTGCGGATCCCAGATCGCCGGCATGGCCAGCGGAATAAATCGATCGGGGTGGCTCCCTGCCCACTCGTCGATGTGCCAGTCGTTGTAGGCCTGCAACATCACCCGCGCCAGGGTCTTGTCCTCACAGCCATTCCACAGCTGGCCGACGAAACCGGGAAACGACGGAAAACAGATCGATCCGAGTACGCCGTTGGCGTTCATATCCGCCACGCGTGCATCGACGTCGTAACAGCCCTTGCGGAGCTGATCGTAGGATGTCGGCTCTACCCCGTACTCTTCGGGCACGCGCCCCACCACCGCGTTGAGCCCAATGTTCGGCAGCTTCTGGCCGTTGAACTCCCACACGTCACACCCGCTGGGCAGGCGCGTGACCTTCGGCGCCCTGTTTTTATATTCCTCGGTCAGGTGATGCCTGAACATATCCGGCGGCTCCACCACGTGGTCATCGACGCTTACCAGGATCATGTCTTCCATTTGCATGGGCTAGTCTCCTTGCATCAGGACAGCAAACCGCGCCGCCGTAAACTCTGTGTCAGCGAGTATCTGACGGGTCGTCAGATTTTGCAAGCGCCGGACACGCGAGTAGCGGCGTCAGGCCACCACCCCGGCCACTTTCAGCTCGATCATCCGCTCAACGTCAATGCCGGCCTCGGCCAGGATCTCGTCGCAATGCTCATTAAACTCGGGCGCCCGGCGCGTGGTTGCCGGCGTGCCATCGAACTGCACCGGGGTGGCCACGAGGTCAAATGCTGTTCCCTCGCGCGTGGCGCTTGAGGTGATATAGCCGTTCGCCTGCACCTGGGCGTCTGAGGCAACCTCAACGGTGTTCTGTACCGGCGCCCATTGTCCCTGCAGCGTTTGAAACGTTTCCGTCCACTGGGCCAGCGTGCGTTTGGCGATCTCCTGGCGAATGATGTCCCCCGCTGCCCCGGCATTGGCCGACAGGTTTTCATGGGAATTGAAACGCTCGTCGTCGATCAGTTCCTCGCGCCCGAGATGGCGACAGAAATCGGGCCAGTACTTGAAGCCCTGCAACATCACCAGGGAGATGAAGCGCTCGTCAGAGGTCTGGTACAAACCGGTCAGGGGGTTGCTGGAACCTGTGCTGGCCCCGGCGCCGAGCATCCACGGCTTGCCGCTCTGCGCCGACAGGGCGATGGCGGGACCAATGGACCACACGCCCGCCGCCAACAGGGACACATCCACCACCGAGGTCTCCCCCGTGCGCTCGCGCTTGAACAGCGCCGCGGCAATACCACCGGCAATCGTCATACCGCCGATAGAATCGCCGAAGCCGGGGCCAGGCTGCGGCAGCACAAATCCCATGCCGGGCGGGCTGACGCTTTGCGCACAGCCGCTACGGCACCAGAAGCTGGTCATGTCGTAGCCGCCCTTGTTGCCGTCCGGCCCCCTGGGGCCCGAAGCGGTACCGCGCACATAGATGATATCGGGATTGTGTGCGCGGATATCGGCGATATCGATACGCAGTTTTTCCAGCACCATGGGCAACTTGTTGGCGAGAAAAACGTCACAGGTTTTGGCCAGCTCGTAGAGCACTGCCACACCCTCCTCGCTGGCGAGGTCCAGGCCGATGGAACGTTTGCCGCGATTGGCGTGCTCATTGAGCACGTGTACCCCGCCGCTCAAATCCAGCACCCCGGTGCTACCGAGGCCACGCATGGCGTCACCGCGCTCGTGATGCTCCACCTTGATCACGTCGGCGCCCCAGTCGGAGAGAATTGCAGAGGCCGCCGGTACGAACATGTGCTCAGCCACCTCCAGCACGCGCACACCTTTCATTACATCTGTCATCGCTACCCACCCTGGACTATGGACCGAAAAAGTATGGATGCCCGTCACAGGTTTTACAAGGCGAGCGTCATGTAAAAGGCGTTCACTGCCGATTGCGCGGGTGTTCGCCGGCATCAAAGCACACACGGCAGCCAGGTCGGCAGCACAACGTGGCGAGCATACGGCAGTGCGGTGCGTGTGCAGGAACTTGCTACACTGTGGCTTCAGGCGACACCCCAATTTTCGTGTTCGACCCACAGGAGAGCCATCTTGGATTACTCACACTACGCCGAGCGTCACCACCTCACCGTCCGTATCGAAGATCGTGTTGCTATCGTCACGCTGGATCGACCCGAGGTGCACAATGCCGTCAACCACGCTCTGCATGTCGGCCTGGAAAGGATCTTCCGCGACCTCGCCCACGACAAGACGGTGGGCGCTATCGTTCTCACGGGTAAGGGCAAGTCCTTCTGTGCCGGTGGTGACGTGAAGGGCTTCGGCAACGAGGATGACCGCCCTGTCGATCAACTGCGCGGCACACGTTACCTGGTGCAGGAAATGGTCAACTGCGAAGCACCCGTGATCGCCGCGGTGAACGGCACAGCGGCGGGCCTGGGCGCTACACTCGCGCTGCTGTGCGACGTGATTTACATGGCGGACAGCGCCCGCATTGGCGACACCCACGTCAAGATGGGATTGGTCGCCGGTGATGGCGGCGCGGTGATCTGGCCGCTGCTAATAGGCCCGCATCGCGCCAAGGAACTGCTCATGTCCGGCACACTGGTGCCCGGCCCCCGGGCAGCGGAGATGGGCCTGGTTAACCACTGTGTCGCAGATGACGCGGTGCTGGACGAAGCCGTGGCGTTTGCGCGCGGCCTGGCCAGTGGCCCCATCGCGGCAATACGCTGGACCAAGATGGCCATCAACCAGGGTATCCAGCAGGCAATCAACAACACGCTTAACTTTTCTGTCGCTGCGGAGCACCTGTCGGCGCATACACAGGACATGCAGGAGGCGGTCAGCGCCTTTGCCGAAAAGCGCGATCCGAACTTTACCGGGTACTGAGACGCGCTGCCGCAGGCTGCACTATTGCAGCTCTGCCATTTCGGCGAATCGTTCCAGCCCGGCGACCGCTTCGCTGCCACGCTCCCAGGGTGTTACCACCAGGCGCGTCACGCCCACTGCCTCCCAGCGCGCAAGTTCCTCCCGATCACGGGCGGCGCCCCCGGTGATGACCTCGATATCCTCGAGGTCGCGATTCTCAGCGCGCAGTGCTATGCGCAGGCGCGCAAGCACCGGTTCGATGCTTTCGGGCGTGTAACCGATGCCATACCAGCCCTGGGCATGGCGGGCGACGCGGCGGAACGCGGCATCAGATTCTCCACCCACGTGTATCGGCGGATGGGGGCGCTGCACCGGTTTGGGTTCAAAGCGCACCGAATCGAAGGCATAGAACTCCCCCGCGTGTTGAACATTGGCTTCTGTCCACAGGCGTTTGCACACGGCCAGGGCTTCATCCAGCCTTCTTCCCCGCGTCGCCGGGTCCAGGCCGGTGGCACGCCACTCGGTGCGCAGCCAACCCGCACCCACCCCGATTTCGGCGCGGCCGCCAGACACAATATCCAGCGTTTGCACAGCGCGCGCTGCTATAAAGGGGTGTCGCAGTCCCAGCAGGTAGACGTTGGTCCCCAGGCGGATACGCGAGGTTTTTGCGGCGAGAAACGACAGGTAGGCAAAGACATCAAACAGCGGGGTCTGCGGCGGCACGGGCGGATGTTCCATCTCGGTAAAGGGTGAACCGCCCATCGCTTCCGGGAAGATCAGGTGCTCCGGCATCCACAGGGATTCGTAACCGCAGCGTTCTGCCGCCAGCGCCACGTTCAAAAAATGGCGCGGGTTCAGCATGCCGATGGAGGTGCCGATTTTCAGGGTCATTCGGTATTCTGTCCCGGCCTGTCGGTTAGCGCTGCTGCCCATTCGCGAGCCCGCGCCTTGTTAGCACTCTGTTGCAAGAGGTGTTCGCCACCCCTTCTTTATCAAGACACCTGTCTTACTATACTATCTCGCAACTATGGACCTACTGCCAAGCCAGGAACAACAACAGATTGTCGACGCAGCTCGGCACTTTCTCGAGGGTGAGTTTCCGCTGGCTGACGCTCTGCAACTGGCCGAGGGTGAATCGCGAATTACCCGCGAGCACCTGACGCGCATCGCCGAACTGGGCTGGATCGGTATCGGTCTGGAAGAAGCCTGGGGCGGTGTCGGTTACGGCCTCTGCGAAGAAGCACTGCTGTTTGTCGAACTCGGCCGTGCGCTGCTGCCGCCCAGTATCCTGTGCAGCGTACTGGGCGCACGCATCGCGGCGGCCGGCAGTACGCGAGGCGACGCGGCCGAAATGGGCAGGGTGACGGGCACTATTCTGTCCGGACACTGCAAAATAGCAGCGGCCGTACCTCGCACGTCGACCAGTGCGAGCATCGGCGACGTCGTCAGCGGTGAGTTTATGCTTTACGAGGCCGGGGATGCGGACTTCGCACTTATGTGCAACACCGGCGGCGCCGCGCTGGTAAGCCTGTCGGCACTGAAATCACTGACACCCGTTAGCTGTATCGACCCCACACTGAGCGCGGCAACGTTTGCAGCCGACGCCATCGAGGCCAGCGCGTTCATCGCCACGGCGCAGGACGATCTATACCATCGCGGTGCGCTGCTCTGCGCCGCGCTGCTGCTGGGCATTGCCGAGGCAACCCTGCAGCGATCGGTGGACTACGCAAAGGAGCGCGAGCAATACGGTAAACCCATCGGCAGCTTTCAGGCGATCAAACACTATTGTGCCGACATGGCGATTCGCTGCGAGTCGCTGCGCGCCATGCTGTACTACGCCAGCGTAAAACTCGCACAGGGGGATGACAGCGGCCGTTTTGACGTACACACCTGCAAGGCGCTCGCCGTGAACTACGCGCAGCTCAATGCCAATACTGCCGTGCAGATCCACGGCGGCATGGGTTACACGCAGGAGATGGACATCCACCTGTTCGTGAAGCGCGCTCAGGTACTGGCGGGCTTGTTTGGTGGCGAGCGCCAGCATTTGCGCGACCTGCTTGCCCAGCCGCGGCCGGATTAGGAAACTCTCGCAATGAACCTTGATTTCAGCCCAGAGCAAGTCGAATTTCGCGAGCGCGTTCGCGACTGGCTGCATGACAATGTCCCGGCCGAGAAGCGTCCACCGGATGGTGCCGAGGGGCGCGCCTTCGATCTCGCCTGGCAACAAACGCTGTACCGGGGCGGTTGGGCGGGCATCAACTGGCCAAAAGAATACGGCGGCCAGGGCCTGGATACGTTTCAGCAACTTATTTTTCTGATGGAGTACTCGCGCTGTGGCGCGCCCGGTGATCACTATCGCTTCAACGGACTCAACCTCGCAGGGCCAACGATCATTGCCTGCGGTGACGAGGCGCAGAAAGCCACCTACCTGCCGCCCATCCTCAAGGGCGAAGTCATCTGGTGCCAGGGTTTTTCGGAACCGGGCGCGGGATCGGATCTCGCCTCGCTGAAAACGCGTGCCGTGATCGAGGGTGACGAGATGATTGTCACCGGCTCCAAGATCTGGACCAGCTGGGCGCGCTTCGCCGATTGGCAGCAGCTACTGGTGCGAACTGACCCGGATGCGCCCAGGCACCAGGGCATTACCTGGGTGATCAATCGCATGGACAACCCCGGCATGGACATTCGTCCCATTCGCGATATGGCCGGCGGTACGGATCTGCACGAGGTGTTTTACGACCAGGTGCGCATTCCACTGCAAAACGTGGTGGGCGGCTTGAACAACGGCTGGAAAGTCAGCATGGCACAGCTGTCCTTTGAACGCGGTACCGCGTTCATGCCATCGCAGATCGAAACCCAGAACACCATAGAAGCGCTCATAGAGCTAGCCAAAACCCGTCGCCTGGAGGACGGGCGCTACGCCATCGAAGATGACCACATCGCCTATCAGCTGGCTACGCTGCGCGCGGAAATCCGCTCGCTGCTAGCAATGACGCTGCTGGGTATATCACGCAACGAGCGCCTGGCCATGCCCGGCCCGGAGGGCTCAATGCTGAAGCTGTTTCAGTCGGAGCTCTACAAACGCATCACGGCGCTGGCACTGGATATCCTGGGGCCGGACCGTACCGCGCTGGATGAGCTGGCAGGGCGCTGGCCGCGAGCTTTTCTGGGCTCCTTCGCCAACACCCTGGGGGGAGGCACCTCCGAAGTCATGCGCAATATCATTGGCGAGCGCTGCCTGGGCCTGCCGCGTTAAGTACCGCTCTCATGGCGCCGGGGTCATCCTCAGATCGAATAGCGCGCCATAACCTATAGGCATATGTAAATTATATATACATTCTATTAGTGCATATCACTCGGATTAGGGCTAATTTGTCCCTGACTGCTCTCCTACACGGGTTCAGGAACGAACCCCCGGCGCTATAAACGCCGGCATAACAACAGGACGGGAAGCAGCCAATTTATGGGGCGGAACGGTCGGTGGTACGAGTGAAATACCTGGCGATAACCCTGATTCTGGGATCCTTGATCGCGCCAGCGCAGGTACTGGCTGGCGACGGTCCGAGCTTACACTGCGGTGTAAGCCTGGGTGGCACGGAGCTTACCCAGCGGCGGGTATCCAAATCCGATAAGGATTTGTCACAGCTGCAATATCTGCCCGGACCTCAGGTCGCAAAACTCGTCGGCCGTTCAACCCCGCCTTCTTTCAAGAAAACCAGCCGGCCCAGCCGCCTGCCTGCCACGTTCACCATCGCCATCATCGGCTGCACCTGGCGCTAGCCAGCGTTCAGGTACACAACCAACCACCATCCACGGCCAGCGTCTGGCCCGCGACGAACGCACTGGCACGACTCGCCAGAAACACGACCACGCCCTTGATGTCATCCTCGGTGCCACAGCGTTGCTGCGGGATGCCGCTTTCGAAGGCCCGCAGCTTTTGCTCATCGTGCCGCACGTGATTCATCATGTCTGTCAGGAAAGGGCCGGGTGCAATGCCGTTAACGCGAATATTGTCGCCGGCGAGTTTAACCGCCATGTCACGGGTCAGCGTTACCACAGCGCCCTTGCTGGCGTTGTAAGCAACCACCGGCTCACGTTCGTCCGGCGCACAGCGCCATGCGGAGATGGATGAAATATTGATAATGCTGCCGCCGCCGCGCTCGCGCATACCCAGTGCGATTTGCTGCGAAAGATAAAACAGACCGCGCACATTGAGATTGAACACCTTGTCCCAACCGGCCATGGGGTAGTCCAGCGTCGGGGCGGCCCACACCATACCGGCATTGTTCACCAGAATATCCACGCCACCACAACGCGCCTGTGACTGCGCCACCAGCGCGTCAATCGCACAGAGATCTGCCACGTCCGCCTGCTCTGCCCACGCAGTACCGCCGGCAGACTCGATGCTCGCCACGGTTTCGGCAAGCGGCCCTGGCTTGCGCCCGACAACCAAGACCGCCGCGCCCGCCTCTGCCAGACCCAGACTGAGATGCCTGCCGATACCGTGGCCACCTCCAGTGACCAGCGCGGTCAGCCCCGAGAGATCGAACAGCGCTTTCGTATGCGTTGCCATAACGGATAAGTACCCTAAATAATTGCGCTGTCGCGCCCCTGCCAGTAGCGCTCGCGAATACGCCGCTTGAACAATTTGCCTGCATCCGAGCGCGGTAGCTGCTTTTCGAAGTCAATGCTGCGCGGACACTTCACGTGCGACAGGTGCTCGCGGCAGTAGGCGATGAGCGCCTGCGCCAACTGTGCGTCTGCCGTGTCGAAATCCTCGGGTTGCACCACCGCTTTCACCGCTTCACCCATCTCCTCATGCGGAACACCGATTACCGCCACATCGGCCACGGCCGGGTGCATGATAAGTACGTTTTCTGTCTCCTGCGGATAGATGTTCACTCCGCCGGAAATAATCATGTTTGCGCTGCGATCAGTGAGGTAGAGATAGCCCTCCTCATCCACGTAACCGATATCACCCACGGTCGCTTTATCCGCCCGGCGTGACGCACGCGTATTGTCATCGCTCTTGTGGTATTCGAACGGTGCGCCGCCGGAAAAATACACTCGCCCAATCTCACCCGGCGGCAACTCGCCGCCGTCATCGTCCAGGATATGCACGGCGCCGAAGCTGGGCCTGCCCACGGAGCCGCGGTGAGCGAGCCACTCCCGGGAGGTGATCTGGGTGCCGCCATGTCCCTCTGTCGCGCCGTAGAATTCGAGCAGTATCGGGCCCCACCAGTCGATCATCTGTTCTTTCACCTGCACCGGACACGGCGCGGCGCTGTGCGCCGCCAGCCGGTGGCTGGACAAGTCGTAGGCTGTGCGTTTCTCTACGGGCATTTTCAACAGTCGCACAAACATGGTGGGCACCCACTGGCTAAGCGTTACCCGGTGCGCTTCAATCAGGCGCAGTGCCTGCTCGGGTTCAAACTGTTCCATCACCACCGCCGTCGCGCCCACGCGATGCATCACCATGCAAAAGCGCAGCGGCGCGGAGTGATACAGGGGCGCGGGAGACAGGTACACGGTATTTTCATCGACGCCAAAGGTGGCCAGTATTCCCTGCACAAAAAGCCCCGGTGTGCCGATCTCGCGCTCGGGGTTGGGATTCTTGATACCTTTCGGGTAGCCGGTGGTGCCGGAGGAATACAACATCTCGCAGCCTTCCAGTTCACGCGGGATGGGCTCGACGCTCATGCTATGCAGCGCTTCTTCAAATGCTGCAAACCCGTTGCTCTGACCGCCCGCACTGAACCAGGCACGCACCCCGGGCAACGCTGGCTGTATCGCCTGCACGCGCTCGGCCAGGGACTGTGACACGACAACGACCTGCGCTTCGCAATTCTCCAGGATATAGCGCACCTCGTCGGTACTGAGGTGGGTGGAGATCGGCGTGTAATAAAGACCGGAGCGTTGTGCGCCCCAGGCGGCGTAAAAATAAGCGGGGCAGTTCTGCATAAAAAACGCGACGGCATCGCCGGGTTGCAGGCCGAGGCTCGCAAAGAGTTGTGCGCATTGATTGGAACGTTGATCGAGTTGCAGGTAACTGACGCACTCCCCGCCTCCCATTATCACCGCGGGCTTGTTCGGCGTCGCTTTGGCGTGCACGGCTGGGTACATTGGCGGGCTCTGTATCGAGTTCCGGTGGTCGCGGCGAATTCACTATATCCAGCCTTTGGGGAACGGGCAAATGGCATGACAGCTGGCTTGTAAAAAAGCCTTGGGTGTTTTTGGTGATCCTTGGGGTTTGGTTGGGGCTGGGCGGCCGATTGTGGTGTGGGCCTGCCGGGCCCGGGGTAGCAGGGCTCGGAAGGCTAAGATACTCGCTCTGCTACCCCGGGCCCGGCAGG